>JAUYRZ010000096.1 GCA_030695565.1 Archangium sp.
GCGTGTGCCCCTGTCAACGCTTGGCTCTCCGTCTCACGACGGTAGGCCCATGACTCGGGGTCGCCGTGGATTGCTAGTCCTTCGGCGTGCAGCTCTTTCATCTGCTCCTCCTTGCCGGTTTATCCCGGCGCACCCTCACCCTGACCCTCTCCCGAAGGGCCCGAAGGGAGAGGGAACTCAGAGGTCAATCACCGCGGCCGGAAACGCGGCTTCGGAGGTGGTGCAGTTGATGATTCGGGTCGGACCGAACGGCCACTCACCCCGGTCTTCGTGAATATGACCGAACAGGTGCAGCTTCGGCTTCACCCGCCCCAGGTGCCGCAGCAGATCTTCACAGCCGACCCGTTCACCGTCGTGCACCAGGTCGCCGAAACCTGCCGGCGGCCCGTGGGTGATCAACACGTCGAGGCCCTCCGGAATCAGCTTCCACTTCGTGTCGATCTCCGCGCCCCGGTGGAGATTGAACGCCCAGTTGTGAAACCACGGCTGCCACGGAGTGCCCCAGATGCGCAGCCCCGCCACCGTGACCTCCGCGTCTTCGAGGTAGGTCAGCCCGTGAAAGAGCGCGCGCGCCGCCGCCGGTTCGCGTTGAAAGGCGAAGTCGTGGTTGCCAGCGATGATCACCTTGTGGGCATGCGGCTGCGCGCGCAGCCAATCAGCCACCTGCTCGAGCTGCGGCAGGGTTCCCCGCTGCGTGAGATCACCTGCGTGAATGAGCACGTCGCCTTCCGGCAGCGTCAGCCGGGCGTGTTCACCATGCGTGTCGGCGATCGCAACGACGCGCGGCACAAATCACTCGGCCGGAGCGGCTTCCGTCTCGTCCGTCGGCGCCGCACCCGACTTGGTGCTCTCGAAGGCCCACTGGTAGGTCTTCTTCTCGCCCGCCTTCAGCGCGACCTCTTCTTCATGCGAGTCGCCCTTGTGAGAGAGCCGCACCACATGTTTGCCGGCCTTCAGCTTCAAGGTGATCGCCTTGCCGCTGCTGCCAGCGCGTTTGCCGTCGACCTTCACCTCCACGCCGTCGGGCTTCACGTCGATGGTCAGCTCAGCAGGCGCAGCTGCGAGGACCAGGTGCGACACCAGCGCGAGGGTCAACATGGGCAAACCTCCAAGGCGTTGAACAGCGTCACGAGAATACTGCGCTGACAGCGAACTGACTACTTGAGCACCGGCGGGTACCAGAAGTCGGGGAGGCATGCCCCACCACTGCCCTCGAGCACCTCGAGCCAGGGAAGGGCTCGACGTTCACCTGAACACACCAACGCCAGCGGCACCCGATACCGGCCCACCCCGGCGCGCGAGTCGTGGAACACCGGGCGAAGCTCGGCGACCTTGGTGCGCACGGCCTCCGCGTCGGTGACCTTCCACACCCGCATGGTGACGCGATCGACCAGCAACGTCGCGCCAAGCGCCTTCATCGTCTCCGCACGCGCCCCCGTGGGCGAAGGCTCGGCGACCAGCACCGGGCTCATCCACAACGTGTGGCTGCGAGTGCCGTCGCTCCACGTGTACGAAGGCGTCTGAGACATCACCGCCAGCAAAAGAAGAGTGTTCATCAAGGCCTCCCGTAGATGCGCAGCTGCCAGCGGGTGAGCGTACCGACGGTGCCCGCCTTGCGATCCTTCACCAGCACTCTCCACTGACCGTCGGCCGGCTCGTCGAGGTGCCGCACGCTGGTGAACACGAACGCGTCGATGTCGCTGCACGGCGCGGGGTCGAACGTCTCGGGATCCACGCAGCCATGCACCGGGTGCAACAAATCGGACGCGCCGCCCGAGCGCTGCAGCTGGATCTCCAGGTCGGCAGAACGCGCGTGGGTGATGGTCAGCTCGAGCTCGATCACCTCGATGTGGCCGATGCCGCTCCCGCTCACGGCGACCGAAGACGACGCGCCTGTCGTGTCGTTGTCGGGAATCGCGAGGCCGGGCTGCTGAAGCGGAGCATCGAACGAAACTTCGGGACCGACCGGCGTGATGGTGCGGGCCAGCAGTACGGCGGCGTTCGCGTCGACCACACCGAAGCCGTACGCGTGATGCACGTGCAGGCCGGCGCCGTTGTTGGTCCAGCCCGGCGAGCTGGCGTCGTTCTTCCGCGCTGACAACGCGAGCACCCGGCGCACGTCGCGATACGACAAGTCCGGCCGCACCTGCAGCACCAACGCGCCCACGCCCGCGGCGATCGGGGTGGAACCCGAGGTGCCGCTCATCGTCTTCGAGTAGCTCGCGTTGACGTGCTCGGCGGAGTCGTTGCCGTGGTTGTAGCCATCGCTCCCGGTGATGTCGGTGGTGACCAGGCCCACCAGGTCGTTGCCTTCGGTGGGCGCGACCACCAGCACGTTCGCCCCGGACTCCGCGTAGTCGGCCTGTTTGCCATCACGCCCCACCCCACCGATGGCCAGCACGTAGCGGCTCGAGGCCTGCGCGTCGTAGTTGGAGTTGTCGAGCCCACCCTGCGACCCATCGCCGCCGTTGCCCGCTGCCCAGAAGTACACCACGCCCTTGCCGCCGCGCCCGGTGGTGGCGCCTTCCTTCACGCCGCGCATCCACAGTGGATCAGCGAAGGTGAGCAGGCCGGTGTTGTCCCACGCGTCGCCCCACGAGTTGTTGCTGATGCTCACCACGTCTTTGTGGCGAACCATCGCGTCGTATTCGTTGATCGAGGTGAGGTCTTGCAGCACGTTGAAGCTCATGAGCCCGGCACGCGGAGCAACCCCACGGACCCCCACGCCGTTGAGATCACGCGCGGCGATCAACCCCGCCACGCAGGTGCCATGTTCCGCCAGGCGCACCGGCGCATTGCCCAGGTAATCGTGGCTCGCGCCGATGAGCACGTTCTGCCGCAAGTCTTCGTGCCCTTCGTCGATGCCCTCATCCACCACCGCCACCTTCACGCCTTCGCCTCGAACACCCGCAGCCCAGACCGGCGCGACGCGCACGTCTTCTCCGTTCGGATTGACCAGGTGCCACTGCTCGCTGAAGTAGGGATCGCTTCCATTGGGCAACGCGACGGGAACGCCGGAGACCTCGGTGGAAAGGCCGCTCGCCACCGAGCCGGAGACGGCGGCGACGCGCAGGTAATAGGTGCGATCGTTCACCAGCCCCGAGATGGTGAAGGGGCTGAGCACCCGGCGAAAAATCGCCCGGCCTGGTTTGTCGTCGATGTTGGCCACCTCGAGCCCCGGCGCTTCCGCGAAGTAGATGACCGCGCTGCCCGCGGTCTGAGCCCAGCTCACCTCGAGCATCCCGTCTTGCGCGGTGGCCACCACGCCGGTCGGCACGTCGAGGCTGGTCGCCGGCACCACGCTCACCACGGTGGTCGCCGTCACGTCGGGCCCGGTGCCTGAGCAGCTCAGCGTGTACGTGGTGGTCTGCGTGGGCAGCACCACCTGCGTGCCGTTGGCCGGCACTTCACCCTCACCGGTGAGCGTGCAACCCCGCGCCTCCACCGTCTCCCACGAGAGATCGACCCGGCCGTCGGCGATGGTCTGCGCCGGCATCGCACCGAAGCGGGTGATGGCCACGTTGGGCCGCACGTTGACCGTGAGGTGACCCTTCGCGCGATTGCACATCAGCTCGTAGCGGGTGGTCTCGGTGGGCGTGACCAGCTTCGCTCCGGAGGGCGGCAACACCTCGTCACCGGGCGTGAGCAGGCAACCGCCTGCGTTCTCGGCCTGCCAGGTGAGCTGCACCGACTCGCCGGGAAGAATGGCCAGCGGGGTGCCGCGGAAAAAACCGATGGTGCCCACCGTGACCGGGGGCGGGCAGCCGGTGAAGACCGCCGCGAGGAGAAGCAGTGCGTGACGCCGCATGGGCAGTGGTTACTCGCCGCGCGCGCTGCGAGGCAAACACCAACGCTCCCGAGTTGCGGGGACCCTTCTTCCGGGTCTGGCGAGCAATGGAATGGAATGGGCCGCCCGCTCACCTTAAGGTTGGCTGATGGCTCCTCTGTCCGCTGCCAGGGCCGGTACCTTTCGCATCGCTGACGAGCTCCCGGTGCATCGGCTGGGGTACGGCGCCATGCGCATCACGGGCGACGGCATCTGGGGCCCGCCCCGCAACGTCGCCGAGTGCCGCCGGGTGCTGGCGCGGCTGCCCGAGCTGGGCATCAACTTCATCGACACGGCCGACTCGTACGGGCCGTACATCAGCGAAGACCTGCTGGGCGAAGTGCTGCACCCCTACCCGCCGGGCATGATCATCGCGACCAAAGGAGGCCTCACCCGCGCAGGTCCTGGCGTGTGGTTGCCCGTGGGCCGCCCCGAGTACCTGCGCCAGTGCGTGATGATGAGCCTGCGCCGGCTCAAGCTCGATCGCCTGCCGCTGTGGCAGCTGCACCGCATCGATCCGAAAGTGCCGCGCGACGAACAGTTCGCCTGCATCGCCGAGATGCAGCGTGAAGGCCTCATCCAGCACGTCGGTTTGTCGGAGGTGAAGGTCGAAGAGATCGAAACCGCGCGCCGTCACTTCACGGTGGCCTCGGTGCAGAACCTCTACAACCTGGTGAACCGCCAGAGCGAAGAGGTGTTGTCGTACTGCGAGAACGAGTCGATCGCCTTCATCCCCTGGTTCCCTCTGGCAGCCGGCAGCCTGGCGCGCTCGGGTGGGGTGCTCGACACCATGGCGCAGCGGCTGGGCGTGACGCCTTCGGCGTTGGCCCTGGCGTGGGTGCTCCAGCGCAGCCCGGTGATGGTGCCGATTCCCGGCACCGGTCAGGTGCAGCACCTCGAAGAGAACGTGGCCGCGGCGGGCCTCACCCTCTCGGCTGAAGACTTCGCTGCGCTCGATCTCCAGGGCCGCGCGGAGTGGGAGAAGCAGAAGCGCTGAGCAGGACCGCCTGCGGTCTGACAGCTGCGCCTCCCTCTGGGCTGAACAGATCTCGGCCGCTTCCGTTCGTGCCGAGCGGAGTCGAGGCACCTGTTTCGGGGTGAGGGCCAGGTGCCGGCATGAAGGCTCGAAGCGACCCCTCGACTGCTCTGGGGGGAACACGGTGATGTAGTAATGGAGCCGCCCATGCGGTTCGCGAGCTTCAGCCTGCTGGTGCTGCTCCTCACCGGATGCCGGGTGATGGGCGTCAACGCCGCGCGGCGCGAAGCGGTGCAAGAAGCCTTCGTCAGTCAACGCTTCCCGCTCAACGTGGAAGAGGCTGCGCGCCGCATGCAGATGCGGCCCGGCGTGCGGACCAGCTGCGATCGTTACCGGTCGGGAGCGGTCGAGTGCAGCGGCTGCCTCAACGCCCACTGCTTCAAGCTGATCGATGATCAGGGCTTCACGCGAGTGGCCACGGCCGACGCCTTGCCCGAAGCCGAGGTGCGTTCGTTGTGGCAACCGCTCGACCCCGGCTCGCTCGAGGCCTTGCGCGGTGAGCTCGACGACCGCATCCACGACGCGCTGGTCGACAAAGCCAACCAGTTCGAGCCGCGCTGGGGCATCACCGCGGGGGTGCTCGCGGGCCTCTCCACCGATGGTTCTGCGGTGGGCGTCGGCGGCCGCCTGGGGGTGCGCCGCTGGTTCGACATCCACTTCATCGGGCACGCCGCGCTGGAGTACCGCAACAAGGGCGACCACGAGGTGAGCCTGCGCGTCGGTCTGGAGATCGCCCGGTGGACGGAAGATCGGTTCTGGGGCCTGCTCGGCGTACCGCCCGCTTCCATCTCGATGTTCATCGGGCCACTCATCCGCGTGCCCGCGGTCAGGGGCGGCTTGCGCACGGGCATCGGCGTTCACCTGAGCGATTTGCGCAGCGTGCCGCTCTTCGCAGAGGCCGCCGCCGAGACCACTTTTGCCGGCGAAGCCTCGCGGGTGGCGTTCACGTTCACCGTCGGCGCGGGCATCTAAATCGGGCGGAAAAGCCCGCCAGTGTTCGCGGCTTTGACAGTTCGGCCCGCATTCTCAGGGTGATTCCAGCGAACCCGCGCCGCAAGCCGCGGGAACGGCAACACGTACATCGGCCCACCTCACGAGAGAGGACACGGAAGCGGCGCGCTTGCCGACAATGAAGCCGAGGCCACCATGACCATCCGAAAAGTCGAACCGCAGGCCAGCGCGCCCCGCCCCGTTGCCAAGCCGTCGACCCCGGTAGCGCCCAGGCCGAGCCTGCCCGCGGCCGCTCCGACCGTGAGCGCGGAGGTCAAAGCGAACATCAACGTGAAGACCGGCCGCACCAGCAGCTTCGAGGCCTTCAAGCCCGCGCCCATCGCGCTGGAGAAGCCGCAGCACAGCCGCTCGCATCACACGCGCGATCCCGACGCGCCCTCCGAAGGCCGGGGCACCAACGACGACTCGGTGGGCCGGGGCACCAACGACGACTCCATCGGCCGGGGCACCAACGACGACTCCATCGGCCGCGGCACCAACGACGACTCCATCGGCCGCGGCACCAACGACGACTCCATCGGCCGCGGCACCAACGACGACTCCATCGGCGGCGGCCCCCATGGCCCGCGCGGCACAGGGGACGGCGCGGTGGGCGCGGAAGAAGTCACCAACCAGGGCGCCGCGCTCATTCCCGGCCAGGCAGGTCTGAGCCCCGAGACCGTCAAGCAGATGGAGGAGCTGGCCACCGGCCGCTCCGACCGCGCACAGAACGCGGCGTACGTGTTCAGCACGCCGGAGTTTCAGGCGATGCCCGTCGAGCAGCGGTCGCAGATCGTCGGCGTGATGAACGCCGGCGGCCGCGAGGTCACCCTGGGCATGGCCGAGATGTTCGAGCAGAGCGGCGGCGACATGCTCACCCAGAAGGGCAACGGCGGCGTCACGGTGCTCGACAGCCTCGTGCGCATGACCGAACACGGCGAAGGCATGGTGGGCGACGTGATGTACGACCTCGTGAACCCCGGCCGCATCTGGCAGGGCCGCGCGCCGACCTGCACCGTCTCTTCGATGCAGTACGAGCTGGCGCACGAAGATCCCGCTGAATACGCGCGGCTGATGGCGGGCCTGGTGTGCGACGGCAAGGTGACCATGCGCGGTGGTGGCGAGCTCGTGGTGGACATCGAGTGGGCGCGCCGGGCCAGCAGCGTGGCGGGTGATGGGCGCTCGGGCTCGGAGGCCGTCTTCCAGGCCGCCGCGATGGAGTTCGCCAACGGCTCGGACCTCTACCTGGAATACAGCCAGCAGAGCGTGGGCAGCGGTGAGTCGTACCGCGGGCTCAAGGCAGACCAGATTCGCAACATGGTCGGTGAGCTGTTCGGCGTGGAGTACGAGACGCGCGAGATCGGCAGCGACGCGGAAGCGACGGCCGAGCTGAACCAGATTCTGGAGCGTGAGCGACCCAACCGCCCGGTGCTCTTCGACATCATGATCGACGGCAGCCAGAGCAATCACTGCGTGTCGCTCGAGAGCGTGAAGAACGGCCGCGTGTACTACCGCGACCCCACCACCGGAGAGCGCGAGTCGATGTCGGTCGAGGAGTTCCGCACCAGCCTGGTGGCGGTGCACTACGCGCCCGAGTCGCAAGGCTTCTTCGGGTCGATGGCGGGCCGCTTCAAGAACCTCTTCATCTGACGGGAGATTACGCAGTCGGCGGGAACCGTGCTTCCAGCAGCGCGCGAACCTCTTGCGGCCTCTCGACCTTCGGCCCGCTGAGCACGATGGTGGTGCCGTCACCGGTGATTGTGATGGCCCAGCTGTCCGACGCTGCTCCCGCGAGGCCATCCAGCTTCCGGTCCCACACGGCGCTCTTGATGTCTCCCCAGCGCAAGGCCTGAGTGCCTTTGCGTCGCTCCATGGTCAGGCCGTTGTCATCGATTTGCAGCACGCCAGGCATCCAGAAGCAGATGGCACCGCCAAACAATGCGCCCAGGAACAACAGGCCGGCCATCGCCCAGTCGTGGGCCATCGCAAAGATGACAGCACCCGCGAGCCCGCCAACGGCCACGAACAGAAACATGAAGAATGCGCCGCCGCGGCCGACCTTGAACCTTTTTTCGAGTGCCATGGATCGCTCTGACCCCCACAGCAGACGACGGGTGCAGGAAATGACCAGGAACTTGCTGCGGGCGCGCCCCATGCGAGCGTCCGCTCCATGCCCCAACGTCAGAACCACCGGCTCGCGCTGCGTCTCCCTGTCTCGATTGGCCGGCGCGCGGCGCTGAGCGCGGATGTCTCGGACAACGGCCTGTGCCTGGAGAGCCCCACGCTGCATGCACAGGGCGCCGAGGTGAGCGGCTTCGTGCTGCACGGCAACATGGAGCTCAAGTGGACCGGGCGCGTGGCCTGGGTGACTCCGGGAAACCCGATGGCGAGCACCTGGCACAAGCTGGGCGTGCAGTTCACCCACGTCTCTCCGGGCCTGCGCGCGCTGCTGTCGATTCGTCAGCGGAAGTGAAGGCTCAGCTCGCGCCGCGGAGCGTCCAGATCTCCCGGCCGGTCTTGAGAACCTTCACTTCGATCTTCACCGAGCTGTTCTCTGCGTCGGCGATCGCCTTCAGCTCGGCGACGTCAGCGGGCGTACCGTCACAAAAGCCCATCGGGCGGCTGGTCTCAGGCAGGAGCAGCTGCACCTTGAACTCGCCCTTGTCCCACTTGCTCTGAGTCGCGTTGCTGTAGGGATGAATCATGTTCCTTCTTTCCCTCTCCCTTCGGGAAAGGGTCAGGGTGAGGGCCTATCTCTTCACGGTAGCGAACGCCGCCGTGAGCACGGGAACCCGGGCCAGCTTCACATCGAACAACCGGTCAGCGACCTCAACCAGCGCGTCCGAGTACATGACGTTCCGCCGCAGCCGCCCGGGGATCGCGTCCGTCCCCAGATGAGCGCCGGCGATCGCCGAACACACGCCGGTGATCACATCGACCTCACCACCACTGCGAAGCGCCAGCTGAGCCGCGCCGCGAAAGTCGGTCGGCGACTTCAGAAAGCAGAACAGCGCGGTGAGCAGCACCGGCGTCACATGCGCCGGAACACCGAGCTCGAAATCGTAGTGTGACGGCGTGACGCCCACGCGGCGCAGCGCCACCATCGCCTTGTCGACATCCCAGGCCAGCGCGCGAGGCAGGTAATAAAGCTCGTCCGCCAACGCCGGACTGTGAGGCCCCGCCGCCTTGCTGACGTGCTCGCAGAAATCTTCCGCGCTCATCGCCTCGCCCGACAGCCCAAGCTGAATCGCGCACGCAAACGCCGACACCGCGGCCGAGCAGAGTGGATCCTTGTGCGTCATCACGGTGAGCACCTGCGAGTCGTGCGCGAGCCGCGTCGGGGTGGGCTCACTCGACAAACCGACCACCACGCCGCGCGAGAGGCTCGATGGGTCGCACACGCCGATGGGCGCACCCGCGCTCATCCACGGAGTCCCCGCCAGCAACGCCTCAGCAGCCTGCGTCGCAGAAGGCGGCGGCTGCAGCACGGTGCCCTCCTGCCAGAGCCACGACAGGTGCTGCGCGGCGGTGCGGCCATCGATGCGCTTCTCACGCACCACCGAGTCAGCCACCGCCATCATCATCTGCGTGTCGTCGGAGAACTGCCCGCGCGGAAACCCACCCCGGGGGCGCGACGCGAAGTCATCGGCCTGGGGCTGCTGCCGCATGAGCGCCGGCGCGGGCAGGCCACGCAGCGGAAAGCCGAGCGCATCACCGATGGCGAAGCCCAGCACTGCGGCGCGGAAGCGATCCTGAAGAACGGCGATGTGCAGCGGCATGGAGGGGGCGTCGGGAAGATACGCCGTCCGGCGGGACTGGAGCCAATGGGTTGTGCGTCGGCCTGTCGTCATGGCTCTCTCAGGCCTTGTGGTACGGCTCGCCGCGGAGGATGGAAAACCCGCGGTACACCTGCTCGACCAGCATCAACCGGGCGAGCCGGTGCGGCAGGGTCATGGCTGACAGCGACAACACCAGGCCCGCCTTTTCACGCACGGCGTCCGACAAACCCTCATCGCCGCCAATGGCGAACGCGACGTCTTTGCCGGAATCCTGCTGACGGCCGAGCCACTTGGCGAAGTCGACGCTGCTGAGCCCCTTGCCCCGCTCGTCGAGCGCCACCAACACGTCGCGCGGCGAGAGCTTGGCCAGCAGCGCCTTGCCTTCTTCTTCTTTGGCCTTCGAACCCGAGGCGCGCGACTCCGGCAGCTCGAACACCGCGACCTTCGCGGTGTGGCTCAGGCGCTTCACGTACTCGTCGACGCCAGGCGAAAAGAGCCCCGACCGGTCTTTGCCGACCGATAGAAAAGTGAGCTTCACGTGGGCCCGACCTTCGACTTCAGCGCGAGACGCGGGGCGCGTCTTTCCAGAGGTCTTCGAGGTCCATCTGGTCGCGCCGATCAGGCGTGAAGAAATGGGCCACGACGCCTTCGTCGTAGGTCACGCACACCCAGTCGGTGGAGGCCTCGACCACAGCGGCCTTCTTCCCCTTGGGCTCGAGCAGGTCTTCAACACCCTCGTGAATGGCGGAGAGCTGGCGATCGGATTCGCCGGTGGCGAGCACCACGTAGTCGTAGCCGACCGCTGCAGAGCGGGCGCGCACGTCGATGATCATCACGCCTTCGGCCTTCTTCTCCTCGGCGACCTGGGCGATGGAGCGGGCCAGCGCGAGCGCCTCAGGGGCTTCGGCGACCTTGCCGGCCTTGGGGCCCCGGTTCTCTTTGGGAGCGCGCTTGGCGGCGACCTTCTTCGCGGCGATCTTCCGGCTGGCGGACGGGCGCTTGGACGTACGGCCCGCAGGGCGCTTACCGGCGGCCTTCTTGCCAGCGGGCTTCTTGCCGGCCGACTTGCTCGAGTTCTTCTTGGCGGGAACGGCCTTCCGAGCCGTCTTCGCGGCCGGCTTCTTCTTGAGAGCGGGCTTCTTCTTTGCCGGGGTCTTCTTCTTCGCAGCCATGGGGCGCGCATACTCCAAAAGCCCTGAGGGCGGGGCAACCAATCGTGTCTCCCTTTCCCCCGGGAGAGGGTCGGGGTGAGGGCGTAACGGTGGGTTAACCGCGAACCTGCCCATCTCCCTCATTGAAGCGAGTCGAAGCGTTCACCCTCAACGCCGACGCCGTCACCTCGCGATTGAATCGCGGCGCAAGCGGCCGACGACGAGTGCCCGGGTGAAGCCACTCGTTGACCCGAACGTCACTGGGTATCGGTGATCGAGATGAAGAGCGCCTCGACGCGAGGAACCAGCTCGTCCCAGAAGTCGCGCTCCTCTGGGGTGAGGGCGTTCATCTCGGCGTAGCCGGCTCGCCAGCGCGCCACGCGGTCAGCGGGTTGGAAGAGGCCGACGTTCGTGAGTTCGAGCAACACGCCCAGCCCGGTGAGGTGATCTTCGTACAGGCTCACCCGGCTGGGTCCCGTCAGCACGGCGTCGAGTTGGGCCGCGCAGCGATCTCTGACCACAGCGCCGACCAGCGCGCGCACCTCAGGCAGGGCGAAGACCGGGTCGATCCGGTAACCGTCGGCGGAACCGCCCAGGATGGCGTGATGCGGCGCGCTGCGGGACCTCTTTTCCTTGAACGAGTCGGGGCGCTGGGCGATGGCGGCGAGCGCTTCGAAGAGCGGTTTGGGGAGCTTGATGACCTCCTTCGACTTGCGCTCGATCGCCCGGGCGAAGTCCTTCGGCGCGCAGCGGTCGAACCAGAGCCGCAGTCCCCACGAGGCCAGCAGGTGGGTGAGGTCCTTCGACGGAGGAACGTGGATCAACTCAGGCAGCGCGTCGAGACTGGCGTCGTTGTCCCACAGCCCACTGCCCCAGGTGCCCATGGGGGTGGCCTTACTACCGTGTGAAGAACAAAAAAATAACTCGGGTGAGTGAATGCTCTTGATGGTGCGGCGGTCGGCGCGATTGAGGGTCAACCGCGAACCTGCCCATCGCCCTCGACGACGTACTTCTGAGCCGTCAGCTCCTTGAGCCCCATCGCGCCGAACGCATGCAGCCGGCTCGTGCTGATTCCGATCTCCGCACCGAGCCCCAGCTCGCCGCCGTCATTGAAGCGAGTCGACGCATTCACCATCACCGCCGACGCGGTCACCTCACGAGCAAACCGCCGGGCCAGCGCCTCATCGCGAGTGACGATCGCCTCGGTGTGCTCACTCCCAAACTGAGCGATGTGAGCAAGCGCCGCCTCAAAACCATCGACTACTTTCACCGCAAGAATCAGCTCGAGAAACTCCCGGCCGAAGTCATCGGCCTGAGCCTCCTTCACGGCAACCCCTGCCGCGCGAAGCGCCTGCTGGGCACGGAGGTCTGCCCGCAGCTCGACGCCCTTGGCCGCCAAAGCCCGCCCCGCCTGCGCGAGGAACTCGGTCGCGATCGCCGAATCCACCAGCAAACACTCCGCCGCGTTGCACACGCCCGGACGCGACGCCTTCGCGTTGACGATGATGCGCTCGGCCACCTCGAGATCCGCGGTCTGCTCGACGTACACGTGACAGACGCCCTGGTAGTGCTTCACCACCGGCACGCGCGCGTGTTCGACCACGAACCGAATGAGCCCTTCCCCACCCCGGGGAATGCAGAGGTCGATGAGTCCCTCGAGCTTGAGCAACTCGAGCATCGACTCGCGATCCGTCGTCGGCACCAACTGCACCGCGTGCACCGGAAGGCCCGCCTTCTCGAGGCCGATGGCCAACGCACCGGCGATGGCCTGGTTGGTGCGGAACGACTCCGAGCCGCCGCGCAGAATGGCCGCGTTGCCGCTCTTGAGACACAGCGCCGCCGCGTCGCTCGTCACGTTGGGGCGCGCTTCGTAGATCATCAGCACCACGCCGAGCGGCAGCCGCTCCTTGCGCACCTTGAGTCCGTTGGGGCGGGTCCACCGCTCGGTGACTTCACCGACGGGATCGGGCAACGCCGCCACCGACTCGACCGCCGCGGCCATCGCTTCCACCCGGCCCGCGTCGAGCAGCAGGCGATCGAGGAACGCACTGTTCTTGCCTGCGCTCTTCGCCGCCTCCACGTCGAGCGCATTCGCGGCCACCAACTCAGCGCTGGTGCCCCGCAACGCGATGGCCATCTCGCGCAGCGCCTGGTTCTTCTGCTCGGTGCTCGCCGACACGAGCGCGCGCGCTGCCACGCGGGCCTGCATCGCCAGCGCCTTCACTGAATCACCTCGTAGCGGGTACCGACCCGGCGCAGACCCTTCGGCGCCGCCGGTGCGTCGAACACGCGCGTGAGCGAACCGGAATCCTTCATCGCCGCGTTGAACACCTGCGCGCCGCCGCAGCAACTCGCGGTGAACTCGTACACGCCGTTCGCAAGCCATCGCCCATCGGAGTGCACCAGAGAATCCTTCTCGTGGAGCGCCTGCACCACCACCGGCTTCACGCGTCTCTCGAGATAGCCGCGCAGGTCATCGGTCTTCACCAGGTGGTAGGGCCCGTAGTGATCGATCTGCAGCGCCACGCTGGAACAATCGGGCGCGAAGATGTCGAAGCGCCAGTCGTTGAAGAAGACCTGGCCGGTGGGCGCGAAGCCCTTCGAGGTGCCGTCAGCGAACTTGAAGCGCAGCGACTCGACGCCAAACGTCTTGGGCGCAGGCGGGGGCAGGTCCTTGAGCGCTTCAGCGCTGCCGCTCCAGATGGCGGTGACCGCGCCACAGGCGATCGCGTGGTACTCGCCTTCGATCGCGACCTCCTGGGGGGCGAGCGCGGGCGGCTTCACCTCGGCCGGCGGATCCTTCTTGCAGGCGAGCAGCAGGCAACAGCACAGGAGCGGCCACTGGAAGCGCATGACGCGCAGTTAACGCGCACCGAGGTCGTCGTCACCCACGACCGGTCATCGGCACGGCGATCGGTTGCTCGGGGTCGACGGCCTACGGAACGACAGGGCTGCGGCTCGAGGAGATCTCGAGGCGCCTCGACGACGGCCCGGCGAAACCTGGGCAAAGGTACCCGCTCGCAGCGAGGAGGGATCCGCGCGGCGCGTGGTTCAGCCCTGAGCGTCAGTCGAGGGCTTTGTAGATCTCGCTGACGTCGAGTTTGGCGCCCAGGCTCTCGAGTTCGATCGTCTGGCCGCCGGTGGCGGCGACAACGCTCCATGTTCCATCGACGCCGCGCCGATGAAGCTCGACCCTTCGCTCTTGGTGGGAGACCACCACGATCTCGCGCAACGCCTCGAGGCCCCGGTAGTGCTCCAGCTTGGCGCCGCGGTCGTAGGCCTCGGTAGAGGGGCTGGTGACCTCGAGCAGCAACTTCGGGTTGGTCGCCGCGAGCGGGTCCTCGACCGCGGGTATCACCTTGCCGCAGATGACCGCGCCGTCCGGGTACGTGGTGAGGTCGCTCTTCGAAATGCGGATGCGGAGATCGGACGTGTACGTGCGGCACCCTGCCGGGAGCTGATTGCCAATGTGGCGCAGGACGGAGGCCGCCAGCGCGGCGTGCTCTGGCGTGCCGCCTGCCATCGCGTAGATCTCCCCGTCCAGGAACTCATGGCGCACCTGGCTGTGCTGCTCGAGGAGCAGGTAGTCCTCGTAGAGGTAACGGTGCAGCCGAGCAGGGGCGACCATGGGGAGAGCATAGCTCGCTCCTCAGGTCCTCGCCGGGCGCTCTCGATCACGGGCGACAGGGAGAAGCCGGAGCGCCGCGGCAACGCGCGCGACGTGCTCGTGCCGAGGAACTCGACGAAGTGCTTCGCGGCCTCGAGTTAACGCGATCGCCTGTCGTGGCCTCCTTGGCTTCGCGCCCGAACAGCGCAGGGAGGAACCATGAATTCGCGGCTTCTGACGGTCTTTGCGGTAGCGCTCTGGGCATGCGGTGAGTCCACCGTGGAGCTGATGGCCAGTGCACAGGATCTCGACGAGGGCACCGAGATCACCCAGGCCCAGCTCGTCGGGGTGAAGGTCTCGCGCGTACTGGCGACCCCCAACGCGGTCCGGCCCGAAGCGCTGGCGCCACTGCTCGGCAAGCGGCTGCGCGTTCGGCTGAGCAAGGGCGATCTGCTCCTCGCCTCCTACCTGGGCCCTCCGATCGCCGAGACGGTTCAGAAGAAGACGCGCGGCTTGACGCTGAGCGTCTCGGGCGCCGAAAACCTGCACGCCGCCGATCACGTCGATCTGCTCGCGGTCGTGCGCGATCCACAGACCAATGAATGGGTCACCACCACGCAGACTCAGAACGTGATCGTGCTCTCCGTCGGCAAGCTGGAGCCGAGGACGGGCGACGCCGCCTTCCCGCTGCGGCGCGCCACGTTCCTGCTGCTCTCTGAAGAAGCGGAGTCCGCGCTGCTCGCGGTTCGGGTCGGTGGGCTGCACGTCGCCCTGCGCCACCCCGACGACATCGACATCCTGGAAGAACGCGGCCGCGCGACCGCGAACAGCCTCCTCAACGATGAGCGCAAGCGGATCCTCGAGGCGATGCGAAACAACCTCCTCGCCCGGGGGCTCCCCTCGCTTCCCCAGCCGCACCAGGGCGACGCGCCCGTCGTTCTTCCCAGGGACACCGCGCCGGTTCCGGTGCTGCCGGGCAAACAAGAATGATCCGATCGCTCTCCGTCGCCGCGCTCCTCTCGGCCTTCGCTTGCGGCGCGCCGGACGGTCCGACGGTCCTCACCGCCGCGCGCGATCTCTCGGCCGGAACCGTGCTGACGCCCGAGCTGCTCAGCGCTGCGCACGTCACCCACCTCTCGGAAGCGGGCCCAGGCGCCGTGTCTTCCGATGCGCTGCACTCCATTCTCGGCGGCGCGGTTCGGGTGCCCTTGTCGAAGGGCGACTTCATTCAGCTCGGCGCCCTCACCCCGCCTGGCGTTCCCTTCGATCTCGGCGCGAGCACGCCTTCGGGCCTGCGCGCGGTGAGCATCGTGGCCACGGGCGCCGACCTGGTGAAGCGGGGCGATCACGTTGACTTGCTGAACTCACTTCAGGATCCGGTCACCGGCCAGGAAGTCGTGGTGCGGCTTCTTCAGAACGTGGTGGTGCTCGCGGTAGGGCCTGATGATCGCCAGCCCACCGCGGCCTTTCCCCTGCGCCAGGTGACGTTCCAGGTGTTGCCCGAAGAAGCCGAGCTCCTCGCGCAGGCGGAAGACACCGGCCTCATCCAGGTGGTCCTTCGCAACCCCGATGACCTCGAGCTTCTGGTGGATCAGGGCCGCTCCACGCTCGACACGGTCCTCTCCGGCGAGCGCCCGCGGGTGTTGCAGCAGAAGCGCTTCAAGACCATCCAGGTCATTCGCGGGAGCGGAGGCGGTGGCTCTCCCCCGGTCGAAGAAGTGTACGCCGCGCCGTTGATGGATCGCGCGGTCGAGTCACCCAGGCTCGGCAAGATCGTCTTTCGCGATGAGACCGGCCAGTTCAAGCCGCTGCCGATTCGGGCGCTCCGCACCTTCGTCTACGTCGAGGGCCCCCGCGCGCGCACCGTGGTGGACTACGTGGTCGAGAACCCGTTCGACCGCGAGCTCGAGGGCTCATTGCGCTACCCGTTGCCACAAGACGCGAGCCCCGCGTTCTTCGGCACCTTCCAGGGCGCGCTGCCGTTCGACGTGGAGAAGCTGGCGAAATCCGGCGGCGTGCTTCCTCCGCTCGGGAACGACGTGGTGGTGACCGCGAACCTCACTGCCATCACGCCTGCCACCTCGCCCGGCATCGATTGGAAGGCCTTTCGCCCCGCGCGCGTCGTGGGCAAACAACAGGCAGCGAAGACCTACGAGACAATCACGCGCCGTCGCGTCGATCCCGCGCTGCTCGAGTGGGCGGGTGGCAACGACTTCGAAGCGCGGGTCTACCCGATCGCCGCGAAGAGTCTGAAGCGCGTGGTCCTCGTGTACGAACAGACGTTGTCGTCTGACGGCCACTTCCTGCACTACGCCTTTCCGTTGCCTGCGACGGCGATCCCTACTTTCGAGGTGCGGCTGCTGGTCGACGATTCCAAGTCGACTCCCGCGGCGCTCACGGTCGGCGGTGAAGATCGCCTGGCGGCCTTCACGACCCGGGTGTCTGGTTTTTCGGTCGCCGCGTTGATGCTCGATCGCAAGCCCTTCGCACAGGATCTGCGACTGGCGATGAAGCCGCTGGCGCCGGCCGCGCAGCTGCTCGTGGGAGGAGGCGATGCCGAGCTGCCCGGGCACTTCGTCTACGGACGTCTCGTCGCTGAGTTCCCGCAGACGACGGCCTCGGCACCGACCGGTGACGCGCTCTTCATCGTCGACACTTCGCTCTCCGAAGCAGGAGATCGGGCGCGCCTCGTCGGCCAGGTGCTGCAGCAGGTGCTCGAGAAGGACGACACCATCAAGCGCTTCAACGTGCTGCTCTTCGACATCCGGTCGCGCTGGCTCTTCCCCGCGGGAATGCGAGAAAACGCCCCGGCTGCGCGGCAGGAGACGATCGGAGCGCTGAACACGATCTTCCGCGAAGGCGCCACGAGCTTCGAGAGCGCGCTCGGTCTGCTCGAGAGCACCGCCTGGCTTCCGGCGGGTGCGACCGCGTTCCTGCTCTCCGACGGCAAGCTCACGTGGGGTGAGACGAACCCGAGGCTCTTGCTCAAGCGCTCACCCCGCGCGCAGTCGCTCAAGTGGATCGCGTTCCGTTTCGGCGACGCGGCGATCAATCGAACGCTCTTCGAGGCGCTCACGGATCGCGGTGGCCAGGTCGTCACCTGCTTCTCCGGATCACAGGTGGCCACCGCGGCGCTCGCCCATCGCAACCCGCAGCTGCGCATCGAGTCGATTCGCGTCGACGGGGTGAGAGTGCACGACTTCGTGGTGCGCGGCGCGCCGCAAGCGCTGGTGCCAGGCCAGGTGATCGAGGTCGCCGGCCGGGTGCTGGGCGGGCAGGGGCCTTCGGGTGAGATCGTCGCCCAGGGATCGCTCGACGGTGTGCCGGTGACGCTGCGCTGGCCCTTCAAGACCGAGGGCCAAGACATGCTCGCGGGCCGTGCGTGGGCCGAGCTGCACACCGAGCGGCTCCTCGCCCTCGAGAGCTCGCGCCTCGACACGTTGATCCTCGCGCTCTCGCAGCACTTCGGCATGACCAACCGGCTCGCGTCGTTGCTCGTGCTGGAGACCGACGCGGAGTACGTGCAGTACGCGCTGAAGAAGGTGCAGGTCAGCATGTCGGAGTTGGAAGCGCTGGCGAAGACCAGCCTCACCCGCGGCGAAGACGTGCCAGCGGGGCTCGAGCGCACCGCGCTCGGTCAACCGGCCCTGGACTTCCTCGCGCAGTTGCCGAAGGGCGGGCGCGTGGATCCGCTGGCGAACCTGAAGCTCGAGCCTTCAGCGGGCGGCGAGGCGAGAGCGCAGGCCGAGGCCGCGT
The DNA here is from genome assembly GCA_030695565.1 of Archangium sp. Taxonomy (GTDB): domain Bacteria; phylum Myxococcota; class Myxococcia; order Myxococcales; family Myxococcaceae; genus Archangium_A. The sequence continues at coordinate 18,146 of JAUYRZ010000096.1, forward strand.
ACCTGGCTGCGCGCAAGAAGTCCCCGGAGGACCTGTTGGTGTTCCACGCCATCGGCCAGGCGCGGTTTCAGGCGGGGGATGCGCTCGGTGCGGCGCGGGCGATCTCCTCGGTGGTCGAGCTGCGGCCGGAAGATCCCGAGGCGCTGCGCATGACGGGCTTCGTGCTGCTGTCACAGGGCCTGGCCCAGCCCGCGGCTGAGATCTTCGGCCACCTGCGCGCGACCCGAAGCTTCGAGGTGCAGGCCTATCTCGAAGAAGCGCTCGCCCTGGTCGAGGCGGGCCGTACCGCCGATGCGGCGCTCAACTACGAGCTGGTGCTGGCGCGCACGTGGGACCGGCATTCGCAGGTCGTCGAAGCGGGCCGCCAGGCCTACGTGCAGTGGCTCAGGCGGTTGCTCGGCGGCTCGACGTTGAACGACGCGCAGCGCAAAGCGGTCACAGGGCGGCTGGCCGTTCTCGCACAAGGCGTGCCCGTGCCGCTCGACCTGCAGGTGACGCTGCATTGGAACGCCGACGACATCGACATCGACCTGTGGGTCACCGGGCCCGAGGGCGTGCGCACCTGGTACCAGGAACGGGACACCCGCTCGGGCGGCAAGCTCTTCTGGGACGAGACGCGCGGCTATGGCCCCGAGCTCTTCCACCAGCGCAGCGCGCACACGGGCAGCTACCGGACGCAGGTGCACTACTACTCGAACAACAGCGAGCAATGGGCGATCCCCTCGGTGGTGCTGGGAGTGCTCGATCGGTACCCGAACGATCCGAAGCGCTTCAAGCGCCAGTTCAAGGCGGCGCTCCTGAAGAGCCAGGCCGAGTCGGAAGCGGAGCTCTTCAAGACGAACTTCTGACCCTGTGGAGTAGAAGCCCAGCCGTCATGAGCGACCGTGAAGCGATGTTCAAAGAGATGGTGCGCCAGTTCCCCGACAGCCCGATGGGGCACTTTTCACTCGGCCGGCTGCTGGTCGATGAGAAGCGCTGGCCCGAGGCCGTCGTGGCGCTGAGCAATGCAGTGCGGCTCGACCCCCACTACGCGGCGGCCATCGTGGCGCTGGGTGATGCGCACGCGGGCGCAGGCCAGAAGGCAGAAGCGAAGGCCGCCTGGGAGCGCGCCCTCGCCACGCCCCACGGCTCCCGTGACACCAGCCTGCAAGCCGACCTGGAGCAGCGCATTCGCGACCTCGAAGACTTCTGAGGTCCGTGAAGTAGACTCATCGGCACCGTGCCGCTCGATGAGTCGGAGTACCTCCGCAAGAAGCCGCAACAATCGCGATCGCGCGCGGTGGTGAGCGCGATCCTCGAAGCGGCAGATCAACTGCTGACCCGCGTGGGCGACCCCGAGAAGGTGTCACTCGAGGGCGTGGCGCGGCGCGCGGGCATCGGCATTGGTTCGCTCTACGACTACTTCTCGAATCGTGAAGACGTGCTCGGCGCGTTCCTCTCCCGGCTGACCGACGCGAACTTCGTCGAGCTGGAGAAGCAGGTGAACGCGACGAACGCGGTGTCGTTCGACGAGGCGCTCCCGCTGATCGTCGATGCCACGATGAAGCTCTACCTCGCGCATCCCGATCGCACGCGCGCGACCATCGCAGCCATCGCGCGCCTGGGGTGGATGCGGCCGGTGGTGGCGGAGCGCGATCGTTTCGCAGGCGTGCTGGCGGCCCGTCTGCGTGTGAGCTTCCCCGAGCTCGACCCGGACAAGGTGCAGCTGACCACCGAGGTGTTGTGCGACAGCGTGATCGGCGTGGTCGCCGGCGAGCTGTGGCGCACGCGCACGGCTGAACAGCACGAGAAGGTGCGGGCGGAAGTGGTGTCGATGGTGAAGGCCGCAGTGCAGCGTCTTCGTTCGACTTGAAGTCCCCTCGTGGTCCGTCATCCCCACGGCGACGCTGCCCAGCGGAGTCATCGATGCGCGCATGGCGTGGGGACCGACGCTGCAGCGCGTGGCGAGTTCACGAAGGGCGTGGTGAAGAATCTCCCGCCCGGAGACGAGCAGATCGTCGTCGCGGCCAGGGACCTGCCGGCCGGAACTCGGCTGACGCGCGACCACCTGACCACCACGCTCGCCGCCCCCTTGTTGCAGCTGTGGGTCGTGACTCCAGCGACGATCGGGGTCGGCAACGGGGCGAAGCTCGGGGTGGCGTTGAAGCAGGGCGCGCCGCTGTTCTTCACCGACCTCCGATGATCCCCGTGCCGCGCTGACCCGACCCTCTCCCCGCTTCTTCGCAGGGAGAGGGGGAAGGGACGCAACCAACTGGCGTCGCGTCCGGTACTCACAGGTGAGGCCACCATGAGTGCACGACTCCAAGTGGAAGCACTGTTGGGACACGCCGTTCGCCACGCCATCGCGATCGTCCTACTCATCGCAGGCGCCCACCACGCGCCGGTCGCGTTGGCCGGAGCGCTCGTGTTGCACCTCGCCGCCTTCGCGTTCACCCACGAGCTCGCGCACGGAGCCCTCGGTCTTCCGCGGCGCTTGAACGAGCTGGCGCTCAGCCTCGCCGCGCTCCCGATGTTGGTCGCCGGTCACGGCATGCGAGCGCTGCACCTGCGCCACCACGCCCGGCCTCTTGCCGCTGACGATCTCGAAGGCGTGGGCGCCACCATGACGCTGTGGCGCGCGGTGCTCGCGGGCCCGATGAACGCGGCGCAGTACCGCACCGAAGCCTTTCGCGCCGGCGACAACAGGGCGTGGCTCATCGCCGAGACCATGGCTGCGATCGCGCTCACCGTACTCGCGCTGATCAGCCGCACCACGCTCGGCGCCGCGTGGGTGTTGGTGAACGTCGTGTTGCAGCTCACTGCTTCGGCGTGGGCGTCAAATCTTCCGCATCGCCCTCCCGCGCACTTCGTGAAAATCGCCAGGCACCTCGAGTGGACTCGCAGCGCAGTGGTCGCGAGCTTCCTGCACCACGAACTGCATCACCGCTTCCCATCGCTGCCCCTCCCTGCATGGGAGAGCATCGGATGGATGAGCCGAAGAAATCAGGAGAACCCCGCATAGTGAGCGGCTCGTCGTCGTCCACCGCGGGCAGCGCCATCACCTCGCCCGCCTCCGTCCAGAGCGACTCCGGCACCAGCGGGTGGAGGTGCGGCGTCAACTGCAAGCTGCTCCCCTCGCCTGATCGAGCCGAAGCTCGCCTCGGGCATGAGCGCACCGCATCGCATCAAGGATCTCGCTGACGTGCTCGATCTGATTCGCGCAACGCAACTTGCAGTCGAGCTCGCTACGCAACTGGATGCCTCGGTGCGTGCGAAGTACCTCGAGCTCTGGCACGCGGCGCAAGCCCCTGAACGCGACTGATCATGGAACGCAGCCCTGTTCAGTGGATGACCCGAATCGGGGCCTCGCTTTGAGTGAGCCCCTCGCGCGCGTAGTTGCCCCAGCACTCGACCTCGCCCGTCGTGAGCACCACACACTGCGCAAACCGCGAGAGCCTCGTCACGGGGCCACCGATGGCCACGCGCCTCGGCACGAACGTCGAGGGCCCGGCTGAACCCAGCTGACGCGCGCTGTTGTCGCCCCAGCACTGAACGCCGTTGGAGCCCGTCAACGCGCAGCAATGCAAGTCACCGCACTCGAGCTGCCGAACCGGTCGGAGCAGCCCGGGAATCGGCGAGGGTTCGGTGCGGCCCATGGAGTCGCCCCAGCACCACACTTCTCCGCTGAGCGTCAGGGCGCAGGCTCCCGAGTTCACCAGCTCGAGCGACCGCGCCGCGGGCAGCACAGGCGAACCGCTCGTCGCGCCCGCGTCGGCCAGGCCCAGCTGGTGCGCGCGCGGGTCACCGGAGCAGACCACCCCGCCGTCCATGAGCACCCCGCACTCGAACTGTCGGAAGTCGTGCCGCTGCCACGCGCGCAGCTGCTCTCGGGTCGCGACCGATGGCACTTCCCGGCACGTCGACGCCATTCCTTGCGAAGCACTGAACGTGCAACACGAGGTCCCGAACGTCTGGATCAAGGCCTGCTCGAGCGACGCATCGGTGGGCACCGCGCCGATGCGGGTGCTGACGCCCATCGCGTCGAAGCTGAAGAGCGCTCCTTCACTGATGATGAGATTTCCGCACAGGTCATCGACGCGGAAAGCCGTGCTCAGCTGCGAGCCGGGCTGACTGCCGGACCGGGGCGCGGTGACCACACCCCCATCCTTGAAGGCCGTCTCCATCGTGAACCCTGTACCTTCGTACCAGGCCACATCACCCCCATCGCGGCGCACGGCAGCCAGCGGGAGTCCGTCAGTTCCCAGCTGGCCAGCCGGGTTGTAGCCCCAGCAAGCGACCTCGCCAGCGTCGGTCAGCCCGCACCCGTGAATATTTCCAACGGCGATCTTCACAAAGGGGCCGGCGTCGGGGAGCAGCTCGCACGTTTGCCACGCGTTGGGGATGCCACCGTCGGCCTGCTGTATGCACCGGTCGACCCGCCCGTCAGTGCGGTGCCCGTACGTGATGTTCCCGTAGCTCCGGGGCGCGATCTTCTTCCACGGGGCGGTGGGCCGTGGCGTTTGTCCCGGTCGCAGCCCCCAGCAGGTGACCGCCCCGGCCGGGTCGAGCGTGCAGGTGTTTCTGTCGAAGGTGGGCACGATCTCGAGGATGGCGGCCGTTTCGATGTGAGCCGCGGCCGGCGACGTGCCGCCATCGAGGAACGAGCCGGGAGACGTGCCGAAACACAGCCCGCCTCCGTCTGCTTTCAGCGCGCACGCGTGCGTCAGTGAAACCGCGAGCTGCGACACGGGGCCCACATCGACGAGCGCAGGGTGCGACAGGCACGACACCAGCCCTCCATCTTTGAGCAGACCGCTGGGGCCGCCCGGGCCGCCGCACCCACCGACAGGGAAGAACTCAGTCCAGAGATCAGTTCCCGCGTCGACTGGGATACCGGGGCAGACGACGCGGCCGCTGGCGGAAACCGCGCAAGGGTACTTCCCGCCGGTGAACGACGCGACGGGGAACCCGACGGGCCAGACGCCAGGTGACTCACCGTTGCTCGGTGCGCCTCGCAGCAACTGATCGTTCGGGTTCGCGCCCCAGCACCGCGCGCGGCCCGCGACGTTGAGGGCGCACGAGGTGTCGTCGTGCGCGGAGACATCGACGTAGGTGCACTGCCGGTCTGCGTCGGGCGTGCGAGCGCCGATGCAGCGGCCGCCCAGACAGATTTGAGCCGTGGCGCAGGTGGCTTCACCACACGCGAGGCCGTCTTCGACAGGCTGTTCGACGCAGCCGACCCCCGCCTGACACGAGGCGAGCTGGCAGCGGTCAGACACCGGGCAGATGCGCGGCACCGCGACGCAGCCACCGTCAGCGCCGCACGCGTCGATGGTGCACGGGTCACCGTCGTCACAACTGCCGCCCGACTGCGCGAGGCAGACGCCGCGAACGCACTGGCCCGACGCTCCACAGCCCGGCGCACACGGGCTGTCGTCTGCGAGCGTGGCCGTCACACAAACACCCTGCACGGGGTCGAACACGCTGCTCTGGCACTGCGAGCCCTGACACGAGAGCGGCGCCAACCCCACCGCCAGCAGCGTGACGTCGAAGACCGTGGCATCAGCGGCCACGCGCAGCCTGCCTTCCACTTCTCCCGGACCAGGAGGTGTGAACTCGACCTCGAGCGTGAACGATTCGCCCCCGCCGAGCCGGAGCGCGGGCGCAGTCGAGAAAGGTGCCTCGGTCGAAGCGGTCACGTCGAGCGATGCGAGCCCGGTGTTCGTCAACGTCACCGACGCCACTCGCTTCGCACCCACGAAAACGGGCCCGAACTCGAGCGTCGTCGGAAAAACCTCGAGGCCCCCCGTGGTCGGGCGCACCACGGGCTCACACCGGCAACCGGCGAGAGACGCGACGAACATCACCGCGGCGAGGTGAAGCTGACTGAAGCGCATCACGGGACCACCAGCGTGGAGATGCCGGGGAAGGCAGCGACCACGACAGCAACGAGAAACGCATTTCGGCTCATGTCCACCCTGACCCCTGACGTACCGCAGAACACCCCTCGGATTTTGAAATCGCCTGTCGAGCGCTAATCCGAGGGGTGGTGGAGTCGCCGCCCGGGTTTATGTCGAGAATCAATCATGACACTTCGCCTCTCGGCTCTGGCGCCCGCCTCGACGGGCACGTTCCACCTCGCGCTGAATGAAGACGGCAGTCGCGTGGCCTTCAGCAATGGCCACCTGCACCGCTTCGACGAGTCCCTCCGCGCGCTGACCCGCTCCGAGCGGCACACCGGCGCCCTGTTGTGGCGAGGTCAACAACTGCTCGTGACCGCTGACGGCAGCCCTGTCGTCCCGACCTACGGGTATGGGCCTCTCGCTTTGGCTGCGACGGCAGACGGGCTGATCGGTGCCCTCGGCAGCGAGAAGCTGCAATGGCTCAGCGGAACTCGAACGAAGGAACTCAAGGCGCCGGCTGATCAGGTCGTCACCAGCCCCGCTGGCACCCGCGGCGCGAGCTGGAATGACCGGAAGGTGGCGCTCTGGTCGAATCCCGATACGAAGCCCGTGACGTTGACGCACGGCCCTCAGCGCAAGCCGGGCGAGTCGATTCAAGAGTCCATCGAGCACCTCAGGGCCACCGGCGCCTGTTTCACCGATGAAGAGACGCTGTGGGTGCTCTGGCATACGTGGAACGCCACGGTGCTGGAGCGACGCGACCCGACGGGCGCTGTGACGGCCTCGGTCTCTTTGCACCAGCGACTGAACCAGGCAGGAAGCCCGATGGCGCTCCTCGCGGTCGGAGGCCACGTCGTCGTCGTGGGCACGCAAGCGCTGGTGGTGGTCGAGCCGGTGAAAGCAAAGACGGTGGCGCAGCTGTCATTGAAGTCGCTGAAGGTGGCCTTCTCAGGCGATGGCACGCGGTTGGCTGCGGTCGAGCACGACGGAGCGCTCTCGCTCTTCGACTTCGACCCCACTCGTTGGGAGCTCACGCCGCGCGCCACCTGCAAGCCCGTGGGCCGGACTCACACGGCCCGCTGGAGCGCCGCGCACAACACGCTTCACGTCATTCGGCATCAGCCCGACGAGCGCGAGGTGTGGAGCAGCCACGGCATCGTCGACGTGAAGAAGGGCACAGCGCTGGCGATCGAGCTGCAGCCCGGCACCGGTGAACTGCTGACGACGAACTCCACGCGCACGGCTTCGCTTGGGAAAGTGAAGCTGCGCGGCCGCATCGGCGAGCCGTCGAGCGCTGCCTTTCATCCCAGCGAGCCGCTGGTGACGACGGGCGCGGTGGTGTTCGACCTGACCGGCAAGGAGGTCGCGACAGGTGTGGTGAGCGCCGCGGTCTGCGCGTTGCCCAGTGGCCGGCTGCTCACCGCAGGGCCCGAGACGAAGTTGTCAGAGGTGTCGTGGCAAGGCGCGCTCATCAAAGAGCTGAGGAGCCCTCCCGACGGTTGGGTGCGCTGGTTGGTGGCGAGCCAGGAGAGTGAAGCCTTCACAGCGGTGACGTACGGCCATGGCGGGTCGAAGGTGTTTGCGTACGCACGCCCTGAGGCGACTCCGCTCGAGCTCCCGGGCAGCGGTGGCGCTCCGAGCCCCTCGGGGAAGTACTTCGCCACCATCGGCTTCAGCGAGACCGGCGTCTTCGATGCGGCAGGCAGCCGCTTGGCGAAGCTCGAGGGCTCGACCTTCTGGGCCGACCAGGCGCACGCGGTTCGCTTCGCGACGGAGGAAGTGGTGTTGGTGCCCATGGGTTCTGGATCGCTGCGGCTGTGGCGTTGGCGAAACGACACCTGGCTCGATCTCCTCCGTACCGCGGGCAAACACTGGTGCGTCATCGACGAGAGCGGGCGTGTCGAAGGCAGTAATGACGCGCTGAAGCTGGTGCTCGATGGGCCGCCGCAGACCGAAGGCTTGCTCGCTTCGTGGTGGGTCGCCCTCGGAGGAACTGCAACGCCTCCAGCGAAGCCGACGAAGTCGCGTGCTTCGCCGAAGAAGAAGCGCTGAGTCGAAGTAGAACCCCGCTGATGGTGAAAGAGATGGCTCTGCTGACTCCGCCCCAGGCGCTGCGTGAGGCGATCGCTGGGTGGCGCAAGACGAAGCATCCCCGCTTTGCCGAGGTGGCGCAGTGGGCGACCACCCGCGCGCTCGCCGCCGAGAAGCCGCGTTCACCGGTGGGGATGAGCCGGAAGGCAGCGGATGCAGAAGCGTGGCGTGCGGTGCTGGAAGAGGACGACGTGCTCGACCTGCCGCGACTGCTCGCGGGGATCGGCGGCAGCACCTCGGCCGAATCAGCTGACCGCATCATGTTGCTCTCGAAGCTGAATGATCCGCGCGTGAACTCTGGGCTGATCGAGTTGCTCGCTGCGCCGCCCTATCGCGCGCGCACCGCCCTGCCCTTCTTCCGTGCGTGCGCGAAGGCCCTGGCTGACTCGGGCGACCCGCGCGTACGGCCCTCGCTCGAAGATCTCGCCGCCCGCTACAAGAGCATCTTGGAGACCTCGGTCGGTGATGACGTGACCGCGCTGCTTCTGCGCACCGTGGCGTCCATCGATCAGGTCAAGCCGGGCCCGCTGCCCGCTGCGCTCGAGAAGAAGTGCGCTGCGCTCGAGGCCTTGTTCGAAGCGGAAGCCACCAAGGTGCGTCGGGGTTCGGCGCAGAAGAAGTCCGCGCGGCATGACGACGAAGCGCTGCTGGCAGCGATCTACGCGGCTCCTGCAGACGACACGCCTCGGCATGTCTTCGCCGACGCACTCTCCGAACGTGGCGATGCACGCGGTGAGTTCATCGCATTGCAGCTCGCCCGGGCGAAGGGAGTGACCACTCCGGCGCAGCTCATTCGGGAGCGTGAGCTGAGCTGCGACGCAAAACGGCGCGTGGCGTGGGCACTGCCGCTCTCCCAAGGGGGCGCGTGTCACCTCGCGCGTGGTTTTCCTGACGAGCTGCTCATCGAGCCGCGCATGTTCAAGACCATCGTGGGTCTGCCCGCAGTGCGCATGCTCCACACGGTCACGGGCTTCGAGCGTCAGGTCTCGGTGAAGCAGGCGAAGGCGTTCTTGTCGCACGAGACCGCGGCGCAGGTGACCACCGTCGGGGGCCTCCAACCGGAGTTGCTGGAGCAGTTCGAGACGCCAGTGCCGTGGACGTCGGTGGGGCTGGCGTTTCTGCCGGGGCGCGAACACGTGGCCCTGCTGAAGAAGGTGAGGGAACTGAAGCTCGGTCACGCCGGGCCCGCGCTGACGGACACCACGTTTGCCGGCATGGACAAGCTCGAGGCACTCCACCTGACGCAGGCGCTGTCTTCGTGGATCCGCTCGCTCCAGGAACTGGTGGAGCTGCACACCAACGCGTGGATGGCCGGATTCAATTGGGCGAAGGAGCTCGGTGGTTTGCCGAAGTTCAAGAAGCTGGTCACCGGTTCGGCTCCTCAGTCGACGCAGCTGGAAGGGCTGAAGCTGGAGATGCTCGATTGCCGCGCATCGACCGAGTTGGATCCGGACGCGGTGATCGCGGCGTTGCCGACGCTTCGGGAGCTGCGGGTGCAAACAGAGTTTACGGCTGCCGAGGTGATGGGGAAGCTGATGCGATCAAACCGGCTGTCACAGCTTCGGTTGGCGTCGGTGGGCAGCTACGTGTTCGTGAAGCCGAACACGCCTGGAGGAACGTTGGAGATTCGCGCGTGGGATCGGGCGAACTTCGAGAAGCATGCCGTGGTGGTCGCGGCGCTTCCGGAGGGGTGCGTGTCGAAGGTGCTCATTCGGCCGATGCGAGAGGATCCGTGGGAGATGGCCGGAACGCCGCCTCCGGATGAGGCGATCCAGGTGATTCGTGGGGCGGCGAAGGTGCCGGTGGAACTGGCCTGGTATTGATTGAATTGGCCCTCTCCCAGAGGGGCGGCGGTGGCACCACCCACTCGATGCGTGGCCAACTGGCCTGCTTCGACTCGATGAACACGATCGCTCTGTTTCGAGCGGGCCCCCAGGCAGAAGCGACCCGCGGTGCTCACGGGCTTTCAAGGCGCCGGCGTCAAGGCGACACGCAGAAGCTGGTCGCGGGCGGCATCGATGCGGTCCACGAGGTGTTTTGGCGAAGAGCCATTGGCCAGCAGCACGAACGTCAAGTCGTCTTCGGGGAAGAAGAAGGCGGCCGCCTGGTAGCCGAACCCGTCACCGGAGTGACCGATGCCGACGTGGCCATCGATGCGCCATCGGATGAGGCCGAGCCCGTAGCCATCGAACGCGTCGAACTGTGGAAATGCAGCCCATTCCTCGTCTTCCGAGGTCGCGTTGAACTGCTGCATTGCCCCAAGGCTGGCTGCCGACAGCCCTTCGTGTCGAACTCATCAGGCCGGTACGTCAGGTGCGGCGCGTCGAGTCTGGAAAAAAGCAGCTCGTTCATCACGGCCTGGTGGGGCTGCCCGGTGAGCCGCTCAACCACCGCCGCGGCGAGCATGAAGTTGGTGTTGCTGTACGCGACGCGAAGATCCAGCCACACCAGCGCATGGGGCTTGGCTCGCAGCTCGAGCGCCGCAGACAACGCGATGAAGCGACCGCTGAAGGCGGTGAAGTCGACCGTGAGACGAGGCCCGAGGTCGACCTGAAGCCACCGACCGCCCGCCAGCGCGAAGGCCGCTCCCACCTCAGCGCCGCCGCCCTGGGCCGACGGGGTGAAACCGACGCCCGTCAGGCGCGCCGAGGCATCGAGCGACCAGGGCATTGCGAGAAGTGTTGATGCCAGAACAGCGGTGACGAACATGGGTGCTCCAGGGTGAGAGTCGGGCGACGAGCGGTGAAACGGGTGACTCAGCAGTCGTTCAGTCGAGGCAGCCCCGGGCGATGGCCGCTGGCGTCACGCCCCAGATGGACCACGCGACCAACGCCATCGCGACCAGCAGCGCAACCCCGCGCGCGACGGCCCCGGCGTGTGCGGCGATCTCTGCGTCGGCCGCCCACCCAGGCCCAGCGTTGCGAGTTGGTCTTGCCGGTCTCAGCCTCCTCGAGAAGGGCCGCCAGCGCCGTGCTTTGCGTGCTCGTCAGTGGAGCTCGCACTTCGAGCTGCGCGCGTGGTTCTTCGCGCAGGCGTGCATCGAGCTCGGCTCGCTGGGTCTGACGGGTGGCTACGCGCTGTCATGCGTCGCGCTCGTGCACCGCTTCCCGACCGCCCTTCCACTCGAGGCCGCGGGCCGCCTGGGCCGCGTCGCGTTCTCTGCGTACCTGATGCACTCGGTGGTCGGCACCTTCGTGTTCGGTGGCCATGGGCTGGGGCTGTACGGCACCTGGAGCCGAAGCGCGTTGCTGCTGGCCGCCTTCGTCTTCTGGGCGCTGCAACTCGCGCTGGCGTGGTGGTGGACGAGCCAGTTCCGCGTCGGCCCGCTGGAGGCCGTGTGGCGTGGCCTGAGCCGCGGCGACTTCAGCCTGGGCGGCACAGCCCCTGCTGCCGCGAGAGGACGGCAGACCTTCTGAAGGGCGGGCTACGGAAGCTTGAACCGAGCCACGCCCTCTCGAACGAAACTCCCCAGGTACAAATACCCCTCATGCTCCGTGACGCACGCGATGGGTGAGTAGCTGTCGGGCGCGTCATGCTGAAACGACTCGACGGGTTTGCCCTCGGCATCGACCAGCAGCACATACGAATGCCGCGCCGCCTTCGGCTGCAGGAACTTCGGCAACCCACCCACGATGCGGCGAATGTTCGGCCAGTCACCGAGCATGTCGAGCTCCGGCTTGCGCGGAGAACCGATGGCCACCCAGAAGCCCTTGCGTGACGGCGACCAGCGCACGTTGTCGGGAAAACCGGGGAGCGAATCGGTGAACAGCTCCTTGCGGCCCGCGTGTTCGCCGGTGAGCCACACGCGCCACAGCTGGTAGCTGGCGGTCTCTGCCAGCACGAGGAACGACTCGTCTTCGGAGATCGCCAGCCCATTGGCGAAGGAGAAACCGTCAGCGATGCGGGTGAGCTCCTTCGTCGCGGGCACGTACTTGAGCAGCCGCCCTGTCTTCTGATGCTCGAGCAGATCTTCAGTGAACTGCTCGATCGAATTCCGGGCGCTCGCGTCGGTGAAATAGATCGTGCCGTCTCGGGTGATCACGAGATCGTCGACGAACTTGAACGGGATGCCGGAGTGACCCGTCGCGAGCACCTCGAGCTTTCCACTCGCGTCCATCGCCAGCAGGCCCGCGTGCGCGTCGCAGATGATCAACCGGCCGTCGGGGTGGAACTCCATCGCAAGCGGGCGGCCCTTCGTATCGGCGACCACCTCGACTTCATCGGAGCCGACCTTCAGCTTCACGATGCGGCCATCGCGCAGCCCCGCCAGCAGCTTCCCATCAGGCGTGATGGTGATCGCTTCAGGGCCGATCAGGTCTTTCGCCCACCACTCCAGGGGCTGCAGCCGATCGTTCAGCGCGTACGGGCCCACGGGTGGTGCAACCGGGGGCGGCGTCCACGGATGCGGCTCGATGGGAGAGGTCATCCACGCGAGCCCGCCGGCCGCCGTCAACGCCAACAACACCAACGCCGCCGCTTTGCGAATCACGGCAGCGCGCTCCACTGAGAGGCAGCCACGCGCGCGATGAAGCGGGGCGGTGCACCCAGCGAAGGTTTGAAGATGGCGGCATCAGCAGGGTCGAGCCCATCGAGCACCGGGCACGCCGCCGGATAGGTGCTGTGGCCCACGTGCGCGACGTTGGTTCCCTGAGAGGGGTTGGCGTTGAGCAACGACGACGCATCGCGGCAGCGGTTGGCCTCGTCGTAGACGAAGTACGTGAGCGTCGGCGTCTGCTCGACCATCGGCCCGAACTGAAAACCTTCCGCGGTGCGCACGGCGCGGCAGAACTCGCTCGAGAGCACCCGGCTCACTCCGATGGCGTTGCTCTGGAAGAAACCCTGCACCTGGGTCAGCTGGTTCGTCGACGCGGCCCCGAGTTGCTCGGCGGTGGCGGTGCCGCAGGTGGCGTCGCAGCGCTTCCACCAGTTGGGCGAGCTGGTGTTGCTCGCGTTGCCGAGGCTGAGGTTGTCGGCGCAGGTGCCTGCGGAGGCGTGCCGAAAGAACAGCGTGTAACCGCCGGCCTGCAGCGCCTGTCGCAGGGTGATGGCGCGCGTGGTGCTCACGGGGATGGTGCTGCACGTGGTGCCGAGGCAACCCCACGCGGTGTACGTGTACGTCCGCGGGGCGAGGGGCACGTTGGGGAGCAGCTGGTCGATGCGATCGTTCGCGGTCGCGCCGGCGCCATCGAAGATCACCGTGGCCGCTGGATCCGTGAGACCCGTCGCGGGACCATTCAACGTGCGCACCACCTTCACGCGCGGCGCGGTGCTGACCCAGGCGAGCTGAACGCTTCTTCTATCGGCGCTCAAGGTGGTGGTGAGCGCGCTCACGCCGAGGCTGACCCCACCATCACGGGGCGCGGTGACGGCGATGCTCGGCGCGGTGGCGCCGCACTTGTCGCACGAGTTGCAGTTGAAGACGGCGTAGTGCGTGTCTTGCGTGGTGGAGAGGCCGCTGATGGGTTCGTTCGCGGTGGCTGACGGACCTGCGTAGACCAGCGTGCCGTCGTTGATGCTGGTGGGCGCGCTGCCGAGCTTCTTGAACACGCGCACCAACTCGAAGGCGGTGGAGAGCTCGGGCGGATCCCAGTTGAGTCGCAGTTTGTCGCCATCGAAGACGGAGGTGAGGTTGGTCACCTCGACCGTCGGCGCCAGCGTGTGCGCGCCGCGCAAGGAGCGAACGGTGGCCGCGGTCTTCGACCAGGTGCCGTCGGTGGCCTGCCCCCAAAGGTGCCAGGAGAACGGACCGCAGGTGTCGGGGAGGTTGGCGTCGATCAGCTTCAGCTGATCTCCGATGTAGAGGATGGTGCCCTTACCCAGCGGGTCGCCGACTGCACCACCATCAGGTGGGCTCGCTTCATCACCGCCGAGCGTGCGCGCGACGAGAACGGTGGTCGCGTTGAGACCGGGTTCCCAGGTGATGGTCGCCACGCCAGGGCTCACCACCACGTCCACCTTCCCGGGGGGCTCGACGTAGGTGATGCGCGTGCCTCCGCAAGCAGAGAGCACGGCGCCCAGACAGACCAGGGTGCGAAGCGACATGCTCGCTGTCTAGCAGACCGCTGAGCTCACTTCGGCTTCACGCAGCTCGCGATGAGCAAGTGGTTGTGTTTGCCCGGGCTGCCATCGGGGTACCCGAACCGCATGGGGAGCTTCGTCGCGGTGGCGAACGTCTTGCGCAGCTCCTCCTGATACGGCTCCCAGGTTCCGAGGAAGGACTTCTCGAAGGCGCCGTACGCGGCCACCGTGCAACCGCGCGTCGTCCAGTGGCGCGGCGGAATGCCAGTCGAGTCGGAGACCATGAAGTCGGCGTGGCTGAGCAGGTAGTCGCGCACCGTGCTGAAGGCCTCGCGCCACAACAGGTAGCTGGCGGCCTTGGTCATCGCGGTCACCCGGCCCTTCGCTTCGAGGTGTTTGAGCACGCCGGGCGGAAGCGAGTCGTTGGCGAGGTTGGCCGCGAGGTGGCGATGCGTGCGTCGCGGGGCGTCGGGCTGGCCGCGCGGCACGAATTGGATTTCGACGTTGGCGAACGCAGGGCTGAAGTCGGGCGCCTTCCACGAAGCCTTCAGGTTGCTCGCGGTGGTGCCTTCGAGTTCTTTCACTTCGTCGGCCGAGAAGTAGTGCAGCGTGCCGTCGGGCTCGACGCGGAAGAACTTCACCGAGACGGGTTCCTGGCCTGCGAGCGCGAGCCCCATCAGGTGCATCGAGAGCTGGCCGGGCAGTTCTCCCTGCTGCGTCGCGGAGAGGTTCTTGGAGAGACTGTCGTTGCTCATCAACGTCGAGGCGCTGGCGTTGGCGATCGCCGAGAGACTCGACTTGAGCACCTTCGCGTTGGTGAGGCCGGGCAGGCGGCGTGGATCTCCGGCGAGCTCGAGGGAGAGCGTGGTGATGACCTTCGCTTTCGGGAAGAGCGCGAGGGCGGCCATCAAGTCGCCGCCGCCGAAGGGGTACACGAGTTCTTCGGGCAACTCGGGGGGCAGCAGGTCACCGACGAACTTCGTGGCCTGCACGGCCCAGCGTGAACGGAAGTGGGCGTAGCGTTTGTTCTGGCCAGCGCAGTACGCGGCGAGCGTCTTCGCGTCGAGTTGGGTCAGTGGCGTGCCCTGGCAGGTGACGACGTCGTAGAGCGGCTTCACGTCAGCGATGAAGTCAGCGGGCGTGGCGGCAAGAATCATCGGGACGGCAAATGCGAGCACCGGAGAAACATAGCTCCCTCTCCCTGCGCAGCGGGGAGAGGGTTGGGGTGAGGGGCCCGACGCCCCACCTGTGAAGGCCCCACACCCCGACCCTCTCCCCGCTCTCGCAGGGAGAGGGAGCACTTCAGTAACCGTCGTAGTTCGCTGCCTGAGCGACTGGCTGAACCCGAAGGCCGATGCTCTTCCGCAACATCGCGACGAACTCGAGCCGCTGCGCGCGTTCATCCGCAGCGTCTTCCGCCAGCTCAGCGACGTCACTCATCGTCCACCCGTTCGCCGTGTGACCACGCAGCAACTCAGCCCCGAGCGCGACCGCCGTGGCAAACCGCAGGTCACTGCCCGTCTCGTTGAGCGCATGTGAAACCGCCGCGCGGGTAATCGGCTCGGTCGCCTCGAACACTTCCTTCGAATCAGGAAGTTCCCCGCGCACCGCGACGGAACCCAGCGCACCGGCGGCCGAGGTGAGCGTCACCTCATACAGCGCCGTGACGGCGTGACCCGAGCCGAGCTCGCCCGCGTCGACCTTGTCGTTGCGGAAATCGTCATCCTTCACGTCGCGGTTCTCGTAGCCGATGAGCCGGTACGACGAGACCACCTTCGGATCGAACGTGACCTGCACCTTCACGTCCTTCGCGATGAGCTCGAGCGTGCCGGTGAGCCCCTGGCGAAACGAGCGTTCGATGGCCTGCTCCGAGTCGACGTAGAGCGCCTGGCCGTTTCCTTTATCGGCGAGCTGCTCGAGCGCGCTGCCCTGGTAGTTGCCCACGCCGAAGCCGACGGTGGTGAGCGTGACGCCCTCTTCCACGTGCGCCTTTACGGAGGCGAGCATCTGCTCCGCCGTGAGGTTCGGCCCGATGTTGGTGTCACCATCGGTGAGCACGATGACGCGCGTGCTGGTGCCGCGCTGCACCTGGCCGACGGCGAGCTGGTACGCGAGGTCCATGCCGCTGCCCATGTTGGTGCCGCCGCCGGTGCCGAGTGACCGAATGCCCGCGAGAATCTGATCCTGCCGCGCGGCGCTCGTGGGGCGCAGCACCACTTCAGACCTGCCCGCGTAGGTGACCAACGCCACGGTGTCGGTGGGGCGCAGCTGGCGGGTGAGCACCTCGAGCGCGCGTTGGGCGAGCGGCAGGCGATCGGCACCGGCCATCGAACCACTCACGTCGACGAGGAACACGAGGTGCGCAGGCTTGCGCTGCTCTTCATCCACGCGGCGGCCCTGCAGGGCGACCTTCACCAGGGTCTTCGATTCATCGAACGGCGAAGCCGCACCTTCCACCGAGATCGCGAACGGTGCGTTCTTCGGAGCAGCCAGCGCATAGTCGAAGGCGTTGACCCACTCCTCGACGCGGATGCCGTCAGCGGGCGGCAGCGAGTTGCTCTCGAGGATCAACCGGCGCGCCCAGGTGTACGAGGCGGTGTCGACGTCGATGGCGAACGTGCTGCGCGCGTCGACGACCGTGGGGGTGGCGGGTGCTTGAGGCTGGTAGCCGGAGTTCTCGCTCGCGAAGTTCTGCAGCTTCTTCTTCTCGAGCTTGCCCAGATTCCTCGACGAGCGGCGCTCGACGAGAGTGTCGCCCGCGAGCCCATCAGCGCTCATGCCGAAGAGCGCCTTGATGTTGTCGCCGAACGCCGTGACGAGGCCAACGAAGACGAGGCCAGCGAGGAGCACCGAGCCGACGGCGCCTGCGGAGATGTGAAACGGGGTCTTCTTCATGGAGCACCTGGGTGACTGCGAGGTGACGCCATGGTGCGTGGTTCACGTGAATACGAACATCGGCCGTCGGGAGGTCCTCCCAGTGTCCGTCGGATGAATGACGTATGCCGAAGAGAAACTCCCTCTCCCTGCGAAGCGGGGAGAGGGTCGGGGTGAGGGGCCGCTTCTACCCAACCGCCTCAGTGCACCGAGAGCACAACTCCTGAGCGCCGACCTCAGCCCTGAACGCCCAGCACCGGGGACACTTATGCCCACTCGCCAGCGCCACTTTCATCTCGCCACCCTCGACGAGATTCACCGCGCTGACCTTGAACAACTCCGCCAATTCCCCCGAGTACTTCGAGAGCAACGGCGACGAAGCCATGGTCACCTGCGCCTCCTCCGACTTGCCAATCAGCTTGTCGCGTCGAGCGGCCTCGAGCAGCGGCAAGATCGTCGAGCGCACGGCAAACAACTGGTCATACTCCGCGACCTTCGCCGCATCGTTCACGCCAGCCGGCTTGGGAAACGGCTCGAGGAACACCGACGCTGCACGAACACCGGGCAGATACCCATACGCCTCTTCACTGGTGAAGCTGGTCACCGGAGCAAGCACCACCAGCAGCTCCTTCGCGATCCGATACAGCGCCGTCTGGGCGCTGCGCCGCTTCAGGCCGTCCTTCTTGCTCGTGTAGAGCGTGTCTTTCTGAATGTCGAAGTACTGCGCCGACAACTCATTCGCGCAGAAGTCGACGACGGTCTGGAACACCAGGTGGAACTCGTAGTTGTCGTACGCGCGCTTCACCTTCTCAGTGAGCGCATCGAGGCGAGCGAGCACCCACTGCTCCAGCGGCAGCAGTGACTTCACTTCATCCTTCGCGGGATCGAAGTCGAACAGGTTCGAGAGCGCGTAGCGCACGGTGTTGCGGATCTTCCGGTAGCCCTCCGAAAGCCCGTCGAGGATGGGCATCGAGAGCCGCACGTCGTTCCGGTAGTCGGAAGACGCGACCCACAGCCGCATCACCTCAGCGCCGTGCTTCTTGGTGATGTCATCGGGCGAGACGGTGTTGCCCTGCGACTTCGACATCTTGTTGCCATTGCCGTCGACCACGAAGCCGTGCGTGAGACACGTCTTGTACGGAGCCACCCCGCGCGTGCCGACGCCCACGAGCAGCGAGCTGTGAAACCAGCCGCGGTGTTGATCAGAACCTTCCAGGTACAGATCGACCGGGATGCTGGCCTTCTCGCGCTGCTCCATCACCGCCGCGAAGCTGCAGGCGGAGTCGAACCAGACATCGAGAATGTCCGTCTCCTTCACGAGCGTCGGCTTCTTGCAGGCGGGGCAGGTGTCACCACCCGGCGTGAAGTCGGACAGCGGCCGCGAGTACCACGCAGCGGCGCCTTCTTTGGCCACCACGTCAGCGACCTTGTTCATCAACACGGGGTCAATGAGGGCGAACGAGCACTCCGAGCACACCGCGGTGGGAATGGGCACACCCCAGGTGCGCTGCCGCGAGATGGTCCAATCAGGTCGGGTCGACAACATGCCGTGAATGCGATCGCGGCCCCACTTCGGCACCCAGGTCACGGCCTCGTCGATCTGCTGGAGCGCCTTCTTGCGCAGGTCGCCGTGCTCCATCGAGATGAACCACTGCGGCGTGGCGCGGAAGATGACGGGCTTCTTGCTGCGCCAGCTGTGCGGGTAGCTGGTGGTGATGAACTCACCGACCTTGTTCAGCAGCGCGCGTTTCTCTTCGAGCAGCTTCGGCACGCTCTCGTTCGCGTCGAACACGAACTGACCTGCGAGCAACGGCCCCACGGTCTCGTCGTAACGGCCGTCGGCCTTCACCGGGTTGTACGGATCCAACTTGTACCGAAGGCCCACCTCGTAGTCGTCGGGGCCATGGCCGGGCGCGGTGTGCACGAGCCCGGTGCCGGCCTCGAGCGTCACGTGTTCACCGGTGACGATGGGTGAGACGCGATCGAGGAACACGTGGCGGTACTTCAGGCCCTCGAGCTCTTCACCCAGCGCGTAGCCGAGAATGCGCGTGGTGTCGGCGAACACGGCGGCGTCGAAGCTCCCGCCGCCGACCTTCACGTCTTTGACCTTCAGCTCTTCAGGCGCGAACTCCGAGAGCACCTTCGCGAGCAGCTCCTTGGCGACCACGATGACCCGGCCACCACTCAGCTCGTAGAAGACGTATTCGAAGCTCGGGGCCACCGCGATGGCGAGGTTGGCGGGCAAGGTCCACGGAGTCGTCGTCCAGATGGCGAACTCGACCTGCTTGCCTTTGAGGAAGCCCCACTTCTCCCCGAGATCTCCTTCCGCTGGAAACGCGACGTAGGTGGAGGGGACCTTGATGTCCTCGTACTCAATCTCCGCCAGCGCGAGCGCGGTCTTGTCGTACACGCACCAGAACACCGGCCGGTTCTTTCGATAGAGCGAGCCCGACTTCGCGAACTTCGACAGCTCGCGGATCTCCTGGGCCTCGAAGTCGAAGTCGAGCGTGCGGTACCGCGCGTCGTAGCGGGCGAACACGCCCATGCGCTTGAACTCGGCAGCCTGGATGTCGATGAACTGCAGCGCGTACTCGCGGCACTTCTGCAGGAAGTCTTCGCGCGACATCAGGCGGCGATCGACCTTGTCTTCACGCAGCTTCTTCTCGACGGCCTGCTCGATGGGGAGCCCGTGGCAGTCCCACCCGGGGATGAAGTCGGCGCGGCGGCCGGCGAGGTTCTGGTACTTCACCACGATGTCTTTGAGGATCTTGTTGAGCGCGTGACCTGCGTGCAGCTTGCCGTTGGCGTACGGCGGGCCGTCGTGCAGCACGAAGGGCGGCGCGCTCTTGTTCTTCTCGAGAATGAGCTCGAAGACCTTCTTCTCATCCCACGCGGCGAGCATGGTGGGCTCGAGCTGGGCGAGGTTTCCCTTCATGGGAAACCCGGTCTGCGGCAGGTTCAGCGTCGTCTTGTAGTCCCTCGGTGCGGCGTCACTCATGCGAGCGAGCTAGTCGCTCTAGAAGGCGGAGTCGAACCCAACCTCGCCCGTGACGCCCACCTGGTACGCCGAGACGCGGCGCTCGAAGAAGTTGGCGAGCTCCTGCACGTCCTGAAGGTCCATGAACGGGAACGGGTTCTTCCCGTTGTAGTGCCGCGGCATGCCCAACATGGCGAGCCGTTGATCGGCGACGAACTCGAGGTAGGCCCGCATCTCCTTCGCAGAGAGGCCCGCCACGCCGCCCGAGAGCAGGTCTTCCGCGAACTGCACCTCGCACGAGATGGCCTCTTCGAGCATGGCGAGCACGCGCGCCTGGAGCTCCGCATCGAAGAGGTCGGGCTCTTCGGCGCGAACGGTGTCGACCACCTTGAACGCGAAGGCCATGTGCGCGCTCTCATCGCGAAAGACCCAGTTGGTGCCCGCCGCCAGCCCGTGCAGCAAGCCGCGGCTGCGCAGGAAGTACACGTAGGCGAACGCCGCGAAGAAGAAGAGCCCCTCGATGCACGCGGCGAAGCAGATGAGATTGAGCAGGAACTCGCGGCGCTGCGCCTTCGTGTCGAGCGCTTGTACCGACTGAATCGTGCCCATCCACTTGAAGCAGAAGTCGGCCTTGCGGCGAATCGAAGCGATGTTCTCCACCGCCTGAAACGCGCGCTCGCGCTCTTCGGGGTCGGGCACGTACGTGTCGAGCAGCGTGAGATAGAACTGAACGTGCAGCGCCTCTTCGTAGAGCTGACGCGAGAGGTACATGCGCGCTTCGGGCGCGTTGATGTGCCGGTAGAGGTTGAGCACCAGGTTGTTCGAGACGATGGAGTCACCCGTCGCGAAGAAGGCCACCAGCCGCTGCACCAGGTGTTTGTCGGCGATGGTGAGCTTGCCGTGCAGGTCGGCGAGGTCGGTGGCGAAGTCGAGCTCCTCCACCGTCCACGTGTTCTTGATGGCCGCCCGGTACATCTCGAAGAACACCGGGTAGCGCATCGGGCGCAGCGTGAGGGAGAGGCCGGGATCGAGCAGTCTCACTGGCACGCCTCGCACGCTTCAGGGTTCTCGAGCGAGCACGAGATGGCCTCTGCGTCGGCCACCTTCGGCGCTTCGGTGTACGCGACGGTCGCCTTGGCGATGCGCGTCGCGGGCCGGGAGCGCAGGTAATAGGTGGTCTTGAGGCCCTTCTTCCACGCGTACATGTACATCGAGGAGAGCTGGCCGATGTTCGGGCTCTCGATGAACAGGTTGAGCGACTGGCTCTGGTCCAGGTACGCGCCGCGATCGGCCGCCATGTCGACGAGCGAGCGCATCGGCAGCTCCCACGAGGTGCGGAAACGCAGTCGCACGTTCTCGGGCAGCTCCGTGAGCCCCTGCGCCGAGCCTTCGGCCAGCTTCAGCTTTGCGCGGGTGTCGTCGTTCCACGAGCCGAGCGCGCGGAGCTCCTGCACGAGGTAGCGATTGACCTGAAGGAAGTCGCCCGAGAGCGTCTCGCGCTTGAAGAGGTTCGAGACGAGCGGCTCGATGCACTCAGAGCAGCCGGCGATGGAGGCGATGGTCGCGGTCGGCGCGATCGCCAGCAGCAGCGAGTTGCGCAGGCCAACCTTCTTGATGCGCGTGATGAGCCCATCCCAACGCTCGGTGTCCGCGGGCGTGACGCCCCACGCGTGGAACTGGAGTTCGCCGCGTGCCGCCCGCGTCTCCTGGAACGCCGGGTGTGCGCCGCGCTCTTCAGCGAGCTCGGTCGAAGCGACCAACGCGTGAAAGTAGATCTCCTCGGCGATCTGCTTCGAGAGAGCGCGGGCTTCAGCGCAGTCGAAGGCGAAGCCGAGCTGAAAGAAGAGATCCTGCAGGCCCATCACGCCCAGGCCCACCGGTCTCCAGCGCAGGTTCGATTTCTTCGCGTTCTCCAGCGGGTACATGTTCACGTCGATGACGCGGTCGAGCTGACGCACCGCCGAGCGCACCGAGCGGCCGAGCCGGGGGAAGTCGAACGCCGGCGCCCCGGCGTCGTTGGTGGTGAGGTGGCGCGCCAGGTTGATCGAGCCCAGGTTGCAGACGGCGGTCTCATCGCCCGAGGTCACCTCGAGGATCTCGGTGCACAGGTTCGAGAGGTGCACCGTGCGGCCCGGCAGCGCCGTCTGGTTGCACGCGAGGTTCGACTTGTCCTTGAAGGTCATCCACCCGTTGCCGGTCTGCGCGAGCGTCTTCATCATGCGCGCGTACAGCTCGCGGGCCTTGAGCGTGCGTTTGGCCAGACCCCGGCCTTCGGCCTCGACGTACGCCGCCTCGAACTCCGCGCCGAAGAGATCGGGCAGCGAGGGCACGTCTTTCGGGTCGAACAAGCTCCAGCTCGCGTCGCTCTCCACGCGCTTCATGAAGAGGTCAGGCACCCAGTTGGCGAGGTTCAGGTTGTGCGTGCGGCTCGCTTCGTCGCCGGTATTTTCACGCATCTCCAGGAAGGGCTCGATGTCGGCGTGCCAGGTCTCCAGGTAGACGCACGCGGCGCCCTTGCGCTTGCCGCCTTGATTGACCGCGGCCACCGACGCGTCGAGCGTCTTGAGCCAGGGCACGATGCCGTTGCTCTGGCCGTTGGTGCTGCGAATGAGCGAGCCGCGCGAACGCACGCGATGCCAGGCCACCCCGATGCCGCCCGAGAACTTCGAGAGCAGGGCGATGTCGGTGTAGCGCTGGTAGATGCTCACCAGCTCGTCCTGCGGAGAATCGAGCAGGAAGCAGCTCGAGAGCTGCTCATGCCGCGTGCCGGCGTTGAACAAGGTGGGCGAGCTGGGCAGGTACTCGAGCGAAGAGAACAACCGGTAGAGCTCGAGCGCTTCGCCGACGTTCTCAGAGAGCGAGCACGCGACCCGCATGAAGAAGTGCTGCGGCGATTCGATGACCTCGCGCTTCTGCGGGTGCTTGAGCAGGTAGCGGTCGTAGACGGTGCGCAACCCGAAGTACTCGAAGAGCCGGGTGCGCGAAGGATCGATGGCGTCGTTCAACTTGCGCGCGTTCTGCTGCACGAAGGTGAGCAGCCGTTCGTTGATGAGGCCGAGCTGGTGACCCGCGGCGACCGACTGGGTGAAGGAGTGGATCTCGAGGCCGGTGATCTCCTTGTCCACGAAGGTGCTCAACAGGCGGCTGGCGAGCCGGGAGTACTCGGGCTCCTCGATGATGAGTGACGCCGCGGTCTGAATGGAGAGCTGATCGAGCTCGCGGGTGCTCGCGCCATCGTAGAGGCCAGCGATGGTCTTGAGCGCCACGCGCATCGCGTCGACGTGTTCGATGCCTTCACAGCAGCGGCTCACCGCGCGGACGATCTTGTTCAGGTCGACGCGCTCGAGTGAGCCGTTGCGCTTCTTCACGCGCATGCCCGTGGGCACGACGGAGTCGGAAGGAACGGGTTGGTGCGGGGCGGTGGTTTCGGTGACGGCAGGCAACATGGTCAGACCCTCGTGTCCTTCAGGGACGAGGACGGTCTGAGGGAGCATGAGCACACGACGCACTCAGCCCCCGCAGGCGCCCTCGGCCCGGGTGGCAGCGCGCACAAGCGCTCTGGCGTGGCAGGTCTTCGGGCTCGCGAGCCGTGCTGGTGAACGTCCACCAGCGCCTACTGCCCCCACTTCCCAGCCGACTTCGGCCAGTGACTTCTGGAGGGTTCGTTCTCGCCTACCGCTGCGGGGCAGCCCCGGAATGTCACCGGGTTCCCTTTTCATCCCCGTCGCCGGGGAACCAACGCGCGGCCCAGATATGGGGGGATGACCGATCCGTCAACACAAGATGTTGTAGATGCGGGCGTCAGGAGCGACGGCGACGTGTTCCGGAGAGCAGCAACGCCCCGAGCCCCAGCATCAAAGGCTCCACCGAACCGCAGCTGCAACCAACAGCAAAAGTCCGCTGCGTTGGTTCGAGCGACCCCGCGTCAACTGAGCCACCGTCAACTGAGCCACCGTCAACTGCTCCACCGTCAACTGCTCCACCGTCGAGCGGCCCAGCGTCGACCGGGTCTGGGCTGATCAGCCGGGCGTGAACCCGCATCGACTGGAGCGCTGGGTCGAACGCTGACCAGGCGAGCCACAGAGTGCCGGGGGCGGGCGACGATGAAACGCCGTACGCCTCCGTGTCCACACCGGCCGCGACAGGGATGGGGGGCTCTTTCCCGCCGTCCGAGTCGACCGCCAGCATCCAGACGTCGGTTCGGGGATCGACGGCCTGGGTCTCGAATGCAACCAGGTACCTTCGTCCATCCCAACGGACGTGAGGGCCGCGCGCGGAAGAAGGCGGCCCGTCCAGAAAGAAGTCGCCTCCATCCCAGCTCCCAGAGCCGGGTACGAAGGCGGCCAGCAGCGCACCGCCCGAGGGCCCGTGCTCCCACGCCACCAGGAAGTCGCGGCCGTCGCTGCTCACGGAAGGGTTTGAGAAGTACTTGTCGGCTCGCAGGTTCAACGGTGGAACGTCGAGCGTCTGTTCCCCTGAGACTCGAACCGCCTGGAGCTGCCCCGAGGTGTAGCCCCAGAGGATGAGCGCGACGCCTGCATCGTTGACCGCGACGGCAGGGCGAATCTTCTCTGCGGGTCCGCCGGGCGAGACCTCGAACTCCGGCCCAAAGCCTCCGTCGACGAAGCTTCGGCGGGCAAAGACGCCGCCCGGGGTGACGCGGCGATCCGACCAGATGGTCAAGAAGCCATCGCGGTCGCGGCTCGAGGCCACTCCGCTGGTGCCAGTGACCCCGGTGGAGACGGCTGTCTCGGGCCCCAGGCCGCCGTCAGGGGAAAGGAACCGCCCGACCATGTTTCCACCCGAGCTCCACGCAGCCCAGAACGCGGAGCCGTTGGTCGCGACGTTGACGCCGTCACGGCCATCGACCGACAAGGTGAACTTCACCGGCATGGGCACGCCGCCATCGACGTTCAGGAACACGCCGTCGAGCCCGAAACGACTCGCCGACCACCCCAACAGCGTGTGGCCGGTGTCGTCGCTCGCCATGCTGGCCTGGTACTGCGACTGGGCAGTGAAGTTGAAATAGAGCGGGGCCGCGTCGTCGGGCTGTGCGCCGGTCAGTCTTCTGGCTTGCAGCGTCAAGATGTTGCCCCAGTAGCCGACGAGCGAGTGGCCTCTGCCGTCGCTGGTGATTTCCAGGGGCCCTTCGGGGAAACAACTGCCGTCGACCCGCACGCCGGGCTCGAGCATCAACCCCGCCGTGGAAACTCGCGCGGCGCGCAACCGCTCGGCGTCACTCTGAGTCCACACCACGATGAAGTTCGTGCCGTCGAAGGTCGAGGTCACCCTGCGGTTGCTCGAGGCGATGTTCCCGAGTCGCTGGGGCTGCTGGACCACGCCGGTGGCAGAGACGAGCGAGTACCAGACTGAGGTGTTGGAGTCGTCTTCCCACGTCACCAGAAACACGCCGCCTCCACCGCTTACTTCTGCGCGGCGCTGTTCGCCCGGACTTGCGCTGATCACGAACGGCGCGGAGGTCGGTGCGCCCTGAACGTCGGTCAGCCGGCCGTAGATGTCGCCGACGTCGTTGCGCCCGTCGACCCAGACCACCAGGTTGGCGGCCACCCCGTTGAAGGCGACGTCGACATCGCTCGAAGCGCAGCACGTTCGCGTCGTGTTCGGCACCAGCGCGCCACCGTCGGCCGCCGAGATGCCCCCATCGGCCTCGATCACCAGGGTGGAGAGGGCGCTCTCTCCGTGAACCATCAACAGGCCAGAGTCCATGCGGGCGAGGTGCGCGTTCCTTCCGTTGGTCACCGCGGTCGCCGGCCCTGGCTGCAAGGCCGCGGAGGAGGCCCTTGCGATGGTGATGCCGGGGCCGTCATTGAAGGCCACCACGAGGTCCTGGCCGTCGAACTCCGCGGCCGTCGGCGTCACGTCCCGGGGTGAGATTTCGACGCCGGGTGCGATGCCTCCATCGAGGGTGATGCCCGCAGCGTAGGCATTGGGGTGCGCGGTTCTCCGAGCCTCGTTCCAGTAGATCACGTAGTCGACGCCGTTGAACGCGAGCACACCGCCGGTGAAGGAGTCCTGGGTCGGGACCAACGCGGTGGGCCCGAAGGACAACTCGGGGCCGACGATCGGGTCGAGCACCGCCGGGTAGCTCGAACGGGCGAGCAGCGCTTCGCTCACCACGAGCCGAATGGAGCCGTCTTCGAACCGCGACTCGAGCGGAGTGCGTTGCCCACGCGCATCCACCCAGGTCGCGTGGCCGTAGCGCATGCCCTGGAAGTGCAGCCCTGTCGGGTCGGCGCTCAGGAACGTTCGGCTGACCTGCACCCTGACTTCCAGGTCGCCTGCCCCCCGGGGGGCGGCGTCGAAGCGCCAGGCCTGCTCGAAGCCCGCGCCCGACGGGGTCCTCGATTCTTCCAGCGCCACCGCCGCGGGGCCACGCCTCGCAGTGCCGAACCCCACGCCGAAGTCATCGCCCGTCGGCACCGGGGAGAGCACGAGCGCGAGGAAACCAAAGCCGAGCCAGAACCGTTTTGGCATCAGAGAGGGGGTGGGCTGCAACAGAAGCGCGACCATAACCCGACGCCGCGCACCCTGCGTGCCGGAGGCGCTCCGGGCGCGAGGCGTGGAAGTGAATCGAACGCGGGCCTGGCCGTCGGTGGCGCCATGCTGCTCGGCGCGATCCTGCTGGCCCTGCTGAACCCGGTTCCGGCGACTTCGCCCGCAGACGTTCGGGCCGAGTGCCTCAAGACCTGTGCCGGAGCCCCGAAAGGAGCCACCGGCGAGGTGCTCCTGCACTGTCTTCAGCGCTGCGAGCCGGCTGCTGCTGACGCCGGCGTGCGCTGAGAATCAGCCCTTCACGAGGCGATCGACCACGGCCACGTACGCCGTCATCGCGGCATCCTTCGAGGTGCCCTTGCGCTTGGTCCACGCGTCGAACTTCGCGCGGCCCTTGAAGTCGAGCATGCCGGGGCGCGAACCTGAAACGTCGCCCACCGTGGCCTGCTTGAACAGCGCGTAGAGCTCGAGCAGCTCGTCGTTGCCGGGCGATTCTTTCAGCGTCTTCACCCGCTTCTGCGCGTCTTCGAACGATTCGGTCAGGGTCATGAGGTGCACAGATAGCACCTCGGCGTATGATGCCGGCCATGCGGTTCGTTCTCTTCTTCATGCTCACGGCAACGTTCGCGTTCGCGCAGCAATCGCCGTGTCACAGCAAGTGCAACCTCTCGTCGTCGGAGTGCATGAAGTCATGCATGGGCGACCCGAAGGACGCGCAGAAGAAGGAAAAGGGCGAGCACCTGCAGGAGTGCCTCAAGCACTGCGAGGCGCAGAACGCTCAATGCAAGCAGCGCTGCCCTTCGAAGTAGTCACTTCGGCTTCATCGACTTCGCGTCGAGCGAGTACTTCTTCACCAGCCGCTCGATCGACTTGCGATGCAGCCCCGACTCACGCGCCGCGCGGCTGATGTTGCCGTCACAGCGCTTGAGCACCTGGCCGATGTACTCGCGCTCAAAGTTCTCCAGCAGCTGCTCCTTGGCGTCCTTGAAGCTCAGGTGCTCGTTGAACGGGAGCGGCTGCTCCTGGTGCTGACCCTGCACGCGCGCGGGCAGGTGCTGCAGGTCGATCATCTCGCCGTCGCTGAAGGTGAGCACGTGGCTGATCACGTTCATCAGCTCGCGGATGTTGCCGGGCCAGGAGTACTGCATCAGCACGCTCATCGCGGGGGCCGAGACGATCTTCTTCCCGTGGCGCGCGACGATCTCAGGGTCGCCGAGCTCCTTCTTGATGATGTGCGGAATGTCTTCGCGGCGCTGACGCAGCGGCGGCAGCTGGATGTTGATGACGGAGAGCCGGAAGTAGAGATCTTCGCGGAAGTTGCCGGTCTGGATCTCTTTGACGAGATCCCGATTGGTGGCGGCGATGACGCGAACGTCGATCTCCTGCACCTCGTTGCCGCCGACGCGCCGCACCTCGCGGTTCTCCAGCACGCGCAACAGCTTGGGCTGCAGGTCGGTGCGCAGCTCTCCCAGCTCATCGAGGAAGATGGTGCCGCCGTTGGCGCGCTCGAAGGCGCCGGGGCGTGAGGCGATCGCGCCGGTGAAGGCGCCCTTCTCGTGACCGAACAACTCACTCTCGATGAGGTTCGGAGGAATCGCGCCGCAGTCGAGCACCACCATCGGCCCGCGTTTGCGCCCGGAGAGCTCGTGAATGGCGCGCGCGACCAGCTCTTTGCCGGTGCCCGTCTCGCCCTGGATGATCACCGACACGTCCATCGGCGCGATCTTCTTGATGAGCCCGAAGATCTGCCGCATCTTCACCGACTGGCCGATCATCCCGCACAGCTCGCCATCTCGATCGGGCTCGACCGTCACCTCTTCATCGATGGGCGCGAACGACAGCGTGGTCTGCCCGGCTCTGACCTGGCTGCCCTGAGACAAATAGGCGCGCTCGATGCGGCGGCCGTCGAGCCAGGTGCCGTTGGTCGAGTTCAGGTCGATCACCAGGTAACCGCGCTCGGTGTACTGAATCTCGAAGTGGTGCCGGCTGGCGGTGCGGTCTTCCACCAGCACGAGGTCGTTGGTGGAATGGGCGCCGACGCGCAGCCGCTCCTTGTCGCTGACCACTTCTTTACCGGTATCGGGCCCGCCGGTGACCGCCAGGCGGCACTTGCGCACCTTGAGGGTGGTGCGGTTCTCGACCACCAGCGTGTGCGTGGTGGTGATGTGGCCTTCTTCGAACGGATCCAGATACGCGGCATCACCGGGGCTGGTGAGGATCTCGTCCTGGCCTGACGTCTTCGGCTCATTCGACATTGGGGCGGCAAGCTAACACCGCGCACGCTACATACGCGCGCCTTGGTGAAGTCTCCGCAGCCCCTCGCTCCCGGCCCCGCCCACGCGCTGATGCACCTCACCGTGTTCGTGTGGGGGTTCACGGCGATCCTCGGGCGGCTCATCTCGCTGAGCGCGGTGCCCCTGGTCTGGTACCGGCTGCTGGTGGTGCTGGCGGTGATGCCGGTGGTCATCTGGTGGCGCGGGCTGCCGATGAAGGTGCCGTTGCCGCAGCTGCGTTCCTTCGGCGTCGCCGGCACGTTGGTGGCGCTGCACTGGCTGCTCTTCTACGGGTGCATCAAGTACGCGGGCGTCGCGGTGGCGGTGTTGTGTTTGTCGACCATCACGTTCTTCACCGCGCTGCTCGAGCCGCTGGTCTTCAAGCGCAAGGCGGTGATGTCGGAGCTGCTCATCGGCTTCGGCGTGATGCTGGGCGTGGGGTTTCTGGTGAAGGTCGAGACCAGCACCGACTTCACCGGGCTCGCGATGGGTATGGGCAGCGCGTTGTTCTCGTCGGCCTTCGGCACGCTCAACGGGAAGCTGGCCCGCGAGTCGCACGGTGAGGTGATGACGTTCTACGAGCTGTCGGCGGCGGCGCTGGTGACCAGCGTGTTCTTTCTGCTGCAGCCGGGCTCGTTCGTCTCGCCGATGGCGTTGTCGATGGTGGATGCCGGGTTGTTGTTGCTGCTGGGAGTGGGCTGCACGGTGCTGCCGTGGATGTGGAGCCTGCGGGTGCTGCAGACGCTGGCGCCGTACGCGCTGGCGCTCGCCGTGTCGCTCGAGCCCGTCTACGCGATGGGGCTCGCCTGGTTCATCTTCCCCGGGGCCGAACAACTCACCTGGCGGTTCTACGTCGGCGTGCTGGTGCTGCTCTCGCTCGTGGTGCTCAACACGGTGCGCAGGGTCAGGGTGAGGGGTCGATGATTCGCCACCACGCGCTTCTCGAGCCCCTGATTGAACGTGTCGTACATGTGTTTGCAGAGCGACCGCTGTGGCTGCTCACCGCAGCCCCTCTCCCCGTGGCGAAACAACGCCGCTCCACCTGGGCACGAATCGGCTCGGAGGCCGAACCGCCCGATTCAGCGCATCGACTCCTGAGGCCCACCAGCCCCAGGGCGCTCGCGCTGAGCACTCACGGACTCGAGTCGCACGCGTTGCCGATGCCGTCACCATCAGCATCCGCCTGGCTCTGGTTCCACGACGTCGGGCAGTTGTCGGAGCCATCGCAGACGCTGTCCCAGTCGGTGTCGGTGCCCGGCCCGCTGCACCAATCACACAACCAGCAGTCGCCCAGGCCGTCGCCATCCGCATCGGCCTGATCGCTGTTCCAGCAGCCCCTGCAGTTGTCTCGATCGTCGCACACCCCGTCACCATCGCCGTCGCCCAGCGTGCACGTGGGGGGACACGCACCGCGATCTCCCCCGCATCCATCAGGCCCGCAGGTGTTGGTGTTGGGCTGGCAGCAGGTGAGGTTGGTGGTGCAGGTGCCCGTGCCGCAACCGCAGACGCCGCCGCAGCCATCGCTCCCGCAGGTGTTGGGCAAGCAGCTCGGCACGCAGGCGACCGCGCAATCGAGCGTGGGTGAAGCCTGCAGGTAGCGGAACCAGGTGCTGTTGGCCGACCTCGTGCTCGACGTCGCGCGCAGCCGCACGGTGGTGCCCGAAGGGACTCCGGGCGAGACGTTGCTGGCCGTGAAACGCGCGCCGCCGCCGCTCAACGCAGTGCGGGTGGTCAGGTTGATGGTGCGCACCGGCGAACCGCTCACCTCCAGCCGCAACGCCGACACTGAGTCATCCAACACCGAGTACTGCACCCGCGTGCTCGTGGGCGACGACGAGACGGTGCCGAAGCCAGGGTCCCACCCGGTACCGCGCGTCCCACCACAGCCATCAGCGCCGCACAGCGCACCGTTCGGCTGGCAGCACGTTCCATTCGCCAGACACACCGAGCCGCTGGCGCAGGAGCGCGTGCCTCCGCACCCGTCAGCCCCACACGCCTGGGTGTTGGGCTGACAACACGTCGCGTTGGAGAGACAGACGGCGCCGCTCGCACACGCGCAGCTGCCTCCACACCCGTTGCTGCCGCAGCTTCCCTGCGCGCAGCTGGGCGTGCAGGTGGTGGGGCACTCACCGTGCGAACCACCACACCCATCCGGTCCACACGGGTTCGAGTTGGGGGTGCACGGGCCTGGGCTCCCCGTGGTGGTGATGTCGATGGTGTTGGTGCCCGTGAGCGTGGTGAGCAGCGTCACCCAGAGCACATCACCTGCATCATCGAGCGAGGTCGACGCCGCGACCGGCGCACCATTGAGCGTCACGGTCGCACCCGTATCGGTGAAGCCGCGCACCACGATGGTGGGCCGCTTGTATTGGCCCGCGCCGGTGTCGAAGCGCAGCCGCAGCGTGTTGCCCGAGGCGTGGGCTTCCCAGGTGCGGTACACGTGGTTGTAGCCAGCGGGTGAGTACGCGTGCGGCGTGGCGTTGCCGCTGCCTTCATTGCCCAAGCTGACCAGTGAGCCGATGATCGCCTGCACCTGCAGCATGCCGTCGTGGATCGACTCGGTCTCGCGCAACAGATCCGCGGCGCCGTGTTCCGTGTACTTCCCCATGCTCATCGCCAACGAGTAGTTCTGGTACCCGCGCGTCGCGCCGCCACCGCCGTAGAGCGAGCCGAACTGCGTGCCCCAGGTCATGCGTTTGCTGCCGTACGCGTCGAAGAAGTTCATCTGGTACGAAAATTCCTGGCCGTTCAAGTCGGGGTACACCGGCATGCGGGTGCCCTGCGCGTTCTGGCCGCCGGCAAACCCTTCTCCGGCTCGTTTCTGCGTGTACGTCTCGGTCTGTACGAACGCCGCTTCGGCATCACCTCTGCCGGAGAGCGGGGTCACCCACTGCCAGATGAAAGGAATGGTGTTGGCGCTGCCGTAGGTCCAGTTGCGCAGGTCATTGGTCACGAAGAACTTCGAGTCGCCGAAGCTCTGGCCATCGGGCGCGCCGTTGCCGCCTGCCCAGTCGGTGGTGCCCTTCCACCCCGCGGGAACGACCAGCGAGTACGGCGCCAGGGTGTTGTTCATGAAGCTCACTGGATCGCTGTCGATGCCGGCCGACGCGTCGATGGTGTGCGCGAACACCACGTAGTCGAGCCCATCGGCGATGAACCAGTCGGTGGTCACCCGCACCCACTTGCGGTCATCGGGCGTGGCCTTCTGCAGCGTGGTGTACTGCTTGTAGGTGACGCGGAAGATCAGGTGATGCGCACCGAGCAGCACCGGCGTCTGCTGAAAGTCGAAGCCGTCCCGTTTGTTGGTGGTCGCGCTGAGCCCCGCGCCGAACACCGGGTGGGTGCCGCCGTACTGGCTGTAGTGCATGTGCATCACGTTGGTGCCCCAGCCCTGGGCGTTCCCCGCGTTGATCGCCGAAGGATCTTCCTCCGCGATGATGCGCGCCGAGGAGACGTCGGGCTGCCAGGTGAGCCGCGTCACGTAGCCCTTGATGCCGGGCACCACCGCGTTCGGAAAGTCCTTCGCGAAGTAGAATTCGCGATCGAGACCCTTCGAGTCCTTCCAGGTGATCTTGTCGACCGTGAGGAACCCGTTCACGCCGGGTGCGTCAGGTTGATACGTGACGCCGAACGCCGGCGCAGCGCACAGCAGAGCAACCACCGTCCCACGGCCAAGCCAGAGTTTCATGCGTTGAGCCCCCGCGCGGTTTGCGTTGCACGCTCGGGGCCGAGCCGTTCGGAGAGGCAAACGAAGCCAGCTGCCGCGTTTTCGCGAATGAACTGCGTCGCGGGCGACCGAAGCTGCACGTGCGGCTATTTGAGAGACAGCACGTGCTGAACGATCGCACCCGCGATGTCCTTCTTGGTGGCCTGCTCGAGACCTTCGAAACCCGGGCTGGAGTTGAGCTCCATCACCTTGGGGCCGGTTCGGCCCTCGAGCATGTCCACTCCGCACACCGACAAGCCGATGGTCTTCGCCGCGCGCACGGCGGTCTCCTGGTAGTCCCTGTCGAGGCGAATCGGTTTGCCCTCGCCACCGCGGTGCAGGTTGCTGCGGAACTCTTCGCCTTGCGCCTGCCTGCGCATCGCGCCGACCACTTCGTCGCCCACCACCAGGGCGCGCACGTCTTTGCCCGCCGACTCCATGATGAATTCTTGCAGGCACACGTCCTGGCCCAGGCCCCAGAAGGTCTGCACGATGGTCTCGGCCTCGGCGCGGGTGTTGGCGATCATCACGCCCACGCCCTGCGTTCCGCGCAGCAGCTTGATGATGCAGGGCAGCCCACCCACCGCGTCCACCAGCTGGCGCACTTTTGCGCCGACCGTGGCCATCACGGTGCGGGGCACGTCGACGCCGGCTTGCGCGAGCAGCTGCAGACAGCGCAACTTGTCGCGGCTGCGGGCGATGGCCCCCGCGGGGTTGGCGACCGGGACCCCCATGGTCTCCAGGTGACTGACGACCGCCATGCCGTAGGTGGTGATGCTCGCCCCAATGCGGGGGATGGCCGCGGTCAGGTTTTCGATCGGCTCACCGCGGTAGAGCAACGAGTTGCCGCCCGGTGCGACCACCAGGGTGCAGCGCAGGGTGTCCATCACCAGGGCCTGCGCGCCCTGGGCCTTCGCTGCTTCGATGAGCCTCGAGGTGGAGTACAGCGACTTCTTTCGCGACAGGATGCAGAGCCGCTTACGAGGCATGGGCGGGCGACCGTAACAGTTCAGAGCCAGAGCAACAGACCCCCGCGCCGGGTCGGGGTGAGGGCCCTTTCAGTTACACTCGCTGCGCTTGCGCACATACCTCGTCGGGCCCCTCGCTGGACGAACTGCGCTCGTCATCGCCTTCCTGCTCGCCCTGCCCTTCTGCTGGGTCGGGCTGTTCGCCGACGACTACTTCCACCAGCTGGCCATCGAGGGCGACCCGCTGATGCCGGTGACGCCGTGGGATGCCCCAGCGCATTCAGGTGCGCTTCGACGAGAACCCCGAGCTCGGCGGGTACACCCTGGCGCGGTGGCAAGATGGTGTATTGGGGCCGCTGTTGCTTCCGGCCGTGGGTGAGACGCTCGAGCTGCCCCGGCTGCATGGGGTGTTGGCCTTATGACTCCATTCGAACCCATCCCCGAGCGCACTCACGTCGGCGGCGGCGATCGGCTGCTCGGCGCGACCATCGGAGCGTATCGCGTGCTCGAGCACGTGACCGAGGGGCGGCTCGGCACCGTCTACCGCGCGCAGGAGATCGCGAGTGGTACCCCGGTGACGCTGGAGGTGCTGCGCACCGGCCGGGTGGGCAACGATGAAGAGGCGCGGGCGGCGAACGCGATCGGGTGTGCGGGCATCGCCGAGGTGCAGGCGTTCGGTCAGCTCCCCGACGAGCGCCGCTACCGGGTGATGGAGCGGCTGGACGGTGAGTCGCTCGAGCAGGTGCTGCTGCGTGGCCCGCTCGAGGCCCGCGAGGTGGTGCGGGTGCTGAATGAAGTGGCCAGCGTGCTTCAGGCGTCTCATGCGTGGGCGATCACCCATGGCCTGTTGGGTCCGTCGAGCGTGTGGCGGGTGAATGGTGGGGTGAAGCTCATCGACTTCGGGTTGGTGAAGGCGGCCGCGCGCGAGGTGGATCTGCAGGCGCTGGGGGCGTTGGGGTTTGCGCTGTTGGCAGGGAAGGAGCTCGAAGGTGCTCCGCCTGTGCTGGGCCCGGAGCCGCTCCACCGTCTTCTCCGCGCGTTGTTCGAGAAGCGCGTGGTCGACGCGACGGTGGCGAAGCGTGAGCTCGAGCAGATGCTCATCGCGGCGCCGGCCAGACCCGCGCGGCGAACAGTGCTGCCGTCGGTGCTCGTCGGCTTCGTCATCGCGGTGGGCGTGTTCGCCATGTTCTTCATGTCGAAAGAACAGGTGGCTCTGCCGGTGGTGGAGGTGGCTGAGCCAGCAGCTGACCCGTTGATCGAGGAAGAGTTGATCGAGCCCGAGGAAGCGCCCGTCGTTCAAGATGTCGTCGCCCCCAGGCCCCTGCCCCGGGTGGTGAAGCAGGCGCGGCCCGTACCGGGTGCGCAGGCGCTGCAGGAGCTGACGTCGAAGTTGGAAGCACAGCTTCGGAAGAAGGCGCGGCCCGGTGACGATCTCGATCAAGCGCTCTTCGTGCTCAACAAGCAGCGACTGCGGCTGACGGGGAATCCGAGTGAAGCCGAGCGGAAAGAGGTCGCCAGGCAGCTGGCAGGTTGGCGGCGAAGCTACCTCCAGCTTCAACGGCAGCGCTGATAGTCGGCCAACCGGCCCTGCAGCTGCATGCGCAACCCCGTCGACGCGCGCCGAGGCAACACCTCGAGGGCCCGCTGCTGACTCACCACCGCCAGCGCACACAACCCTGCCTGATGCTGCACCGCCGCGGTCGCCGCCTGCACGCGCGCATCACCCGGAGCGAGCCCCGCCGCTTTCTCCGCCAGCACGACGCCTTCCTGGCAGCGCGCCTCGGCGCACCTGAACTTCGCCAGCTCGCTGAGCGCAAAGAACGACTTCGGCTCCAGCTCCACCGCCAACGCGAGTGCCTGGCCCCGCTCCGGATCGATCGCCGGCAGCGCGAGCCCCAACAACAACCACCCGGCCGCAGCTTGAGGCGTCTGCTGGGTGAGCGCGCGCGCCGCGTCGACGCGCCCCTCCGCGGTCTCCTGAGTCACCACGTTCTGCTCCTGCGCCATCAGGTCACTGGGCCCGAGCTTCAGCGCCATCTGCGCCTCGGCCCGGGCACGCGGCCACGCACCGACCGCACCCGCCGCGCGCGCCAGCAGCGCATGCACCTCCGCATCGGGCATCACGCGTTCATTGAAGGCCGTATTGAGCTGCGCCAGCTCCATCACCTGCGAGCGGGTCTGCCCCTTCGCGATGTACGCGTCGGCCGCCTGCGCCATCTCTTCTGGAGACACCTTCCCCAACGCCGCATCCCACGCGCTGCGCGGCTCTTCGCCTTCCGCGAGGCTGCGCATGAATCGGTCGAGCGCACCGCGCTGCTCATTGAACAAGAAGTGCACCCAGAACCACGAACTGGCGGCCCGGTGCTGCTCGAGGCCGTTGAGCGGATCGGGCTCCACATCCCACGCCCAGAGTGACGTCACCGGGAGCACGCCCCACCGCATCACCTCCCCGAGCTTGAGCTGATGCGCCGCACCGCGCACCGCGAGCTTCTTCTCGGAGTCGATGGTGATGGTCTCCAGATAGATGGCCAGGCCCTCCTCGAACCACCGCGGCCACCTTCGCAACGCGCTCGCCGAGGAATGGTGCGCCAGCTCATGAAGGGTCAGCCGCAGCTGGGTCGACTCGATGAGCGCGGTGGTGCTGGCGGTGAGCAACAACGGCCCGCGCCAGTCATGTGCGAGCGTGGCGTCGAGCAGGGGATCTCCCGAGAGATCCTGCAGCTGCGCGGTGCTGGCGAAGATCACCGTCTCCAATGGCTCAGGAGAATCCTTGCCGCCGTTGGGAAACGCAGCGAGCACCGAAGCGCGCGCCCGCTCGAGCTGCACCGCCGTGCCGCGCGCCTCTTCGGCAGGCAGGTTGGTGCGCACCACGAAGTGCTGGGAGCGGAGCTCAAGCCAGGGCGTGCCCGCATGCGTGGCGCACTCCGGAGCAACGTGCGCGCAGCTGGAGAGCAGCGCGAACACACACACGAACGTCGAACGAATCGTCGGCCTCAGTTCTTGAAAACTTCCGCGAAGAAGTCGTCCATCATGCCGTACGCGCGCGCCGCCACGACAGGATTGTACTGGGCCCGGCCGGGCGTATTCGCGTCGACGTCGGTGAAGCTGTGCACGGCGTTGCCGAACGCCACCAGTTGCCAGTCGACCTTCGCTGTCCGCATCTCGGCCTGAAAGGCGGTCACCTCTTCGGGCGGCACGTTGGGATCATCGGCCCCGTGGAGCGCGAGCACCTTGCCGGTGATGTTCTTCGCGTCATCGGGCGTGGGCGAACCGAGCCCGCCGTGAAACGAGACCACCCCACCCACCTTCGCGCCGCTGCGGGCCAGCTCGAGCGCGCCGGTGCCCCCGAAGCAGAAGCCGATGGCGCCCACCTTCTTCACGTCGAGCGGCGCCCTGGCGGCCAGCAGCATCTGCAGCGCCTTGTTCACCCGCTGACGCATCAGCGGCCGATTGCCACGCACGGCGCCGGCGGCCTTGCCTGCTTCTTCCTGGTTCTTCGGGCGCACGGTGGTGCCGTACATGTCGGCCACGAAGACCACGTAGCCGCGGGCGGCGACCAGCTCGGCCTGCTTGATGTTCGCCTCGTTGACGCCCAGCCAGTTGGGCACCAGCACCAGGCCCGGCCGCGACGTGGAGGCGTCGTCGTAGACCAGCACGCCCTCGAACTTCGTCTTGTCCAACTCGTAGGGGATCTTCCGGGTGGTCATCGCGGCCAGGGCGGGGAGGGAGAGCAGCGACAGGAGCAGTGCGCGGTTCATGAACGAGGTCGATACCACGCTCCTGAAGGTGGCACCGCGCCTGACAGCTTCTTCACGCCTTCCAGCAACCGCGCAGAATCAATCTGCAAACCAGAAGGCACATCACTTGCTGATGGGCCGCGCATGACCAAGCGATTCCTGAGCGCTCTCGTCGTCCTCTTCACGGCAGTCGCCTGCCGGCCGCCCACGCAGCTCACCTGCGGAGACGGCACCCGCAACGAAGGCGGCGCCTGCGTCACCACGCTCCGCTGCGCGTCTGGCACGCACGAAGAAGCAGGCGAGTGCGTGGCGGATCCCTTCGCGGTGATCAACTGCGGCGCCGGCACGCACCTCGAGGGAACGGCCTGTGTGATCGACCCACCGCCCCTCGAGCCGCCTTCTCCGTGGAGCGCGCCCGTGCCGGTCTGCTCGGAAGGCACCGCCTGCAACACCCCGCTGCTGGTGCAGACGCCGCAAGGCGCGGTGGTGGTGGTGGCCGAGTCGGGCGACTCTTCTCTGTCGGTGGCGGCGTACCGGCAGACGGCCGCGGGCTTCGTGCTGGCGCGCCGTTTCGAAGGAATCTCCTCGGTGGCGATGACACCTTCGGTGGCGCTGCGCGGTTCGACGCTCTACCTCGCGTACACGGACTACGAGCCGGTCGGCGGCCAGGAGTACGGCCCCGGCGATCTGATGCTCTCCACCTCGGCCGACTTCGGAGCGACCTGGTCTGCGCCCACGCGCATCAACCCGATGCCGGCCACCACGTTGCTCTACGCGCCGCGCCTGACGGTCTCTGCCGCGGGCATCGATCTCATCTACGTCGACACCGACGGCCGCTCGTCGCTCGACAACCTGTACATCCACTCCGACGACGACGGGCTGACCTTCAGCGAGCCGGTGCGGCTGCCTTCGGGGTCGGCGTACGACTCGCTCTCGTTCACTTCGTCGGGCGTCCGGGTGGGCGACGCGCTGGAGGTTCCCGTGCAGCGCTCGGGCTACGACATGGTGAACGGCGGCCAGCTCTCGACGGTCGAGGTGCTCACCATCAAGCCCGGCCCGGTGATGGACACGCAGGCCAACCGGGTGAAGCGGGTGTACTCGTCGCGCGACTTCCCGCTCGATCCGGTGCCGGTGCTCGATGTGTCGGAGAGCGGCGTGCGGTGCATGGCGTACGTCGACGCGCCCTCACGCGACTTCAGCATCTTCGTGGTGCGCAGTCAGAGCGCGCTCGACGGGACGCAGCGGCCGGTGTTGTTGCCGGGTGGGCCGGGTTCGGCGCAGCTGGCGCCCGCGGTGTTGGCCACGCCGGAAGGTGATTGCGAGCTGGCCTGGCTCGACAACCGCAGCGGCGCCTGGGAGCTCTACGAAGCGACGCTCAAGGCCGACGGCACGTGGCTTTCGCCGCGCAAGGTCTCGCCCATGGGCTTCACGGAGGACGGCATCACGAAGACCTTGTCGGCGAAGGTAGCGCTGACGCGGTCGGCGACCGGCCGTCAGCTGGTCTGGTCAGACTTCCGCGACGGCGTGGAGAGCGTGTCGTTCTCATCCCGCTAAATGAGATCCCCTCTCCCTTCGGGCCTTCGGGAGAGGGTCAGGGTGAGGGAGCCCGAAGTCGCCCCCGCACCTCAATTCCACCCGGCCAACTTCTCCACCAGCGCCGCCCGCTCGGCCGCAATCTCCCGAGCGGTGCGGAACCCCAGTCGCCGAAACACCACCACCGGAGGGCACCACCCGGCCAGGGCCTGCATCAACAAGAACCCAGTCTGAGCGAACGCGAGAAACCGCGCGTAGCCATTGCGGCGGCCCAATCCGATCGCAGTCGAACCCATCAGCGCGAAGTGGGCCATCAGCATGCGATCGATGTCGAGCTCGCGATCGAGCCGGTGGATCCGGTTGATGACGGCATCGCGCCCGCGGCTCAGCGCGTCATCCATGCGAGCGTGGGTCCTGGCATCGATGGCCTGGTTGACCTGCGACGGAGTGCGCCTTCGAACCCGGTCAGACCGGGCGCCCACCACATCGGGTACCCCTGCGATGAAGTTGGTGTTCATGCAGGAACACCAAGCAACACACACACCACGGCCACTTCCCTGCGGAGCGCGCGAACCTCCCTGTGGCATCAGGTCTCGGTGTGGCGATCGCGTTCACGTCTGACATGCTGCGCCGTGATGAGTCGCGTCAGCCTGGTCCTGCTGGTGCTGCTGTCGGGTCGAAGCGGGGCGCAGACCTTCTTCTTCGAGGGCTTCGAGACGGCGGGCTTCATGGCGGTCGATGGCGGGTTCACCCAGTTCAACGACGCGGATCCGGTGAGCGTCTTCTCGTGGACGGGTGATGCCGGCGTGATTCGGGGGGCGCAGGCGCTGGTGGTGCAGCGCACGATGACCACGGGC
The DNA here is from genome assembly GCA_030695565.1 of Archangium sp. Lineage (GTDB taxonomy): Bacteria > Myxococcota > Myxococcia > Myxococcales > Myxococcaceae > Archangium_A. The sequence continues at coordinate 57,575 of JAUYRZ010000096.1, forward strand.
TCGGGGCCGGCGAACTCCGATCTGCTGCGCGCGACCTTCCCAGGTCACACCGGCACCGTGAGCGTGCAGACCTGGCTGCGGTTGGACTCCAGCAGCGGTTTCTACGGAGCCTGGCCGGTGCAGCTGCATGGGGTCGGTAACCCCGGCGGCACCAACGCGGAGATCCTCATTCGCGGCAGCACCCCTTCGCTGCAGGTGCAGACCGGTGGGCGGGCCGGCTTTCGGCCCTGTACGCCGACCATGACGTTGCCCGATGCGGGCTGGCACCTGCTCGAGTTGATCACCACCGGCAACGGCACCGATGCAGGGCTCGCGCGTGGGTACATCGACGGCGTGCCGTTCTGCGAGTCGGCCAATGATTGGAGCGGCTACCCGGTGGGTTTTCTCCTCACCGGCACCAGCGCCTACGAGCGGGCCTGGGCGGGCACGATGGTGCTCGATGAACTGCGAGTCGCCGATGGCGTGCTGGTCGACCGGCTCGAGGTGACGCCCGGTGCACTCGCAGGCACGGTGGGCGACTGCCTGCCCCTCACGCTCGACACCGGCAGCATCGACGACGCGGGGGCGCTCGATCGCACCCTCACGGTGGACTGGGCCGTCACGCAAGGCGCGGTGGCGTTGAGCAGTGCGGGCTGCACCGATTGGGACGGTGGCTCGGTGAGCACGAACGTTCCTCTCTCAGCGCGAACGGTGTTCGGCGTGAAGCTGGTGAGCGCAGGCCCGGCCGAGGTTCAGGTGGTGAGCGCGGGTCTGCTCGGTGGAGCGACGCTCCGATTCAACATCGAGCCGCTCGATGCCGGCTCACCCGACGCGGGTCTGATGGAGAACGACGCAGGCCGCGACCCGCAGCGCCTGGCCGTGGGGTGCTCGTGCAGTTCGGCGAGTGACGCCGCGTGGAGCCTGTGGGTGCTGGCGCTCTTCTTCATTCAGGCGTTGAGGGAATCAGGGGCAGCACGACCGACGCCGAGGTGATCGCGTCGACGCCTGCGTCGTCGGTGACGCGGAGCCCGGTCAGCTCGAGTGTGAAGGAACGATCCACTCCGCCATCGGTGCCCGGGCCGGCGTCAATGCCGCCTGAGACGATGGTGCCGGCCATGGGGTGAAGCTCACCATCGAGGTCAGCGCGCCACTGGAGTCGTTCCGGAAGCGCGCAGCCGAGGTCGGTGGGCGTCGTGCGGGGCAGCGACCCTTGGGTGACCGGGAGGTGCAGTTCGCCATTGAGCCTGCCGCCGAGACGCCGGGTGGTGAAGTTCAGGCGCGTGCCGGCATCGTCGGCGATGACGCGCGCGACCTCCTGGCCCGCGGTGAAGAACTCCCCGAAATCGAGCTGCACCGCTGCGTTGAAGCGGGCCTGCTCACAGGCGGTGGGCGGAGGCAGGCGAAGTTCGCCACAGGCGCAGCAGACGAGAGGCAGCACGAGGCTGAGTCGGTTCATGCGCCCTCGCCCAGCAAGAGCCTCGCCAGCCCCATCCGCACCGCGGAGAATCCGAGGGATCGTGCCGAAAACTCGGCCCATTGCCTCGTCTTGAATCCGAGGCGGGATGCGCCTGCCCCACACCTGCTCCAGGCGAGGCGGCGGTCAACACGGCACCGATGTCGTGCCCACTTGCCGTCAGTGGAGGTGCTCGAGAATCCAGATGGCTTCGACCGGCGTGCTGCAGCTCTGGAAGGCGCTCGCGTGCCGTTCGGGAACGCGGGTGACGTTCTCGGTGCCGGCCAGAGAAGCAAGCTTCAGCAACGAAGCCGCGTCGTCGTAACAAGCGGGGTCATCGAGCAGGTCGACCTCGGCGAAGAGCCGTCGCACGGTGCGCACCTCACGCGTGGGGAGAACCTGCCTGCCGTTGCGGTCGACCCAGTCACCGGGATCGTCTTCCCAGTGAAACGCGATGCCGCGGGCGAGCAGATGCTTCCAGAGCTGCACGGCATCACTCCGGTTTCGGATCATCTCGGGCCGCTTCGTCGAGTTCATCTCGCTCATGCACACCGAAGTACCAGAGGTGACTGACAAGTGACCTGCACCCCGCACTGAACCCGCAGGGATTTCGCGAGCTTGCGAGAGGGCTTGTCGCCGCATGAGACTCAACTGATGGTCGCCCAACAGCCCGGGATAGTCAGCTTTGGCTTCTTCAGAGGTGGAAAGCGACAGGAAGTGCTGATCAGCTGAACGACTTGATGCCGACCGCGCTCATCAGCGCTCGGTCGATCTCCTCCATGCGGGCCGCAGAGAGTGGCCCCCCAATGGGCCGAGGATTGAACAACTCCCGCCTGACCGGCTGAACGTCCTCGCACTTCACGACCGATGAGCGCAACAAACCGCCCTCACCTGCTTTGAGAGGGACGTGCCACGGCCCGAAGCGGAGCTGCGAAGAAATGGGCGCGATGAGCACCGCATGCGCGGCGGTGTTCCGAATCAGCGGCGAAACAATCAGCGCGGGGCGCCGCTCGTCAGAAATCCGCATGAGGGCCCCGCGAACAAGGAGGCTCGACGCTCACAGACCAGTCATCAGGTGACACGTCAGCGCTTGCGCAGGAACACCGTGCCCGCCGAGTAGCCTGCGCCAAAGGAGCAGATCAGACCGATCTCGCCTTCGGTGAAGCCCTCGTGGAACAGGTGGAACGCGATGATCGAGCCCGCCGACGAAGTGTTCGCGTAGGTGTCGATCACCACCACGTTCTCTTCGGCGGTGGGCTCGCGGCCCAGCACGCGCTTGGCGATCATGTCGTTCATGTTGACGTTCGCCTGGTGCAACCAGAGCCGCTTGAGCTTGCTCTGATCCACACCCAGCTCTGCGCTGTGCGAGAGGATCATCTCGGAGACCATCGGCACGATGTCCTTGAAGACCTTGCGGCCCTGCTGAACGAACAGCTTGTCGGGCGCGCCTTTGCCTTCCGGCGCCGCGTTGTTGAGAAACCCGAAGTTGTTGCGGATGTTGCTGGAGAACTCGGTCTTGAGCCGGGTGCCGATGACTTCCCAGCCGCCCGGCGCGGCGCGTTCGGAAGACTCGATAATCACCGCGGTCGCCACGTCGCCGAAGATGAAGTGGCTGTCGCGGTCTTTGAAGTTCAAGTGCGCCGAGCAGATCTCGGGGTTGACCATCAGCACCGCCTTGGAGGGGTTCGACGCGATGAAGTCGACGGCCGTCTTGAGGCCGAAGGTGGCCGAAGAGCACGCGACGTTCATGTCGAAGCCGAAGCCGTCGATGCCCAACGCGTGCTGAATCTCGACGGCCATCGCGGGGTAGGCGCGCTGCATGTTGGAGCAGGCGCACAACACGGTGCCGATCTCGCTCACCGGCTTGCCCCACGCGGCGATGGCGTCTTTGGCGGCGGCGACCGCCATCTCGGCGAGTACGGAGAGTTCGTCGTTGGGCCGCTCGGGGATCACCGGGCGCATGACCTCGGGGTCGACGATGCCCGACTTGTTCATCACGAAGCGCGACTTGATGCCCGACGCCTTGTGCACGAACTCGGGCGACGAGGGCTGGAGCGCCTGCACGGTGCCCGCGGCGATCTCAGCGGCGTGCTTCGTGTTGAAGTTCGTGACGTACGTGTTGAACGCCGCGACGAGCTCCTCGTTCGAGATGGAGTGAGGGGGTGTAAATAGACCGGTTGCGGCGATGACGGCGCGGTTCAAGGGCTGACCTCTTTCGAAGACCGCGAGGGGTAGCACGCTGCGCGCGTGACGACACCAACCACGAACTGACAGTCACTCCCGCTCGACAAACGCCCACACATCACTACCCGCCGGTCGGGCAGCAGCGCCGGACTCGGTGGGAGCGCGAAGACAAGGACACGGCTTGCGCTCGCCGCGGCTAACCTGGCGCGGTGGCAACCACTCGTCGCCCCGTTCCCGGCGTCTATGACTCGCCCATCACCACGGAGCTTGCGGAGGCGCTTTCCTCCGTCGAGACACAGCTCAAACAACTCGAAGATCTCGAGCCTGCTGAAGCACCACGGGTGTTGTCCCAACTCCTGCACAATCGACTGATTCATGCCTTCGGCTCTTTCTCTGCATCGAAGGAGGACTCGCTCGCAAAGCAGGTCGGGTTGGCGAATCAGATTCTGAACCTTCTCGCGACAGAGGCGCCTCACAGCGGCGCAGAAGAGAGAGTGGTCACCCCGGGGCGACGCCTGCTTTCCGTTCTGCTCCCCGCGCAAGGCCTGGGTGCGCCGGTCTCACCCATCCGACCGCACATTCCGCTGGCCACCAGCGACTTGATCGTGAACGGGCATCACGACGTTGCGCTGGGGCCCGAGGTCAAGCGAGAGCTCGCTTCTGCAGACCGGGTCGACCTCCTCTGCTCCTTTCTGAAGTGGAGTGGCTTCCGCCTCATGCAGGACGAATTGGCGCGACTGGTCGAGCGCCGGCCCGGCTCGCTGCGTGTGCTCACCACTGCCTACATGAGCGCAACCGATCGACGCGCATTGGACGCGTTGGCCGAACTCGGCGCCCAGGTGCGCGTGTCGTACGACACGACGCGCACCCGACTCCACGCAAAGGCGTGGCTGTTTCATCGTGACTCAGGTTTCTCGACCGGCTGCATCGGCAGTTCGAACCTCTCCGCAGCAGCCATGCTCGACGGTTTGGAGTGGAACGTTCGACTGTCGCAGCAGGACAACCGCCCCATCCTCGAGAAATTTCGCAGCACCTTTGAGCAGTACTGGGCCGATCAGGAATTCCGGCCCTACGACGCGAAGGAGTTCGACGACGCGATTGCAGCCCAGGCCAACCAGCAAGCGCGCCACCTCTTTGTCTTCGACGTCTTTCCTCGGCCCCATCAGCAGGAGATTCTGGACGAGCTCGCGGCGGAGCGAACCCACGGCCACTTTAGAAACCTCGTGGTGGCCGCGACCGGCACGGGCAAGACGATCGTGGCGGCGCTCGACTACAAGCGGCTGCGCGAGTCGTTGCCGGGCCATCGACTGCTCTTCGTCGCCCATCGCAAGGAAATCCTCGAGCAGTCACTGACTGCCTTCCAGGTCGTGCTCAAGGACGCCGCGTTCGGTGAACTGCTCGTCGGCGAACACCTTCCGGTCCGGGGTGAGCACGTCTTCGCGAGCATTCAATCGCTCTCCGCGCAGAAGGTCGAAGCGCTCGCGCCCGATGCCTACGACGTGGTCATCGTCGACGAGTTTCACCACGCGGCCGCCGACAGTTACGAGCGTCTCCTTGCGCGCCTCAAACCGCGAGTGCTGTTGGGCCTCACGGCAACGCCAGAGCGCACCGACGGGAAAGACGTGCTGCATCACTTCGGTGGCCGAATCGCTTCGGAGCTCCGCCTCTGGAAAGCACTCGACCAGGACCTTCTCGCGCCCTTTCATTACTTCGGGGTGGGTGGGGCTCCCGATCTTCGGAACCTGACCTGGGCAGCGGGCCGCTACGCGCCAGCGCAGCTCTCGAACGTCTACACGGCGAACGACGTCTTCACGCTTCGCGTGCTGCAGGAAGTGCAACGCCGCGTTCGCGACATTCAGACGATGAGGGGGCTCGGCTTCTGCGTCGACGTCGCGCACGCCAAATTCATGGCCCGCAAGTTCACCGAAGCCGGCTTGCCTTCTCGGGCGCTGTCCGCCGACACAGGGCGCACGGAGCGAGAAGAAGGGCTGGCCGCGATGCGACGTGGCGAAGTGCGCGTGCTCTTCAGCGTCGACCTCTTCAATGAAGGTGTCGACTTGCCAGATGTCGATACGGTGCTCTTCCTTCGACCTACTGAGAGCGCGACCGTCTTCCTCCAGCAACTGGGCCGCGGTCTGCGAAAGAGCCCGAACAAGGAATGCCTGACCGTTCTGGACTTCATCGGGAACGCGCATCGCAAGTTCCGCTTCGACCTCCGGTACCGCGCAATCGTCGGTGGTACGCGCCGAGGCATTCAGCGTGACGTGGAGGAAGGGTTCCCGTCACTCCCGAGCGGCTGCGTCATCGAGCTCGATCGTCAGTCCCAGGATGCGGTCCTGGAGAACATTCAGCAGTCGCTGCGCCTAGGAAAGCGCGCGCTCGTCGACGACTTGAAGCAACTGGGGCGCGACGTCGATCTGCCCACCTTCCTGGCGGAGACAGGCACTGACCCAGAAGAAGTCTACGCTTCGGGCGCCGAACCCTGGACGTACACGCGAATCCGTCGAGAAGCGGGCCGTGAGTTGAGCGCACGAGAGGACTCCGATCTTCAGCTCGAGCGCGCCTTCTCGCGGCTTCTCCACATCGACGACTCGAAACGTCTCGACGGTTTGCGTGCATTGCTGCAGCAAAAGTCGCCTCCGAAGGCGAGCGCAGACGACCTCATGCAGCGATGGCTCTACGTCCTGCTCGGCTATGCACGTGAGCCGTACGCTGGAATGGCGACAGCCTGGAAACATCTCTGGTCGCGGCACGCGCTCCGCAACGAACTGCTCCAGCTCTTGAACGTGCTGGCCGATCGGTCACGCTGGCTCTGGCGACCGATGGGCGGAGCGATGGCCGACCTTCCTCTTCAACTGCACGCGACCTATGGGCTCGATGAAGTCCTGGCGGGGATGGATGAGCGAAACCGCAACGGCGGCGTGCTTCGAATCCAGACGGGCGTTCACCAGGTCAAGAAGCGCGGAGTCGACCTGCTGTTCGTGACGCTGGAAAAGTCGGAGCAGCACTACACCCCGACCACGCTCTACGACGACTACCCGCTGAGCCCGACGCGCTTTCACTGGGAATCGCAGAGCACCTGTCACCCGGACACCCCGACGGGCCGGCGCTACATCGCGGCGACCAACGATCAGGACCACCGCGTGTTGCTGTTCGTCAGACAGCGCCCGAACACCGACCGTGGCGAGACGATGCCGTACGTGCATCTGGGTCCGGTGACGTACAACGTGCATCGAGGCGGTCGTCCAATGCAGATCGAGTGGGACCTCGTTCACCCGATGCCTATGTGGCTCTACCAGGAGACCAAGCGCGCGGCCGGTTGACTGAGGCCCTCTCCCGAAAGGAGAGGGAGACTCAGACTTTGAGCGTGATGCCTTCGCGCGCGCCGAAGACTTCGAGCTCGACGCCCAACGACTCAGCCCGCTCCTGACACTCGAGCACCATCAGGTCGACGTCGCGATCCGAGTGCATCGGGTCGTGGTGGGTGAGCGCCAGCTGCCGCACGCCCGCTTGCACTGCCAGATCGACCACCGTCGTCGCGCGCGGATGACCCCAGCCGACCTTCGTCAAATACTCCGCGTCGGTGTACTGCGCGTCGGCGATCAGCAGATCCGCCCCGCGCACCGCGCTGACCAGATCATCCGGCAACTCGCGCAGCGCCTCGGGATCCCGCTTCACGATGTCCGGATCGACCAGCATTTGATCGAGCTCGCTGTCGGTCGCGAACACCACGCTGCGCTCACCGCTCTCCACCCGAAAACCCGTGCTGCCGCCGGGGTGCTTCTGGCCGAAACACTTCACCTTCACGTCACCGGCCTTCACCGCCGTGCCGTTGAACGAACGCGCCACGATCTTCGCGCCGAGATCCGAGAAGCGCACCGGGAAGTACGCGTTCGCCATCTGCCCCGAGAGCAGCTGGTAGTTCTTGTCGTCGCCCTTGGGCCCGTACACGTACATCGTGGTGGTGTTCACGTACGCCGGCCCGAAGAACGGGAACCCCTGAATGTGATCCCAATGCGGGTGCGACAAGAACAGGTGCACCGTCAGCTCTTTCGCGCGCGCCTTCAGCAGGTGCACGCCCAGCTCGCGCATGCCGGTACCCGCGTCGAACACCATCAAGGTGTCGCCCACCCGAACCTCCACGCACGAGGTGTTGCCGCCGTAGCGCCGCGTGCGAGGCCCCGGGGTCGGAATGGAGCCCCGCACGCCCCAGAACCGCACGAACAAGTCGTCGCTCACTCAGGTCCCCTCACGGTACGCGAGCACCACGTCGCCCAGCTGCAGCTGATCTCCATCGCGCAGCACCGCCGCGTGCACCTTGAGCCCGTTGAGCACGATGCCGTTGCGGCTGCCCAGGTCTTCGATGGTGTACTCACCCTCGTTGCGCGTGAGCCTGGCGTGCTGCCGGCTGACCTCTTCGCTATCGAGGGGGAGCGTCGCTTTCTCCCCGCGCCCGATGATCAGCTCGTTGGCGTCGAGCACGAACTTCTGCCCCTGCGCAGGGCCCGCCTTGCCCTCCAGCAGATGCGGCCGTTGCAGCACCGGTCGGAAGCCTTTGACCCGAACGGCGACCTGCGTGTGGAAGTCCTCGAACTCCGTCGTCTCCCGACCCATGACGTGGGAGCGTATACCGTGACGGCCCCCCCATGAGCGTCTTCCTCGCCGTCGATCTCGACGACCCCACGCGCACCCTGGCTGCGAGTCTCATCGAGACGCACCGCGCCATGTGGCCCAAAGCCAAGTGGCTGCGCACCGACAAGCTCCACTGCACCCTCGTGTTTCTGGGCCACCCCTCGGCTGATCAGCTCACCCACTGGGCCCCCGCCATCGACGCGCTCGCCTCCCGTCACCAGCCCTTCTCACTCCGGCTCTCCGGCGCAGGCACTTTCTCCACCGCGCGCGCCCCGTCCGTACTCTGGCTGGGCATCAGTGGCATGCTCGCGCCCCTGGCTGAACTTCAGCGCGATACGGAAGCGACCTTCGGGCTGCAGGCCAAAGAGGCCTTCATTCCCCATGTCACCCTCGCCCGCGCCCAGGTGGCGGGCACCTTCGAGACGCTGGTGACCGACCTGAAGGCCTTCACCTCGAACGACTTCGAGATCCGCGGTCTCTCGCTCTACGAGAGCACCTCGGAGGTCTATCGCGTCATCCACGCAGCCCCCCTCTCCCATCACGGGTCGTCTGGGCGCTAAGGAGAGTGCATGTTCACCGGTGAGATTCAGCGCGCGCGCTCGAAACGGCCCCTCGTGATCGGGCTCATCTCGTTCATCGTGGTGGCGGGCCTGGTGCTGGTGGTGCCCATGCCGCACACCGTGAAGAGCACCTTCGTGCTCGCACCCCTCAACACCGTCGAGCTCACCGCCCCGCGCGAAGGCACCATCGGGGAGATCGCCTCCGCCACCGGCTCCGTCGTCGCCCGCGGCGCGCTCATCGCGAAGTACGACGTGACGGAAGCCGAGAAGAAGATCCCCGAGCTGGAGACGCAGCTCGCCACGCTGGAGAAACAGAAGCCCTCCAAACCCAACCCGAAGGCCAAAGCCGCGCTCGCCAGGGCAGAGGCTGCGCTCAAGGCCGCCGATGCGGCGCTGGTGAAAGTGAAGAAGGCCGCCAAGGGAAAGAAGACGCCCGCGCTCGCTGCTGCGGAGAAGAAGCAGAAGGCCGCGGCCGCCGCGGTGGAGAAGGCGCGTGCTGCCCCCTCCGGGGTGAGCAAAGAAGCGTTGGAGCAGCAGGTCGCCGCGACGAAAGAGGCACTCGCCGCCGCGAAGGCGGAGCTGGCCACGGCCAGCATCCTCGCGCCCGCAAATGGGGTGCTCACCTTGATTGAGCTGGAGAAGGGCAAACACCTCACGAAGGACGCCAAGATCGCCGTGGTGGAGGATGTCTCGAAGCTCAAGGCGCTGGTGAAGGTGCCTGCCGGGGAAGTGGTGCTCAAGGGCCAGGGCGTCGAGCTGGCCCTGCCGGGTGGGAACAAGCGCGTGTTGTTCGACGCCGACGCGAAGGGCGAGCTGGCGGAAGCCGAGTTCGACAACGCGAAGGGCGAGTTCACCGTCGGCGCTCGCGGTGAGGCGAACATCGAAGGTACGCAGCGTTCGCTCGTCTCGAAGTGAAGAGACCCTGCGAGAAGGAAAGTGAACCCGGACGAGGAAGCGTGACCACGCGTGGATGGTCGGTCCTCGCAAACGAACTCGATGACCACACTCTCGATTCACTGATCGAGCACGACTCGGAGAGCGCAACACCCGTACATCGATCGAGGGCGGTCTGCGCGAACTCATCATTTCACGCGGCCGGTTGGTTCCGACATCAACTCCAGGCGGGCTACTTCACCGACTGAGGCGTCAGCCCTCTCCCCGATCCTCTCCCCCTCGGGGAGAGGGAGATATTGGGGCCAAGTGATTCACCGGGCCGATGCCGTTGCCCAGCCCCGGCGCTGAGGCGAGTGCCTCGGTGAGCCAGTGTTTGGCCGATCGCACCGCGTCTTCGAGCGTGTGGCCCTTCGCCAGGTTCGCCGCGATCGCCGCGGAGTACGTGCACCCCGTTCCATGCGTGTGCTTCGTGTCGATCCGTGGGGAGGCGATGCGCACCAGCTTGCCGTCGTAGAACAACACGTCGATCGCTTCCGGCCCGGTGAGGTGCCCACCCTTCACCAGCACCGCCTTCGGGCCCCGCGTGCCCAGCTCGCGCGCAGCCGCTTCGGCCTGCTCCAACGTGTCCACCTTCGTGCCCAACAACACCGCGGCTTCCTGCGTGTTCGGCGTGAGCAACGTGGTCACCGGCAACAGCTTCGTGCGCAGCGCCGTCTGCGCCGCCTCTGCCAACAACGCGTGCCCGTGTTTGCTCACCATCACCGGATCCACCACCAGCGGCGACGGGAAGCGCCTCGCGGCCACCACTTCGATCACCGCCGCGTTGCCCAGCGCCCCGGTCTTCACCGCTCCGGGCGGGACATCGGCCAACACCGCGTCAATTTGCTGACGCACCAGCTCGGCCTCCAACACCTCGACCCGCGTCACCGACTGCGTGTTCTGCACCGTCAGCAGCGTCACCACCGCCATGCCGTACACACCGTGCTGATGGAAGGTCTTGAGATCTGCCTGCAGCCCGGCCCCGCCTGAAGGATCGCTGCCTGCGATGGTGAGCGCGCTGAAGATCTTCACGTGGGTGGATTACTACTCAATGCGCGGCCTGCGAACGCCTCGTTAGTTGATCGGGATGGATCTCCCGTTCGATCTGGGTGCCGAGGTCGTCAAACTCATCGATACGAAGAGCATCGAGCTGCCCACCTACCCGGGCGTCGCGCTCAAACTGCAGCGCCTGATCAGCTCGGGCAACTACGGCATGCCCGATCTCGCCAAGGCGGTGGAGTCTGATCAGGCCCTCGCCACCGCCGTGATGCGCACGGCCAACTCTGCTTTCTACGGCGCGTCCAAGCCCATCACCACTCTGCAGCTGGCCATCGCGCGGGTGGGGGCCAACTCACTGAACAACATCGCCATCGCCGGCACCCTGGGCGCGCAGAGCTCGAGCGAAGGCCCGCTCGTTTCGTTGCGCAAGGTCAGTTGGCGGCGCAGCTTGATCAGCGCCCTGCTGTGCCAACACCTCGCCCCGCGCCGGAAGGTGAACGCGGGCGAAGCGTTCCTCGCCGGCCTGCTGCACGACTTCGGAGAGACCATCGCCTACGCCTGCTTCGAGGCGCTGCTCGAGTCACACCCGGGCACCCTGCCGCAAGACGCCGACAGCTGGTCGAAGGAGGCGCGCCGCTTCCACACCCAGCTCGGCACCATCCTGGCCACCGAGTGGAAGCTGCCCCCGTACGTGGAGGCCACCGTGCAGCACCACCACACGCCACAACACGCCACCGCCGAGTTCAGCCCGATGGTGCAACTGGTGGAGTTGGTCGACGTGCTGGTGGGCCGGCTGGAGGACGCGCCCTCCGTGGGCCAGGTCTCCCTCGAGGATCTTCCGGGCGTCCAGCGCGCCGAGTTCGAAGGGCTGCGCGAGGTGATGCTCAAGGTGCCCGCCTTTTTGGAGTCGTTCGAAGACACCAGCGGACCCAGGGCGAAAGCCAAACCGTCCCTGGTGGCGCCCGCCCCCTCATCGCTCACCCCGGAAGCCCCCACGGTCGACTTCGAGATCATCGTCACCACCCGCAACGACCGCCGAGTCTACTCCGCCACCCAGATGTCAGCGGACGCGCTGCGCATGAGGGGCACCGCTGCGCAGACCGAACGCCAGCTGATTCACCTCGAGCTCAAGCCCGGGGTGAAGGCCTGTGCCACGGTGATGTCTTGCGTGGCGGTGGAAGGGAAGTTCGCCATCGAGGTGAAGCCCTTCGCCCTCAACGAGCCTGCCCGAGCCGAGTGGAACCGCCTTCTGGCAGGCATCGCCCTGGCACCCGCCGCATAGCGGGCAAATCGAGCAACCGCCCTCGTGCTGTTCTCAGCTCCGGCGCCGGCGAACCAGCGCCAGCCCAGCGACCACCAACCACATCATCGAGCCGCCTTCAGGGAGCCCCGAACACCCGCAGCCCGTCTTCTTCGGCTGCTCCGGCACCGGGAACATGAAGCCGCTGCTGCCACCAAAACCGCCGGCACCACCGGAGCCACCCGAACCTCCCGAGCCGCCCGTCGCCGTTCCACCATCCCCTGAAGATCCACCACCCGACCCTCCCCCGACGCCGCCACCCATCGCGGTGCCGCCGCCGGACCCACCACCCACGCCGCCGCCCGTCGGAAAACCGCCGCCGGCGCCACCACCCACCGGACCACCACCACCGACGCCTCCGCCGGCCGGTCCACCACCACCACCCGCACCACCACCCGTCGCTCCGGGCGTGCAGTTCTGCAGGCAGAAGTTGCCGTTCTGAGTGCCCCAGCAGCGGTAGTTCGTCGGGCACGGGCTCGCGGCGCAGCTCGGCGCATTCGCAGGCAACGCGGTGCCACCGTTCGCGAGACAGGCGAAGTTGCCCATCGACGCATCGACGCAGCTCAACGTGATGTCCGCGCACGCACCGCCCATGGTGCTGCCTCCTCCGCCTCCGCCTCCGCCCGCGCCACCACCGACCGGCGCGCCGGCACAATCCTGCAAGCACACGCCTTCGGTCGCGCTGGTACCCCAGCACGAGAAGCCCGTCGAACACCCCACCGTGGTGCTGCACGGGGGCGCGCCCGCGGGAATGCCGCCGGTGCTCGACACGCAGGCAAACGCTCCCTGCCCCGTGGGGTCGACACACATCGTGCCGGCGTTGCAGGTGCCGGTGCTCCCACCGCCGCCGCCCACGCCACCACCAGCGCCACCACCAGCGCCGCCACCTGCACCACCGCCCGTGCCGCCGTCGACGCCGGTGCACGGGTTGATCGACGTGGGGCTGCCCGTCACCCAGCCCGGAGCGGTGTAGCCGCCCGCAGTCGCCGCCTGCGCTGCCACGCTCTTGATCCACGCGGCCTGGCCGAACACCGACACGTACACCGCCTCGTTGCACGAGCTCGCGTCACCGCGCGACACGGTGCCGAGAATGCGCCGCTGCGCGTCGAGCGCCGGGCCACCGGAGTCGCCTTCACACACCCCGCGCGCCGCCGTGCTGCCGCCGATCCACTCCAGCGTGCTGCTGGTGCCCGCCCCGCAGTTGCCCTCGCAGAAGACGTTGAGCCCGCTGACCGTGTAGCGCGTGCCGCTGGTCTGACCGGTGGGGCCGAGCAACCCGAAGCCCACCGCCGTGTACGCCTCGTTGTTCACCACCGCCGAGTCGACGCGCGGGATCAACGGGCAGATGCCCCCCACGTTCGAGGAGAGGCGGATGAGCGCCATGTCGCCACCGCAGATGTTGTTCGCAGGCGTGGTCGGCGTGGAGACCAGAGTCGCTCCGAACCAGGTGGTGTTGTTCACGTTGGGCCACTGGCCCTGGTTGAGCGTGGTGGCCGCCGCGCTGCCGCTGGTGGTGATGCGGAAGTTCGAGGCCGCGAAGGTGGTGCCGAAGCCCGTGCCGCTGCACGAGATCGTGTTGGTGTCGGCCACGCAGTGACGCGCAGTGAGCACCAGGTTGGGCGCGATGAGCGAGCCCGAGCAGATGCCCACGCCTTGTGGGCTCATCGCCAGAATGGCCACCACGTTGGTCGAGGTGGTGTCCAGGGTGCCGCCCTGGATTTCCTGAATGGTGCTGCCCGCCGCGGGGCGGATCTCCGCGGTGCCCCGGTTCTGCTCACACGCGACCAGCGACACCAGCACGAACGCAGCTGCGCTCAACCTCATGAAGGACTCCCATCGAGAAGGAACGCGGGGGGCGCTCTGTTCGGCCGGAGTGCTCCGTAGCCTTTGGGCCATTCAAAGAAAAGTCGCACCACGCCATGGATTCTCGGGGCATGAGAACGGGGAGGAGGTTGCTGGCAAGCCCGCGGGAGTTGGGGCAGAGAGCCACCATGCTTCATCTCATTCCCAGCCGGCAGCAGCGCCCCGACAAAGACGTCATCTTCGCGCTCAACGCAGAAGCCACCCGCCGCAAGCAAGCGGGCGAGTCGGTCGTCAACGCCACCATCGGCTCGTTGATGAACGACGACGGCTCGCTCTCCGTGCTCAACACCGTCAGCAACGTGCTGCGCGAAGTGCCCGCGAACGACTGGGCCGCGTACGCGCCGATTCCCGGCATGCCGGGCTTCGTGCAGGCGGTGATCGACGACACCTTCTCGACCCAGCCGCAGATGAAGGCCGCGGCCACCGCGGTCGCCACGCCGGGTGGTACGGGCGCGCTTCGCCACGCGCTGATGAATTACCTGCAGTCGGGCCAGGCGATGCTCACGCCCAACTTCTACTGGGGTCCGTACCAGACGCTCGCCGAGGAGCATGAGCGCAAGGTCGACACCTTCAAGATGTTCACCGAGGCCGGTGGTCTCGACGTGGCGGCGCTCGACGCGAAGGTCACCGAGCAGCTGAAGACCCAGGGCCGGGTGCTGCTGATCCTCAACGATCCCTGCAACAACCCCACGGGCTACTCGATGACCCGCGCCGAGTGGCGCTCGGTGGTCGAGGTGCTGCTCCGGCACGCGGATCAGCCGGTCACCCTGCTGGTCGACATGGCGTACTGGCTCTACGCGGGCGACGGTGATCACCGCGCGTTCCTGGGCGAGCTCACCCCGCTGCTGGGCAAGACGGGCCTGCTCTTCGCGTGGAGCGGCAGCAAGACGTACACCCACTACGGCCTGCGGGTCGGGGCGCTGCTCGCGTGCGAGCCTGAGGAGAAGGAGCGCAACGCGACTCAGGCGGCGCTGGCGTATGCGTGCCGTGGAACCTGGAGCAACTGCGTGCGCGGCGGCATGGTGGCGGTGACCCGGTTGCTCACCGACCCAGCGCTCAAGGCGGCGTGTGATGACGAGCGGCAGCACTTCAAGCGGTTGCTGCAGAACCGGGTCAAGGCGTTCAACGCCGCCGCGGTGCCCAAGGGCCTCGTGTACCCCCGCTACGAAGGCGGGTTCTTCGTGACGGTGTTCCACCCCGACGCGGAGGCGCAGGCCAGGCGCATGCAGGAGAATGGCGTGTACGTGGTGCCGCAGAAGGGTGCCCTGCGCGTGGCGCTGTGCAGCGCGGCCGAGTCGGATGTGCCGCGGCTGGTCGAGGCGCTGGCGGCGACGTGAACCACGGTTCCTCCCCAGCGGAGTCGCGGGAGCACTTCTGCCTCGCGCACCACGTGGCAGCTCGACTTCGCTCGATGCGAACGGTCAGAGGGTCCCTGTGACGTCTGCCCTCTCCCCAACCCCCTCCCCCTCGGGGAGAGGGAGCTCGTTGAGTGAGTTCTTCGCCGCCTGTCCCATCTGTGGCGCGAAGGACCGGGAGACGCTCATCGAGTTCCCCGAGCTGCGCTTCTCGAAGTGCAGGGGCTGCGGCCTCGTCTACAAGTCGGAAGAAGATCCCGGCCTCTCGGCGCGCCTCGCTCAGCGGTACGACGCGGGCTACTTCCTCCACGGCAGGGCGCAGTACTTGAAACGCTGGGCCCATCGCGTGGCCAAGTGCCGCCGGCAGTTGTTGATGTGTCTGGAGTTCGCCCCGCACGCGAAGACCTCGCTCGATGTCGGCTGCAGCGCGGGCTACGTGCTCGAGGCCGCGAAGTCGTTGGGCCTTCATCCCACTGGCATCGACTACGCCGCGTACGCTGCCGGCCTCGCCCAGGAGCGCGGCTTCTCGTCGGCCGCCGCTTCGCTCACCGAGCTGCCTTTTCGTGATGCCAGCTTCGACATCATCACCGCCAAACACACGCTCGAGCACGTGCGCAACCCGAAGCAGGCGCTCGCGGAGATCGCGCGCGTGCTCGAGCCCGGCGGCGTGGCGATGATCGTCGTGCCCGACTCCGGGTACTGGCACCTGAAGGCCTCTCCGCGCGGTGGCAGGTACTTTCATCCCGAACGATTGGGGTGGCAGCACCACGTCTATTACGACGTCGACACGCTCGGTCGCGGCCTCACGGAAGCGGGCCTGCAGGTGGTCTCGGTGGACAAAGCGATGCCGCGGCGCCGCCTGGCCAAAGGGCTGGCCGCGCCGTATGAGTGGCTGCGTTTCGGCGCGCTCAAGGTGTGGACCACCTTCGCGAAGGTGACTCACCTGCGGCGTGAGATTCAGCTGATCGCCCGGAAAGCCTGACCCTCACCAGGTGATGCGCGCCTTGCATCCTCCGTTACGCATTGCTCCACGGAGGAGACCACCATGAGTTCCAGCTCAGCTGATCAGTCTGGCTTTCACTCGCGCGGGAAGAGCGTGATGGCCACACACCCGGGCAACGGCCAGGGCGAAGCACACGGAGCCCTCGTCACCTGTTTCGAGGCGTGCGCCGATTGCGCGCAAGCGTGCATCGTCTGCGCAGATGCGTGCCTGGGAGAACCGAACGTCGCCGACCTGGTGACCTGCATCCGCCTCAACCAGGACTGCGCTGAACTCTGCGAGGCGACCGGCAACATTCTTTCGCGGCAGGTCTCGCTCGACTGGGAGATCGCCGGTGCCGCGTTGAAGGCCTGCGTCATCGCCTGTCACAAGTGCGCCGCCGAGTCCAGAAAGCACGCAGCACACATGGAGCACTGCGGCGAATGTGAAGCGGCCTGCCGCGCGTGTCAGGCGGCGTGTGAGTCGCTCATGTCACAGGCGGCCGACGGCTTCGAAGGCGAGTGGGATCGCCCCAGTCACTGAACGCTCAGGTGCTCGACCAGGGTCTTCACGCCCAGTCCGATGAGCACCACGCCGCCCATCACGTCGAGGCGTTTGCCGAGCAGTGAACCGAACTTGCGGCCGGCGAAGAGGCCGAGCGCGCTCAACAGCGCCGTGGTGATGCCGATGGTGGCGAGCGTGAGCACCAGCGGCGCGTCGATCATCGGCAACGTCACGCCGGCGATCAACGCGTCGATGCTGGTCGCGATGGCCAGCACCAGCATCACCTTGAGGCCGTAGAGATCGCCGGGTGGTGGAGCGGCTGCGGCCCCCCGCGCTTCCCACAGCATCTTTGCGCCGATGGCGCTGAGCAACACGAAGGCGATCCAATGATCCCACGCCTGCACCAGCGGCCCGATGGTCGTGCCGATCGCCCAGCCGATCAACGGCATCAAGGCCTGGAAACCGCCGAAGAAGAGCGCGACCAGCAGCACGTGCCGCGGAAGGATCTTCGGCGTCGCCAGGCCCCGCGCAGCCGCCACCGCCATCGCGTCCATCGCGAGCCCGATTGAGAGAACGAGGATGCCGGCGAACTTCATGAGCCCTCTATAGCCGCTTCAGTGAGAGCAGAACGCCCCTCCGGCAAGGTGGTGTTCACGCGGGAAGCCAGTACCTTCCCGGCCCATGAAAACTTTGGTTCGGTCGTTGCTCGCTGCTGCAGTGTTCGTCGCGGTGCCCGCCTTCGCCTTCTCGGACAGGCCTGGCTCCTGCGCCTATCCCGGTGGTCAGATGACGGGCGGAGGCCGCACGGGCACGGGTGCCTTCACCGTCACCACCAGCTCCCCCACTTACGTTCCCGGTCAGGCGATGACCGTGACCGTGGCCAACACCAACAACCTGCTCTTCAAGGGCTTCCTCCTGCAGGCCGTGCGGGGCAACCCCGGCGCAGCCGACACCAACCAGATCGGCACTTTCTCCGGCCTGGGCGCAGGAATGGCCTTTGTGGGCGGTTGCAGCGGCGGCGCCAACGTCGCCGTCGGTCACAACTCGCCCACCGGCAAGCAGACTGCTTCGGTCACGTGGACTCCGCCTGCGAACGCGACGGGCCCGATCACCTTTCATCTCGTCGCGGTCGTCGCGACCCAGGAGTGGTACGGCCAGACGACGCTGATCACCGCGACCATCAACCCTGCTGCCGTTGACGCGGGCACGGGCGGTGGTGGCGGCGCGACCGGCGGTGGTGGCGGCGGGATGGCGACGGGTGGCGGCACGGCGACCGGTGGCGGTACGGCGACGGGCGGCGGCACGGC
>JAUYRZ010000076.1 GCA_030695565.1 Archangium sp.
CTGATGGGCGCCGGCCGCTCCCAGCTGACCAACCCGCAGCAGCAGCCGATCGTGATGACGCTGGCCCAGCAGCTGAACGCCGCGCAGCTCGAGGCGATCGCCGCTCACCACGCCGCGTCGGTGTTGGTGGTGCCCGAAGGAAAGACCGGCGATGCGGTTGCTGGTGGCAAGAAGGAGTTCGTCGAGGTGCTGCGCCGCCACCTCACCACGATGAAGCAAGAGCCCGTGCCGTGTTGCGCTCAGAAGCAGATTGCGCCGGGGGTGCAGTTGCTGGTGCACCGCGACAGCGCGCCTCGCCTGGCCAGCGCCACCGCCGCCGCCACCGCCACCGCGCCGCCCATCTTCGGCATCGCGGGCCTGCTCGCCGTCGGTGCGCTCGCCTTCGGCTTCTGGCCGCAGCGCAAGAACGACGAACATGTCGAGCTGCTCCGGCAGACCTCGGCGCAGCTCAAGCAATCGCAAGAAGAGCTGCAGCGGCTCTCGTTGCGCATCAGCACCACCAGCGACCGATTCGCCCTGGGCCTCGATCAACCCCAGGTGCCCGATGACGGTCTGGGGTCGACGCAGGCCCGCCCGCAGCAGTCTCGTTACGAAGAGATCGCCCCGCTCGGTGAAGGCGGCATGGCGAAGGTCTCGGTGGCGATGGTGCGAGGGGCCGAGGGTTTCCGGCGCACCTTCGTGGTGAAGCGGCTGCGGCCTGAACTCTCGAACAACCCGGAGATCGTCAGCCAGTTCATCGACGAAGCGCGGCTGGGGGCGTCGTTGGTGCACTCCAACATCATTCCGGTGTTCGACTTCGGCCGTGACACCGAGGGCTACTACCTCGCGCAGGAGTACATCCTCGGGCGCGACGTCGATGCGTTGATCACCGCGAGCAAAGAGCAGCGCGGCAGGCCGCTCGAGCCCGGCATCGTGGTC
The DNA here is from genome assembly GCA_030695565.1 of Archangium sp. Classification (GTDB taxonomy): domain Bacteria; phylum Myxococcota; class Myxococcia; order Myxococcales; family Myxococcaceae; genus Archangium_A. Next base: position 919 of record JAUYRZ010000076.1, read on the forward strand.
TACATCGCGCAAGAAGCGCTCAAGGCGCTCGGCTACGCGCACACCCGCGCGAACGACGCAGGCAAGCCGATGGGCCTGGTGCATCGCGACGTCTCGCCCAACAACCTGATGGTGTCTGCGCGCGGTGAGGTGAAGCTGCTCGACTTCGGCATCGTGAAGAGTGACGAGCGCACCACCCGCACCCAGGCGGGCGTGGTGAAGGGCAACCTCTTCTTCATGAGCCCCGAGCAGGCCCGCGCGCTGCCGGTGGATCCGCGCAGCGATCTCTTCTCGATGGGCATGGTCCTCGTCACCGCGCTGACGGGCGAGCCCATCTACAACGGCAACAACGTCTACGACCTGATGACGCGCGCCGCGGCAGGCCCGACCGAAGAAGATCGTGAACGGGTGCGCAGCCAGTGCGGTGCCCTGGCCGGCGTGGTGTTGCAGGCGCTCAGCGTCGATCCCGCGCACCGATTCCCCGATGCCGAGGCGTTTGGCCGAGCGCTCGCAGCCGCCCATTCTGCCGCGACCTCAGCCGAGCTGCAGGCGCTGATCGACGGCCTGTTCTCGACCGAGTTCGCCTCAGAGCGGCAGAAATTCAGGGTGCAAGCGTGAACGGACTTCGTGCAGGAGGCCTCGCGGTCTTGTTGGCTGCGTGCAATCCAGGCCCCGCCGCTCCGCTCGCGAAGGCGTGGACCGCGCGCGACTTCTCGAAACCCACCGGTGACTTCGGGGGTTTTCTTCCCAGCGAGCTGATGTCGCTCGAGGGTGCTCCGCTTCGTTTTCAGCCCGGCATTCAGGAGGGCGGCAACGGGTTGATCCTCCTTCCCGCCGTGGCCGATCGTGCGGTGGCTTCGTTCATCATCACCGACATCTGGCAGAACCACCCCGAGCCGTGGGTGCAGCCGGTCTGGGTGCCGCTCGATGAGAACGGAGCGGCGGTGGAGGGCGTCTCGAACGTCTTCCCCGTCGACGTCGACTCGACCTTCTATTCGCCGTTCTGGCGCGCGGAGCTGCTCTTCACCCCGGGCCTGACGCCGACGACCTTTCGCAGTGGCCGTGAGGTGCTGAACGCCAACGTGGAGCGCCGCTCTGGCGCGATCATCTTGTGCCCCATCATGCCCGAGGGCACCGGCATCGCCGGCGATGCGTCAGGTGCGAAGGAGCCGATCACCCTCAAGCCGGTCAAGGTGCCCCAGACCACCACGCGGGCCTGGGTCGATGGCCGAGCGGTGGCCTATTTCGGCGTCGGAATCGACCGGGTGCAGGCCGATGGGCAGAACCTGCGCGAGGAGCTCGCGTATTTCTTCGTGAGCGCGGCGGGTCAGCGGCCGCTGCCGTTGGCCGCAGTGCTGCCTTCGGAGCCGACGCGGAACAGCCTGGTGCGCCGGGTCGACATCGTGATTCCGAAGGGGGCCGCGCCCTTCGTGCCTTCGAACCGGCCTGAGCTCAAAGCGCTGCTGGAGGCGCGTGAGGTGAGCGTGCCCGTGGTGAACGTGGCGCTCGATGCTTTCCCTGAGTTCGCGCTGCGCGTGGCCACGAACCCCGCGTGCTTCGAAGACCCGGCGTTCCCGACGGCGTGCGATTGGCTCGATACCCCGGCGCGCCTCGATTCCCTGCCAGTGGATCAACGCATCGTGCAAGACGTGCAGCTGGCGATTGGTGCGGTGTTGCCGTGAAGCGATTGCTGGCGATTTTCCTGCTCATCTCGAGTGCCGCGTTCGCTGAAGAAGAAGTGGTCGACGTGGTCGAAGACGAGGGCGGTGACGGCTTCACGGCCGACGAAGCGAAAGAAGAGTCGCTCCGGATCACGGGCTACATCGACGTGGGCCTCGTCAAAGCCACCGGCAACGGCACCAGCTTCAGCGCAGACGACACCCGCTCGCCGCTCGACTACGGCGCCGACGCGTTTGCACCCGCGGTCAACTCACGTGGCGAAGTGGCGAGCACCGACACCGGCGGCCGCTTCACCAACGCGTTCCTCCCTCGCTCCGTGGGCATCGGCAGCGCGCCGTCATTCCTCATCAACACCGCGAGCGCCGACGTGCGATTTCAGCCGCGCGGGCTGCCCATCTTCCTCTTCGCGCGCATGCAGCTGATGCCGAGGCTGTCCTCCACCGGTGACTCGACGCGCGTGGAGCTGCAGCAGGCCTTCGGCCGCGTCTCCCCGCTCAAGAATCACGAGCTGGCGCTGTTCCTCGGCCGCTTCGATTCGGTGTTCGGCATCGAGTACCTGGAGAACGAAGCGAACCTGCGGCCCGGGGTGACGCCTTCGCTCATCGCCCGCTACACCACCGGTCACGGCCTGGGCGCGAAGGTGTTCTACCGGTTCCAGCTGCCCGCCATCTGGTCGGCGGTGAGCTTCAACTTCGCGGCGACCAACAACGGCACGCGCATCGAAGCGCTGGTGCCGGTCGACGCCAGCCTCACCGGCAACTTCGTGGGCTCGGGGCGAATCGGCTACGAGCTCAACCTGCAGCACCTGCAGGTGAAGCTGGGCGCCAGTGGCCTGCTGGGGCCGCGCAATGATCAACGTTCGCCCACCGCGGCGCAGATGGCGCTGGCGGGCGACTTGCGGATCTCTGCGTACGGGTTCTCGCTGGCGGGCGAAGTTCTCCGGTTGATCGACGAACACGCACCCGCGGGCGGAAAAGTGACGGGCCTGGGCGTGGGCGAGCTCGCGTCGGGCTTCAGGGTCTGGGGCGGCTGGGGCCGGCTCTCGTACACGCTGCCGTGGAAGACCGAGGTGCTCACCGGCATCACGCTCCTCGGGCGCTACGATCGCCGCGCAGCGCAGTTCGAGGGTTTCACCGAGGTGCAGACCGACCGGTTCACCGCCGGCGCTCGCATCGATCTGTGGGACGTGCTGGCCATCAAGCTCGAGGCGCTCTTCAACCGGGAGCTCTCGGGCGCTCCCAACGTCGAGAACGACGTGTTCACTTCATCGGCCGTCTTCACCTGGTGAGAACCCCATGTTGCTTGCGCTGACCCTGCTGTTGTCTGCCGCACCCAAAGCCGCCGTACCCAAAGCCGACGCCGGCGCGCCGTGGTTGGCCGAGACGATGCCGCTGCAGCTCTCGGTTCGTTCGCCTGAAGATCTCGCCTTCAAGGCCGCGGCCGAGCGCGAGTACCTCATCTTCAACCTGCTCGCGGGCGGCAAGGTCGCGTGGGATCGCGGCGACTATCAGGGCGCAGCCACGCGGTGGGAGTCGCTCCTGCGCACCCCTGGTCTTCCCGCCGAGCTCGACTCGTTGGTGCGCCCGCTGGCGAAACAGGCCCGCGCGAAGGTCGGAGGCGAAGCGGCGCCCCTCCCCGAGCCCGCCATCACCATGACGCCGATGGAGCCCGAGCCGCCCGTCGCGAAGGCTGCGCCGACGCTCATCGCCGTGTCAGGGGTGATTACCGGCGGCGGCACGCACGGCCCGGGTGGAGCGGTGGTGGTGCTGCGCCGCGCCGATGGACCCACGCCCAAGCCGAGGGCCACGCGCGTGAAGGCGGTGGTGCAGAAGGACAAACGGTTCGTACCGCACGTGCTCGCGGTGCCGCAGGGCGCGACGGTCGAGTTCCGCAACGACGACGAGCTGTTCCACAACGTCTTCTCGCTCAGCAAGCCCAACGACTTCGATCTCGGGCTCTACAAGAGCGGGGCGCAGCGTGAGCAGGTGTTCCCCACCGCGGGCCCGGTGCAGCTGCTGTGCAACATCCACGCGTCGATGAATGGCTGGCTCTACGTGTCTGACTCGCCGTGGTTCGCGCAGGCCGACGGCAACGGGCGCTTCACCGTGAAGAACGTGCCGCCGGGTCAGTACGAGCTGGAGACCTGGCACGAGTGGTCTCTGCAGCAGGTGAAGCAGACCGTGAAGGTGACCGCCGGCATGGCTGAGCTGGCGCTCAACGTCGATGGAGACCGCCGCTCACCGGCCTTCGTTCCTGACAAGGCCGGCAAGCAGCGGCAGCCGCAGCTCGGTTACTGAGTGGCGCTGGCGCCTTCGGCCTGAACGGCGCGCGCGGGCGGGCGGGTGTGGCCCTTGTCGCAGACCAGGCTGCCGTCAGCGTCGTTGCGGCGCATGCCCCGGCCGCACATGCGGCAGGAGGGCAGCATCTTGTCAGCGGAAGCAGAGGCGACGCGGATGGCCGGCGTGGGCGGTGTCAGCGTGGGCGCTTTCGGAGCGGCCTGCACGGGACCCGGCTTGAGGCGCGCGAGTTCTTCGCTGACCTTCGAGAGGAGCTCGCCTCGCACGCCCTTGTACTTGGACTGGAGCTGGGCCAACTGCTGCATCATTTCCTGAAACTGGGCCTCGCGGCCTTCGTCGAAAGTCGACTTCATGGTGGTGCTCCTCATTCGAAAATTGCGCTGTGAGGAACAGAGTGATCACCCGCGATCTTCTGCGCAACCCCTCCGGAGGCGGCAGATCCACTCCGGAGCAGAAGTCGAGTGCGAGTCGCAGGTTCCACGATCGCGCTGATCCGGAATTCTTCCATGTCTCCCTCTCCCTTCGGGAGGGGTCGGGGTGAGAGCCTCGAACTCAAAGCCTCACCTCACGTGAAGTCACCGCGCCACCGAGCCGCGCGTCATGACTCACGAGGATCAACGCCCCGGGGAACACGCTCAGCGCCTCTTCCAGCCTTTCAATCGCCGGCAGATCCAGATGGTTGGTCGGCTCATCCAGCACGGCCAGCCAACAATCCCTGCCGAGCCCCAGCGCCAGCCTCAACTTCCGCGCTTCACCCGGTGAAGGCGCCTCGGTGCGAAGCAGATGTTCCGGCTCGACACCGAGCGCATGCACCAGCTGCAACACCCGGCCGCGTTCTTCCTTCGGCAGCGCCTGGAGCAGCTCCAGATCCGCGAGCGTCTCCTCGCGCGTGAGCTCCTGAGGCAGCACGAGGCGCTTCTCCTCCGGCACTTTGCACGCCGTGAGCACCGCGCGAAGCAGGGTGGTCTTGCCCGCACCGTTCGGCCCCGAGATCCACACGTGCTCTGAGCGCCCGACCTGCAACACCACGTCACGCCCCACGATCGGCCCCTCGAACTGCATCACGGTCTGATGCGGGCACGGCTCGTACTTGAGGAACAAGCGCTGCCCCGCCTCGTCACGCACTTCGATCTTCTCGAGCGCCTCACGAGTCAGCCCGACCTTCCGCTCAACGCGTTTGGCGGCCCTGGTGTGAGCCCGCTCGGCCATCTGCGCGCGGAAGTCAGCGCCCATGCCGCGTGCATCGCTGTCATGGCGATTGCGCATGCGAGCGCCAGCGCTGCGACTGCGTTCACTGGCCTCGAGCGTTCTTCGGCTCGCGTCGAGTCTTCGCTCTTCCTGCTGCAGCCGGCGTTTCGTCTCACGCTGGCTGCTCAGCACGCCTTCTTCCTCCGCCAGCCACGACGCGCGGGCCGCCGAGAACGGCTGCTGCCACAACCGAGCGCCACCCCCATCCAACCGAAGCGTCGCCGTGGTCACCTCATCGAGCAGCGCGCGGTCGTGCGAGACGATCACCCCGATGCCGCCGAACTCAGCCAGCGCACCCCGCAACAACGCCAGCCCTTCCACATCGAGATGGTTCGAAGGCTCGTCGAGCAGCAGCACCTCGGGCTCGCTCCACAACACGGCGCCGAGCTGCCACCGTTTGCGTTCACCCGGAGAGAGCGTGGGCCACCGCTCGAGCAGCTCGGGGCGCAGACGCAGCCGGCCGTGCAGCTGCCGCGCGAGTCGATCGTTCGCCCACGCGAAGCCATCGATCTCTGCGTCCTTCTCTTCGACTCGTTGAGCGCACCAGCGGGTCCGAGCGCCTTCAGGTTCGACCTTCAGGTGACCGCTGGTGGGTGTGAGCTCCTTCAGCAGCAGGCGGAGCAGGGTGGTCTTGCCGGAGCCATTGGCGCCGACGAGCCCGGTCCAGCCGGGGGTGAGATGAAACGTGACGTCATCGAGCAGGGGACGCTCGGCGTAAGAGAACGAAAGGCGCTGTGCGCGCAGGTTGAGCGTGTGGGCAGACATGAGAACTCCGACAGGTCGGTGTGAAGAGAACCGCGACGCTTGTTCTGAGTTCAGACGATCATGGGCGTCACCCGTGACGGCGACGCACTGAGAATAGTGCGCTCCCTCTCTGCCCGCCAGCAGGGAGCGGTTTCAGTCTTGCGGAGTGAACGTGCGCAGCGGCTCGGCCTTGCCCTTGACCGCCAGCGGCTCGGTCGCGCGCCACAACGCGCTGATGGGCAACCGCAGGTGCGTCGCCTCGCTGATCAACAACGAAGTGCCCACCTGCTTGGTCAGCCCCTCGATGCGAGAGGCCGTGTTCACCGCATCACCAATCACGGTGAACTCCCGTCGCTGCTCACTGCCCACGTCGCCGACCACCGCCCGCCCGGTGTGAATGCCGATGCCGATCTTCAGCACCGGATCGCCCCGGGCCGCGCGTTTCGTATTCAGCTCTGCGAGCGCGGTGAGCATCTCGAGCCCACAGGCCACCGCCCGTTGTGGATGATCCACCTGATCCAGCGGCGCGCCGAAGTACGCGAGAATGCCGTCGCCGATGAACTTGTCGAGCGTGCCGCCGTGCTTGAAGACCACGCGCACCATCTCGGTGAGGTATTCGTTGAGCCAATCCACCAGCGCCTGCGAGTCGGTGTCTTCCGACATCGAGGTGAACCCGCGAATGTCCGAGAACAGAATCGAGACGTCCTTGTGCTCGGGCTTCACGTCCTCGAGCGCGGACAGCCGTTCGGTCACCTGCGGGCTGAAGTAGCGCGCGAGCCGGGTCTGCCGTTGTTGCTGCGTGGCGAGCTGCTCGACCATCGAGCGAACGAGCGCGACACCCTTGTACGCAGCGACCACTGCGGTGGTCATCACCAACACCACCATCGGCACCGCGTGCGTGAGCTCCTGGTTGCCCACCACGATCAACGCGACCGCGGCGAGGGTGGCTTGCACACCCACGATGAGCAGCAGCCGGCGATCGAAGCTGAGCATCGAGAGCAGGGTGACGACGAGGAAGATGGAGACGGAGAGCGCCGCGGTGAAGCCCGGTGACGGCTCGTGCTCGAGCGCGAAGAGCTGCGAGGCGAACACGAACGGCACGTCGACCGCCGCGATCGACCAGACGCCCTGCACCCGCCACGACTTGAAGGCGATGGTCGCCAGCAGCACGGCCGTGGAGGCCGCCAGGTAGAGCCCCAGCGGCAGCGGCGCGATGACCCAGATGTGCAGGAGGCCCAGCGTGAACCAGATCGCCACCGCGATGGTGCGCACCGCAGAGAGCGGCACCGCCAGCCGAGCGCGCTGCTCGGCCATGGTCGTTTCGAAGGCGCGCCCGAGCTCCGTGTTCACGGTGTCCACTGCGCGTCGAGGACGTCACCGCCCGCGATCGGCACCACCAACGGCGTGGGCGTGCTGACCGAAGTGAGCGAGGTGGCCAGGGCGAGCTCGAAGGTCTCGTCGGTGCGCCAGTCGGCCACCATCGCGAGCTGCGCGCCGTCGGGTGACCACACGAGATCGTCCACGTTGCTGCCCGTGGGGAACACGGCCAGGCGCACCTGCGGGCCACCAGGGAGCGGCAGCGCGTAGGGCTCGAACTGAAAGACGCCCACGTCGTAGTTCCCGCTAAAGGCCATCGAGCTGCCGGTGCTGTTGAAGGTGATGTTGCGATTGAAGTCGGCGCGCTGCCCCACCGCGGCGGTGCCGGCACTGACGCGCGTCGCAGGCAGGGTGCTGGCCAACGACACCCGGTACACCTCGTAGGCCTGCTGGGTGACGGTGTCGGCGGTGAAGGCCACCGTCACGCCATCGGCAGCCACGCCGAAGCTGCCCACGTAGCCGGTGACGTTGATGCCGTCGGGGCTCCCCGGCACGGGCATGAAGTTGGTGCCATTGGGTGAGATCTGCATCAGGCGGAAGGCCGTCGCGCTGGTCGAGCGGTACTTGAAGAGGAGCTCGTTGCGCGAAGACGCCGACCACTCCACCGGGCTCACCACGCCCCAGAAGCCGGTCGTGCCGGGTGAGCCGCTCATGCTGAACGACAGGATGTTCACCGGCACCGGCGCGCCGACGCTGAGGTCGGTCACCCACAGCTCGTTGAGCCGATCCACCGAGGTCTCCGCCACGACGGCGAGGTAGCGGCTGTCACGGCTCCAGGTGCTGTTGATGATGTTGAGCGTGGCGTCGGTGGGCGACGCGCGCGGGGGCGTGAGCTCGAGCGGGGTGCCACCGGCCGCGTTCACCACGAAGAGCCGCTGCAGCGTGGTCGCCGTGTCGCGCGTCTCGTACATGATCCGCTGGCCGCTCGGAGCGTAGCGGATGAAGGTCACGCCGCTGCCCGCGGGCGCCATCGCCACGGTGCGCAGCCCCGTGCCGTCGTGGTTGATCACGACCAGATCGAAGCGGCCGGTGAGCGTGGTGTCGGCCGAGAGCGCGACCTGCCGGCCCGCGGGGTTGACCGCCCAGCCCTTGATGTCGGAGCCCGGCACGTTGAGGGGCGCCAGCGTGCGCGAGGGGAAGAGCACCCGGCCCACGTCGTTGCGCAGGCTGCTGCTAACACAACCAAAATAC
>JAUYRZ010000081.1 GCA_030695565.1 Archangium sp.
CGCGCCGAACGCCGCGACGTTGGTGACGATGCCGTTGAGCACCTGGCCGGGCTTCACGTGACTGAGCTCGGTGATGCCGTCATCGAAGCCGACCTCGGTGAACTCCGCGCGGGGATCGCGGCCCGGCTTCTTCAGCTCGAGCACGATGTCCTTGAGCGTGGGCAGACCAACGCCCGCCGCGTCGTCGACGTACTTCGCAGGCTCGAGCTTCGAGGCCAGCGCCTCGTCACCCACCAGCGCACCGCGCGCGACGCCGAGATCCTTCGCCATCTTGGTCACCAGGGCGTACCGCTCCGGGTGCACCGCGCTCGCATCGAGCGGCTCATCACCACCTCGAATGCGCAAGAAGCCCGCGCACTGTTCGAACGCCCGCGCACCCAGCCGCGGCACCTTCTTGAGCTGCGCCCGGGTGGCGAACGCCCCGTTCTCAGCGCGGAACGCGACGATGGCGGTGGCGAGCGCCGGCCCCAGCCCTGCGATGTAGCGGAGCAGCGTGGGCGAGGCGGTGTTGAGATCGACGCCCACCTTGTTCACCACGCTCTCCACCACGCGATCGAGTGACGCGGTGAGCGCGGGTTGATCGACGTCGTGTTGGTACTGGCCCACGCCGATGCTCTTGGGGTCGAGCTTCACCAGCTCGGCGAGCGGATCCTGCAGGCGCCGGCCGATGGACACCGCGCCGCGCAGGGTGACGTCCATGTCGGGCAGCTCTTCGCGCGCGACCTCCGAGGCGGAATAGACCGAGGCGCCCGCTTCACTGACGCTGATCACCCTGAGCTCTTTGGGGATGAGCCCGGTGGTCTGCAGCTTCTTCACGAAGGTCTCGGTCTCGCGCCCCGCGGTGCCGTTGCCGATGGCGATGGCGGCAGACGGGTGCTTCTTCACCAGCGCGGCGAGCTGAACACCGGCCTCCGACTCGCGGCCGGTGTGCGGGTAGATGGTGAGCTGCGCGAGCACGCCGCCGCGCGCATCGAGCGCGACCACCTTGCAGCCGGTGCGCAGCCCCGGGTCGATCGCGATGAGGGGCTTCCCGCCTAACGGTGGCGCCAACAACAGCGCGGTGAGGTTCTTCGCGAAGACGGCGATGGCCTCTTCGTCGGCGCGCTCCTTGAGGGCACGGCGGCGTTCGCTCTCCAGTGAAGGCAGGAGCAGCCGCTCGGTGGCGTCGGTGAGCGCGAGCTCGAGTTCTTTGGCGAGCACGGGCGCGGCGCCCCGGCGCACCACGGCCTGTCGAACGCGCGGGCTCACCTGGGCTGCGGGCAGCTCGAGCGAGACCTTGAGCAGGCCTTCGGTCTCTCCGCGTTCGGCGGCGAGCACGCGATGCGAAGGCGCGTTCTTCGCGCGCTCCCGGCGGCCGAGGTGGTCCTGGTACTTGGCGAGCTCAGGGGCTTTCGACTTTCCGCGCGCGACGTCGACGACCAGCTCGGCTTCGTCGGCGAAGAGTTGGCGCAGCTCGGCGCGCAGGGAGGCCTTCTCGGCGATCACCTCGGCCACGATGTCGCGTGCGCCGGCCCAGACCGCGTCGACGTCGGGCAGCTCCCTGGCGGCGTCGACGTACGGCGTGGCCAGCGCGTCGCGGGCCGCCGACGTGGGTCCCTGGGCGAGCAGCACGTCGGCCAGGGGCTGCAGGCCCCGTTCACGCGCGGTCTGTGCGCGGGTGCGGCGTTTCGGGCGCCAGGGAAGATAGAGGTCTTCGAGCGCGGCGAGCGTGCTGGCCGCGAGGATGGCGCGTTCGAGCTCCGGCGTGAGCACGCCCTGTTCTTTCAAGCTCTCCAGGATGGTGGCCCTGCGGCCTTCGCGCGCGTCGACGACCTTCGCGTGTTCGGCGATGCGGGAGATGGCCTCGTCGTCGAGCGCACCGGTGGCTTCTTTGCGGTAGCGCGCGATGAAGGGCACGGTGGCGCCGCCTTCGAGGAGGTCGAGCGTGGCGGTGACGCCGGCGAGAGGAAGAGAGAGTTCGCGGGAGACGAGTTGAGCGCGGTTCGACATGGCGGCCGCACCGTACTCTCCCTCTCCCTTTGGGAGCGGGTTGGGGTGAGGGCAGTCCTCTCATCAAGCCGCAGGTCGACGGGCGCACGCGGTTCCGCCTTGTCGACGGATGGATTATCGACGAGCTGCGAAGGCGGCCGGAAGCGCTGCGCCGCAGTGCGGCTTCGAGAGATACTCAGCGGTAGTCCCCTCACCCGCCCCTCTCCCCACAGGGGAGAGGGAGATAGGCTCTCGTGATCTCGCTTTCTCTGCTCGTTCTGCTCCTCGGTGCTGACGACTGCGTGCTCAACGAGGGCGTCTTCAAGTCGCAGCTCGATTCCACCCGGCTGAGCAAAGGCGCTCGCATCAAGGATCAAGGCCGGAAGGATCGCGTCTTCCGCGAGACGCTCGAGTACTCCGACGGAACCAGCGTCACCCTGCAGGTCAGCGGCTGTGCCCACCTGGGCCTCTCGGTGGAGCTGCGTTCGAAGAAGTTGATCACCTCTTCGCTCACGCCCGCAGAAGCCGTGAAGCTGCTCACGAAGACGCTGGGGGCGTTGCCGATGATCAAGCAGCCCACCCTGCGGCCCGGCATCTTCCTCGATGCGCTCAAACGGCTGAAGACCGTGCCCGAGAAGTTCCCCGTGCCGCTCCAGTGCAACGAGTTCGAGAGCTGCGAGCTGCAACTCGACACCAGCAAAGAACCCGTGCTCCTCGCCCTCTACGATTTTCCGCTCTGATGTGGCGACTGCTCTTCGTGCTCGGCCTCAGCAGCTGTCAGTGCCTGCAACCGGTCGATGAAGACGCGGGTATCACGCGCCCCGATGCGGCCGTTCAAGACGCCGGCCCCGAGTGCACCACCGCCGCCGACTGCACTGGCACGCCGCGGGTGACCGAGTGGTGCCGCGACATTCTTCAGAGTGACGCCGGCTTCAGCTGTGTCGATCAACGCTGTGTCGCGCAGTGCGCCGACAGCGCCGGCCAGACCTGCATTCAGGACCGCGGCGTGGAGTGCCTGCGTTGTCCGCCCACCACGTCGTGCATTCCTCCGTCGTGCGGGGGCGGCTTCGAGTTCACCTACGTCGTCACCCAGTTCGCGTGCCGTGGGCCTGCCCCACTCGCGCTGGGCGATCGCATTCGCGAGACGGCGAGCACTGATGGCGGGTGCGGCGTGCAGCTCTTCCTGCAGACCGATGCGGGCGAGGTGTCGTGGGGCCGGATGTACCTGCAGAGCGCGCGGGGACTCTCGGCGCGCATCGACTCGCTCGGGGGCACCTGCCTCGTGAACGATCTACCTACCGGCGCCCCGCGGGTGTTGATCGACTGCCCGCGCTGTCAGGTCGGCCTCGGCCCCTGACGGTGCGTTTTCAGACCGCTTCCGCCGCGACCACTTTGTCCGCGTGGGTGCGCCAGATGAACGTGTACACGTCGAGCAGGTCGCGCGGCTGAGCCCCCGCCTCGCGCAACAACGCCTGCGTGCGCGTGGCCACCTCGAGAAACAACGCATAGCCCGCCGCATCGAGCGCCTGCGTCTTCTGCAACGCGATGCCCAGCAGCGCAGCCTGCGCAGCGAAGGCGGTCGGCTTCACGCACGTGTGCTGCTTGGGGTCGAACAGCGCCCCGAACACCGTGGCCAGCGGCCAGCTGACCTTCTTCGCCACGCCTTTGCTGTCCTTCAAGTTGATCGACGCCGCGAACCGCTGGAGCCGCTCTCCGTATGCGCCCGCTCCGTGCAGCGCGTCTTTCAGACCCGCGGCCGTCTTCACCTGGTCCTCACCGACGATCAGCTTGAAGGGGATGGGCCCTTCGATGGGAAACACGATGTCGGTCGCCGAGAGCACCGCCTGCGCCCGCTGAAACATCTCGGCAGGCGGCTCGCTGGCGAATGAAGCGGCGGTGAGCTGCAGCTGGGCCAGCGCAATGGCGGCTTCACGCGGCTCGCGCTCCTTCTTCACGTACGTCTCTCCCTGGAAGCCGCCGGCGAACAGCCGCTCGAACACCGCGAGCTGCTCTTCGAACTTCGTGTAGCGCGGCCCGCTGCTCTTCTTCGCCGCGGGCTTCTTCTTCACCGAGCGAAAGTTGGCGCTGGGCTTGAAGCCCGCCTTGGGTTTGCGCGCGGTGGCGCGTTTCTGCAGCGCAGCGAGTTCATCCGCCTCGAGCTTCACCTGGGTGAGCACCTTCGCCATCGCCTTGACGAACTTCTTCTCGCCGGCGTTCTCGAAGAAAATCACCCAGTGGCTGGGCAGATCCTGCACCACCAGCCCCACACCCCAGGTGGGCTGGGTCTCGTGCTTCAAGGTCAGCGGCTGCGCGGGGAGCTTCGGCGTCGTCGGGTCGGTGCTCATGTCGCCGCACCATACCGGGGCCGGTGGGGCTTGGTCTGATCACTGCGTGTCCGATCAGCGAGGCCGCCACAGGGGAGACCGGAGCGGTTCGAAATGAAGTACGCCCCTGATCGTGCTCGCCTCGTTGATGATCCCCACGATGAATGCAGCGCTCGTGGTGGGCGTGGGTGCGGTGATGCCGTTCTCCTTGAAGGAGCGGCCGCTGCCCTGGTTCCTCGCGGCCCTCGGCGTCACCGTGGCTTTGCTGCTGGGGCCCGGGCCCCTCGCGGCGCTCTTCGTGGGGCCGTGGGTGGCGCTCACGGTGATCGCCGGCGTGCGTTCACTGCTTCAGCGCGAGGGCTGGGCGGCGATGGTGGCGGGCTTCGCGGGCACCGCGTCGTTGGCGCTGGTCGCCTCGCGGCTCGAGGTCACGTTGTTCGAAATCCCCGAGCCGATCGTGAAGCTGACCGCGCTTCATTTCACCTACGCAGGTGCGGGCACGCTGGCGTTGGCGCTCCGGCTTCAGGCGGTGCGGCCGAGCCGGTGGACCAGGCTCGCGCGGGTGCTGGTGTTCATCGCACCGCCCGTCGTCGCCCTGGGTTTCATCACCCGCAGTGCGCTGGGCCAGGTCGGTGGCGCGAGCCTGATGACCGCGGGCGTGTGGCTGGTCGCGGCGCTGCAGTGGCCTGATGCGCGAGCGGGCCGCAGCCGGTGGTGGTGGCGCGTGTCGTGTTTCGCTCCGCTCGTCGCGATGGTGCTCGGCGTGAGCTGGGCGGCCAATCAGTACTGGCCGTGGGTTCCGGCGCTGACCGTGCCCGACATGGTGCCCACGCACGGCGCGCTCAACGCGTTTGGTTTCGTGTTGTGCGGCCACCTCGCGTGCTGGCTGGATTGGAGAAGGTCCGCTCCTTAGGAACGGCCCCCCCCCCGGTCCTCCCGAGCCTCCCGAACAACCGGTGTGCGATTTACTGGAACCGGATCGCGAGGCCGACCACCGGGGTCGTCGCACCGATGGAGCCCACCGAGGTGGCGGCGCCGGTGGTCAGATCAACCCGGTACAGGTTCGAGGTGGTCGCCGCCGTCACCTGCATGGCCGCCAGCACCAGGTTGTTGCTGAGGCCGGCGATGTCGAGATCGCCCACGTTGGTCACGTCGACGCCGAGCGGGCCGACGTCGGTGGTCGCTCCCAGGTTCGGCGCCGCGTTGGTGAGCAGCCGGTTGCTGCCGGAGTCGAGGTAATAGAGCGCGGTCGAAGTGGTGCCCACGAAGTTGTTCGTGTAGCCCGCGCCGAAGAGCGAGATGTTCGTCGTCAGGGTCGCGATGCGACCGTCGACCGTCGCGGCGCCCGTGACCACGTTGACCCGCAGGTTCTGGCCTTCATTCACCAACTGCGCGCCCGCTGCAGGAATGGTCGAGACGATGCGCAGGCGATCGACCGTCGGGTTGAAGTCGATGCCGAACGCGTTGCCGTCGAGGGTCGCGCCGGTCATCACCAAGCCCGACATCGCGGCGCCCGTGGTGGTGTCGAGCACGTAGAGCCGGCTCTGGTTGGTCAACGCGATCAGCGCACCCGTCGCAGGGCGGAAGTCGATGCCCACGATGTTCTCAGCGGCCATCAGCCCGGTGATGGCCACGTCGAGCGTCAGGGTGGCCGGCGTGTTGGCGGCGAAGCTGATCAACCGGTTGTCGGTGGTGACGCCGAACGAGTTCTCCACGTAGGCCGAGGCCGTGACGTGCGAGCCGATGGGGTTCAGATCCTGATCAGAGGTGACCAGGCCCGTCGCCGGGTTGATGCGCAGGTTGAGACCGGCCTCGCTCACCACGCGCAGGCGATCCACCGTGGGGTTGAAGTCGACGCCGAACGAGGCGCCCACCAGCTGCGCGTACGGTGAGGTCAGGTCGGCGGGATCCGCGGCGAGCACCACCTGCGGCGTGGCCACGGCCGTCGCCACGTTCACCGTGTAGAGGCGGCCTGCGCCCGCGGGGCCCAGCGCCAGCGCGTAGAGCTCTCCGGTGGCCGGACGCGTGTCGATGCCGACCACCGCGTCACCCATGTTGAGGCCGGTGAGCTGGGTGGGGCCCGTGCACAGCTGCTGCGGCGCGCCCGCGTTGAAGCTGACCAGCTTGCCGGTGATGGTGAGGCCGACCAGCTCACCCGCAGCCTGCACCGGTGCCGTCGCCGGAGGCGTCAGCGCCAGGCCCATCACGGTCTCGCTCGCCATCAGGCCGGTGAAAGCGACGAGGGGCATGGCCGCGCCGGTGGTGAGGTTCACTTCATAGAGGCTGTTGACGCCGGCCACGGTGAGCGAAGCCAACGCGCGGTTGGTCCCTGCGCTCGCGGTGATGATGTCGAAGGCGGAGACGGCGTCTGCGTTGACGCCGAGCACACCGATGGAAGTGAGCGTGCCCCCGTTGGGATCCGTGGTGGTGAAGAGCTCATCGGTGGTGGTGTCGAGGTAGTAGAGGGCCGTACGGCACGCGGTGCTGAAGTCGTTGGTGTACGCGACAGCGGTCACACCTGCGCGCGGCGTCGCAGCCACGTTCAAGTCGCCGTCGGTGATGGTGGCGCCCGTGTCGGCGTTGATGCGCAGGTTCTGGCCGGTGTTGCTCACCACGCGAAGGCGGTCGGCGACCGGGTTGAAGTCGACGCCGAACTGCGCGCCGGTGAGCGCCGTGAACGCCGCGGTGGTGTCGTTCGGGTCAGCGACCAGCGTGGCCTTCACGGTCGCCGCGCCCGTCGCCGGATTGAGCACGTAGAGACGGCCCGAGCTGCCCAGCGCGATGGCCTGGTTCGCCGTCGTTCCACCCGGGCGCACGTCGAGGCCCAACAACACTTCACCACCCTGCAGCCCGGTGACCGCGGTGGCCGTTCTCACGGCGCCTTCGGTCAGGTTGAAGGTGACCAGCCGGCCTGCAGAGGTGAGCGCCAGCGTGTCGCCGGGGCTCAGGCCCGCGTCGACGCCCGCGTCAGCGGTCCCCGCATCCATGCCGGCGTCCAACTCGGTGCCTGCGTCGATGCCGGCATCTTCGCCCGCGTCGACCTCACCTCCGCCACCGCCCGTGTTGCCGCCGCCGCCGCCGGTCGCGCCCCCGCCACCACCGGTCGTGCCACCACCGCCACCGCCGGTCGTGCCACCACCGCCACCGCCCGCTGCGCCCGCGTCGGGGAACGGAGAGCCCGCCACACACTTGCCAGCCGCACACGTCATGCCCGAGCCGAGGCCACCACAGTCGGCGACGTCGACACACTCGGGAGCACAACCAACAAAAGCCAATGAAGCAGCAGACAGCGCCAGGAGAACGCGATGGGAAAATGGCATGGGTGGCGCTCTACGTACGTCACCGCGAACCGGATTTCACGAACTCCCCGACCACGTCACCGCAAGGTAACCCTCCGATAATCGCCTCGATGGCGCGGCCGTCTTCGTTGACACGTGCAGGGCACAACCCGAACAACCGCTGCACCGTGGGCCGGAGATCACGTTGATCGACTTGTGCCGCGGCGCCGCGTTTCACCAGCGGTCCGATCGCCGCCACGAAGATCTCCGTGCTGCCGGGGTAGAGCAGACCGTGCCGGGTCCAGTCGGCGCGGCCGCGGCCGTGATCAGAAGCGAGCAACACGGTGGTGAGCGCCGCTTCTTCTGGAGGCAAGGCCGCCACCCACTGCAGCACCTCCACGATGCGCGCGTCGGTCTCGCGCAGCGCCTGCTCGTATTCCGTGCGCAGCCCCAGGTGCGCCCACTCGTCGGTGTCGAGGAACGCGAGGTGCATGAAGCGGGGCCGGTGCGTTTGCCAGTGGGCGCGCGCGGCGCTGAACGTCACCGCGTCGAAGCGGGCGTTCTTCCAGCGGGGTCCGCCGTCATGAGGGGGGCCATCAGCGGGCAGGTCGAGAAACACGCCGGCGTCTCGTGAAGTCGCTGCGAGCGCGAAGCGCGACCAGGACGCGAAGAGGGCCACGTCTTCGGGCGCGAGGTGAAGCGTGCGCGCGATGGTCTCGGCCATCGTCTCGAGTTGGATGCGGGCGCAGTCGTTGTCACGGCAGCCGGTGAGCGCCCCGGCGGCCATGGTCTGGTAACCGGGCAGGCTCATGGCCGTCATGGCGGAGGTGGTTGCGGCGAAGGCCACGCCTTCTTTGCGCACCGCAGCCTGCAGGCCCGGCATGTGCGCCCCGGTGAGCACGTCGTCGCGCACCGGCCCATCGAGGGTGATGAAGATGACGCGCGCTGATGACTGCAGCTGCGCTGCACGGAATTCGTCGCGTGGTGCTTCGGGGAAAGGGCGTTCTTTGCGCGAGACCAGGGTCACGGCGATCCCGCCGACGAGCAGCACCAGGAGCCCTCGTTTCATCTTCGGCCTCAACTGCATGAAGCATGCGCTGATTCCAGTCGCTCACTTCACGGTTCGGCCGTCAGCGTCGCGGCCGCCGCAGCTCCGCCTACGAGAACGCTGGAGCCGCCGATGCGCGGTCCATCCGCGGTTCTGATGGCCCCGCCGCGTACCTCCACAGACCAGTCGACGGATGGGCGCGGCGCGGACTGTGCGTCGCCCGCCTCTCGAACGGAGCGCTCGGGCCTCCGCCGCCCAGAGTGGACCTTCGTACGGCGGTGCTCACGCCCCTGTTGTCCGCGGCGGAACAACAAACGCCTCCCGTGAAGGACACGGCGGGCGATGCCGCGTTTGGAGCCACCGCTTCACTTCTTCTTCGGCGCGACCTTCTTCTTCGCCGCGGGCTTCTTCTTCGCGACGACCTTCTTCGCCGAGGGCTTCTTCTTCGCGACGACCTTCTTCGCCGCGGGCTTCTTCGGCGCGGGCTTCTTCTTCGGCGCGGCGACCGGCGCCGACACGTCTTCCGAGTCGTCGTCATCGGCGTCGAGGCGCAGCTTCTCGATGACCTCTTCGATGTTGTCGGCGTTCATCGCCCACTCGCTGCCGTGGTGATCGAACGACAGGCGGAGCAGGTCGCCCGACGCCTGAAAGAGCATCGCCTTCCACGGCTCGTCGGTCTTCGCCATCTCGTCGCGGAGCTGCCCAGCGAGGTCGATGACGTTCGACTCCTCGGGCACTTCGGCTTCGGCGCTGCCATCGTGACCGAACACGTAGCCGAACATGTTGCGACCGCCGTCGAGCTGCACGACCAGCGCGAGCGATGCCCACTCGCGGCTCTTGATGTTGGCGTCTTCGAGGATCGCCTTACCGAGGTTCAGCACCAGCTCGTCAGCGCGGGCAAATTCGTTCTTCGTCTTCTTGGTGGCCATGCGCGCCCTATTTCACATCACCGCGCCTTCGTCGCGGCATGGATGCGCCGCGCCCTCCACGCCTTCCACGCCCCCGTCGACCACAGCGCCCACGCGACGAGGAGCGGTTGAAAGAACAACCGAATGAACCGCGCCCGGTCGCTGTCGAGCCCAAACGCGTCGATGCCGTTCATGTACTGCGACACGTTGCCCGGGAAGATGAGGACGAAGAACGCGGCCACCACCAGCCCCACCAGCACGCGCTGCCGAGCGAGGACGAGCAGCGCTGCTCCGAGCGCGAGCTCGACCACGCCCGAGGCGAGCACCACGAAGTCGGCGTCGAGCGGCAGCCAGCGCGGAACCTGCGCGAGGAATTCGCTGCGCTGGAAGCTCAGGTGGGCGGTGCCCGCGAAGAGCAGCGCGAGCCCCAGCACGACGCGCGCGAGGGTCGCAGCGATGCCTACCGGTGGAGGCGAGCTCGTCAGCGCCGTCGCCTTGCCGTCGATGGTCGCCTCGATCGTCTCGGCGAGCGCCTCAGGCTTCTCCGTCGGAGCGAACCGGGCGACGACCTCTCCCCGTCCATTCACCAGGAACTTGGTGAAGTTCCACTTGATGGCCTCGGTGCCCGCCAGCCCCGGAGCGGTGCTCTTGAGGTGCTGGTAGAGCGGGTGCGCGGCCGGGCCATTCACGTCGAGCTTCGCGAAGAGCGGGAAGGTGACGTCGTACTTGAGCCGGCAGGTCTCCTGAATTCCCTCGGCGCTCAGCGGTTCCTGACCCCCGAACTGGTTGCACGGAAAACCGAGCACCTCGAAGCCGCGATCCTTGAAGCGGCGGTGCAGCGCCTCGAGCCCTTCGAATTGGGGCGCCAGTCCGCACCCGGTGGCGGTGTTGACGATCAGGATCGTCTTGCCCTCGTACGCGGACAGCGACGTCTTCACGCCGGCGATGGTGGTGACTTCGATCTGATGGAGCTTCATGCGGACCTTTTCATGGCGTGATCGAGACTGGAGACGAGCGCCCGGAGCTGAGCTCGCAGGACGGCGACCTGCGAGAGAGCAGCAGCGTCGAGCTTTCGGCCATCGAGCATTCTGCACAGCAGCGCCTCGGGCACGCTCTGGGCACGTTCGCGCAGCCGACGGCCCTTCGCGGTGAGCGCCAGCACGGTCACGCGACCGTCGTCGGCGAAGGGCTTCTTCGCGATGAGGCCCGACGTCTCGAGCCGCCGGAGCAGCGGGGAGAGGGTGCCGCTGTCGAGCATCACCCTCAGCTCGAGGTCGCGCACCGTGATGCCATCACGCTCCCACAGCACCAGCATCACCAGATACTGCGCGTAGGTCAGACCGAGCGGCTCGAGCAGGGGCCGGTAGATGCGCTGAATCAGATTGCTCGCCGCGTACAGCGGGAAGCAGACCTGCTCGTCGAGTGCGAGCGCGTTGGGCGAGAGTGACGTCACCTCGCAGTAGTAAAAGCGATATGGGTTGCACGCAACTTAGATTTGTCCCACCGCAAGTGAGTAGGGTGTCGAAGACCCATGAGAGTTCAGCTGGCCGTGCTCCTGATGCTTGTCGCGGGGTGTCAACGCTCGAACGACGTGTGTCCGGGCAGCGATCCCGGAGTCGGACCTGTCCCGGACTTTGCCTGTACGCCGCAGCTCGTGGGCTCGATGGTCTGTCCGGGAGGGCAGATCGGCCACGGCTATCAGTGCGCGGACGAGGGGTGCTGGCGGCTGTTCGCCGATGGTCCCTGCACGCCGCCCTTCAGCGTCGATGCCGGAGGGGTGGACGCGGGCCCTGATGGCGGGGTCTGCCCTGGTGCTGTGTGCACGCAGCAGGGTGACTTGCAGTGCGACGGCTCCAACCGGCTGCAGCAGTGTCAGCAGGGATGCTTCGTCCCGATCGGGACCTGCGACATCGATGGCGGCGCCGACGGGGGCTGCTCTGCGGTGCGCCGCTGGGCGGTAGGCTGCCTCAAGGTGCTTGCAATGCCGATCGCGTGGGCGCCACCATTTGCCCGGGTGGCCCTGGGTCAGGCACGGGATTCGACTGCTCGGACGCGGGGTGTTGGAACCAGTTCTTCGATGGGCCCTGCGCGCCTCCGTACGATGGCGGCGGTCCTCCTTGTGGTCTCGAGCGGCGGTTCCCTGGAGAAGAAGGGCGCATCACCTGTCGCGGCGACTTCCGGTCTGTGTGCAGCTCAGGGTGTTGGCTCGATCTCGATGTCTGCGCTGACGGCGGGTGATCAGTCGAAGAGGTCGACGAGATCGATCCCGCCGTGACGGCGACGGTTGTCATTGGGCATCGCGAGCTTCCACACTTGCTCCGTCACCACCGCCGCCGTGGCGATGAGTCGTTCGAGGCCGGTGGCCCCTTCGAAGAACGAGAGATCGAGCTCGTAGGAGTCGAGCAGGATCCCCGGTTGGGTGATGCGCAGCAGCGAGCCGACCAGGCGCTTTCCCGCGAGGAAGTCGTACTGGGTGGGGTGGGCCTCTTCCATTCGCAGCAGGGTGCGGCCTTCTTCATCGATGCACTCGACGCGCGGTGACCTGCTGTGCACCGCGAGCTCGGCCAGCAGGGTTCCATCGCGCGCGAACAGGTGCGCCTTCGCTGAGGCCCGGGAGATCACCCGCTGTACGCGCAGCAGGGCAACGCACGTTCCGGCGCACATGACGTCGAGGTCGTAGCCTTGCTCGACCACCAGACGCGAGAGGGTGGCGAGCAGCGGCTCGTCGCTCATCACGAAGGAGACCAGGCCTTCGGTGGCGTTCGTCTCACGGAACAGCCAGCCGTTGTCTTTGCCGCCGCTGCGGTTGGCGAGCTCCGCCCGTTTGAGCACGAGGGCTTGTTGGAGCTCGAGGAAGCCGGCGTAGGGATCGGCCGGCTTGCGCTTGACTGATTTGACCTTGCGCGTGGTGAGGTGGGCGACGTCGGATACGGGCGCGGGTTTGCGTTTGACGGATTTCGTGGCGGGTCGGGTCTTCTCGTCTTCGATGCCCATGCGGGGAGAGAGGCTACTCCGAACACTCTCACCCTGACCCTCTCCCGAAGAGCCCGAAGAGAGAGGGGATTTCTGGCTAGAGGCCGCCGTCGGCGCTCAGACAGGCTGACGGGTCGATCGGCTGCTCGCGCCGCGTCTCGCACAACGCCGCGGCCTGGCCCGCGCAGGGCAGATCGTTCCACGCGCCGTTCACCATGATCGACGCGCAGTCTTCGTTGTTGCTGTTGTCAGGCTGGCCCATCGCCCAGTTGAACCAGACCGCCGACGCGCTCTGCCAACTCCACGTGCCCTCGACGGTCTTGTCGTCGAGACCGATCCACGCGGGCACGCTCAACTTCGTGCGCAGAAAATCGTTCTCGGCCACGTCGGCGATCTCCACCAGCCTGCCGCCGTTGGCAGCGCAGCGTTCACCCGCCTCGGCCCACGTCGAGGTGACCGCGCACGAGAGGTACGCCGAAGCGCCGAGCACGTGCAGGTCGCAGCCCGTCTGCGCGCGGCACTCGGCAGCCGAGCGGCACCCGAACGGTGCGCGGGCCTTCGAGGCGACGGGTCGAAGCGGGCAGGTGTCGAAACGATCCGGCCAGCGATCGCCATCCGAATCCAACTCGCCGGGCAGGGTGAGCACGAAGAGCGAAGGGCGGCTCAGGCCGGCACGGCTCACGAACAACTCGGGCACGCCGTCGAGATCGAAGTCGGCGACCGCGACATCCGCCACCGACAGCTTCGCGTCATTGCCCACCGCTTCAGCGGAGTAGTCGAACAACCGGCCCGCTCCATCGTTGCGCAGCAGGCGCACGCGGCCGGGTCGCTCGACCAGGGCCACGTCGAGGTGGCCATCGAGGTCGAGATCCACCAGGCGCGCGGCGAGGCCCACGGAGCTCTCCGGCCCCAGGAAGGCCTCGGTGAGATCGGCGAAGTGCGCGGTGCCGTCGTTGATGAACACCCGGTCTTGCGTGGCGGTCGGCACGAAGAGATCGGGGAAGCCGTCTTCATTGAGATCGCCCAGCGCCGCCCGGCCCGCGCGCGGTTCGAGGTCATGAGGGAGCGCATCACCCGCCGCGCGTTGGAACGCCCCGCGCCCATCACCCAGGAAGAGCCGGTTGCTCTCGGCATCCATCGAGAAGAAGAGATCGATGTCGCCATCACGATCGAGATCGCCCGCGGTGATACCCGTCGCGGCGAGCGGCGTACCCGGCAGCCGTTCACTCGCGTCGCGAAAGTGACCACGCCCATCGTTGACCAACACCATCACCACCGGCGTGCCGGCTTGCGTGGTGGCGCTGCCAGTGACGATGAGATCGAGATCTCCATCGGGCTCGAGGTCGAGCGGCGTGGCGACCTGCGCCGTTCCGAAGAGCGCGGGCAGTGCATCGGGGGAAGGCGTGAACTCAGCCGCACCTTCGCCGAGCAGCACCTGGCTGCGCGTCTTGCCCGTCGTGCCCAGGAAGAGATCGACCACCCCATCACCGCTGAAGTCGGCCGCCACCACCGACCACACGTCGGCCAGCGGCACGGAGACGCGCACGTGCTCCTGAAAGCCGCCCAGCCCGTCGTTGATGTAGACCGACACGCCTTCACCGCGCGCGGCCTGGAAGACGTCGAGGTCACCATCACCCTGCACGTCGGCCGTGGCGATGCCGCCGCCTTCGAGAGGCCAGGCAGGAACGCGCTGCTCGGCCGCGTCGACCAGCTCGAACGCGAGCCGTTCGTAGGTGAAGCCGCCATCGAGCGCCGACTGGCGATCGCCCAGGCTCACTTCGACCTTCGCGAGGCCCGCCACCCCGCGCGGCATGATCAGCTTCAGCTCGGTGCTGGTCGCCTCGAGCACGCGCGCTTCGAGACCGCCGACCTTCACGGTGGCCTTCTTGTCGAAGCCGGCGCCTTCGATCTTCGCCGTCTGCCCGCCCCGCGCGGAGCCTCGCAGCGGAGAGATCGAAGTGACCATGAGTGGACCATTCACCTCGACGCCGCAGCCAGCGAAGGCGATCAACAGGAACAGGCGGGTCTTCATGGTGCGGGCTCCACGGACAGATAGAGGTGTGCCTGATCAGCCATCGACGGGAGCACCAGGAGATCCCAGTCGCCGTCACCATCGACGTCAGCGCTGGCGACCTGCGCGATGGTCTCCGCGCGTACCGGCAACAGCGGGGTGCGGTCGATGAAGCGGCCCGCGCCGTCGTTCACGTAGAGGCGAGTGGTGGCGCCTGCGTTGCCGATGAGGAGATCGACGTCGCGATCCCGATCGAGATCCACCAGCGCGACCGAGGTGCCGTTCGAGCCGTCGACGGGCAGCAACGTGCTGGTGGCGTCGAAGAAGTGCGCCGCGCCGTCGTTGAGGAGCAAGCGGTCTTGCCCCGCGCCGACGCAGATGAGGTCGACCACGTGATCACCATCCACGTCTGCCGCGGCGAGCGCGGTCACCGGCTGCACCGGGCCACCCGGCAGGCCACCGGGCACCTCGGTGAGCACGCCGCCCGAGTTGAGGAAGAGCCGGAGCGCGACACCCTGGTGCACGGCGATGGTGGCCGCGATCACGTCGAGCTCACCGTCGCCGTTCACGTCGGCCAGGGTCAACGCGCGGGTCGGGGGAAGGCTGAGCGGTCCCGCATCACGTTCGCTGAACTGCATGCCACTCGTGTTGAACGCCACGTGAAGTTCGGAGCCATTCGCGCTCACCAGATCCATCCGGCCGTCGCCGTCGAGATCGCCGCGCGCGGTGGCCACGGTGCCGGCGGGCAGGCGCCACTCCGAGGGACCTTCGAAGCGGCCGCCGAGGTTGCGGTACACCGCGCCGCCGTCGGCGAAGGCGAAGAGCAGGTCCGGTGCGCCATCGACGTCGAAGTCTTCCAGCGCGAGGAAGCGTGCGCCCGAGGGCAGCGCGGGAAGGGGCGAGCCCGCATCGGGATCGAGCGCGTCGAAGTTGCCGCGGCCGTCGTTGAACCAGAACGAACACGTGGTGCCGCAGGTGAGGAGATCTCCATCACCGTCGCCGTCGATGTCGGCCGTCGCGGCGGTGGTCAGCGGCGTGGCAGGCATCGCGAGCGAGTGGGGCGGCGCTTCGACGAACCGGAGCTCGAGCGGCAACACCTCGAGGCCGCCCAGCAATTCGCTCTGCCACTCGGCGCCTTCGACCACCAACAGCTTCGCGCGGCCGGAGAAGAGCGGCGGCGTGGTGAAGCGCAGCTCGGTGGGTGAGACCAGCACGCTGGAGACCGGTGCGCCTTCGACGAGCACTTTGGTCGCGGGGGAGAAGCCGAGGCCGGTGATGGTCACCGCCGTGCCACCCCGGGCGGAGACCACGTGCGGCGAAGCGGCGATCAAGCTGACCGGATCATTCGCGGTCACCAGCATCGCCTGGCCGCTGCAGGCCGAGAGGGTGATGAGCAGGCTCGAGGTGATGGCGAGCCGGAGAACCGGCCTCCCCGAGCGAAGTCGAGGGGGCACTGGTCGCGCAAATTCATTGGCCGCACGAAGCAGAGATGGCATCTCGACTTCGCTCGATGCGAGCGGTCGGTGCGCTTCACGCATGACGCGAGCTCCGGCGGCGCAGCGCAGCCAGCACGAGGAGCAAGCCACCCAGACCCGGCGCCGTCGAACACCCCCGGCTCTCCAGCGCCATGTGTTTCGCGCCACCATCGGCAGAAGCCTGGCCCGCGTCGACGTTGGCGTTGAGCACCAGCAGCGGCACCTTCAGCTCGGAGTCAGGGCAGGTGATGGGCGTCTCACCGGGGCTGCGCAGCTTGAACTTCTCTTCCAGCTGCGCGCCCGGCGTCTCCGGTGCCTGCACCTCGAACGCGAAGCGGGCCACTTCTCCGGGCGCCACGGGCACGCTCAGGCCCGCAGCGATGTTCCACGCGGGCCAGCTGTCGGCCACGCTGAGGGCGCTCATACCCTGGGTGGAGAGCCACACGTCGCCGCGCTCCCAGGTCTTCTTGCCCATGTTGCGGAACTCGACCCACACCGTGCCGCGTTCACCGGCCGCGAGCGTGCGGGGGTACGAGCTGTCGACGCGTTTGGCGGCGTAGTCGAGCTCGTTGGCGCCTACTTCAGGGTTGCCCTCGTCGGTCTCGCCATCACAGTCGTTGTCGCGCGTGTCGCAGCGTTCGGGTGAAGGCTCGACCAGTGAGCGGCAGGTGAGGTTGCCACCCTCGCAGCGGCGGCGCGCGTCTGCGCAGACCCCGTGCTTTCCGTTCGAGCAGACCTGATTGCCATTTTCGGGATCCGCACCGGCGCACCCACTCCAGCCGCCCCAGCTGCACGAGGCGCCGCAGGTGCGTGAGCGGCGGCCACAATCGCCACACGCTTCGGTCTGCACCTGGCCCGGCGAGCACTGGCACTGCGTTCCGTGGCGCACCACGTAGCCGCTGTTGAACTTGCTGCTGTTGTACCGAATCGTGCGAACGCTCCCGCCGCAGCCGACGCAGCAGTTCTGTTCGGTGACCGTGACCGTCGCGCCGTCGGTGGCGATGACCCAGGCGACGTGGCCGTAGTTGCCCAGCGTGCTGGTGGCGATGCTGCCGACGGTCGGTCCGACGAGATCGTAGTTGGGGTCGACGTTGGCGTGACCTGCCCAGGTGTTCGCGTTGCCCCAGTTCACCAGGCCCGCGTTCCAGTTGCGGCAGACGCTCTCCCACGCCCACCAGGTGCAGTTCCCGCCGTTGGGGCAGCAGGGGTAGATGTTGTACGCGCGGCCGCAGGTGTTCTGGTGCGTGACGCCGCCGCAGTAGTTGACGGCCGGCGCGTACGACGCGGTGAGAAGGATCGCGAGGGCGAGCAGCTTCTTCACGGCTTCACCTCGAGCTCGAGCTCGTGCAGCAGCGCTTCGAAGAGCGCGCGGGGCAGCGCACTGCCCTCGGCGTCGGAGTCGATGCAGGTGACCCGGAAGACCTGTTCGCGGTGCGCGAAGACGGCGACGGCCATCGAAATGGCCTGCTCGGAACGCGGCTGCTCGAGCAGCAGGGCGGGCAACTTGAGGCTGGTGACTTCGCGCTCGCTGACCCGCGTTTCGCCGTCGATCAAGAACGAGAGGTGCTCACCGAACCAGTCCTGCAGCGTGCGGTGCGTGGGGTTGTCCCAGACGTCGATGACCACGGCGACGCCGTTCGAGGTGATCAGGTGAATCGAGTGGCGGAACTTCTTGAGCGGCAGGGTGGGGTCGTAGTGTTTGTCTTCGACCGTCACGCCTTCGCGCAGGGGAAACCGCAGGCGGGTCTGGGGTTCGACGAAGCGGTCGGTGAGTTCCTCGAGCGGCGCTGCTTGCGTGGCCACCGCCGTCGGCGTGCCGACGCTGCAGGCGGTGAGGCAGAGGATCAGGCTGAAGCGCATGCTCCGTTGTCGGCGCAACGCCTTCAGCAGTCAGCGGGACGGAGTGTCATCCGCTTTGACAGATGTTGCTGAATACTTTCGGGTCGCCTGGGACGAGAGGTGCTGTAGCCATGTGCACTCGAGTTCTCAGTCTGGTGCTGGCCGGTGCGCTGGTGGGGTGTTCAGCGGTTCCGGGCCCGTCCGACCTTGTCGATTCGGGCGCGATCGCCGTCGCGGATGCCGGGGTCGATGCAGGCATTCCGCCCTCGAGGATTTGTGAGGACACGGCCGAGGCGTACTTCGCGCGGCTGGTGCGGTGCGGGGAGCTCACCGAGGCGTTGGCGGCGCTCTACAAGCCGGCCTTCGTCGCGGAGTGCCCGACCTTGATTCCACCCGGGGTCGCGGATGGGCGGATCGTGATCGAGGCGGCTGAGGTGCAGGCGTGCCTCTCCCGGGCCAGCGCGGCGAGCTGCCTGGTGGAGCCTCCGAGCTGCAACATTCTGCGCGGGGTGGTGAGCGCGGGTGGGGCGTGTTTCGAGAGCGATGAATGTGAGGCGGCGTTCTCGTGTGACACGTCGGCTGCGTGCCCGGGTACGTGTGTGGCACGGGTCGCGATTGGAACGCGCCCGACGGCTTCGCAGGAGTGCGTGAAGTCGGCGTTCCTTCACGACGGCGTCTGCACTGCGTTCTCGACGGGCTCGTGTGCGGGCGGGTTGACCTGTGCGGATCCGCTGGTGTGTTCAGTGAGTGATGTCTGCGTGACGGCTCCGCCGTTGCGTGCGGTCAATGAGCGCTGCTCGCTCGTTGATCAATGCGGGAAGGGTCTGCAGTGCGTCAGTGACGTCTGCGTGGCGCGGGTCGCGGAGAACGGTGCGTGCGGTGCGACGCGCCGGTGCAAAGACGGCCTGCGGTGCTCGAGCGCGAACGTGTGCGTGGTGGTGAACTATGGAGGCGCTGGTGCGAGCTGCGCTGAAGCCGGCGACGGCTGCCGGCCCGGGTTCTTCTGCGACAGCGGGACGTGTGCGGCGCTGCGGACGAGTGGTGGTGCGTGCACGGATACCGGGGCCGAGTGCAGCCCTGAGCTGTATTGCGAGGCGAACGTCTGCAAGGCGCCGGGGGTGGTGGATCAGCCGTGCGTGCTGGGGGGTCCACCGATGCAGTGCGCTGACGGGCTGTACTGCGACGCGAGCGGACGCTGCACTCAGCGCAAGCCGGCGAATGCGCAGTGCATCGAGTCGGAGGAGTGTCTGGGGTTCTGCCAGGGACTGCGCTGTACCGTTCCTCCGTGCCGCGATCTGACGCCCTGAGGGCTTCATCGGGTGGTGTTTGCTGACGCTGCGCTCGCGCTCGAACAGGCCTCTCAGCGCGCGCTTTCGGCGCACCAATTCAGCAAAGCTTCGACGCGGGTAGCGGGCGTACGCTGGCCTCGCCCGAAGCCGAGAGCCTGCACGACACGAGCAAGGCCGCGAACCCCAAGGCTGTTGTCAGTTCACGGGCCACGGCTGCAGTTCACGCAAGGGCGCGATGGGCACCGATCCACGCGCCCGCTCACCACTCTTCGCATCCGCGATCCGATACGCGAGCGCATCACCGAACAACGGCTGCGACTCGAGGAAGATCACCCTCAGCTCACCCTCCTCGAACCCGCACTGCGCTTGCACCGCCTGGAGCAACCCTTCGTCGTGCAGGTGCCCCTCACCGAAGTTCCACCCGAGCGCGTAGCCCGCGACGAGCTCCCCGTCGGCCCACTCGTAGTCCTCCACCCGGTCGACCGCCTTCGGCAGCAGTGACTGCAGCGCGCGCCCGTGCAGGTGCATCAACCGAAACGCGATCACCTTGCCGAGCAGCGCCACCGCGATGGGCTTGTCGTAGAGCTTGCGCAGCTGCTCCATCGGCCACGGCGCGCTGGTGGTGAGCTTCGCGAGCTTCTTGCGTGAATCCCCGCGAAACAGCCACACGCTGTTGGCCCAGTTCCCCGCGTAGTACCGCATGGAGAACAAGAACGAGACCCACCGTGGCACGAAGTTCCCCAGCAGCGGGACGCCGATCAACATCACCGCCAGCACCACCAACATCGGCGCACCCACGGCGAAAACGCTGACGTCCGCGTGGGCGAAGAACAGGAAGATCGCCCCGTACACCACCGTCACGTTCCACTCGATCGGCACGCCCATCGGAACCGAGCTGGTGATGAAGCCGTGTAGGCCGAACATCAACGCCATGCCCACCACCGTGCCCACTCCGCCCGAAGACAGACCGAGCACGACGGGCACCGACAGCTCGAGCAGCGTGCCCAGGTGCGCCATGCGCACCGCCAACATCGAGGGCCGCAGGTCATCCGGATACGCGCGGTACATGCGCTTGCGGATGAAGGGAAACCGCAGCACCGGGCTGTTGCTCACCATCACGCCCACCACCGATGGAAAGTGGTGGTTCAACTTCGAGACGCCCGCCCAGAACCACAACGCCAGCTGCACTGCCTTCGCGCCGGCGATCCAATTCCCCGCGAAGAGGAAACAGGCGATCGTCGTGAGGTAGTGCTCCGCGCGCGCCGCCAGGAAGAGGGTGCGGTCGAGCACGCCGAGGATCAACAACAAGCCCAGCACCGGCCACAACAACGAAGCGTCGATGCTCGGCGCGAGCAGCGCGCGAAGCAGGCTCACCTGCAACGCAGCGTAGAGCAGCACGTCGAGCACCGTGCGCCGGTGACCGAGCACCGCGAACAGCGGCCGCTTGGTGGTGCCCGGCCGCAAGAAATACAGAAAGCCGCCGACCGGTGGCAGGTACCGGCCGGTGAGTGGGCCACTCCCGCAGCCGAAGCCGAGTGACTCGAAGCACAGGCTCCAGAGAATCGCCTTCTGAAACGCGAGCGGCTCGAGCCACCAGCGGCTCACTTCACTTGCAGGAAAGGAAGCCGAGCAGAACCCCCACCACGCCGCGATGAAGAGCGCCGCCTTGAGCGCGTACACGAACGTCACGCTCAGCGGCGAGCCGTAGCCTTGAACGGCCCAGGCCTGACACACCTGGCGGCATCGTTCGGGAAACGGGGCCCGCTCCCATTCGAGCGCGTCGTACGGCGGCGCAACCGGAGTGATCAGCCCGCGGAGGAAGCTCGGCATTTCCCCAGTCTGGCTCACCCCCGTGTAGAAATCAGAACATGCACATGGCCTACGCCGCACCGACGCTCGTCTTCGGCGCCATCTCTGCGCTTGGCTTCTTTCTCGCTCAACGCAAAGCGAACAAGGTGAAGTTCTTCCAGCAGGAGGAACTCGAGGTCTCGCAGGTGAAAGGGCCCGGCGTCTGCAAGGTGCACGGCGTGGTGGTGGCCCCGCAGCCGTTGATCAGCCCCATCAGTGAAAAGCCCGTCGTCTGGTACCGCATGCTGGTGCAGGAGTACGTGCGCGCCGGCAAGTACAGCCGGTGGTCGACCATTCATGATGAAGCGGTGGGCACCCGCTTTCAGCTCAAGGATCGCAAAGGCCCCGGCAGCATCGAGGTCGATCCGAGCGGCGCTGAGGTGCTGCTGTCGGCCGAGAGCGGCAGCGAGGATCACGGCGTGCTGGTGCGCTACCTCGAGTCGAAGGGCATCCGCCGCATGCTCGGTCACGGTGAGCTGCGGTGTAACGAGACCACGCTGCAGCCGGGCGAGAAGATCTTCGTGTTGGGCACGGTGACCGAAGCGCCGGGGCGGTACTCCATCGCGAAGAGCACATCGCCGTTCGTGCTGTCGGATACCGACTCAGGTCAGGTCGCGTATGCGGAGAACAGCAAGATGTACGTGACGCGGTTCTGGGCCGGTGCGGCCGGCTTGATGACGCTCTGGTGGCTGTGGCACTGGGTTCGTTAGTCCGCGACGAGGGAAGTCAGAGGCCTCGTTCGACCAGATCAGAGACGACCGACTCGTAGAACCCCGGCGCATCGAAGCCGAGCGCCCAGCCCACCTGCGCCCAGTGATCCGCTTCGATCCGCCCGCACGTCACGCCCCATGACTGCGAGGTGACCGGCACCAGCCCGTCGTTTTCGCCCGCCTTCAATTTCAACAGCTGCCAGGTCGGAAACAGCAGCGGGTTCAAGCCGCGGAACGTCGCCTTCGCCAACCAGCTTCCGTAGAAGATGCCCTCTTGATCGAGCACCTCCTCGTTGAAGCGCTTCATGCGCTCGGTGGTGAGTTCGAGCAGCCCGTGTGCATCGAAGCCGCCCTTGTCGAGCAGCAGCTTGGTGGCCGGCGCGACCAGCCACAGGCCTGATCCGAGATCAGCCAACGGCGTGCCCCGGTGCGGCGTGCCCACCGTGATGATCGAAGCGATGCGGCCACCGAGCTTCAGCTTCGACGCCGCATACCGGGCATCGAGCCCGCCCATGCTGTGCGCCACGATGTTCACCCGCTCGGCGTCGAGCAGCTCCAGCGCCTTCGCCAACTCGGCCGCGCGCGAAGAGATCGTCGCCGTGGGGTGCACCTTGAACGAGTACACGCGCGTGCCGAGCTTCTCCAACCGCGAGCCCACGCCCCGGAAGTACTTGCTGCGAATCGGCCCCCACTTCAGCTCATCGAACCCCAGAATCCCGTGCGCGAGCACCACCGGGGAGCGCAGCTGTGGGCCGCGCTTCTTCGGTATCTCGGCAACGCGTTTGCGGCGGTACCAGATGAACCAGGCGAGGGCAGCCGCCCCGGCGAACAACGCCAGGAAGAACGCCAGCAGCAGCCACGGTTCCACCACCATTCACCTCTCTTACGACACCTGCAGATCCCAGTGGATTACCCATGCTCCACAAGGGCCGCTGTCCCTTCTGGCCCTCCTCAATCACTTCATGGTGTTCCGGAGTCCCACAGCGGGCACGGATCGAGCAGAATGGCTGCCGCGATGCGCCCCTCGAACCTTCTTCTCTGTGCCCTGGCGCTGTCCTCCTGCGAAGGGAGCCTGTTCGGTCCCCGCTCCATCCCCGGTCCCGGGCCGACGGGGGTCAAGCCGGTCACGGTCATCCCGCCGCCGGCCGAGAAGTGCAAACCGGGCGTGCACGAGGTGCCCAAGCTGCTGCGGGTCTCGAACTTCGAGTACCAGTCCATCGTGTCCGACGTGTTGACCGCGCCGGTGGGTCACGAGCTCTTCGCCCGGTGGACTCCGGTCGCGCAGGTCTACGGCTTCGACACCATGAGCGAGACGCGCATCGACGGTCAGGCGTTGATCGAACAACTGGCCACCGCTGAAAAGCTCGCCGCCGTGGTGCTGGCCACCCCGGGTCTCACCGCGCACTGCCCCGCGCCCGTCGCGCCCACCAACCCGGCTTGTTCGCTCAAGGCCAGCTACACCTCGAACATCGACTTCTCCGACGCGCAGGGTCGCGAGTGCTGGTCGTACCTCGACTCCAGCGGCACCCCGATGGTGTTCGATAACGTGCGCGCGCTCTGGAAGAAGGTGCCCGACGAGACCGTGCTGCTCTGGCAGAACGGCACGCACCCGGGCTCCACCGTCGACTCCGTGCGCCGCTGGTTGGCCGCGGTGAGCGGCTCGGTGACCTTGACCGGCGCCTTCAACGACGCTGATCCAGGTGGCGGCGACGGCGTGGTGGCCACCATTCGCAAGAACGGCGTGCAGGTGTGGACGCGCTCCGTGCCCAACGGCGGCAGTGGCCCCTTCACCTTGCCCATGCAGATCAACCGCGGCGACACCATCGACTTCGTGATCAACCGCAACGCCGAGCCCAGCTACGACAGCACCGCGTTCAACGTGACCATCGAGCTGACGCCCACCGCGCCCAAGTCGAACTGGACGTGGACCAACTGCGTGGGGCCGCTGGTCAGCCGCCTGGCCAGCCGTGGTTTCCGAAGGCCGGTGCGCCTCGACGAGCTCACCGACTACCGCACGCTGTTCGAGAGCTCGCGCCAGGAGGCCGCGACCGCGGGTTTCCCCGAGCCCGCCGACGAGGCGCTCTCGGCCGTGGTGCAGGCGGTGTTGCTCTCGCCCAACCTGGTGTTCAAGCCCGAGCTGGTGCCGCAAGGCCTCGATGCGCAGGAGCGCGGCTTCGGTCTGGCCTCGCGCCTCTCGCTCTTCGTGCGTGGCTCGGTGGCCGATGAAGAGCTGTGGAACCTGGCCGGCACCGGCGCGCTCGCGGACCCCAAAGTGGTCGAAGCGCAGGCCCGCCGGCTGCTCGACGCGGATCTCCCGCGCTTCTCTCAACACTTCGGTGGCCAGTGGCTCGACTACCGCGAGACGGAAGACTTAGGCCCGCTGACCGCGTCGATGCAGGCCGAAGCCGCCGACGTGTTCAGCGAAGTGCTGGCGAACGATCTGCCTGCCGAGCGCCTGATGCGCCCCGGCTTCACCGTGGTCGACGCACCGCTCGCCGCGCACTACGGCCTGCCCTTCACCTCGCAGAAGCTGGTGACCCCGCTGCGCGGCGGGGTGCTCGACCAGGCGTTGTTCCTCACCCGCACCGCGACGGGCTCCGAGTTCCGTCGGCCGATTCACCGCGGCTTGTGGGCGTTGACGCGCCTGATGTGCCGCTCGTTGCCCCGCCTCGACGCCGCCACGCTCGAGGAGATCAGCAACTCGGTCAACGCCATCGATCGCAACCTCTCGCTGCGCGAACAGATGGAGATCCACCGCAACGACTCCGCCCGCTGTGGTGGTTGCCACAACATGATGGATCCCATCGGGCTGGCGCTGGAGAAGTACGACGCGCGGGGCCTTTGGCGCGACCGCTACCCGAACGGCGTCGCCATCACGAGCGACCTCGAGCTCGACGGCACGGTGGTCACCGACCCGCACTCGTTGGCCGCGGTGATCGAGTCTTCGCCTGACTACCGCGCGTGCGTGGCGAGCAAGCTGCTCACCTTCGGCCTCAACCGCGGGCCGCTCGAAGGCGAGCAGTGCGTGGCCCAACGAATCGCCGCGCCCATCAACGGCGTGGCGCCTTCACTCAAGCAGATGACCATCGAGTCGCTGCTCACGTCGATCGAGCTCACGGAGGTCTCGCCATGAAGGCCGACCGGCGCACAGTGCTGAAGTGGATGGGTGGTTCGCTCGCGTTGCCGCTGCTGGCGCCTCACCTGGCGAACGCGCAGACGGTTACCCGCAAACGCTTCATCGCGGGCTACGTGCCCAACGGCGCGCACATGCCTGCGGGCGCGAACGGCGCGTGGACCTGGGCCGAGTCGCTGGCCCCGCTGGTCTCGCGCGGACTTCAGGCCAACACCATGGTGATGCGCGGCATCTTCAACGGCTTCCCCGCAGCCGACCCGCACTGGCAGAACTGCGCGGGCTTTCTGTCGTGCAAGCCCATCGAGCTGGGAGACCCCGGCGTCGCGCGGTGCGGCATCACGCTCGATCAATACGTGGCCGATCGCCACCCGTCGTCCCTGCGTTCGTTGGAGTTGGGCGGGCTGTACTACCACGTGCATCCGCTCAACGATCACCCCGGCTATTCCAACGACTACCTCAACCGCATCGCGTGGCAGGCGCCCGACAAGTTCCGTTCGCCCATCCCCGACCCTGCGCAGCTGTTCGCGAAGTTGTTCGGTGGCGAGTCGGGCAGCGCCGCGCAGATCAACTACCTGCACAACCGCAAGCGCAGCATCCTCGACTCGCTCCACAAAGACGCCGATCGCATGTCGACGCGGCTGCCTGCGACGTACCGGCCGGTGTTGCGCTCGTACATGGAGACCGTGCGCGAAGTGGAGATGGGCCTGGGCACCGTGTCGACCTGCACGCCCAACCTCACGCAGCCCACGCAAGACTTCGGCTCGCCGAACACGAACTACGTGCTGCGGTTTCAGCTGATGCACCAGATGATCGTGCTGGCGATGCAGTGCGGGCTGACCAACGTGGCCACGCTGATGTACGGCCCGGGCGTCTCTGAGCTGATGAACTTCCCCGAGGCGCTCGGCGGCGGGGCCGGTCACCACGCGGTCGCCCATCATGGCGGCACGCAGTCGTCGATCGACCGGCTCAAGCGCATCAACGAGGTGCAGGTGGGGCTGCTGGCCGACCTGCTCACCCGGCTCAAGACGGCGAACCTGCTGCAGGAGACGCTGGTGCTCTACGGCTCCGACATGTCTGACGGCAACGTGCACCTCACCGAGAACCTGCCGATGCTGCTGTGCGGCGCGGGTGCGGATCTCAGGTTCGGCCAGGAGATCGGCTCGACCTCGGCGCGCCGCCCGTTGTCCGACCTGCACATGGACATCGCCCAGTTGCTCGACGTCACCACCCTCACCTCGTTCGGCAGCGGCGTGTGCGCCAGCACCGGGCAGACCATGGGTGTCCGCGTTTGAGCTGAGCGGGTCCCCCCCAACCCCCGCTTCGCAGGGCGAGGAGAGCTCAGGGCTTCTCGAGCTGGCTGAAGAAGAGCGGGCCTTCTCCTTTGTGCTTCGCCGCGTACATCGCCGCGTCGGCCTTCTCGAGCAGCTCCTGCGCCGAGTGGCCATCGTCGGGGTACACCGCGATGCCGATGCTCGGCTTGATGGTCAGGTTCAGCGCGCGCACTTCACACCTGGTCTGCATCGATTTGGAGAGCTTGAGCGCGAGCGCTTCGATGACGGGCAGGCTGCCCGCTTCGGTCATCAGAAATTGAAACTCGTCTCCGCTGCGGCGGCAGGCGGTGTCTTCAGCGCGGGTGATGGTCTCCAGCCGCTCACCGATGATCTGCAGGCACGCGTCGCCCACGTCGTGCCCGTGCGTGTCGTTGATGTGCTTGAAACGATCGAGGTCGATGAACATCACCGCGACCCGCCATTCGTGACGGCGGGCCTGCGACAGGGCGACGTCGAGGCGATCCTTGAAGAGGGTGAAGTTGGGCAGCCCGGTGAGCGGGTCGTGCAGCGCGTCTGACCTCGCCTTACGCGCCTGGCGGCGGCTCTCCATCAGCGCGGCGTAGGTCTTGGCGAGCTCGTCGCTGAGGCTCTTGCGCTCCTGAATGCCCTCGGCGAGCGAAGAGGTCACCGAGGCGAGCTCGTCCGCGCTCTCCTCCACGCGGATCTCAGCATCTTCACTCTTCGCGAGCGCCAGCTTGATGGCGGGAGAAGAGCCGCTTTCATCGACCTCCTTCTTCAGAACGGTGTTCACCGTCGAGAGGTCGACCGCGCACGCCTCCACCATGTCCTTGGCGTGGTTGGTGTGACCGCGCGCCTTGATGAGCGAAGTCGGCTCGCGGGATTGTGGGGCCTGTTTCGCCGGGGACCGATGCAGGAGTGTTTTCACAGGCCCCCAATATGTGCACGGCCAGATGGGCGCGAATCAGCAGTTCAGCCCAGCTCGATCGGCCCCTGGAGTTCCTGAACGGCCAGGGAGCCTCAGCGCGCGCAGCTGCGGGTGAAGTCGGAGTCGGCGAGGAACTGGTCGAGCACCGCTTTCCACGAGGTCCACTTGTGACCGCCCGGCACCTTGAACACGTGCCCTTCCGGCAGCGCCGCGGCGAGCAGCGACGCCGATTCTCCCAGGCGATCTTCCGTGCCCCAGCCGAGGTACAGGTTCGGCCCGGGCTCTTTGTTCGCCGTCACGCCCTGCAACCAGCGCCACACTTCGCGCTGATACGTGTCGGAGGTGATCGGGCCCTTCGCCGGCGCCTGCCAGGCGGCGAGCCCACCGGCCGCGCGGATCTCTTCGCTCAACGAGCGGTCACCCAGGAACGGCGCCAGCAGCAGCACGCCGTTCACGTCGGCCGCGTGCTCGCGCGAGTACAGCAGGGTACCCATGCCGCCCATCGACATGCCCATCACCCAGGTCTGCTGGTAACCCTTCGCGCGCGCCGGGGCGACGACGTCGGCGTGCACCCGCTCGGGGAAGAGGCCGCGCATGTAGTAGCCGAGGGTCGCGTCGGCGGCGACCACGTCGACCGAGAGGCTCTTCTGCCGCAGCGCTTCGATGAAGCCGTACTTCACGAAGTCGGAGGCCTTGTCACCGGCGCCAGGAAGGAAGACCACCAGGCACTTCGCGTCACCGCCGGGCAGCTCGTCACGCAGCGAGGTCATCGGCGTCGGCGCGGGCATGAAGACGGCACAACCGGAGCAGCACAGGAGGAGCGCGAGGGTCCGCATGGCGGAGGTCCTACTCAGCGTGAAGTTCTCATGCGAGCCTGCTGCGTGATGAGTGATGATCTCACGCTGGCCCGCCGTGCGCTCGAAGGAGATGCCGCCTCGTTGGCCGAGGTGGACCGCCGCATCATGGCCGAGAGTTCACGCGTCGCCGCCGCGCAGAACTTCCCCGCGGACGAGCTGGGTCAGTTGCTGCGCGAGCGGTTGCTGGTGGGGGAGGCGCCGAAGTTGTCGCGCTACGACGGCAGTGGACCGCTCTCGGCGTGGCTTCGCGCGGTGGCCGTGCGGATCTCCAGCAACGCCCGGCGAAGTGGTGCGCAGGAGGACGTGGTGTCCACCGTGCCCGAGGCGGCGCTCGCGGAGCCGAACCCCGAGCTCTCGTTGCTGCGGCTGCAGTATCGCGTGCAGTTCCGGGAGGCGTTCGTCGAGGCGTTGGGCAAGCTCGAGGCGAAGGAGCGCACCGTGCTGCGGTTGCACACGCTCGATGGGCTGAGCCTGGCGAGCATCGGGACCATGTTTCAGCGCGACGCTTCGAACGTGTCGCGGTGGCTGGGGCGCATTCGGGAGCAGTTGTTGACGGAGACCCGGCGGGCGCTGGCGAAGCGGCTGGCGCTGGAGGGGTCGGAGCTCGATTCGGTGATGCGCGTCGCTGACAGTGAGCTCACCATGAGCCTCTCGGGCCTGCTGACCTGAGAGAATCCCCGCGGCCGGCGAATTCGGTACGTTGGCTCGACTGCGTCGTTTCACCGCAAGGAAAAGCGAATCGCTGTGTCTGCCCAATCAGAAAGGGAAACACACCATGCCGCTCCACCGACTCGCACTGCTCCTCGCCGTTTTCACCACCTCGACCGCCTTCGCCCAACAGCCGCTCCGGCTCGCAGTCGGCGCGCAGAAACACCTCACCATCCCCGGCCTGCAGCGCGTCGCCGTGGGAGACCCCACCATCGCCGACATCAAGACGCTCGGCGTCAGCGAGCTGGTGGTCCTCGGCGCTTCCCGGGGCCGCACCACCTTGCTGGTGTGGACCGCTGGCGCGACCACGCCCGATCGTTTCGAAGTGACCGTGACCGGGCCCGGCAGCCTCACTTCAGCCCCCACCCCGATCGACACCACCCCCGAACCCAGCTTCACCGCGACCTTGAGGCCCGGAGAGAGCACGACGCGCCCGACGCCGAACCTCAAGCGCGTCGCCATCGGGGATCCCAACATCGCCGACTTCACCACCGGCACGGACACCGTCACCCTCCTGGGCGTGAGCGCGGGGCAGACCACCGTGCTGCTCTGGTACGCCGATGGCCACCGCGAGCAGTGGCTCGTGACCGTGGTGAAGTAGAACTGCGCGATGCAGTCGGCCTGCCCTGACGAGAACGAGCTGGTGCGTTTCGCGCGGGGCGCGTTCGACGAGGTGTCGGGGGCGAGTCTCTCTTCGCATCTCGACTCGTGCACTTCGTGCCGGAAGGCGGTGGCCGAAGCCGCCAGCGATGTGCCGCGCGCGCCGTTCACCGTGCAGACCGGGGCGCGGGTGGGCCGCTACGAGGTCGATGCCCTGCTCGGCTCGGGTGCGATGGGTTCGGTCTTCGCTGCGCGTGATGCGTCGCTCAACCGGCGGGTGGCGATCAAGCTGCTCCACGCCACGGGCGATGCGCAGTCTCGCGCCCGCTTGGAGCGCGAGGCGCAGGCGATGGCCCGGCTCAACCACCCACACGTGGTGACGGTGCACGAGCTGGGAGACTGGGCGGGTGGCCGCTTCATCGCGATGGAGTTGGTGGAAGGGCAAACCCTCGACGCCTGGCTTCCCACCGCGCGACCTGAGGAGCGGCGGCGTGTGTTGCTCGATGCAGGACGCGGTCTCTTCGCCGCGCATCAGGCCGGCGTGGTGCACCGTGATTTCAAGCCGCACAACCTGCTGGTCGGTGTCGAGGGCCGGGTTCGGGTGACGGACTTCGGCTTGTCGCGGCCCAGCGAAGGAGACACCGCTCGGGAAGAATCGGGTGGGCTCCTCGCCACGGCGCACGGGGCGCTGGTGGGAACGCCCGCGTGGATGTCACCTGAGCAACTCGACGGTCGCACCGCCGAGGCGCGCAGTGATCAATTCGCCTTCTGCGTGGTGTGGGTCGAGACGCTCACCGGCCGCCGGCCCTTTCAAGGCGAGAGCAAAGCCGCGCTGCGGGAAGCCATGCGGGGTCCACCGGTGTTGGGCAGTGCGCTGAGCTCAGTGGAGTGCGCCGCCTTGCGACGGGGGCTCTCCGAAGATCCCGCCGCTCGCTTCGAATCGATGGACGGACTGCTCGCCGCGTTGACCCGCCGGCCCCGCATGCCGTGGATCTCAGGCGTGGGCGTGGGCGTGGCCGTGCTCCTGGGCGCGCTGGGAGGTGCGTGGCGAATCGACCGGAACAAGACGCCGGATCCTCCTCCCCCGCTCGAGCTGCAGGTCGGCAAGATGCACCCGCTCGTCGTGGACTGCCTCAAGCGCGCCGCGGTGGGAGACCCGAACATCGCCGACGTGAAGACGGTGGGCGTACAGGAGCTGCTGATCCTCGGTGTTGCTGCAGGGGAGACCACGCTGATCCTGTGGGATTGCGATGATCATCGGGTCAGCTACACCGTGCGCGTCTCGCCCTGACGAGAGGGGCGCAGCGGCACGGTCGACACGCGCGCCTTGAACGACTTCGAGTCGTAGAACGCCAGCCGCACCCCGCCCAGCTCGATGGCCTGACCTGAAGCGAGCTGCTGCGTCGCGCCCGGGCCGACCACGTCTTCGCCGACCAGCGCGGGATCGTTCACCGGCGTCACGCTCCAGATCTTGTCCTTCAACTCGAGGCGCGCGTGAAAGCGGGACACCGTCGGATCAGCGATGACGATTTCGTTGTCCACCGCGCGGCCGAGGCGAATGGCCGTGCCGTCGGGGACCTTGAGGCCGAAACACAACGCATCGCCGTTCCCCTGGCGGGGGGCGTGCCGTTCTTCGAGCCGGGTCTCCGCGACGCTCTGCTCGGCATCACTCTCGGGCACCGCCCAACCACCGGGCTCCCAGACCAACCAGCTGTGCGAGTAGCGCATCAGGAAGGCATCGGGGCCGAGCGCGAGCTGCCGTGTGAGAACTGACATCAGGTACGCGGGCATTGCGGGTGTCGCAGGCACGTGGACGACTGTAGCCGAGAGGTCATGTGGGCGAGGGTGGGTCTCAAGTCAGCCTCTCACCCCGACCCTCTCCCCGCTGGCGCAGGGCGAGGGAGAGAAGCAGACAGAGCGCTGGTGCTCCCGTCACTGAGCAACCACCACGTGGTTCAGGTTCGGGTTCGGCGACCGGAGCGGTGCAGACACCTGCTTCACACGCACCGTCGCACGACGTGCCGCACGCACCACAGTTCGCCGCATCGTGGAGCAGGTCGACGCACTGGCCTCCACACGCATCGCACGGCTGACACCGCACGCCCCCGTCGTCCCAACCGCAGCCCAGCCCACGCGCAGCACAGTCGAGCTGCTCCGGACCACCGGGACCACACCACTGCGCAACGCCACGCGCACACACACCATGACCATCCAACGCGCCGCACGGAGCAGGCAGACACCCCAGGCCCTCGCTCTCACTGCGCCAACCACACGCGCTGCCCGTCGCCGCACACTCACGCGGACGCCACCAGCCCGCCACGCACGCCCACGCCACGTCACCTTCGCAGCGCGGCGCCGTATCGACGGCACACGGCTCGCTCAACGCCGGGAGCGGTGCACTCATGCGCTCCATCACCCACTCGGAGAACACGTCAGCCCGCGGGCCCCACGTCGAACCCTCACAGCTCGCCGCGCCCGCGCTCACCAGCGCCACCACCCGGGTGAACGGCGCGGTCTCGAACGAACGCACGAACGGCCCGCCCGAATCACCCCGGCACACGCCCTGCGTCTGACTGCGACCGACCGTGAGCAAGACCGGCCCCACCGAAATCAGCGGGAACGAACCCGCCGTCACGCCCGCCATCGGCGACGTGCCGAAGCCGCCGCCATGGATCTCCAGCGGCTGCCCGACCCAGCGCTGATCAGCCACGTCCCGGTTCAGCTCGAGCGGCGTCAACTCGGGCAACTCCACGCCCAGGGTGACCAGCGCCACGTCGAGTGAAGGGTGCTTCTCCACGCGCACCAGCGGGAAACGAGGGTCACCCGCCACACCGCCCGGAATGAAGTCGACCTGCCCCGCGGTCACCTGCTCATTGAAACAGTGCCCCGCGGTCACCAGGTGGCGCGAAGCGCTCGCCCACCCGGTGCACAACATCGCATCACCCACCATCAACCGGCCGATGGCGCGTTGCTGCGAGACGCTCAGCAGCACCGACGCCGTCCCCCCGATGAGGGAGGAAGACGCCACCTCCTGCTCCTGGCACGCGACCAGGAGCAGGGCTGCGAGCGAGACGGCGCGCATGGCTTCAGGGAATCGGCGCGATGGTGACCGTCACACCCGAGCGCGTCACCGAACCATCGGTCTCCAACGCCACCGTGACGTTCGGCGAACACACGGTCATCTGCTGGTTGATGTCACCCGTCCACCCGCTGCCGGAGGGGCTGGTGTTCATCACCTGCCCTGCGGCGTTGTAGATGACCACGCGGTCGTACCAGGGCTCGGTGAGCCCGCTGACCGTGACGCTCGCGCAAATCTTACCCGCGCCCGCCGTGTCGAACGTCGTCTTGTACGCCGCGAGCACGTTGCCCATCGCCGGCGCTGAGGACCAACGGTTGGGGTTGCTCGAGGTCGCGTTGCAGTAGCCGCCCGCGCAGCTGGTGGGTGAACGCCAGACCGCGGGACCGGCCGCCGTGGCGCCCGCGCACATGCCCGACTCGCCCGCCTTCTTGCTCCAGGCGGTCGACTCCTTCCAGGCGAACCAGGTCTGACTGGCGCTGCTGAAGCGGGCGATGGTGAGGTCGAGCACCTTCACTTCGACCTTCCAGCACTTCCACACGCAGATCTTCCGGCCGACGTAGGCGACGATGGACACCGTGCCCGACGGCCCGGTCAGCGTGATGGGGCCTTCGTAGTCGATGCCGAACTCAGCGTGCTTGAAGCACCCCGCGTTCGCGTCGTACTCGAGCCGCGCCTTGGGCCGGATGAGCGGCGTGAAGTCGAGCCGCACGATGGTGAGCGAACCCTGCACACCGGCGCGCGCCATACCGACCGAGACCCCGCCAAAGACGCTGGCTTCCAACGCGATGTACGGCCCTGCCGCGAACTCCACCCCGTAGAAGGGCGCGCGGCCGCTGGTCTTGCCCGTCTCATCGATGAGGAACTTGCCGCTGAAGGTCATGCCCGACGAGAAGCCCGCTGACGCTTCGATGGTGAGCGGAACCGGGCCGGCCATGAAGAAGAACTCCTTCTCCCACTTCACCTGGCGGCCGGTCTTCTTCTTGTCCTTGGGCTGGTTGTTGGCCGTCTTGGTGGCCTCGTTGCGCGGCGAGGCGCTGGGCTCGGCTTCGAACAGCGGGCAGTAGGTGATGTCGCCGTCCTTGGTGCACCACGTGGGGCTGAACTGCGCGTTGAGCAGCGTGTAGCCCCACACGTTGATGTTGGCGCTCGCGCTCCACGTGTTGTGCAGGCGCAGAGTGGACCAGTCGACCTGCGCGCCGAGGGTCAGCACGCGCAGGTTCTGCTTGAGCACCATGCCGTCGACGCTCGCCGTGGCCTTGCGGAACTGCGCCACCGCCACGCCCTGGCGTTTGTCGACCGAGGCCAGCGAGCTGTTGCGGAAGCTCGCGCCAAACCAATCATTGCCAAACCCATTCGCCAGCGAGTCGTCGCGGAGCACGAAGGGGTAGGGCGACGTCAGATCAGACATCGACCCGGTAGCGCCTTGATCGTCGACGTCGGTCTCGGCCGCCGTTGAACTGTCGGCAGGGGCCATGAACACCACCGGTTTGCGCGCCACGTTGTCGGCCAGGTTGTTCTGGTACTCGGCCTGGGTGGTGCTCAAGCGGTACACGAGCGTGCCGGCCACTTCGCCGTTCGCGTCGAGACCGGGGTTGAGCGACGCCAGCCGGCGGGTCATCGCCAGCAGGCGGGTGTCTTCGGCGCTCAGGTGCAGCTGGTAGACGGCGTCGCGGCCGTCGTCGTTGAAGATGGTGGCGCACTCATCGGGCACCACGGGATCTTCGGTGCCACCGTCGTCGTCGGCCGCGGTGGGCGTGCCGGGTCGGCAGTCAGCCGAATACCGCACCTGGGGCTGCGGTCCGTTCTCGGTCTCCGCCAGGAGCGAGAACTTGCGGGCGGCGTCGTACACGTAGCTGGTGGCGTCGGGCGCGGCGGCGAAGTCCTGGCCGTGCGCGGTGAACCACGCTTCGCCGAGGTCCTTGCCGGGGGTCTGCACCTTGTGGCCGGGCAGCTCGAGCTCGAAGGTGGCCGTCACGGGCTCGGTGATGTTCAACGCCTGAGCGCTCATGCGGGCGCTCATGGTGAAGGCTCTCTCGACCCCGCGCTCGCTGCGGTCGAGCAGGAAGCTGGCGTTGTCGAGCGACGAGAAGAGCACGCGCAGGTTCGGCTGCGCGGGCGTGCCGATGATCACGGTGGCCGGGGCGAAGACCAGCGCCGCGTCGTCGAGCCGCAGCGTGCCGTCGGCGCCAGCCATGCCCGGCGCGGAGTAGTCGAGGCGGTACTCGGTGTCGCTGATGCGCTGGAGCGGCACTTCGTCGACCGCGAAGAAGAAGCCGTACAGCCCATCGCTCAGGCTGCTGGGCGCCGACAGGTAGTACTCCACCGTGCGCTGCTCGCCGGGCGCGAGGTCGCGAATCACCACCTGGCCCAGGAAGGCGCCCCCGAGCTCGGTGTCGTCATCGAGGTTGTCGAGGCGAGCTCGCAGCTCTTGAATGGTCGCCTGCACCGGTGAGACGGCGTAGCGGATGAGCACCAGTTCGCGGTGCGTGGTGCCGGCGTTCTTGATCTTGAAGCTGCGGGTCTGCGGGCTGCCCACCTGGAGCGACTCGGGCACGTCGACCTGGGTC
This sequence comes from Archangium sp., assembly GCA_030695565.1. Classification (GTDB taxonomy): domain Bacteria; phylum Myxococcota; class Myxococcia; order Myxococcales; family Myxococcaceae; genus Archangium_A. The sequence goes on from JAUYRZ010000081.1 coordinate 34,833, forward strand.
ATCTCGAATTCGCCCAGGTTGAAGTCCTCCACGATGATGTTCAGGTCGGGCGCCTTCACGCACTCGTTGTGAGCCGAGTCGAAGACGGTGCCCAGGCCGCAGGTGACGGGCGGCGTGCTGCAACCCGAACCGAGCGCCAACAGCGCGCCGACGGTGAGGGTCAACAGGCGCACGGAGAATGACGACTGATTGGTTTTCATTAGCGGACCCCTGCGGCCGGTGCGATGTAGGTGTAGATGTCTCGGCGCACGCGGCGCTCGGTGGTTGTCTTGAGGAGCTCACGCAAGGTGTCTGCGTTGGCGGCGTGCTGGGCGATGCCTTTGCCCAGCAGGTGAACCAGCTCGCCCTTCACGATGGGATCCTGTTCGGTGATGACGGCAGCGCGCGCCCACGAGGCCAGGGCCTCGGAGTCAGGCAACTGCCCCGCGGTGCGCACGGCGCCACGGCGCACTTCGAACGAACGCTCGTTCGTGAAGGCGGTGGTGAAGGCGGGCAGGGTGGCAGGGCCCATGCGGCGGAAGGTGCCGAACGCGGCGACGCGCACGGCCTCGTCTCTCGAGCTGAGTGCGGGTGCGGCGAGCGCCAACACGCGCGCGTCGTCGCCCACGTTCGACAGGCCGTCGAGCGCGAGCACCTGCTGACGCACATCCGCCGAAGCGAGCAGCGCGCTCAGGTTGCGCACCACTTCGGTGGTGAGGGTGGGGTTGGCCTTGCTGACGTCGCCCAACGAGCCGTACACGTTGGTGGCGATCGACAGCTTCGCGCCCGGCGCGCCGACCTGCTGGCTGGCGAGGGTGCGGCGCAGCTCCCAGATGCCGGCGGCGAGCGCGGGTTCGGGCCGCTCGAGGCTCATCATCGCGATCAACGCCTGCTCCTGTGACTCGGGTTTGAAGCCGCTCCCGGCGGCGGCCTGGAGGAGCGCGGTTTGCGCTTCACGATGGCCGGCCGAAGCGAGCGCCGCCCAGCCGAAGCCGAAGGCGCGTTCGTCTGTTTTCGGATCGAGCGCGTCGATGGAACGCGCCGTGGCCAGCGACTGCGACGGGTTCAGGCGCAACCACGCTTCGAGGAAGCGCACGCCCAGGCCGAGGTTGCCGGCCACCTGCGTTCGGTAGGTGCTCAGCGCGGTGGCGGCGTCGAGGCCTTCCACCAGCGGGCGGGTGTGCAGGTCGACGTCATAGAAGCGGGCGCGCGCGAAGGCAGGGTCGGCCAGGGTGGCCTTCGCTCCGGCGAGCGTGGTGGGCAGCTTGTTCGAGGGCAGCGGCGCTTCGACGGCGCTGAAGGTGTGCGCGTCAGCGGTGAAGAGCGAGCCGCCGACCATCAACGAGGTCTCTTCGTTCGAGGTCAGGCGCTCCACGCTGTGGCGCGCGAGGTTGAAGGCGATCTTCGTCTCGGAGCGTGCGATGCGCGCTTCGCCCGTCAAGGAAAGCTCGGCGCTGTCGAGCGAACTGCGGGTGATGCGCGTCTTGTTCTTGATCAGCTGCGCGAGCCCACCGTCGACTGCTTTCACCTCGTAGGTCGCGGTGAAGCCGGTGTCGACGCCCTGCTCCTGGGTGACCCAGCGTGCGGCGCCGGGGGCGGCCAACGCCACCTGCAGCGGCTCGATCAACCGCGAGATGGCCCGCTCCAGCTCGTGGGGATACTTGTCCATGAAGGACAACGCGCCCATGCGGCCAGTGGCGTCGAAGCGCACCATGAACGGTGCTTGAAAGAGGTCCTGCCGCGGGTCGGCTTCTCCGTCGACCAGGTACTTCACGTCGTGCAGGCGGGCCGCGACGGTCCAACCGCTGGCGTCCACCGAGATGACCCGCGTGTGGAGGACCGCGTCGATGTCGTAGCGCAACGACTGGATGCGCGAGAGGTCACGGCTGGAGGCCACACGGGCGGTGCCCAGCGAGCGGGTCATCGCAGAGGCCACGCGGCTGTAGTCGACCTGCGCGGTGCCCTGGTACTGCAGGCGCCAGGCGCGCTCGACGCCGAGCTTCGTCTGCCAGCTCAAGGACGCCGGGGCGGGCGCGGTGACCGAGGTGATCACCGGAGGTACGGCCTGCGAGGAGGACTGAGCGAGCGCCAACGGCGTCCACGCCTGACTCAGCCCCAATGCGACGAACTGCCATGACCTGATTCTGCTCTTGAGTTTCATTCCGACTCCTGTGGGTGACCAGCGCGACGGCTGAGAGGTGCGGGGTTGCCGCTGAGCAAGCGGCGGTCCACCTGATCCGACTCACCGTCTCCGAGCGAAGAGGCCCTGCCTCCGTCAGGCGGCTGGCGGGTCAAACCAACGGCTGGCGCGCCGTTGACCCACTCAGGGCCGCGCCGGGAGCGCTCATTTTCCCAGCGCCGCCGAGCGGATGGGTCGTGGCCCTTCGCTTGCGTAGGGCCCCGGAATGATCCGGTCCTTCCGCATCGAACGAGCTGTTGTGGCCCTTGGCGCCGCGTTGGTCTTGCTGGGGTGTCAGCCTCCGCCGAAGAAGCTGGTGCTGCCCACCAGCCCGGTCGAGAGCGGCTTTGCCATCGACACCGACGCCTTCGCGTTCTCGAACTTCGGCGGCGCCACCAATGGGTCGACCATGACGCCGGCCCTCGCCTCCCGTTTGTTCGGGGCCGAGAGCATCTGCGCTGCCTCCAGTGAGATGGACGGCTGCCGGCCCACGCCCATCGCCAAGGAGTGGATCAAGAAGGTCAACGAGTCGATGAAGGGCGGGCGCTGCGAAGGGTTCGCGGTGCTCTCCAACCTGCTCTTCCTGGGGCAGCTCAAGCCGCAAGACTTCGGCGCCGAGAACGCGCGCGAGCTCACCCTGAGCAACAACGAAGCCCTGGGCAAGGAGATCGCCTACTGGTTCTCCACCCAATACGTGAGCAGCGTGGTGGGCAAGTCGACGGTGACCTTGAGCGCGAAGGAGGCGGTGTCGTTCTTCGCCGAGGAGTTCGCGAAGAACCGCGGCGAGATGTACCGCATCGGCATGGTGCGCATCGACGAGGCCGGCCGCATGGCGGGTGGCCACGCGATGGTGCCCACCAGTGTCGGCCCGGGCATCATCGAAGGCACGTACGTGATTCGGGTCTACGACAACAACCACCCCAACGAAGACCGGCAGATCCTCATCGACGCGAAGTCTGACCGCTGGGAGTACCAGGCCTCGAGCAACCCCGACAAAGCCAGCTCGCTCTACATGGGCGACCCGGCGAACAAGAATCGGCTGTTCATCACCTCGGTGAGCCCGCGGCTGGGCACGCACGCGTGTTCGTTCTGCGAAGGCGCCACCAGCGAAGGCGCGACGGTCAACCAGGTCTTCACCATGGGCGGGGCAGAGGTGGCCGCCACCAATGAAGATGGTCAGACCGCGGGCATCGTGGAAGGCCGCATCCTCAATCAGATCGACGGCGCGTTCATCACGCCGAGCTTCACGGTCGATCCCTGGGACGACGACGCGCCGGTGAGCATGGTGCTCCCTTCGGCGTCGGGCAGCACGAAGCTGTCACTGGCCGGGCGGGGCGGAGCAGACAAGGCGCAGGTCACCATCTTCGCGGCCGGCAGCGCGACGGGTGTGGAGGGGCTGATCCCCGTGGGGGCTGCCGACACGCTGACGCTGACCGAGGGTGGCGCAGGCATGAAGTACGCGCCCAGCTCGGGAAGCGCGCCGCAGATCTTCATGGCCCGCCAGACCAAGTTGGGCACGCAGACGATGGTGAAGTTGCAGATCCCCGCGGGGCTCGGGGTGTCCGGCGTGTCGATGGCCGTCGATGTGGAGACAGGCAACGTCAGCCTCGCCGCGCGCGGTATGGGCGATCTGAAGCTCGACGTGTCGATCACCCGCGCGACGGGTGATGGTGAAGACGAGTTCGTCGGCGTGGTCGAAGCGCCCGCGAGCGGCTCGGTGGACTTTGAGGTGGCCGCGTGGGCGGGTGAAGGCTCTCCCATCGGGGCCACCGTCGACGTCGATGGTGACGGCACGCCTGATCAGACCGTGGAGGTGGTGCCCACCGGCCCCGCCGGAGAAGCGCCCGCGAGCCCCCTCAACCTGGTGGCCAGCGCGATGGGGCCTGACCTGGTGAGCGTGCGCTGGACTGATCAGTCGGCCGGCGAAGAGTCGTTCGAGCTCGAGCGGGACGCGATGGGCGGCGGCACGTTCGTCGCGCTCGCCACGTTGGTTCCCAATGCGAGCTCGTACGCCGACAGCGCGGTGCGCCACTCGGCGAGCTACCGCTACCGCGTGCGCGCGGTGAATCGGTACGGCGCGTCGGCGTGGTCGAACGAAGCCGACGTCACGCTCCCGGGTTGTGTCGCGGGCCGGCAGGACGCAGACGGTGATGGTCAGTGCCTACCTGATTGCACGACGGCGGGTCTTTCCTGCGGCAGCTTTGGCCAGTGCAGCACCGCCAGCGGCACCGCGGCGTGCGTGTGTATGCCCGGCTACGTCGGCGCCACCTGCACGCAGTGTGACGCCGGTTACCAGGACGCGGACGGCAACGGCACCTGCCTGCCCACCTGCGCGACCGCGGCGTTGAGCTGCGATGGTCACGGCACCTGCAGCGACGTCAGCGGCACCGCTTCGTGTGTCTGTCAGCAGGGGTATACGGGCACCGGTACGCTTTCGTGCTCCGACATCGACGAGTGCGCGGTCAACCGCGGCGGCTGTGATGCGCTGAGCACGTGCACCAATACGCCCGGTGCTCGCACCTGCGGCGCGTGTCCTGCTGGCTACACCGGCACTGGCGAGACGGCGTGCGTCGACATCGACGAGTGCGCCACCAACAACGGCGGCTGCGATTCGTTGTCGTCGTGTTCGAACACGCCCGGTGGGCGCACCTGCGGTAGCTGCCCGGCGGGCTACGCCGGCACAGGTGGAACCGCCTGCGTGGACGTCGATGAGTGCGCGGTTGCTCACGGCGGTTGTGATGCCCTGGCGAGCTGCACCAACACGCCCGGCGCGCGCACCTGCGGCGCTTGTCCTTCGGGCTACACCGGCAGTGGCGAGACAGCGTGTGTCGACGTCGATGAATGCGCGACGGCTCACGGCGGTTGTGACGCCCTGGCGACCTGCACCAACACGCCCGGCGCGCGCACCTGCGGCGCGTGTCCTGCTGGCTACACCGGCACGGGCGAGACCTCGTGCGTCGACGTCGACGAGTGCGCGGTCAGCAACGGTGGCTGTGATTCGTTGGCGAGCTGCACGAACACGCCTGGCGCTCGCACCTGCGGC
>JAUYRZ010000105.1 GCA_030695565.1 Archangium sp.
GGTGCCTGCAGCCCGTATCCAACACCCGTGGCCGATGGAGCGCTTCGAACGTCACCACCAGCTGCAAGAGCCGAGTGCGGTAATTCCGCTCGCTCGGATCCGTGCGGGGGGCGGCCCGTAAGGGCCGTCCCTACCGCGACGGCCGTTTGGGCACCGTCCCCGAGCCCCTCACCCGGCCTGCGGCCGACCTCTCCCCTCAGGGGCTCGACTTGTTGCTCTGCGGCTGCACGGCGGGCAACACGACCTCGTACCTGCCACGGTCATCCGCGATCGACGTGCCCAGCAGGATCGAAGCAGGGCGCCCCTCGACCGTCGTCACCCGGAAGAACCGCAGCTGAGAGTACGGCACCGGCTGCTGAACCGTGCCCGTGGCGCTCGTCACCGTGCCCGACACCGTGCGGCCGAACGACAGCTCGACCGGCGTGAGCGCCTGAGTGGGGACCTTGAGGCCCGTCTTGTCGTCGATGACGGTCTTGATGGTCACCAGCCGGCTCGAGATGGGCAGCTTCTCGCCCGGGGTGAACTCGAAGCGCCAGATGCCCGGATCGAGCGGCAACTCGAAGCTGCCGTCCTCCGCGGTGACGCTCTCGGCAGGCTCGACGGGCAGGGCCTTCAGGTCTTCCAGGGTGCGCGTCTCGGCCTGAAGCGTGGCGCGAACGGACACGCCCTTCGCTGCGTCCTTGCCACCGGGGCGCGTGACCGTGCCCTTGGCGATCAGCCGGTCATCGAGCGTGAAGCTCGAAGGCGTGAGCCTGCCGACGTTCTGGTTGCTGCCCGGCGTCCTGGTCAGCTTCACCGTCACCTGGCGCTGGCTGTAGGCGGCGCGGCTGCCCTTGGGCGGCACCACGGTCAGCTGGAAGCTGCCATCAGAGCGCGAGCCCAGCGAGCTGACCCTGAAGTCACCGGTCGCGTTGGTCTCGACGATCTTCGAGCGGAACGTGCCGTCGCCCACCACGGTGCCCTCGAGCACCACCTGCGCGCCCGCCACGGGGGTGCCCTGGCTGTCGAGAATGGTTCCTTCCACGTCGGCCGGTTCACCGAAGTCGCCGTATTCCAGCGAGACGGCGGTGGCCACCTGGGCCTCGACCACGAAGCGTTTGGTGGGAATCGGCACGCCCGGCTCGCGGGGCGAGGCGACCAGAATCACGTGTGTGCGGCTGCGTGCTTCGGGGCTGACCGTGATGGCGAACTCACCGGTGCCGCTCATGGGAAACCGCTGCGAGAGCGGTTGGTTCGTCTGCACGTCGAAGAGCTGCAGATCGACTCCATCGGCGACGGTCAGCAGCACCGGCTCAGGGGGAATCAGCGTGTTGTCGACCCGCTTGACGAGCTGCCCGCTGATGGCCGGAGCGCCATCGACCGCGGGGAACACGAAGGTGAGGGTGGGGTACATGCTGGGCACCTGCACGTTGTTCATCACGGGGGGCACGGTGCGATCGCTGGGGATCGCGGTGAGCGTGTAGCTGCCCGCGCCCACCCGCATCTCGAACGAGCCGCGCTCGGGGCTGGCGAAGCGCTCTTCATAGACCCGCGAGATGCCCGGCAGGAGCATGCTCTGGCCCACGGCACGCACCACCACCGCCTCGGTGTACGAGGTGCGATCGAGCGGGTTGCTCGACGTGGAGCGCTCCCGCTGGAACTCGCCGCTCACCGACAGGGGGCCCTCGAGGGGAAAATCGTAGACCGCGCCGAGCGTGCCCGGCTCGAGGGGAAAGTCACGCGCCAGCTGCCCGTTGAGCGCGCCGCCTTCGATCTCCACCACGATGTTCTTGCCTGGGTCACCACACCCTTCGGCAAAGCAGAGCTGCCCTGAGTCACACTGCTCGTTCGAAGTGCAGCTGGCCACGGGCCCGACGTAGGAGGTCGCGCAGGCACTGAGCAGCAGAAGCAACGTGGCGGGAAAGTGCCTCAATTGCAGGGCACCACGTCGAGGGTCCAGGTGAACGTGTCGAACGAGCCCTTGTCGACTTCGATGCCGCCGTCGGGGAGCTCGACCTGCGGGCCGGGGCGGGGCTCGAGGGTGAGCTTTCCGTTGATCACTTCTTCGAAGTTGGTGTCAGCCACGTAGGCCGTGAGGGTCGCCGTGCCGGTGCGCAGGTCGGCCAGCGCGCTCTTGAACCCCAGCGCACTCGGGGCGGTGACGGTGCGGTTGACCGACGTCCCACCCGGCACCGAGGTCGGGGTGAACGGCGTGCTGGTCGTGCTGCCGATGAACCACCGGCTGTGGATGCGGTCGCCCACGTCCTCGTCCTCCACCGTCAGCGAGAAGACCGGGTTCCGATCAGGGCACATGGTGCTGTTTCGGAAGGTGGTGCGAGGCTCGGGCAAACTCTGAGCGACGATGCGGAGGGCGCCGTTTCGTTTGGGAGGGAGCGTCGGGATCACTTCTTCATCCTGAGGAAACAGGCAGCCGACCATCGGCAAGCACGTCATCCCCATGAGCAACAACCCGGCCATGGCAGGCATGCCCCTCGCCCCCTGTAATGTCGGCCGCTTAGTCATTGTCACGCCTCTTCGTACTCTGTCTCGGATGGCATGGTTCCCTCTGCGCGTTCACCCTCCAACTTCTCCAGATGCCTGAAGATGGTGCGCGGATCGACCCCCAGATCCTTGGCGGTCTTGGTGCGGTTGCCGTTGTTCCGCTCCAACACTTCGTTGATGTACCGCTTCTGGAACTCTTCCTTCGCCTGGGCCAGCGCGAGGATGGGCGGCAGGTTTTCAGGCCGCAGGTCGAGGTCTTCGGGCCCCAGCAGCGGCTTCTCGCACAGCACCACCGCCTTCTTGATGCGGTTCTCCAGCTCGCGAATGTTGCCCGGCCAGTTGTACTTCTTCATCGCCACGATGCTGGCGGGCGTGAAGCCGCGGGCCTTGCTGTCGAACTCCTTCGAGTAGCGATTCAAGAAGAACTTCGCGAGCACCGTGATGTCGTCGCCACGATCGCGCAGGGGCGGCAGCTTGAGCGTCACCACGTTGATGCGGAAGTAGAGGTCTTCGCGGAAGGCGCCCTTGCGGGTCTCTTCTTCGAGGTTCTTGTTGGTCGCCGCCACCACGCGGATGTCGACGGGCTCGGGCCGGTTGTCGCCGACCTTGTAGACGACCTTTTCCTGCAGGGCGCGCAGCAGCTTGACCTGCAGCTGCAACGGCATCTCGCCGATCTCATCGAGGAAGAGCGTGCCGCCGATGGCCGCCTGGAACTTGCCCATCTTGGTGGCGACCGCGCCGGTGAACGCGCCCTTCACGTGACCGAACAGCTCGCTCTCGAGCAGGTTCTCGGGGATCGCGCCGCAGTTGATCGAGATGAACGGCCCCTTGGTGCGCGGGCTGTGGCGGTGGAGCTCCTTGGCGATCAGCTCCTTACCAGTGCCCGTCTCACCGATGACGAGCACCGAGATGTCGGTCGGCGCGATCTTGTCGATGCGCTTGTAGACGTCTTTCATGCCCTGGCAGGCGCCGACGATGTCGCCGTAGGTCTGCTCCTCGAGGCGCGTCTTGAGGGTGGTGTTCTCGAGCTTGAGCGTGTTGACCAGCAGCGCGTTCTGCACCAGCAACGAGGCCTGCGCCGCGAAGATGGTGAGGGTGTCGAGCGCCTTCTGATCGAAGCGGTTCACCAGGCGATCGTTGCCCAGGTAGATGAGCCCGAACAGATCCCCCTTCATCATCAGCGGTGCGCACATCACCGACAGCAGCTTCAAGTTCACCACCGACTCCGAGCTGTTGAACTCGGGGTCATCGAGAGCGTCGGCGATGATCAACGCTTTTTGCTGCGCAACCACCTTGTTCACGATGGAGTCCGACACCCGCTCCAGCGCGTCTTCGATGGTCTCGCGCTGCACGTTGCGGGCGACCTTCACGCGCAGCTGGTTGCTCTCCATCAAGATGAGGAAGCCCTTGTCGGCGCGCGCCACCTCGATGCACTCGTCCATGAGCGACTCGAGCAACCGATCGATGTCCGTGCTCGAGAGCAGGCGCTCCGAGAACGAGGTCAGCCTGCGCAGCGCCGAGAGCTCACGGCCGGGCACACCGGGCTGCTCCTGGGTCGAGGCGTCGGGATCTTTCGAGTCGTTGCGGGTGAAGCGGGTGGCGAGCGCGGGCTGCGCCATCGGGGCTTCGGCAGAAGAGAAGGTCAGCTCGGTGTCGCCCACGCGCACCACGTCGTTGGTCTTGAGCTCGGCCTCGTCGGTCGACTTGCCGTTGACCTGGAACTTCGACTCGCCGCCGACCTTGTACGAGATGCCGTCGAACATGATCGCGAAGGCCGTCTCGGGCACCCGCGTGTCTTCCAGCACGATGTCGTTGTCAGCGCTCTTGCCGAGGCTGGTGATTCGCTTGAGGAGCGTCACCGAGCGGGTCTTCCCGTCCGGCGTTTTGATGGTGAGGCTGGGCATCGAAGTGCTCCTGGATTCCTAGAAACCGATGGTGACCCCCGCGCCGAGACCGCCGGGCGTGGGGTAGATCTTGAAGTGAGCCGTAGGGGCCTTCGGAGCGGGTACACGAGGCTCCCTGGTCTCGGTGGTGATGCTGTCCTGGTGGTGCCAGATCGCGTCGCCGACCCCGATGGCCCACAGGGCGTAGAAGGCGATGCCGGTGCCGTATTTGAGGCCTGTCCACACCGCCGCTTCGGTCTTCCGATCAGCCGGAATCTGCCGCACGCGAATGGTGAAGGCGGGCCCGAGGCGATCGGTCCAGGTGTAGGGCACCTCGACGAAGAGCGACTCGATGGCGAAGTACGAGACGATGCTCAAGACCGCCATCAACGCTTCTGACGCAGCGAAGGCCGCGCCCCAGCCCGGGCGATCCTGCTGAAACTGCCCCGCCCCGAAGGGGATGAAGTTCACCAGCATCGAGCGCTTCTCGATGGTGCGCACGGTGACGTCGTTGGTGAGCTGTTCGGTCTTTCGGCGCCGATCTTCCTGCTCCAGGCGCAGCCGCTCGCGCTCGGCGGCGGCCCGCTTGTCCTGATCGATGCGCAGGGCGATCTGCTGGCGCACCAGGTTGAGCGCGTCTGCGTTCTCCTTGCGCACGACCTCGAACACCTTGATCGCCGACGGCGGCACCGCGAACGGGTCGAGGATGTAGTCGGGGTTGACGCGCAGCAGCTGAAGGAAGGCGCTCTGCGCACCCTTCTGATCGTTCAGGTTGAACGCCGACAAGGCGGCGATCTCGTGCAGCCGCACCCGTTGCGGATCAGAGAAGTTCGCCAGCGCCAGTGACTCGTTCGCGCGGCGCGCGGCCTCGGCGTACTTGCCGGTGTCGTAGAGCGACTGAATGATCTCCACCTCGCGCTCAGGCACCACCTGCGCGAAGGCAGGGAAGGCGACCAGGATCAGGATCAGCCAATTCTTCATGGCTCGATCACCAGCGGTTTGCCCGGTGCCGCGTACTTCACCCCTTTGCCCACGATCTCGCCGCCCACGCTGACCGTGTACTCGATCTTGTGGCGCATCTCAGGGTTGCCGGAGGGCGGGGTGAATTGGCGGAAGGGCGTGACCTGGGACTCCTTCACCGTCTTCTCGATCGCACCCACGCGCACCTTCGCGTCGTCGGGCCAGCCCTGAAACGAGACGAGCGACGGCTTGAGCGGCGCCACCAGGGGGATCTCGTCGCCCTTCTTGCTGATGTCGATCGTCACGCTGCGGCCCTGCGTCTCACAGAGATCGCAGGTGACCGTGAAGCGGTGGGGCCCGGGCGGCAGCTTGATCACGTGGCGGGCGAGCGCGTCGACGCTGCGCGGCCCGTCGTCGACCTGCAGGTACCCGAAGGGCCGAACGATCAACGCGACCTCGAGCAACTCCACCGTGGGCCGGGGCACGTAGGTCTTCACTGGCATCGGGAGCGGCTTGACCGGCTCCACCCCCACCGGCGGGTCGCTCTGGGGCGGGTCCACCTTGATCGGCTCGGGGAGCCGCGGCCAGGCCACGCTGGCCAGCGTCACGTCGGTGGGGGCGAGGGCGAAGTGATGCACGAACGGCAGGGGCCGCAGCGCGACGCGCACGCCCTGAATCGCGCTCATCGCCACGATGAAGGCAGCGCCGCCCATGAAGGCGAGCCGCCGCATGCGTTTGACCCGGGCTTCGCGCTGTTTGCGCGCGCGCATCTGGCCCAGCAGCTCGTTCGCGCGCGAGTTCGACGGCTCGTGCGCCAGCACCTGGTTGAGCGCCGACATCGCCTTGGCCGATTTCTTCTCGGCGATCGACTTCTCGGCCTGGGCCAGCAGCGCCGAGGTGATGCGCGGCGTGAGCTCTTTGCGGTAGCCGCGCGGCTCGAGGAAGAACTTCGTCAGCTCTTCGTGCGGGCGGGTGAGGCCGACGGTGGCCAGGTAATCGGCGAGCGCGTCACGCAACTTCGCAGCGGTCGGAAAACGATTGGCCGGCTGGCGCTGCAGGCAGTTGCCGATGATCTCCGCCAACTCATCCGAGACGGTGGGCACCACCTGCCGCGGGTCGTCGTACACGCAGTCAAGGATCCGCTTGAGCGTGGCGGTGGTGTTGGGCGCGACGAACGGCAGCTTCCCCGTGGCGAACAGGTACAGCATCGTGCCGAGCGAAAACACGTCGGCTTCTGCGCCGGCTTCTTCGCCTTCGATGATCTCCGGGGCCATGTGCGCGGGGCTGCCCACCAGCGCGCCGGTCATGGTCATCTTCTCATCGCGGTCCAGGATCTTCGCGATGCCGAAGTCCATCAGCTTGAGCAGGCCGTCTTCACGCACCATCACGTTCTCGGGTTTGAGATCGCGGTGGAGAATGCCCGCCTCGTGCGCATGGGCGAGGGCCGAAGCGAGCTCGTGCACCACCATCGCCGCGACCTCCGGCGGCTGGAGCGCCTCTTCGGTGATGAACTGCCGCAGCGTCTGCCCGCGGATGTACTCGGTGACCAGGAACGCGTCGGCCGCCGTTTCGCCGGAGTAGTCGAACACCTCGAGGATGTTCGGGTGATGCAGCCGGGCCACCGCCTTCGCTTCACGCTCGAGGCGCTTGCGAGACTCGGCCCGGCCGGCGAGGTGAGGGTGCAGCACCTTGACCGCCACTTCGCGGTCCAGCGTCGTGTCGAGGCCCTTGTAGACGACACTCATCCCGCCCTGGCCGAGCTGCTCCAGGATCCGGTATCGCCCGATGTGACGGCCGACGAGTGACACTCAAACTCCGAATGAGATGCCGATTGCTTTGGCCAGCCGCACCTTGTCGCCGTGCGGATCGACCTGACGTTCCTTGCGCGACTCGGCCAGTGGCGAGAAGCCCAGCTTTCCGTCGCGCAGGCAGACCATGTGGTCCCATTTTCCGTCGCGAATGAGGTCGAGCACCATCGCGCCGTACATGGTGGCCAGCACCCGATCCATCGGGCTGGGGCTGCCGCCGCGCTGCAGGTGACCCAGCACGGTGACGCGAATCTCGGCCTCGATGTGCGGCGCGAGCAGATCGGCGAGCACCTTGCCTGAGCCGCCCAGCCGCACCACCCCGCGCCCGGGGATCTCGTCGGCCTGTTGCTGCACCGCCTGGTGGCCGCCCTTGGGGAACGCGCCTTCGGAGATGGCCACGATCGCGAACTTCTTCCGCGTCTCGTAGATCTCCTGCAGCTTCGCGACGATCTTCTCGACGTCGTAGGCCAGCTCGGGAATGAGGATGAAGTCGGCCCCACCCGCGATGCCGCCCTCGAGCGTGAGGAAGCCCGCGTTGCGGCCCATGATCTCGACCACCATCACCCGCTGGTGCGCCTCGGCGGTGGTGTGCAGGCGATCGATCGCCTCCGAGATCACGTTCACGGCGGTGTCGAAGCCGAAGGTCTGATCGGTGCCAGAGAGATCGTTGTCGATGGTCTTGGGGCAGGCGACCACCTTCACGCCGCGCTCCGAGAGCTTGTGCGCCATCGTCAGCGTGCCGTCGCCACCGATGCAGACCAGCCCGTCGAGCTTGAGCGCCTTGATGCGCTTGAGCACCACGTCGCTCATGTCTTTGGTGACCGTCTGGCCGCCTTCTTTCATCACGTAGGCGAACGGGTCGGCCTTGTTCGAGGTGCCGAGAATCGTGCCGCCTCTCGGCAAAATTCCGCGCACCTCTGCCATGCCCAGGGGCATCGTGAGGTCGGGAAGAATCAGGCCGTCGAAGCCGTTCTGGATGCCGACGAACTCGTACCCGAGCTCCATCACCCCGCGGCGAACCAGGCCTCGCAACACTGCGTTCAAACCTGGGCAGTCACCGCCGCCCGTCAGCACTCCAAGTCGCATCTCAGCTCCGGCAAACGTGTCGGTGGGACACCGGAGCGTATGACAGCGCCGCCTGATGTTGCCAGCGCTTACTGACTGCGTTGTCAGGGCACTGTGGCGTGGTTGGCGTGGTGCTGCCTGACCCGCTCACCCCCGCTTGCGCGTGGTGATGCGATCCAACAGGTGCTCCAGCGTGCCTTCGTGATTCAGGCCGCCGCGGTTGGGGGCCGCGACCTGAGCGAGCTGAAAGAGCTCTGCCAGCCGCTCTTTCACCAGCTCCCAGTCGGGCCGGGCTTCCAGCAGCTGCCGATAGATGAGGATCGCCTCTTTGTACTTGCCCCCGGCCGCCAGGGCTTCGGCCTCGTGCATCGGCGTCTTGTGTTTGCCCGTCGGCTCGATGCGGCTCATCGCCACCCGGCGGCGCTCGGCGGGATCCAGACCCTGCTCGAGCTGCACCAGCCGGTCGGCGAGGAGCGCGTCTTCGGGAAACGCGCTGCACAGCCGCTCGAGCAGCGCGCGCGCTTCGGACAACTCGCCGCGCCGGACATGGCGTTCGACCTGCGTCTCCAGCTGCACCCGTTCGTCCTGCGTCATCGGCCTCTGGGCTCAGCACAGCAGAGCGAGTGATGGGAAACCAGTTACGCTGCTCGAACGATGTGGAGCGCCGTCGTTCTCTTGCTGCTGAGCGCCGATCTGGGGCCGGTGCTGCGCCAGGACGGTTTTCAGATGAAGCCGCCCGCCACCTTCCGGATGGCGCGCATGGATCTTTTTCACGGCACCCAGGTGGGCACCATCGCGGTGAACGCGTCGTCCACTCGCTACCTGAGCGCGGCCCTCGTCGATGGGGAAGGGGAGGACGCCGCGTCGCTGCTCATCTCGGTGGTGGAGTCGACCTTCTCTCTGGGGCCTTCTTCGCGCGACGAGCTGTCGACGGCGTCGGTGCGGCACCTGAGGGATGAGCTGGGTCAGTCGTTTCAACTCGAGCGCGCCGAGGTGACGAAGGGCCGGGTGCAGGTGATTGGTTCAGTGCGCCAGGGCAGTCAGCTGCGGCGCATTCTGGTTTCGGCCTGGCCAGGTGATTCGCGGCACGTGGTGGCCATCTGCAGCGTACCTTCGGGGCGGTGGGATTCACTCGCCCCAGTGCTGTCTGACAGCTTCGATTCGTTGCGGGTCGAGCAGGCGAGCTCCCCGCGGCCCTCTCAGCGATTGCTCTGGGCGTTCGCCGCCCTGGTCGCGGCGCTGATGTTGATCTCGATCGGGTTGTGGCGGCGCAGACAGGTGGCGAGGAGTGCAGGGTAGGCGGCTGTAACTTCGCGGGTGAGCTCAGCGGCGCGGTCTCCGTCTGGCGAGGAGCGCCGCGAGCCCTCCGATGAGCAGCGAACCCGACGTCGAACATCCACTCGGAGCGCCGGGCAGCTCGATCGGGGTCGCCGACTCGAGGGTGACCGGCGCAGGTGGCAGCTTCTCCTGGCACGCCTGCCAGGAACTCAGACCAAAGCGGCACTGCTTGTCTGCCGCACACTCGCTCTGCTTCGTGCACGGCTTTGCGCAGAACGCGCGCATCGGCTCGAGCGAATGACACTGGGTGCCGGTGATGCAGCGGTCGCCCGGCTGACACGCCTGGCCTTCCGTGAAGATCGTCTCCTGGCGAAGACGGCAGGTGCCCTGAAAGCACTCCGACCGATCGAGCGCTGCGCAGCTCGCGTCGCTGTTGCACGCCATCGAGCAATACGTGGCCGCGTGCTGCGGATCAGAGATGCAGCGCTGACCCAGACACTGATCAGCGCGATCGCACGGAGCGCCTGGCGAGCGGCAGTCGACGTCTGCGATGGGGCACGACTGCGCCGCGCAGACGCCGTCGGATCCGCAGTGCGCGGGGCAATCGGGGTCGAACTCCGGCCGAGTGCAGGCGGCGGTGCATTGGCCATCGGTCGCGCACGTGCAGTCGAAGTCGATCGCGAGACACGCGGGGTCGCACTGTCCGTCGCGCGGGCACACGTTGGCCGCGAACCAGTCCTCGATCGCGGGCGTGTTCGCGTCAACACGCGCTCCGGCGCCGCCGCCGCAGGTCGGGTCGTTGGTGTAGCTGTGCACCGCGACCAGCGTCTCGACGCCGTCGATGTCGGCGAAGAGTGGCCCGCCTGAGTCGCCGAAGCAGATCGCGGCGCCGGGAGAGCCGTACCGAATCTGCCCAGGGAGCACCGAGGTGATCGGGAGATTGATGGTGTAGCGATCTCCATACGGCGGGTTGGCGCCGACGGACCGCTGGCCGTAACCGACGGCGCGACCATTCGCCAAAGGCGGGAGCGCGGAGCGCATGATCGGCTTGGGCGTGACCGAGGTGACAGGCGCGCTGAGGAGCACGAACGCGAAGTCGAACTCGGCGTTCCCCGAGGCTGCGTACCCCGGGTGGGCCCAGGTCGACGCCACCGTCGGAGATTGGTCGTAGTACCCCAGCGGATCGCGCGACACGTAGAGGAAGCTGTTCTCCACGCAGTGCGCTGCGGTCATCAAGACGCGCGGATGGATCAGCGTCGACGAGCAGAAGGGGCTGCCCCTCATCAGCGCGAACACGTTGGGATCCGCCGGTCCTGTGGGCGTGCCTCCGATGATGGCGTCGGCGCGAGACTCGTGCGGCTCGGAGTCAAGCGGCGCACATGCGGTGACCCAGATCCCAACGACCAACCCCAGCCCAACGACCGTTCGCATGCGCCCTGCTCTAGCTCACTTCCTCCTGCCCCGGCGAGGGTGTTCGCCGCGTTGGCATCACCCTGACCCTCATCAAGGGGCGACGACGCTGACGACCGAGGAGCCCAGCTCTTTGTCGCCGCGCATCACCTTGATGGTCCACTTACCGACCTTGTTGAAGTTCTCGCCGCGCCAACCGCGGGTGCGCCCGAAGCCGACCACCGGGTTGTCGACCGTCTTCCGCACCTGCCCCTCGTGCAAAAACTGGATGGACACGTCTTCGTACTTCCCGTCTTTCGGGCACAACCACTGCAGCCACGCGAAGACGGTGGTGCCCTTGGGCACCGACTCGCCCACCGGCTCGATGCACTGATATTGGGTAGGGCTGCCCTTGGTCGAGTCGACCTTCACGCACGGAATCAGGTCGAGCAGCGCCGGGCCGCGATCCTTTCCGTTCTCCTGGTAGTCGAGGAACTTCTTGATCAGCTCGGCGCTGGGCGGCGGTTCGACCGGGCCCGTCGGGGCAGGGGCGGCAGCAGTTCCGGCGTCTTGAGCGAAGGCCAACGTGGCGAAAAGCAGTGCTGCAGCAGCGACGGTACGGCTCATCATGTGTGCCCCCAGAGTGTGAAAACGCCGGGGAGTGTGCCCAATGCGCCACCCGGGAGGAATGGATTTCGCATGGGGCGGATGCTACGGCCCCGCTCGCTCATGCCGTCTGAAAACGCTCACATCCGCAACTTCTCGATCATCGCCCACATCGATCACGGCAAGTCCACGTTGGCTGACCGGTTGCTGGAGAAAACCGGCACGGTGAACAAGCGCGAACAACAGGCGCAGTTCCTCGACAACATGGATCTCGAGCGTGAGCGCGGCATCACGATCAAGGCCCAGACCGTGCGCATGAAGTACCGCGCGAACGACGGCAAGGACTACATCCTCAACCTCATCGACACGCCCGGTCACGTCGACTTTGCGTACGAAGTCAGCCGCTCGCTGGCCGCCTGCGAAGGCGCGCTGCTGGTGGTCGATGCCACCCAGGGTGTCGAGGCGCAGACGCTGGCCAACGTCTACATGGCGGTGGAGACCAACCTCGAGATCATCCCGGTCATCAACAAGATCGACCTGCCTTCCGCGAACGTCGAAGGCACCCGGGTCGAGATCACCGATTTGATCGGGCTCGATGGCGACAAGGCAGTGCCGGTCTCCGCGAAGGAGGGCGTGAACATCGACCAGCTGCTCGAGGCGATCGTCACCCAGATTCCGCCCCCGCAGGGCGAGCTGACCGCGCCGCTCAAGTGCCTGGTGTTCGACAGCTGGTACGACAACTACCGCGGCGTGGTGATGCTCATCCGCGTGGTCGAAGGCGTGGTGAAGATCGGCCAGAAGATCCGCCTCTGGTCGAACCAGAAAGAATTCGAAGTGCAGGAGCTCGGCGTGATCGCCCCGCACCCCGTCGCCGTGAAGCAGTTGATGGCCGGCGAAGTGGGCATCTTCGTGGCGAACATCAAGGAGCTCGCGGACGCGAAGGTCGGCGACACCATCACCGACGCGGTGGTGCCCACCGTCACCCCCTTCCCCGGCTTCAAAGAGGTCAAGCCGATGGTGTTCTCGGGCATCTTCCCGATCGACGCCGCCGACTACGACAACCTGCGTGACGCGCTCACCAAGCTGCGCCTCAACGACTCGGCCTTCACCTGGGAGCCCGAGACCTCCACCGCCCTCGGCTTCGGCTTCCGCTGCGGTTACCTGGGCCTGCTGCACATGGAGATCGTTCAGGAGCGCCTGGAGCGCGAGTACAACCTGAACCTCATCTCCACAGCGCCCTCCGTGGTCTACAAGGTCTTCCCGCACGGCGGCGACGTGCTCACCATCGACAACCCGGCGAAGCTGCCCCCGGTTCAGAACATCGAGCACCTCGAGGAGCCGTTTCTGATCGCCCACATCCACGTGCCCAACGAGCACCTGGGCGCGATCTTGGGCCTGTGCCAGGACCGCCGCGGCATTCAGAAGGCGATCGACTACCTCGGCTCGTCAGGTACCCGCTGCCGTGTCACGTATGAAATGCCGCTGGCCGAAGTGGTGTTCGACTTCTTCGACAAGATGAAATCGGTCAGCCGCGGCTACGCGTCACTCGATTACGAGCTGGGTGGCTACCGCACCGCCGATCTGGTGCGCGTGGACATCTTGATCAACGCCGAGATCGTCGACGCCCTCTCGATCATCGTGCACAAGGATCGCGCGTATCAGCGCGGCCGCGAGGTCTGCGAGAAGCTCAAAGAAGTGATCCCCAAGCAGATGTTCGAGGTGGCCATTCAGGCCGCCATCGGCAGCCGGATCATCAGCCGCGAGACCATCTCGGCCATGCGCAAGAACGTGCTCGCCAAGTGCTACGGCGGCGACATCTCGCGTAAGCGCAAGCTCCTCGAGAAGCAGAAAGAGGGCAAGAAGCGCCTCAAGTCGGTCGGCAGCGTCGAGCTTCCCCAGGAGGCTTTCCTCGCCGTTCTGAAATCGGAGAACTGACGTGGCCGCTGAGGCGAAGCCGGTGGAGCCGTCGCTCGCGCAGGCGGTGTTGGGCAAGCTCTCTCCTGAAGATCAGAAGCGCCTCGAGAAGTGGCGCTGGCATGATCGGCTGGTCAGCCTCTGGGCGCCGGTCACCGTGCTCGCGCTGGTCTTCGTGGTCTACCTGACCATCGTGGAGAGCGTGGTCTGCACGTACCTCTGGCTGCAGCCGCTGATGCAGGGGCTGGGGCTCATCTGTTTCGCGTGGTGGCTGGGGCTGGTGATCGCGCGCACGCCGCTGTTCAAGAAGTGGAACGACACCCGCGAGGCGCGCTACCGCGCCGAAGAGATCCTCGCCGAGGTCGAAACACTCGCCGGCAAGGCCCGCAAGCAGCTCAAAGACAAGGCGTGGGAAGAAATCGTCGCCGCGTCCGAGGCCACGGTGCGTTCGTTCGGCCAACCGCTCGAGCAGGTGAAGGGCGCCTCGAGGGGCCTGGAGCAGGCCTACGACAAACACCTCAAGTCGCACAAACGCGGCTGGCTCGATCTGAGCGGCGGCTTCGTGCGCGCGCTGCTGATCGCGCTGTCTTTCCGCGCGGTGTTGCTCGACCCGTTCAAGATTCCCTCGGGCTCGATGATCCCCACGCTGGAACTCGGCGATCAGATCTTCGTCAACAAGTTCATCTACGGCGTGCGGCTGCCCTTCACCAACTACGTGCCGTTCGTGATCGTGCGGCCGCCGAAGGCCGGCGACGTGATCGTGTTCAACAACCCGGTCAACCCGCAGTACGACTACATCAAGCGCGTGGTGGGCGTGCCGGGTGACACCCTCGAGTTCAACGAGGAGGGCCTGGTGGTCAACGGCGTGCTCGCCCCGCGCACCCTGGAGAACCCGAACTACGGCTTCTGGGAACACAACGAGGTGCAGGTCACCAGCTTCGACAGTTTCAAATACTGGGTGAGCACCTGGCGCGAAGACGACTGGGTGCAGCGGCCCGAAGCGCTCTACCGCGAGACCTTCGCCGGGGTACCCCACCTGATCCTCGACGAGGTCGAACGCCGCAAGGGCACCTTGTCTCAGATGGAGGTGCGCACCGTCAAAGTGCCCGAAGGCTCGGTCTTCGTGATGGGCGACAACCGCAACAACTCCCTCGACAGCCGCCTGGGCCTCAACAACCTCAACGGCAGCCGGGCGCCCGAGTTCGTGCCGTTCAGCAGCATCAAGGGCAAGGCCACGGTGATCTGGTTCTCGCTCTCGCACGGCGGCTTCTTGAGCTCGTTCTTCGGAGGGACCGGCATCCGGTACGACCGGTTCTTCACGCCCGTGACCATGTGTGGGGCTGAAGCGCCTCGGAAGTAATACGAGGTTCCTTGACGCTGCGCGGGCAGCGTGGCTACTTCGTGCCGTGCGCACCAACGGCGAAACCAACCCCGTCACCTACCTGGTCGTGGTCCTCCTGGCCGGGGTGTTCTTCTACGGGTACCACGTGGGGCCGCTGTACATCGACAACCTCGAGGCCAAAGAGGCGGCCGCCGAAGCGTTCAACGTCTACATCCTGCAGGGCGAAAAGATCGCGCTCGACAACCTGCTCATCCGGCTCAACGCCAAGAGCCCCAACACCAGCCACTACGAGGTGGACGAGGAGGGGGTCGAGTCGGTCAAGCCGGGGTACGGGTTGACCGAAGACAACGTGAAGATCACCTTCGATGAGGCGAGCAAGAAGCTGACGATTCACATCGAGTACGACCGCATCGTCGAGTTCGCGCCACTCAAGAAGCGAAAGAGTTACCACCTGGTGGCCGAGAAGACCGGAATCGTCTCCAAGTGAGCTCGACGCGACACCTGCTCGGTATCGAGGGGCTCCCCAGGGCCGAGCTCGAGCAGTTGCTCACCCGTGCTCACGAGTACCGCGAAGGCCGCGTCGGCGGTCGGCACCTCGTGGGCCGCGTGGTGGCGAATGTCTTCTACGAAGCGTCGACCCGCACCCGCTCGAGCTTCGAGGTCGCGGCGGCCAGCCTCGGCGCGCACGTGCTCAACTGGACGGTGACCGGCTCGTCGGCCTCCAAGGGCGAGACCCTGGTGGACACCGCCAAGAACATCGCCGCGCTGGGCGTGAGCATCATCGTGGTGCGCCATCAACACAGCGGCGCGGCGGCCCTGGTGGCGCGTTCGGTGGGCTGCTCCGTGGTCAACGCAGGTGACGGCCAGCACGAACACCCCAGCCAGGCGCTGCTCGACGCGTACACGCTCTGGCGACGCTGGGGCACGCTGGCGGGGAAGCGGGTGGCGATCGTGGGCGACATCCTCCACAGCCGCGTGGCGCGCTCGAACCTGCATTGTCTGAAGGCGCTGGGCGCGAGCCTGGTGTTCTGCGGGCCGCCCACCATGTTGCCGATGGGCCTGGCGGCGCTGGGCGCCGAGGTGACCACCGAGCTCGATCACGCGCTCGACGGCGCCGACGCGGTGATGATGCTGCGCATCCAACGTGAACGGCAGGGTGACGCGCTCTTCCCCACGCCTGCCGAGTACCACGTGCGTTGGGGCCTCACGAACGAGCGGGCCGCGGCCCTCAAGCCCGAAGCGGTGGTGCTGCACCCCGGCCCGGTCAACCGGGGGCTCGAGCTCTCGCCCGAAGTGGCTGACGGGCAACGCAGCCTGATCCTCGAGCAGGTGCAAAACGGCGTCGCCGTGCGCAAGGCGATCCTGGAGGCCGTCTCATGAGGCTCCTCCTGCGCGGTGCGCGTCTCCTCGACCCAGCCGCCAAACGTGACGGCGTGGCCGAAGTGCTGATCGTCGACGGCGAGATCGCCTCAGTTGGCTCCAAAGTCGACGCCACCGGAGCGCGCGTGATCGAGCTCGACGGCCAGTGGGTCACCCCGGGCTTCGTCGACCTGCACAGCGTGCTGCGCGACACGAGCGATCTCGACGCTGCCCTCAAAGGCGGCTTCACCACCGTCGTCGCGGCACCTGAATCAAACAAGCTGCGTGACGATCGCCTGCAGCTCCTCACCGCCGCGCCGCTGACCCGCAAGCTCGAGGGTGAAGAACTCGGCGAGACGCCCGAAGACGCGGCCTGCTTGAGCCAGGGTTTCCGGCCCCTGGTGAAGTCAGGCGTGCTCCGGCGGGCGCTCCAGTATTCCCGCGGCAAGCTGCTGGTGCTGCACGCCGAAGATCCCTCGCTCACCGGCGCAGGGGTGCTCGGCGAAGGCCTGACGGCCACCAGGCTGGGCCTGCCTTCCGTGCCGGTGGCTGCTGAGGCCGCCGTGGTCGCGCGAGACCTGCTGATCCTCGAGGAGACCGGGGGCCGGCTCCACTTCGCGCACCTCACCACCGCCCGCAGCGTCGAGCTGATCCGCGCCGCCAAACAACGGGGCCTGCAGGTGTCGGCCGACTGCACGCCGCACCACCTGACCCGCGATGACCGCTCGGCTGAAGGCTACGCCCTGGAGGCCCGGGTGTGGCCGCCCTTGCGCAGTGAAGCCGACGTGAAGGCGCTCGGCCTCGCGCTCGCCGATGGCACCCTCGACGCCGTGGCCTGCGATCACGTGCGGGTCGACGTGCTCGACCGCGAGCACCCGTTCGAGGCGTGCGCGCCCGGCTGTGAAGCGTTCGAGCAGGCGTTGCCTGCGGTGTGGGGCCTGGGGCTGACGCCGCTGCGGCTGGTCGAGGTGCTCTCGACCGCCCCTGCCCGGTTGCTGGGGCTCGAGACGGGGATCCTGCCCGGCCTGCGGGCTGCGTTGACCATCATCGATCCACAGGCGCGTGCGGTTGCAGGCGTCATCAGTGGTGCGCGTTATCTGTCGTCGACTGGAGTGACCACGTGAAGCGAGCTGTCCTGGCCCTGGCAGATGGTTCCCTCTTCGAAGGGCGTTCTTTTGGTGCTGCTGGCGAGACCGTCGGTGAGGTGGTCTTCAACACCTCGATGTTCGGCTACCAGGAGATCCTCACCGACCCGTCGTACGTCGGGCAGATCCTGACCATGGCGTACCCGCAGATGGGCAACGTCGGCACGACTCCGGAAGACGACGAGTCGGGCAAGCCGCACGCGGTGGGGATGATCGTGCGCGAGTACTCCGAGCCGTCGAACTGGCGCAGCCAGGAGTCGCTCGACGCGATGCTCTCCCGCTGCGGCGTGGGCGGCATCGAAGGCATCGATACGAGAAGGCTCGTTCGTCACCTGCGCACGCACGGCGCGCAGATGGGCGTCATCTCCACCGGCGATCACTCTGCCAGGGCGCTGGTCGAGAAGGCGAAGCAGGCGCCCGGCATGGAGGGCATGGACCTGGCGACCGGCATCTCCACCAAGACGGTCTACGAGTGGACGAAACGAACGCCCAACGTGCTCAACGACGCGACGCTGGCCCAGGTGCCGACACGGTTCCGGGTGGTGGCGGTCGACTACGGCCTCAAGAAGGCGATGCTGCAGTTCCTGGTCGACGTGGGCTGCCACGTCACCGTGGTGCCCGCGTGGTCGACCTCGGCCGAGATCCTCGCGCGCAAGCCCGACGGGGTGTTCCTCACCAATGGCCCCGGCGATCCGGCGGCGGTGAAGGGTGCTGACAAGACGGTGGCCGAGCTGCTCGGCAAGGTGCCCGTGTTCGGCATCTGCCTGGGCCACCAGATCCTCGCGCTCGCGCTGGGCGGGAAGACCTGGAAGATGAAGTTCGGTCACCGCGGCGCCAACCAGCCCGTGAAGGATCTGGTCACCGGCAAGGTCGAGATCACCGCGCAGAACCACGGCTTCGCCGTCGACGCGAAGAGCCTCGAGGGCAAGGCCGAGGTCACGCACCTGAACCTGAACGACTCCACGGTCGAGGGCCTGGTGGTGCCCGGCGCGCGCGCGTTCTCGGTGCAATACCACCCCGAGGCTTCGCCCGGCCCGCACGACGCCCGCTACCTGTTTCAGCGCTTCGCCGACGTGATGGCTGGAGCCTGAAGCCCATGAGCGGCGCCCCACACCCTTTCCTCGAAGAGCTGATCGCCTTCGCCACGCCTGAAGAGACCAAGCCCGATCTGTTGGCGGCACGGTCGGCGTGGTTCGAGAAGAACGGCGAGGTCTTCGACGAAGATCGCCAGCTCGAGCAGCGCATGGCGGGCTTTCTCGAACACTACGCGTGCGATCGCGTCGCGCCGCATTTCGGCAAGACGCCGGCGCGGCAGCGCTACGAGCTGTCGCTCCAAGAAGACGTGCCCGAGCGGGCTGCGGCGTTCCGTTCGCTCACCGAGACCATTCACGGAATCTTCGAAGTACGGCGCATCGCGAAGGGTGAAGTGCGGCTGCGCGGGCTCTTCTCCGGCATCACCTGGGACGTGACTGAGCGCCGGCAGATCGTCGGGCTGGGCGTGGGTGATGTGCTCGAGGCGCGCCTGCTGCCGTTCGCCGGTCATCTCCACTTCTCGGCCTCGTACTGTTTCCACCCGCACGAGGCGGCCAGGCAGATCAAGGCCGAGGCGAAACGCAGGCTGAAGGCAGGCGTGGCCGACGAAGCAGCGTTCGTGCACGAGTGCGCGGTGAGGAGCCTGAAGACCGAGCGCTACCGGCAGATCGCCGTTGAGAAGATCTACGACTTCACGCCGCGCAAATGAACTCCCTCTCCCCGCTGGCGCAGGGCGAGGTGTTCAACGTCACCGGCTGTCCAGCAGATCCAGAAAATCCCGAAGCCGCTCCAGCTCTTCATCATTGAGCTGATCGAACTCCACCCCATACCCGCGCACGGCCACGCTCACGTGCTCCGCGCGAGGGGTCCTCACATCGATTCGCCCCGTGCCGGCGCGCGTGAACTTGATGTGCGCGACCCACGGATCGCCACCCGGCATGGGAATGCCGATCACGCCGCCTTCACCGGTCTGCACGTCATCGATCGCCTGCACCTCCTCGATGAAGGCGCCGGTCTCCGAGAGCTCCAGCACCCGCGCGCGCGCCGCATCACCGCCGCTGTCGAGCTCGATCTGGGAGCTCAACTCGCAGCGGTAGCGAACGGGGCGGGGCGTCGTCATGCAGCCAGCAGCATCTCACAACCGCCGAATGGTCATCAGGTTGGTGTTGCCCGGCTGGCTCAGCGGCGTGCCCGCGACGATCACCACCGTCTGCCCCGGCTTGGCCCAACCTTCTTTCGCACACAGCTTGCGCACCGCCTGGATCATGGCGTCGGTCGAAGCGAGCTGGGGTGCGAGGTGGCCGGTGACGCCCCAGTACATCCCCATGCGCCGCACGATGGCGGGGTGGGGTGTGAGCGCGATGATGCGTGCTCGGGGCCGCAGCTCCGAGATGAGCCGCGCCGTCTGACCGCTCTCGGTGAACGCCACGATCGCCGCCGACTGCAGCCGATCTGCCGCGCTCACGGCAGCCGCCGACACCCCGGTCGAGATGTCCTGGGTGACCTGGTACGGCTGCGGTCGCAGGTGGCTGCGCCGCTCGGCTTCGCACACGATCTTCGCCATCATCTTGATGGTCTCGACCGGGTGTTTGCCCGCCGCCGTCTCGCCCGAGAGCATCACGGCGTCGGCCCCGTCATAGATGGCGTTGGCCACGTCGGAGACCTCGGCGCGCGTGGGGCGTGGGCTGTTCACCATGCTCTCCAGCATCTCGGTGGCGACGATCACCGTGCCGCCCCGCGCGTTGGCCGCGGTCACCGCTGCTTTCTGAATGCCGGGCAGCTGCTCCAGGGGCATCTCGACCCCCAGATCGCCGCGGGCGATCATGATGCCGTCGGCTGCTTCGGCGATCGCATCGAGATCCGCCACGGCCTGCGGCTTCTCGATCTTCGCGATGAGCGGCGTGCCCAGCTTCTTCACGTACTGCCGCGCCTGGTGAATGTCCTTCGCGCTGCGCACGAAGGAGAGCGCCACGAAGTCGACGCCCAGCTCCTGGCCGAAGGCGAGATCTTCGATGTCTTTGCGCGTGATGGTCGGCACCGAAACGGCCGCGCCCGGCAGGTTCATGCCCTTGTGATCCTTCAGCACGCCGCCGACGAGCACGAGGCAGGAGATCTCGGTGCCCTTCACCGCGATCACCTGCAGCTGCACCCGGCCGTCATCCAGCAGCACCGGGTCGCCCTTCTTCACGTCGCGGGTGAGTGCCTTGATGGGGGTCGGCAGCACCCCACTCTCGCCCAGCACCTTGCGGGTGGTGATGGTCACCTTCTGACCCTCCACCACGGTCATCGAGCCGCTCACGAAGCGGCCCAACCGCACCTTGGGCCCCTGGATGTCCTGAAGCAGCGCGATGGGTTTGCCGAGCTTCTTCGAGATCTTTCGAAGCAGATCGACCCGGGCGCGGTGCTCGTCGTGCGTGCCGTGGGAGAAGTTGAGCCGGGCGACATCCATGCCCGCGAGCACCATCGCCTCGAGCACTTCTACCGAGGAAGAAGCGGGGCCGAGGGTGCAGATGATTCGGGCTTTGCGCATGAGTGAGCGGCTAGCAGCGGAACGCTGCGCGCGACAGATGGAAGCAACGCGGACATCTGGCCGAGGAGGAACGAACCAGAAACAGGGGGTCTCCTTCAGTCTGTGAGGCTGTGTCGGGAAAATGCCCCGGTTGACGCCTTCGAGCGCGACTTTCTACTCTGTCGGCTGTGGTGGCGGCGAAGTGCCATCCGGGGGGAGCGCAGGAGCTGTTTCCTTGGCTCGCACGGAGGCGGAAGTGAGTGACAACCGGAAGTTTGAGCGCGTGTCTTCCCGCCTTCGCTGCTGGTGCGAAGGCGAGAACATCACCGTTTACGCGCGCATCGGGAACTTGAGTGAGGGCGGGATCTTCTTACGAACCAGCACGCCGCTGGAGCGCGGCAGCAAAGCCACCTTGCGCT
Organism: Archangium sp.; assembly: GCA_030695565.1. Classification (GTDB taxonomy): domain Bacteria; phylum Myxococcota; class Myxococcia; order Myxococcales; family Myxococcaceae; genus Archangium_A. Next base: position 21,191 of record JAUYRZ010000105.1, read on the forward strand.
TCGGCACCGATGGGGTGGAGGCGCCGGCGCGGGTGGTGTGGAGCCGAAACGAAGGGCAGGGCGGGCCGCCGGGAATGGGGCTGGTGTTCGAAGAACTTCAAGACGGCGTTCGCGATGCGATTCGCCGGTTGATCGAAGAAGATCGCTCGCCTTCCAAGGCGCAGATCAGTAACTGAAATCAAACCCTTTGGACCTGAAGTACGAGGAGCGCCTTGCGGATCGCCATCATCTCCGACATCCACAGCAACATCGAAGCGCTCACCGAAGTCCTGAAGACCATCGACAAGCAGAAGGTCGATCGCATCGTCAGCCTGGGTGACGTCGTCGGCTACGGCGCCTCGCCCAACCCCTGCTGCGAGCTGGTGCGTGAGCACGCCGAGGTCACGCTGCTGGGCAACCACGACGCCGCCGTCGCCGGCCGAATGGACTACTCGTTCTATTACGACGCCGCTCGCCATGCCCTCGACTGGTCGGCGAACGTGCTCAACGAAGAGAACCTCAGCTGGCTGCGCAGCCTCCCGTACACCTACCGGATCGGCGACGTGGGCTTCTGCCACGGCTCACCGGTCGAGCCGCGCAGCTACGAGTACATCTTCGCGCTCGAGCAGGCGCGCGAGCTGACCCCGTTCGCGGGCGACCTGCCCGAGGTGACCTTCATCGGGCACAGCCACCTGTGTAAGGCCTTCGCCATCGGCTCGGGCGAAGTGAACGACGTGGTGGCCCAGAAGTTCGGCATCCGCAAAGGCTACAAGTACATCATCAGCGTCGGCTCGGTCGGCCAGCCCCGCGACTACGACAACCGCTCGTGCTTCGTGATCCACGACACCGAAGCGCGCACCGTCGAATACGTCAGGGTCGAGTACGACATCCAGGCGTCGGCCCAGCGCATCTTCGATGCCGATCTGGCGCTGAACTTCGGCAAGCGCCTCTTCCTCGGCGTCTAATTCGCGCTTGCGACCCGTCGGCGGCGGGGCGAGAACAGCCCTGCTCCCGATGCGCGATCAAACCTTCATGACGTTGATGCGGTTGTTGCCGAAGTCGGCCCTTTCTCTGGCCGTCGGCAAAGCCACCCGGGCACCCATTCCCGCGGCCGTTCACCAGGCTGCGATGCGGGTGTTCGCCAAGCAGTACGACGTGAATCTCGAAGAAGCCGAAGGCTCCATCGAAGACTTCCCCACGTTCGGCGCGTTCTTCACGCGGAAGTTGAAGGCGGGCCGCCGCACCATCGACATGGATCCGAAGGTGATCGCGAGCCCTGTCGACGCTCAGGTCTCGCAGATCGGCACCATCGAACGTGGTGCGTGCCTGCAGGCCAAGGGCATCAGCTTCCCGGTCGACAAGCTGCTCGGTGACGCTCGCCGCGCGCTCGACTTCGAAGGCGGTTCGTTCGCCACGCTCTACCTGTCGCCGCGCGACTACCACCGCTTCCACTCTCCGTTGCCGGGGCACATCACGGGCTACCAGTACCTGCCCGGTGAGTTCTGGCCGGTGAACCAGAAGTCGGTGCGCACCAAAGACGCGCTGTTCGCCATCAACGAGCGGCTGGTCACGTACCTCGACACGCCCGCCGGGCCCTGCGCGTACATCGCGGTCGGCGCGACCTGCGTGTCTCGCATTCACGCGGCCTACGACGAGATCATCACGCACCGCGGTGAGCCCCAGAAGGGCCACACCTATCCCCGGCCCATCGCCATCGAGAAGGGCGGCGAGATCGGCATGTTCGAGATGGGCTCGACGGTGATCCTGTTGTTCGCGCGCGGCAAGATGACCTGGGAGCCTTCGCTGCTGGCCGATTCGCCCGTGGTGCTGGGTCAGAAGATCGGAACCATCACATGAGCAAGACGTTCGCCGCAGTGAAGGGGATGAACGATCTCCTCCCGCCGCAGATCGAGATCTGGCAGCGCATCGAGGGCATCGCGCGCAAGTTGTTCGGCCGCTACGGCTTCTCCGAGGTGCGCACGCCGATCGTCGAAGACACCGCCTTGTTCGTGCGCAGCGTCGGCGAGGTGACCGACATCGTGGGCAAGGAGATGTACACCTTCATCGACAAGGGCGACCGGTCGATCTCCATGCGGCCCGAAGGCACGGCGCCCGCAGCGCGCGCGTACATCGAGAACGGGGTGGCGAACACCGAGCCGCTGACCCGCTGGTTCTACATGGGCCCGATGTTCCGCTACGAGCGCATGAAGACCGGGCGGTATCGCCAGTTCTACCAGCTCGGCGCCGAGGCCTACGGCGCGCTCGACCCCGCGCAGGACGTCGAGGTGATCTCGTTGTGCCACGAGTTCTTCAAGCAGATCGGCGTGCCTGACGTCGTGCTGCACTTGAACTCGTTGGGTGATGGCTCGACGCGGCCGGCGTACCTGGAGCTGCTCAAGCAGCACTTCCTGCCGTTTCTCGAGGTGATGAGCCCGGAGGCGAAGCTCGCGTACGAGAAGAACACCATGCGCCTGCTCGACTCGAAGGAGGCCGCGCTGCAGGAGGCGATCGCTTCCGCTCCGGCGATTCTGGATTCGATCGACGAAGGTTCGAAGCAACACTTCGCCGACGTGCAGCGGCTGCTCATCAAGCTCGGCATTCCTTTCGAGCTCGATCGCCGGCTGGTGCGCGGGCTCGACTACTACACGCGCACCACCTTCGAGTTCATCTACGAGCCGAAGTCGGGTGAGAACGCGCTGGGTACGGCGGGCACGGTGTGTGGTGGCGGCCGGTACGATCGCCTCGTGCACGAGCTCGGTGGGCCCGAGAAGCCAGCGGTCGGTTTCGCCATGGGCCTCGACCGGCTGGTGCTGTTGGTGGAGAAGCTCAAGGGCATCGAGCGCGCGGCGCCCACGTTGTTCATCGGCACCTTCGATGGGCCGGAACGCGATGACGCGATCGCTCTGGTGATGAAGCTGCGCAACGAGGGCTTCGACGTCGACTTCGATCCGCGCAACGGCAAGCTGCCCAAGCAGAAAGAGAGGGCGAGCAAGGTGAACGCCGCCTGGTTCGCGGCTTACGGTGTCAACGAGCACACGGCGCGCACCTTGAAGATCGACAACATGCGCCTGGCACCGGGCGCTCCGAAGGAGACCGTGGAGGTCGCCCTCGACGCGTTGCCCGCGTGGCTGAATTCGAAGAGCAAGACCCCGTCGTGAGGACTTCCATGAACCGAACGTTGCTGCTGCTCGCCCTCGTCGCCGCGCCGGTGTTCGCTGAAGACCTGGCCGAGGTGAACAAGCAGGTGCCGGCGTTCCGCTTGCCCGTCTACAACGCGAAGGAGTTCGGCGAGTCGTCGGTGGCCATCGATCATTTCGTCGGCCCGGAGGCGACCGACAAGAACACCAAGGCGCTGCTGGTCTCGTTCATGGCGAGCTTCTGCGGGCCCTGCAAGAAGGAGATGCCGTATCTCCAGAAGCTCCACGAGAAGCACAAGGCGAATGGTCTGCGCGTGATGATGGTGGCGATCGACACCGAGACCGAGGGGCAGCAGAAAGTCAGCGACCTGATCGCGGAGAACAAGGTGACCTTCCCGGTGGCGAAGGATCGATTCAACATCGTGGCGCGGCGGTGGCTGGGTACGAAGAGCCCGCTCCCGTCGCTGTTCATGGTGCGCCCGGATGGAACGATCAGCGCAGTGCACCGCGGCTACTCGACCGACGGCGCGGAGCTCCTGAACAAAGAAGTCGAAGCCGCGCTGGGTTTGAAGAAATGAGTGAAGTACTTCCCTCTCCCCCCGAGCGAAGCCGATCCAGCGGAACGCTGGGCGTGCGCAGCTGAAGCGAAGCGAAAGATGCGCCGAGGCGAAGCGACCCCAGAAGGAGGGGGAGAGGGCGGTCGCCTTGTGGTGATCGCAGGCCCCACAGCCTCAGGCAAAACAGCCCTCGCGCTCGAAGTCGCCAGGTGCCTGAACGCCGAAATCATCAGCGCCGACTCGCAACAGGTCTACCGGCACTTCGACATCGGCACAGCGAAGCCCTCAGCAGATGAGCTCGCTTCAATTCCTCACCACCTGATCTCAGTCGTCGATCCGCTCGAAGACTTCTCCGCCGCCCGTTTCGGCAAAATGGCCGACGCCGCGATCGCCGACATCCACTCCAGAGGCAAACGAGTCGTCGTGGTGGGAGGCACCGGTCTCTACCTCCGGGTCCTCCTGCACGGCGTGATGCCCGGCCCTTCGAGAGACGAAGCGCTCCGAGCCGAGCTGGAAGCCTTTGCCGACAAAGAAGGCAACGAAGCGCTGCACCAACGCCTCGCCCGGGTCGACCCGGTGACCGCCGCGAAGCACCCGATCCAGGATCGCCTGCGCGTGATTCGCGCCCTCGAGATCCACCAACTCACCGGCAAACCCGCCAGCGAACACCGCGACGAACACGCCTTCGCGGCCGATCGCTACGCCTACGACCTCTTCATCCTCAGCCCCGAGCGAGAGCGCGTGTACGCCGCCATCAACGCGCGCACCGCGAAGATGTTCGCCGCAGGCCTGGTCGAAGAGACGAGATCGCTGGTCGAGCAGGGCTACCGCAACGCCGCCCCGATGCGAGCGGTGGGCTACCTGCAGGCGCTCGAGGTCATCGACGGCAAGCGCGCGCGCGCTCAGGCCATCCAGGACACCGCACAAGCCACGCGGCACTACGCGAAGCGCCAGCTGACCTGGTTCAAGAAGGAGAAGGGTGCCCGCAACGTCACGCCGGCCGAGGCGCTGGCCACCATCACCGGCGCATGAAGCCTCGGCGGCGACCGCCACCGACGAACTGCGGCTGCTGCATCGGAGGCGCCTCGAGCCCGAGCTGCCACCACATCGGCTCCCAGGGCGACATCTTGAGCCGCTTGTCGTTCTGCAACGCCGAGAGCGCCTTCTTGAGCTTCTCGTCGCTGGGGTTCGCCTCGACGCCGCGCGAGAGCACCCTCAGGGCTTTGTCGTCCTGCTTGTTCTGAATGAGGCACCACGCGTACGCGGCCCACATGAGGCTCTCTTTGTTGCCGTGTTTCACGGCGGCCTCGAACGACTCAGCCATCGAGCCGAAGTCTTTCTTCTGGAAGTAGATGGCCGCCTGCATCGCCTTGGCGAAGTAGTTCCGGCCGCTGGCCTTCTGGAACGAGGCGAGGGCGCCGTCGTAGTCCTTGAAGAGGTGCTTGATCATGCCGATCTGGCCGTGGATCTCGCCTTCGACCAGGAACTGCCATTTGCCCAGGGGCAGGGCGGCCTCGAGCATCTTCACGGCCTTGTCGGCCTTAGCCATCTGCTCCTTCTTGTTGGCCGACATGCTGGAGAGCTCGGCCTGAACCCCCTGAACGACGGCCTGGAGCTGGGTGAACGAACGCCGGCCCAGGACCACGAGGATCGCCAGGAAAACGATGGTGCCGGGGATGATTCCGGCCAGCAGCCCGAAGCCGGCCAGCTTCACCAACACCACCACGAGGACCCCGGCGGCCAGGGAGAGCAGCAAATTGATCATGACGAAGCTCCCTTAACCGCTCGTCGTGCTTCCGTCGATGTCAGGTTCTGCTAAGAGGCGCGACCGTAGGGAGCACGGCCCCCTGACGAAATTGGTAGACGTAGCGGACTCAAAATCCGCCGCCTTCACGGGCATCCCGGTTCGAGTCCGGGGAGGGCCACTCAAGTTGTTCGCGGGACCCGGGGACCATGCCCGCTCGCGCGCCATCGATTGCACTCGACAGAGCTCTTCAGGGTTACCAGCGCGTAACGCCGGTTCAGTGGTCTTGTTCCGAACCGGGAACTGAATGAGATCGCAGTCTCAATGGAAACCGCTACGAAGTTTCCGTGCGCCTGCGGCAAGGGAGCGCTGGAGGTGAAATCGACGATATTCGGCACCTGGACGGTCGAAGAGGTCGTGGCTCCGTGTGACGTTTGCTCGTCGAAGGACCTCAAGGCCGCGCGCAAAGTGAAGGCAGCAAATCCTCCCGAGAGTGAGAGATGAAGAAGCGAAACCCCACCGTCGAGTTGATGGCCTTCAAGTGCTCGTGCGGGAAAGCGGCGATCAGGGCGACGGTGACCCACCTCTCGGTGGGCGTGATGCGCGCCACCGTCGAGGATCAGGTCATTCCGTGCCCGGCCTGTGGCTCGACCGACCTCAAGGCCGCCCGGGCGGCTGCGGAGGCAGTGAAAGACAGGAAGTAAGGCCCTCACCCTGACCCGGATCGACGATCACTCAGTAATAGCAGTTGAGCGGGTCGTTATTTTCCATGCGCGGCGACTGGTAGACGTGCTCGTGCGGCACGATGCACTGGCCGGAGCCCGTGAGGTTCGCGCGCAGTTTTCCGGCCGCGCCGCCGCCACCACCACCGCCCGCTTCGAAGAACGAGTTCATCCCGTCATCGAACTGCGTTCCTGAACGGCCGCCGTAGGCCGGGTTGTTGAGCGCTCCGCCCTGGCCACCGTTGCCGCCGTTGCCGCTGAAGCCAGCCCCCCCCGAGGCGCCCCAGAAGCCGAACTGACGATCACCGTCCGCGCCGTTCTGGCCGGCAGAGAGGCGGCCTGCACCTTCCCCACCACCACCGCCCACCGCGATGAGCCGGGAGTTGCGGCCGAAGATGTAGGGGCCTTCGAGGAGAATGGTGCCGCCCGAGCCTGCGCCGCCACCGCCATTGGCCCCGATGCCGTTGCTGCCCGACCCGCGGCCTCCGCGCCCACCGATGCCGTTGGCGTAGATGCCCGCGCCGTCGATCGAGATGCCGTACGCCGAGCTGATCTGAATCGAGCCGCCACCAGCGCCGCCGATGCCACCTGCGTTGCCGCCGTTGCCACCTGAACACCCGCCGACCAGCGCGCCGCCTGAACCTGCGCGCTGCGCACCTGCGGCCGCGCCGCCCGTGAAGGTGCTGCCACCTCCGCCCGGCCCGCCGGGGCCCGTGTAGCCACCTGCGCCGCCGCCGCCTTCAGAGGAGTTGGTGCCCTGAATGCCGTTGCCGCCGTTGGCGCTGCCGCAGTTGTTGCTTCCTCCGGGGCCGGGCACGGGCGTGTTGCCCACCCAGGTCGCGGAGACGTCGATCACGCCGAAGATCTCCACCGTCTCGGTCGCCGCGATGATGAGCGGCTTGTCGCCCACCACCTTCAATGAGCTGCCGGCCGGGAGGTCGAAGCCTTCAGAGCCGAGCACGACGGCCTGACCGCCCTGGGGCAGGGTGATCAACGTGACCGTCGGGCGCGAGGCCTGCCAGCCGCCGGAGAACGTCTGCGTGGTGGTGTCGAAGCCGGCCGCTCCCATGATCCCCACGCGGCCAACCGTGATGCCCACCGCCGCCGGATTGAAGTTCGAAGGCGTGAAGGTGAACATGCCCGTCGCTTGCGGAGGACCACAGGTGCCGTTGGGCAGGCAGACGTTGGTGCCGCCACACGTGTCACCCACCGCGGGCGGATAGATGCAGGTCGAACCGGAGCAGGTCACCCCCATCGTGCGCTGACACAGACCGGGCGAGTTGCAGGTGACCGTCTGCGTGGGCGTGCACGCGAAGCTCACGCAGCGTTCGCCCGAGGTGCAGCTGTTGCCGTCGTTGCACGTCTGGTAGCTGCAGGCGGGATCGATGCAGTCCGGCATGCCGTTGCCGTCGTTGTCCATGCCGTCTGCGCAGGCCACTTCGGAGCACTGCGAGGGGAGGCAGGGGCCACCGACCACGCCGCCGTCAGGCAAGAAGATGAGGCCGCCGTCGGGGCCCGCGATGCCGAGCACGCCGCCGTCAGGGCCACGCACGACGCCGGTTCCCCCACCGCTTGAGCCACCCGAGCCACCTGAGCCGCCGGTTCCCGATCCGCCGCCCGTCCCAGTGCCGCCGCCCGTACCAGTGCCGCCGCCCGTCCCGGTGCCGCCGCCCGTCCCGGTGCCGCCGCCCGTCCCGGTGCCGCCGCCTGTCCCGGTGCCGCCGCCTGTCCCGGTGCCGCCACCGCTGCCGGAGTTACCCGCGAAGCAGAAACCCGACTGACACGAATAGCCCGTGGGGCAGGTCACCGAAGCACACGCCACGTCGACGCAGGTGCCCGCCAGACCGCACGCCTGGCCGGAGGGGCACGCCGAGCCGCCTGCTCCGCACGACGAGGTCACGCACACGCCATCGCTGCACGCATTGCCCGCGGGGCAGGTGACGCCCACGCAGCGCGACTCGATGCAGCTGTTGTTGATGCACACCTGAATCGGAGTGCAGTTGCTCATGCACGCGAGGTTGCCCGCGCCGCTCCCTCCGCCCGTTCCAACTCCTCCTCCGGTGCCCGTTCCCCCCCCCGTACCGGTGCCGCCTCCCGTGCCACCAGGCGCAGGGCCCGTACCCGAGCCGCCGCCGTAACCACCCCGCGGGTAGCAAACGCCGTCAGCCGCGCAGCGCTCATCACCGCGGCAGGTCACGCCCAGACATTTGCGCGCGACGCACGCCTCGGCGACGCAGACCTCGGCCGAGGTGCACGAGCTGTTGGCGCACTGAGAAGCGAAGCACGCGCCCTGAATGCAGACGCCGCCGGGGCACGACTTGCCCACGCACGCGGTGTCGACGCAGCGGTTGTTCGAACACACCTGACCCGTGCTGCAGGTGCGGTTGGGGCAACTCGGAGGCAGGCATTTCCCGCCCAGGCAGGTGTCCCCCGCGGCACACGGCGTCGAAGGACAGCTGGTGGGGGACACACAGACTTTCCCATCACCACACACCTGGTCGCCGGCGCAGTCAGCGGTGCTGTTGCAGCTGATCGGCTGGGTCTCACCGCAGTTGCAACCGGCGAAGAAGAGACCCGCAATCGCGAGCGCCACCAAGTGGAAATTCCGCATGGCGCGGAACTCTATACTACTGGTGTCGGGCCGAGACGCTTCGCGGCATCAGGCGATCGGCCGCCTCTGGTCCCCTGTGGTTGCATGTAGTCAGCGGCAATCTCCAGTTTCGTCCACCTGACGGATGGAGAGGTGGAGGGTCTCGGCAGATACTCCTCACATGAAGAAGCATCGTGAATCAGGTCAGGCCGCAGTCGAGACCGCGATCGTCATGCCTCTCTTCGTGTTCACCCTGCTGGGAATGCTCCAGCTGGGGTTGCTGCACCAGGCACGATTGCTCACCAAGTACGCCGCGTACAAGGCCGTGCGTGCAGGTTCGATCAACCGCGCCAAGGTCGACGTGATGGAGAACGCGGCCGTGGCGGTGATGTTGCCCATGCTGGCCAAGTCGTCGCCGCGCTGGTCGGGTGATGGCCGCCGGCAGCCGCAACACATGGTCTACAACGTGGGTTCGGCCAGCAAGTACAGTCAGGCGTTCTCCGACGTGGTGTCGTCGCGCGGCAACCAGGCCTTCGGCAAGAAGATGGTCGAGGTCACCATCTGCGGCCCGATCACCAACGACGGCATGAACAAAGACTTCGACGATCACCGCGTGAACCCGGGCGACTGGAAGGCCTTCGAGGCCACCAAGCTGGGCATTCAGGTCACCACCTACCTGCCGCTCTACATCCCCTTCGCCAACGCCTTCATCTGGTGGGCAGCGCGTGGTGAAGAAGGCCCGGCCCGTGCGCTGGCGATGAAGAACCTGCGCATGAAGACCAAGACGAGTTCTGCCGAAGCACGCACCTCGCCCAACGGCTCGTGGACGCTCAAGGAGCTCCAGGGTGAAGCCGAGAACGGCAACTACATCATGCCGGTGCGGGCCTCCTTCTCGATGCGCATGCACTCCAACTTCGCGACCAATCCTCCCAGCACCAACGAGTGCCACATTCCCTGGAAGAAAAAATGACCAGAACCCTCACTCCTCCTCGTGGCCAGGTTCTTCCCCTCGCGTGCGTCGTGCTGTTGACGTGCGCCGTGATGATGATGGCCAGCTTCTCAGTGGCCAACGCGGTGCACGAACGCACCCGCATTCAGGCAGCGGCCGACGCGCATGCGTTCAGCGTCGCGACCTTGCAGGCCCGCGGCTTCAACACGATGGCGTTCATGAACCGCGCGATCGCCGGTGCGATCGTGGCTGAGATGGGCATTCACGCCTGGCGATCGCTCGCCCGGCACAACGTGAACATGTACCAGGCCGGCATGATCGCCTTCTTCGTGGTCGCCGCGATGGAGTTCGCCCAGTGCCCGAAGTTCAAACTGCAGCACTGCGTGCACGGCTTTCAGGCCCTGAAGATCGCCTTCAAATACATGAAGGAATACAAGAACAAGAAGAGCGAGCTCGAGGGCAAGGACCAGCAGTGGAAAGACGCGGTCAAGGCGTACAGCGAGCTCATCAAGAAGATCAACGGCGACCAGAAGAAGATCCTCGACAAGGTGAAGGGCGAGATCGGGTCGACCAGCATCACCCTCAATCAGATGCTGAACCAGACAGCCCCCAAGGCCTCGTTGAGCATGGCGGTGGCCGACTACAACGTGAAGGGCTTCGCCTGCGCGCTCGAGGGGTCGAACTTCGACGACAAGTGTGAAGCCCCTTCGTGGAAGAGCGTGGGCTCGGTCTCCAGCGCCAGCGATCGCACCAAGGTGATGGAGAGCGCCGCCATGGCCGCCCGCACCAAGTGGGAGTCGGGCACCTTCTTCGAGCGCAGCGCCTCCGACACCGGCTACCGCGGCAACATCCCCATCGGCATCCCCGTCTACAACCCGAGCAAGATGATGGATATCCAAGGCGAGGGGACCTACATGTTCGTCGGTCTCTCCAACAAGGCGTCTGTCAGCAACAACAAGATCAGCTCCTCCTCCGGCATGGGCTTTGGCATGGTGCAGTGGAAGCACGGCGTCGGCCCGCTGATCGTGATGAGCGGCTCGCCCCCCTCGTCGAGCGAATACGAAGGGGTGCCCTGCGATGGCAGCGGCGGCTGCTTCATCAACTTCCGCCTGGCCACCCAGGGCGGTGAGACCGACTACGGGCAGCCCGCGACCTACGGCGGGGTGACTCAAGACTTGCGCAAGATGCGCCAGCGCGACGAGCAGCCCTGGGAGATCAACGGCACCGGCGAAGTGAAGATGCCCAACGGTGAGGGCAAGTTCAAATACGTGCCCGAAGGCCAGGGCTACGGCGTGGCGAAGGCCAAGACGTACTTCCACCAGCTCGACAGCTGGGCGGCGCCGCCGAACCTGTTCGACCCGTTCTGGCGTGCGAAGCTGCACCCCTTCGTGCGAGATGAACTCAAGGAGATCCTCCAGAAGGTGGGCGACTCCAACGGCTCACAGATCATCGGTGCAGGTCAGACCGCAGTGGAAGGAGTGGTCAATTGAAGCCCTCGATGCTCCGAAAGCGTGGCGCTGCCGCGGTCGAACTCGCGGTCACCATGGTGCTGCTGGTTCCGCTCATCCTCTACACGCTCTTCCTGGAAGACCTGCTCGCCTACAAGCTGGAGAGCCAGGAGCCGACCGTCACCGCGGGTTGGGACTACATCACCAACGACTACATGCGCGGCCGCAAGGACATCGGTCGTTTGAACCGCCTCAAGTTCTGCGATCACTCCGCGGCGTTCGACAGCTTCGATGTCGGCTACGACTGCAACGGTGTCGACACCGGCGGCAGCGGCAGCGAAGACACGGGTGCCGGCAGCGGTGCGGTCGACGTGACCGGCGGGTCGGGTGGTGGCGGTGCCAAGGGTCACCATCAGGCGGGCGCAGCTCACCAGTGCTGGCTCGTCCCCGGTGCCGATCAGGTGCGTTGCAGCATCGACTCCACGGGCGGGGCCATGGCCACCATGGTGGGCACTGCGGCCCCCATGTACACGGCCTCGGGTTGGAACAAGGGCGGCATCGTGACCTGCAAGGCCAAGCTGGGGGTGATGAACTACATGCTCCCGATGAAGTTCATGGAGTGGGCGGGCAAGAACGACGTGAGCAACAAGGGCCGCAACAGCGCGGGCGCCGGCGACAACGCGACCTTCACCCAGATCGACGCGGCCACCAAAGACACCACGGTGCACGACGACAAGAACAACGCGGGCAACGCGTGGGTGCTCACCGAAGAGACGTTCGCGGTGATGGCCGACCCCTGGGCGCTCAACGACATCGAAGACGTCGACCCCAGCAAGGGCTCGCCGATGACCTCGTTCCTCAAGCCCGGCATGATCCCCGGCCAGGACATCTACCACCCGCTGCTCGACCGCTCGGGCCACTACTACAACCGCTATGCGGGCGACGCGAACAGCAAGGCCAAAGACTGGTTCGACAACAGCGCCATCAGCGGCAGCAACGGCCTGCTCAACAAGTCGGTGCTCTTCGGCGCAGCGCACGACGGCATCGCGGGCATGGGCGGCGACAACCCGGCCTCGCTCCCGGTGAAGTGGGAAGCCGCGCCCAGCCGCCCCGGCGATCCCGATGGCTACGCCTCGGGGTGGGCAGATCAGCGGCAGTCGCAGGCGTCGAGTTCGCGCAGCCAGTATCCATGGCAGTAACGAAGAGCCCGGCCAGCTGGAGCTTCGGTCGCATCATTCTCCTCACCGCGGTGGTGGGGGCCGTGGCGGGCGTGGTGCTCGCGCGCAGTCGTGAAGATGATCGGCCTCCCGAGGAGATCGCGGAAGCAGAGGTCAACAAGGTCATGCTCGCCAACGAAGAGACCGACTCGACCGCGATGGAGCCCGACCCCCGGTCGTTGGCCGGCATCCCTCCGTACCCGGGCGCGTCACCTCGCAAGCTGACCTCGAGCGGCACGTTGCCCGGCGCACCGATGGTGGTCTCCTGGTTCTCCACGGTCGACCCGCCCGAGCGGGTGCTCGCGTTCTACGCCAAGGCCTTCGAGGCCGAACACCGGGTGGCGGTGGCGCAGCAGTTCTCGCCGACCATGGGCTACATCGGGTGGATGGAAGACGCCGCCGACGGTGGGGCGGGGTTGCTGCACATGGTCTCGGTGAGCAAGCAGTACACCCAGACGATGGTGTTGCTCTCGGCCTCACACCCCGAGACGCTGGTCGACAATCGGGCGGTGCTTCCCGGTGGGTTGCAGTTGCCTGCCTACTCGAGCAGCCCTCAGATGGTGAAGATGGGCGAAGGCGCGATGGCCAGTGAAGTCATCTACGCGCGGGTCTCGAATATGAGCGGGCCTGAGGTCGTCAGCCACTTCGAGCGCCAATTCAAGGAGCGCGGTTTCACCATCACCGAGTCAGGCTCAACGGCCGCACAGTTTTCGGTTGTGGGCACCAAGGCTGGAACTACCATCGTCGTCGGCGCTCGCAACGAGGGCGCCCACATCTCCATCGTCCTCACGTATTCGCGGAACCAAGCCCCAGGAGCATTCCCATGAAGTGGCTCATCGTCGGTCTCTCACTCTCTCTGGGCGGTGCGGCGTTCGCGGCTGATCGCTGCGAGGCAGACTGCGCCGATGTGGTGCAGCAGTGCTCCGACACCTGCAAGAAGGCGCTGAAGAAGGACGCCCCCGACAAGATCAGTTTCTGCCAGGACAAGTGCAAGGAGTTCGCAAATGAGTGCAAAAAAGAGTGCGCCGCTGACAAGAAGAAGTGACGTCGTCCGCTCATCGCCGCGTGGTCAGGCGATGGTCGAATACAGCGTGGTCACCCACTTTCTCCTCATCGGAGGCACGCTCGCGCTCATGCCGGTGATGTCGATTTTGTACGACAGCCTGAGCAAGTACTACGAGAGCATCTTCTTCGTGCTCTCCACGGGCGCTGTCTAAACCAGGTACTTTTGATGAGGGCGGTTGCCTTCGGCCCTCACGTCACTCGACCTCGCCGAGGTTTTCCAGATTGGCGAGGAGCCCCCGGCTCATCGAGAAGCAGGGGTGTTCTTTCTCGAAGTACGACGGGATGTCCTGGAGCACCCGGCGCGCCGCCGCGGTGTTCGGATATTTCTGGTTCATCTCGCGCTGGTAGCTGACCAGCATCAAGGCGCACTTCTTGTCGAGCTCGGGGCGGATCTCCTTCATGCGCGCGCGGGCGTGCTGGAGCAGCTCGTCGGGGCGGCCCGGCGTGGCCTCGAGCAGCAACCAGGCATCGCGGTACTGCTTCCACGAGCGGAACAGGTTCATCGCGCCCACGCCGCGCAGCTCGTAGAGCTTGCCGGCGCGTTCGAGGTCTTCCTTCGCGCGGCGGCCCGCTTCATCGGCGCTCATCTGCGGCACGGGGATCACCTCGACCCAGAGATTCCAGATCTTCCAGGGATCGTTCGCCGGCGGGTTGGTCACGTTGTCGAACACCACCTCGTTGGGCTCATTGACCTTCACCTGGCCCGCGGGGAGCACCACCTCGAGCTGCCGGTTGTCCACGTCGACGGTGTCAGCGGGCACGGTGCTCAGCTGGGTGCCGTTGAGCTCGATGCTCACCTCGTCTTTGCCGCAGTCGCGCGCCTGGTAGTGCAGCACGCCGACGATCGCGGTGGGCGCGGCGAAGGTGAAGGTGAACGACTTCATGTCGGGCCGGGGAAAGTCGATGCCGTCGCCTTCGCCGAACGACTCGACGATGGGATCTCCATTGGGCACCAATTCGTCAGGTTCGTTCCTCTTCACGTCGCGGCGCGGAATCATCGCCGAGACCAGCGCGCCCAACAGGCCGACGATCACCAGTGAGCCGATGAGGCCCACCACGATGCGGGTGGGTTTGGGGAACTCCTGCCAGAGCACCTGCAGCTTGCCCAGGTTGGAGCGCTGCAGCTCGCGGCGTTCACGCGCCCGATCGGCGGCGGTGGGCAGCAGCGGTGCTTCGTCGACCACCGGCTCGGGCGAGGTGACCGGGATCACCTTCGAGGGCTTCCTGAGCACGGCACCCCGCGGTGCGGTCGGCTCGATGGCCTGCCGGCCCGGGTCGGTCGGCTTCCTCGGTTTGGCGACGCCTGCGACCGCCGGTTTGCGGGGCGGCTTGCCCTGCGGCTTGAGCAGCGTTGCGTTGGGATCTTCGTCGTCGTCTTCGCCCGCGAGGGTGGACGAGGGCCCCCCGGCAGCCACGAACTCCAGCACCACGCCGCCGATGGCGATCACATCTCCGGCCTCGAGCTGCACGGGCGCCTTGAGCGGGCGATCGTTCAAGGTGGTGCCGTTGGCGCTCTTGAGATCCTCCACGAAGACGAGGCCCTCTTCTTCGTAGACGCGGGCATGGCTGCGAGAAGACGAAGGGTCCCGAATCACCACGTCGTTGTCGGCGGTGCGGCCAAGGCGCACCTCGCCGCCGTCGAAGGAGAGATCTTCGGGGGCGTCGTCGCCTTGGGTGACTCGAAGGGTGAATGCCACGGCCAAAGGGCAATACAGCAAGACCGTCTGGTCAAGCAGGTCGATACTGCTTTTCGATCAGGGGGCGGGGGCGTAGGCGGTGCGCCCGTGGCCGATCAGAACCCGCCCAGCCCCGCCGGCAGCCCGACCTCGACCGGTACGATCGTGGGCATCGCCTCACGGAAGGCCGCCACGGCCGTGCTCAACGCCCACGTGGCGGTGATCAAGGGCACCCCGATGCGCCGGGCCATCGGTGAGGCGTTGACCAACGGAGGCAACTTAGGCGGCAAAGAGCGCCGCTTCATCGCGTTTGCCACCCGCGAGCTGTCCCGCCACCTGCGAAGGCTGAACCTTTCGGCCAGCGCCCGCGGCTACGCCACCTCGAAGCTGCACCTGCCGGAGGACCAGGCGATCTTCCGCTACGCCATGTGGCGCCGCGACGTGTGCGGGGCCGGGGTGGAGAAGATCATGACCGAGATCGCCTTGCCCGGGCCCATTCGCCCCCGCGGCATTCCCGACCAGGTCATCCGCGCCGAGCTCGAGCGGGTGGTGCAGATCGACTACGGCTCGACGCCGCTCGATCGCGCGGCCAACGAGCACTCCTTCCCCACGTGGCTTGCCGAACGCATCGCCGCCATCGCCCCCGAAGGCGAGCTCTCGCAGGTGCTGGAGGCGCTCAACCGCGAGCCCACGCTCACCTTCCGGGTGCGGCCGCTGGGCACCCGCGATGCGCTGGTCAAAGAGCTGCTCGCCAAGAAGCTGGAGGTCGAGGCCTGTGCCGAGCTGCCCGACGCGCTGCGCACCACCGACGACAGCCGGGCCATCTTCGAGTCACGCTGGATGAAAGAGGGCCGCCTGCAGGTGATGGATCTGGGCAGCCAGCTGCTGGCTGCGTTCTGCCGCGCGCAGCCCGGCCAGACGGTGGTCGACTATTGCGCGGGCGCGGGGGGCAAGACGCTGGTGCTGGCCGACGCGGTGACCACCACGGGGCGGGTCTTCGCGTGGGATCACAGCGAGAAGCGGCTCAAAGAAGCGCGCAACCGGGTGGCCGAGCTGCGGCTGCGGCACGTGAGCTTTCCCAGCCCGCCGCGCATCGATCTGGCCGACCTCGTGTTGGTCGACGCGCCGTGCAGCGGCACCGGCACCCTGGGCCGGGAGCCCGATCAGAAGTGGAAGCTGAGCCCCAGGCAGATCGACGAGCTCGCCGTCACCCAGCTGGGCATCTTGAAAGACGTGAGCAAGCAGCTGAAGCGGGGCGGGGTGATCGTCTACGGCACCTGCTCGGTTCTGCGCGACGAGAACGAGGGCGTGGTGGAGCGTTTCGTGGCCGCCCAGCCGGAGTTCAAGCTCGAAGAGTCCTTGAGGGTCTGGCCCCACCGGCTGGAGGGGGGCGGCTTCTTCGGCGCGCGGCTCATCAAGTCCTGATACCGTCGCGGCCCCCTCATTCTCCCTGGAGGCCTTGAAGCCCGTGCCCGAACGACTCCAACCGCAGCCCCCGCAGAACGCCGAGATGCTCAGGCAGATTCAGGCCGCCTGGGAAGAAGCGCAGGCCCAGCTCCACGTGCTCAAGTCGCAGGTCGAACACGCGGCGGCGATGGCGCAGGCGAAGGTCGGCTCGAACATGCTCGACCGCGACCTCGACCGGGCCTACCGCGATCTGGGCGAGGCGGTGTGGGCCGAGGTCAGCAAGGGCAAGCTGGTGCTGCCCGCCAACCTGACCGCCGTGCGCAAGCTGCTCGAAGGGGTGACCCAGAAGATCCGCACCCAGAACAACTCGATCAACGACTTGCTGGCCGAGGGCGCCGATATCGCCAAGCGCCTTCAGGAAAAAATGTCGGCTGCGTCGAAAGGTGTGGCGGGCGCACCCAAGAAGCGATAACTCCGCGCCCGCAAAGCAGCAACCCGGGGCTATAGCTCAGCTGGGAGAGCACCTGAATGGCATTCAGGGGGTCAACGGTTCGATCCCGTTTAGCTCCACAGAAGTGAAATCGAAGGGCCTCGGTGATGAACCGAGGCCCTTTTTCTTTGCCCCTCACGGGACCCCCAAGAAAAAGGCCCCCTGGAGAAATCCAGAGGGCCTTCGAACTTCGGGAGTCTGACCGCGCTTACTTGGTGGGCAGCGGAGGAGGCGGCGTCGCGCCCGTGGGCATTCCCGGGGGAGGCGTCGGATCCTTGATCGCCAGCAGCTCGACCTCGAACACCAGCGTCGCGCCGCCGGGGATGTTGGCCCCGGCCCCGCGATCGCCGTAGGCGATGTCAGCGGGGCACACGAGCTTCGACTTGCCGCCGACCTTCATCTTCGCCACGCCCTCGGTCCAGCACTTGATCACGCCGTTGAGCGGGAACTCGGTGGGCTGGCCGCGCTTGTAGCTGGAGTCGAACTCGGTGCCGTCGATGAGGGTGCCCTTGTAGTGCACGCTGACCGTGTCGGTGGCGGCGGGCTGCTTGCCCTTGCCGGCGACGGTCTCGACGTAGATGAGGCCAGAGGGGAGCTTGGTGGCGCCCTTCTCCTTGGCGGCCTTGGCGGCGAACTCGGTGCCCTTCTTCTTCTCGCCTTCGGCCTTCGCGGTCTGCTTCTCGTTGAGCAGCTGCTCGACCTTGGGGCCGTACTCCTCCAGCTTGACCGCGAGCTCCTTGCCCAGGGTGGCGTCTTTCATGCCTTTGACGACCTCCTCGAGATCTTCAGGGCTGAAGCCAGCGGCCTTCACCGGGGTGCGCTCGGCGATCAGCGCACCGAACGCGTACATCGCCTTTTGCTTGTCCTCCGCGCTCAGAGGAGGCGGCGGGGGAGGCGGGGTGACCGCGGGGGGCGTCACGGCGGTGTTGGTGTTGACCGCGGCGCCGGCGGCGTCGGGCTTGCTCTCCGAGGGGCACGCGGTGAGAACCAGCGCGCTGCCGATCAGGATCGAACGGAAGGTGGTCTTCACTGGGGGGCCGCCTTTCCGGCGATGCTGATGAGCTCGACCTCGAAGTTGAGGACCGAGTTCGGGGGGATGGTGCCACCCGCGCCGCGCTCGCCGTAGGCGATGTCAGACGGGCACACGAGCTTCGCCTTGCCGCCGACCTTCATCTTGGCGACGCCTTCGGTCCAGCACTTGATGACGCCGGAGAGAGGGAACTCAGCGGGCGTGCCGCGCTTGAAGCTCGAGTCGAACTCCGTGCCGTTCACCAGGGTGCCGCGGTAGTGCACCTTCACCGTGTCGGCAGGCGAGGGCTGCGCGCCCGTGCCGGCCTGGGTCTCGAAGTAGATGAGGCCCGAGGCGGTCTTCTGGGCGCCCGGCGCCTTGGCCTGCTCCTCGAGGTACGTCTGGCCCTTCGCCTTCTCCTGCTCGCCTTTGATCTTCGCCCGCTCTTTGAGGAACTGGTCGACCTTGGGCATGTTCTCCGCGGTGGGGACCTTGAGTTCCTTGCCGAGGGTGGCGTCGGTGAAGCCGGCCATCACTTCGGCGAGCTCTGCCTCATCGAGGCCGGCCTGCGCCAGCGGGGTGCGCTGCGCGACCATCGCGCCGAGCGCGTAGAGCACCTTCTTGCGCTCTTCAGGGGTGAGGGGACCAGGCTTGGCGGCGACGGGGGCGTCGGCCGGAGCAGCCTTCTCCTTCGGGGGCGGGGCGGCAAAAGCGACCGAGCCCGTCAGGCACAGCACGGCAATCAGCTTCTTCACGGTGGTTGTCTCTCTCGTTGTTTGGGACTGCGGGGGAATTGTGAAGCTCAGCTCTTGAAGACGTTCATCACGTCTTTGAGCAACTGAATCGACTCGGCGCGGGGGCGCTGGAAGGCGTTGCGGCCCATGATCGAACCGAAGCCGCCGCCGTCCTTGATGCCCTTGATCTCTTCGAGCAGCGCGGGGGTCTCCTTCGATTCGCCGCCCGAGAAGATCACGATGCGCTTGCCGTTGAACGAGCTCTGCACCACGTGGCGCACGCGATCGGCCATCGTCTTGGTGGGGATCGAGTACTTCTCGAACACCTTCTTGGCTTCGGCCTGCTCGATGAAGTCCTTCGGGGGCTTGACCTTGATCACGTGCGCGCCGAGCTGCGCCGAGATCTGCGCCGCGTAGGCCACCACGTCGACGGCGGTCTCGCCGTCTTTCGACATGTTGCCCCGGGGGTAGGCCCACAACACGGTGGGCAGACCGGCGGCCTTCGCTTCGGCGATCAGATCACGCAGGTCCTGGTACTGCTGATTGCGCGCCGAGGAGCCGGGATAAATCGTGTAGCCGATGGCCGAGCAGCCCAGGCGCACGGCGTCTTTCACGCTGCCGGTGAGCGCCGACATCGGCTCGACCTTCGACAACGAGTCTGAGTTGTTCAGCTTGAGGATGAGCGGGATCTCGCCCATCAGCTTGCCGGCGACGGCCTCGAGGAAACCCAGCGGCGCCGCGTAGGCGTTGCAGCCCGAGTCGATGGCCAGCTGCGCGTGGTAGTCGGGATCGTAGCCAGCCGGGTTGGGCTGGAAGCTGCGCGCGGGGCCGTGTTCGAAGCCCTGGTCGACGGGGAGAATGACCATCTTCCCCGTGCCGGCGAGCGTGCCCGTGTTGAGCAAGCGCGCCAGATTCGTCAGGACGCCCGGAGTGTCAGAGGGGTACCAGCTGAGGATCTGCTTGACGCGATCGGTGTGGGACATGCCGGCCGAGATACCGCACTTCGAAAACCCTCAACACTCATTTCGCGGCTGGTGTTGGGGGGGCATTGGCAGCTACCAGCTTGAGGGGGAAGGTGCCCAGGGGGTTGCCCCCGATGCGAACGAGCACCTGAAATTCGCCCGGGTTGCGCACGCCGGTGGGCTCCCAATCGACCTGCCACTCGGCCTCGTCACCGCTCCCGAAGCGGATCTCACCCGACGCCTCCATCACGGTGTCGCCGCGCTGATCGAGGATCGCCACTTCGATGCGGGTGTTCTTCCTGGCCGGCGACTTCACCCGAACGACTGAGCTGAACTTCTCGGTGGCCAGCGGGTTGCCCGAGACGGTGACCTGGGGAAACGGCGCCGAAGGTTTGGCGCCATCGGGGGCGCGCATGAAGCCCTTGCCGTGAATGACGCGCACCACCGTGTAGCCCTCGTCGAGGCGGGTGCCGCTGGGGCCCTGCTGCGCTTCGGGCGCTTCTTTGGGCTTCTCCAGCTTCTGATCCTTGGGGATGTCCTTGAAGGTGGGGATCCCCAGATCGAGCCTGGGCGCGGTCTCTTTCTTCGAGCCCTTGAGCTTCGGATCTGCGGCCTGGGAAACGAGGGCCAGCGACATCGACGCGAGGAGCAGAGATCGGAGCATGCGCACGAGACGGAACATACGCCTTGCGCTTCACCTTGGGTCCACTCGGAAGATGGCTCTTCTTTTCGATGGCCCGCTGCGGCAGAGTGCCCGCGCTTTGCGCCTGATTTCATTCATCATTCTGTTGGCAGCAGCGGGCGTCGAGGCCGCACCACTCTCGTTGCAGCAGATCATCGACCGGGCGCGGGCGAATGATCACCGCGTGAAAGAGGCGCAGGCGCAGCTGCGCTACTACCGCTCGAAGTACGACGAAGCGCGTTGGGCCTGGTTCCCCCGCATGGATTCGTACCTCATGATCGCCGGCCCCACGCCCGAGGCGCGCAACGATGCGCTGGGTGGGCCGCCGACCACCCAGTCGACGCTCATGTACGATCTCGATTTCGGCCAGCCGGGCGTGATGATGCGCGCGGGGGCCGAAGCGGTGTTGCCCATCTACACGTTCGGAAAACTCGACGCGCTCGAGGAGGCCGGCCGCAACGGGGTGATCGCGCACGAGGCGCTCACCGTACGCGCGCAAGACGAGTCGGAGTACCAGGCCGCGCAGGCCTATTACGGGTACTGCCTCGCGAAGCAGGCCAGCGGCGTCGTGGACGACACGATGAAGCGCCTCGACGACGCCGAGAAGACGCTCACCCGGTTGCGCGCCGAAGGCAGCGAGCAGGTCACCCAGATGGATCTCTACAAGCTCGCTTTCTACAAGGAGCAGGGCGTGGTGCAGCGCCTCTCGGCAGAGAACGGCGCCGGGTTCGCGCTGGCCGCGATTCGCCTGCTGATCGCCGCGCAGCCCGACGAGAACATCGAGATTCAGGTCGAGCCGTTGACCGCGACGGACGGTTCGTTGGCGGCGGTCGACAGCTACATCATCACCGCCGCGAAATACCGGCCCGAGCTCAAGGCGATCGCCGCGGGGCTCGAAGCGCGCGCGCAAGAAGTGAAGATTCGCGAGGCGATGTACTACCCGGACTTCGGCATCGCCGGCTTCTTCCGGTGGATGTGGACGACCAGCGCGACGCGGCAGCGGTCTCCGTTTGCGTACGATCCGTACAACGACCTCTCGGCGGGTGTCGGCCTGGTGATGCGCTACCAGTGGGACTTTCCGCAGAAGAGCATTCACCTCGAGCAGGCGCGTGCCGAGTACGAAAAGATGGAGCACCAACGCGATCTGCTCGGCGGCGCGGTGCGGCTGGAGATCGAGAAGAGCTGGGGCGACACCAACCTCGCGATGAAGAAGGCCGAGCGGCAGGGCGAAGCCGAGAAGAACGCGCGGCGTTGGGCGAACGCGGCGTACACCTCGTTCGAGCTGGGCACGGGCGACACGCGTGAGCTGGTCGATTCGTTCAGCGCGTACGCCTCATCGAGCCTGCAGCGGTTGCAGGCGTACCACGACGTGAAAGTGGGCCTGCGAGCGCTCACCCGCGCGGTCGGTCAGCCGATCGAGTTGCAGGCCAAACAAGTCGCGCCGCCGCCGGTCATGCTCCAGCCCAAATGAATGAGGTCCCCTCTCTCTTTGGGAGAGGGCCAGGGCTTGGTTGCCTTCGCTTTCTGAAACGATCCATCGCGAACCAAATGAATTATCGCCAACCCTGACCTCACTACGAGGCATGAACCTCCTCGTCCTGGTGCTCCTGGCGCAAGCGCAGCAAGTCTCCACCAAGCTGCCAGAACCGCCGCCCCGAGAGCCGCCGAAGTGGGAAGTGTTCGCGGGTTTTCAGGGCGGCATCCGGCCCGACTCGCTGGGTGGTGGCGGTGGGGCGTTGATCGGCGTGAACCGTCAGATCCTGAAATGGCTGCGAGCCGAAGTCTCGGTGGGCCTGGGCATGTACACGCAGCCGATCGACGTGCTGACGATGATTCGACTGGGCGCGCGGTTCGAGTGGCCGACGCAGGGGCGGCTCAAGCCGTTCCTCCTGTTGAACTTCGCGCACCAGCACGAGGCAGGCTGGGAGCACGTGAAGATGGATCCCATTCCCGTGGTGCTGGGGTTGTCTGAGCACGAGAACGGCGTTCACCACCGCAGCGGCCTCGAGACGGGGCTCGGGCTGGTCTACGAACTGCCTGCGCGAAAGAACTCGCCCATCTCCGGGCGCATCGGGGTGAAGGCGTCGTTCACCGCGCTGCTGGGCGACGGCCCTCCGCGCTACATCGATCTCACGACGCTGGTCGGGCTCTGCTTCTAAGGAGGGTCCTGGATGAGCGGTGTCCGTTCGCTATTTCGATCAACCCTGCGCTCGATGCGAACGGTGGCAGCGAAGCCGGTGCCCCTGCTCCGGAGGACCGGTGTACTGTCATTCGGGTGATCGGTCACAAGTTCGGGGGCAGCAGCGTCGCCAACGCGGAGTGCATCTCGCGGGTGGTGGACATTCTTCTGGCGCGTTCAGAGCGCCAGGTGGTGGTGATCTCCGCGATGAAGGGCGTGACGGACGCGCTCATTGAGCTGGTGAAGCTCGCCGCTGCGCGAGATGGATCGTGGAAAGACGCGCTGCTCGCGCTCGAGCTCAAGCACGTCGACACCGCGCGCGCGTTGCTGGGCGCTCAGGTCGAGCCGGTGCTGGAGCGGCTGCGAGCGGAGTTCGCTTCGTTGCGCGATCTGCTGCACGCGCAGTCGTTGATCGGCGCCGTCTCCAGCGATCTGATGGATCTGGTCTCTGGCCTGGGAGAGGTCTGGTCCTCCACGCTGGTCGACGCGACCCTTCGGGCCCGGGGCGCCAACAGCCGCTGGCTCGACGCGCGTGAAGTGCTGGTGGTCGAGAAGAGCGATCTCGGCGCGATGGTGAAGTGGGAGACCTCGACCCAGAAGCTGATCGCGCACCTGGGAGAGCCCGGCGAGCGCACCATCGTCACCGGCTTCGTGGCGCGGACACCCGATGGCCGCATCACCACGCTGGGCCGCAACGGCTCTGACTACTCGGGTGCGATCTTCGCCGCGCTCTTCGCAGCGAAAGAGCTGCACATCTGGAGCGACGTCGACGGCGTGCTCTCGGCCGATCCGCGGCTCGTCCCCGAGGCGGTGTTGATCGAACGGCTCTCCTACAGCGAAGCGTGCGAGCTGGCGTACTTCGGCGCGAAGGTCATTCACCCGCAGACGATGGCGCCGGCCTTCGAGCGCAACATTCCCATCATCGCGCGCAGCACCTTCAACCCGAACCACACCGGCACGCGCATCTCTGCCGAGCGCGACCTGGCCACGCCGGTGAAGGGCGTCACCACCTTCACGGGCCTGGCGATCCTCAACATCGAAGGCGCGGGCATGATCGGCGTGCCGGGCACCGCCGAGCGCGCGTTCCAGGCGCTGAAGCTTGCGGGCGTCTCGGTGGTGATGATCTCGCAGGGCTCTTCAGAGCACTCCATCTGCTGCGTCATCCGCGAGACCGATGGAGAGGCCGCTCGCAAGGCGGTGCTCGAGGCGTTCACCCGCGAGCTGCAGAGCAAGCAGCTGACCGACGTGACGGTGACGAAGGGCATCGCGGCGCTGGCGGTGGTCGGTGATGGCATGGCGGGTACGCCGGGTGTGGCGGCCCGGCTCTTTGCTGCGCTCGGCCGCTCCGGCGTGAACGTGCGCATGATCGCGCAGGGCGCTTCTGAGCGGAACATCTCGGTGGCCATCGACGCGGCCGACGCACGGAAGGCGCTGCGCGCGGTGCACGCGGGGTTCTATCTCTCGGCGCAGACCATCTCGGTGGGCGTGATCGGCCCCGGCAACGTCGGCCAGGCATTCCTCAAGATGCTGCACGAAGCGAAGGAGCGGCTGCTCGAGGTCTCCAACATCGATCTGCGCGTGCGCGCCGTGGTGGGGCGTAAGCACATGGTGCTCGCCGAGCCGACGGTCTCCTTCGAGAACGGCAAGGCGAAGCTCGAGACTGCGACGGACCTCGATGCCTTTGCAGCGCACGTGCACGCCGATCACCTGCCGCACGCGGTGATCGTCGACTGCAGCCCCAGCGATGCGGTGGCCGAGAAGTACGTCGGCTGGCTCGAGCGCGGCATTCACGTGATCACCCCGAACAAGAACGCCGGAGCAGGGCCGTTGGCCCGCTACACGGCGATCAAGTCGAAGCGCGCGCACTTTCGGTACGAGTCGACGGTGGGCGCCGGACTTCCGGTGATCAACACGCTGCGCGATCTGATCGACACGGGCGATGAGGTGCGTTCGGTCGAAGGGATCTTCTCGGGCACGCTCGCCTACCTCTTCAACAAGTTCGACGGCACGGTGCCGTTCAGCGCGCTGGTGCGCCAGGCGAAGGAGCTCGGGTACACCGAGCCGGACCCGCGGGACGATCTCTCCGGGCTCGACGTGGCGAGGAAGCTCACCATTCTCGCGCGTGAGAACGGCTCGAAGATGGAGCTGTCGGAGGTCGCGCTCGAATCGCTGGTGCCCGAGGCGCTGCGAGCCGTGAGCGTGGCCGACTTCATGGCGCGGCTGCCCGAGCTCGATGCGCCGATGCGGGCGAAGTTCGAGGCGGCCAAGAAGGAGCAGCGGGTGCTCCGCTACGTCGCGAAGCTCGATGCGGGTGGCAAAGCGAGCGTCGGGTTGGTGGCGCTACCGCTCGATCATTCGTTCGCGCACATCAAGCTGACGGACAACGTCGTGCAGTTCACCACCAAGCGGTACAGCGAGAATCCGCTCGTGGTGCAGGGGCCGGGGGCGGGGCCCGAGGTCACGGCCGCGGGTGTGTTCGCCGATCTGCTCCGCGTCGCCGCGGCCATCGGAGCAAAGCTGTGAAACGCGCCACGGCGTTCTCGCCTGCCTCGATCGGGAACGTGGCGGTGGGCTTCGACATCCTCGGTCACTCGGTGGCCGGGGCAGGTGATCGGGTCACCGTCACCTTGACCGATTCAGGCACCGTGAAGGTCGTCGCGATTCGGGGCGCTGAGATCCCGCTCCCGTTGACGGCGATCGAGAACACGGCAGGGCGTGCGTTGCTGACGATGCTCAAGTCGCTGCCCGCGGGCCTGGGCTTTGAGGTGGAGATCGACAAGGGCATCGCGATGGGCTCGGGCATGGGTGGCTCGGCCGCTTCAGCCGTCGCTGCCGTCGTGGCGGCCAATGCCGTGCTCGACGCGCCTGTCTCGCGCGAGATTCTCTATCAATGCGCGATGGATGGAGAAGCGGCGGCCACCGGCAGCGCGCACGGCGACAACGTGGGGCCGATGTTGTTGGGTGGCCTGGTGATCGCTCCGGCGGAAGGTGCGCCAGTGAAGGTGCCCACGCCGGAGTGGCTGCACGTCGCGCTGGTGCACCCGCACTTCGTGCTGGAGACGCGGAAGGCGCGCGCGGCCCTGGCGGGTTCGTACGAACTGCACGACTTCGTGGTGCAGAGCGAGGGGCTCGCCTTGTTGCTCTCGGGTTGTTTCCTCAATGACGCCTCGCTCATTCAGCGTGGATTTCGAGACGTGCTGGTCGAGCCTCGCCGCGCTTCGTTGATTCCGGGCTTCGCCAAAGTGAAACAGGCCGCGCTCGATTCAGGGGCACTCGGGGCGAGCATCTCCGGGGCGGGGCCAAGCGTGTTCGGGTGGTTTACGTCTCGCGAAGGCGCCGAGCGTGCGGGCAAGGCGATGGCAGCGGCCTTCAAAGAAGCAGGGCTCGAGAGCGACCAGCTCGTGAGCCCCGTGAGTGGTCCTGCCGCCGGGGTGATTCCATGAAGGTGATCAGCACGCGTGGGGGCAGTGAGGTCTCGGTGTCCGAGGCGATCTCCGTGGGGCTTGCGCCGGATGGCGGGTTGTACACGCCGCCTTCACTTGCGGCGCACTCGGGGCCCTGGGGACATGATCTCCGCACCCGTGTCAGTACGCTGCTGCGCCCGTTCTTCGCCGGTGAAGTGCTCGAGCCTTCGCTCGAAGACATCGTGCAGGAGGCGTTCACCTTCGATGCTCCGACGAAGTGGCTCTCGGAAGACACCGGCTTGCTCGAGCTGTTTCACGGCCCGACCGCGGCGTTCAAGGACTTCGGCGCGCGGTTTCTCGCGGCGTGTCTGGCGCGGTTGACGAAGGTCGATCGCGTCACCACGGTGCTGGTGGCCACGTCGGGTGACACGGGGGCCGCGGTCGCTTCTGCCTTTCATCGCCGGCCGGGATTTCGCGTGGTGATTCTGTATCCCGATGGGCGCGTGTCACCGCGGCAGGCGCATCAGCTCGGGGCCTTCGGAGACAACGTCAGTGCGTTCCGCGTCGACGGAACCTTCGATGATTGCCAGCGCATGGTGAAGGCGGCGTTCGGCGATCGCGCGCTGTCGACGAAGCATGCGCTCGTCTCGGCGAACAGCATCAGCCTCGGACGGTTGCTGCCGCAGATGGCGTACTACGCGCAGGCCTCGCTTTCGGCCCTGGAGCAAGGCAGGGGCTCGGTGTCGTTCGTGGTGCCGACGGGGAACCTGGGCAACGCGTTTGCCTGCCTGCTCGCGAAGGAGTGCGGTCTGCCGATCGATCGCGTCGTGCTCGCCACGAACGCGAACCGGGTGCTCGCTGATTTTCTGGCGACGGGGCACTACGAGCCGAAGGCCAGCCTGGCGACGCTCGCCAACGCGATGGATGTCGGGGCGCCCAGCAACGTCGAGCGGCTGCGGCATCGGTTTCCGGAGGTCGCGAAGGTGGTCGAGGCGGATTGGGTCGATGACGAGACGATCCGTTCGACGATCACGCGCACGCTGGAGCAGCACGGCGAGATCATCTGTCCTCACACCGCGTGTGGCGTCGAGGTGCTTCGGCGCGTTCGAACTCGGGGCGCGAAGGGAACGTGGATCGTCGCGGCGACCGCGCACCCCGCGAAGTTCGATTCGATCGTCGAGCCGTTGATCGGGCGGCCGGTTCCGGTGCCTCCGGCGCTCGCTGAATTGCTCTCGCGGCCGTCGAGGGCCGAGCCTCTGGCGGCGACTGTCGCCGCGCTCAGCGTCGCTTTGACTTGAGGCCCTCACCCCGACCCTCTCCCGAAGGGAGAGGGAGTTCATGGGTCGATCAGAAGGCGTAACGAAGTTCGATTGTCGGGCTGAAGCGCAGACCCACGTCGACCACGTGATTCTTTCGATCGACCTTTGTCTCGGGCGTTGTCGTCGTGGCCTTCCCCTGGCCGTAGCTGAATCCGATGATGCTGCTCGACAGACGGAGCGCGAGACCTTCAATGAGCTCGCGCTCGAGCGTCAGGCCGGTGACCGCGCCGACCGAGAAGGTGTGGCTTAGAAGGGCGGTGACGACGAGATTCGCATGGAGCTCCTGTCAGGTGGCCCGCGCCTTTGAGCAAGTTGAAGGCCACCGAGACGCCCTCTCAACCTGTCGAAACTGCCAATGGTTGAGGTTCAGGGCAGACCAACCGCTGACGATTTGTCGCGCGAGGTCGACCCCGGCCAGCAGCCCGTGGAACGACCGGGGCCTGCCATGAGATCTGCTGCGACTCTCATGACGCGACGCATTAGAGTGATGCGTGCATCGCGTCGATAGCGCCGAATCGGAGTCGCCATGAGTCAGCCCGGCCCAGTTGGGATGTACGACCCGCAGACGGAGAAGGACAGCTGCGGCATCGGCTTCGTCGCGAACATCAAGGGCGACAAGTCGCACGCGATCGTCGAGCAGGCCCTCGAGGTGCTCCAGCGCATGGCGCACCGCGCGGCGACCGGCGCTGATCCCCTCACCGGCGACGGCGCGGGCATCATGGTTCAGATCTCTCACCGCTTCTTCAAGCGCGAGGGACTCAAGCTCGGCTTCGAGATGCCCCATCGCCGCTGTTACGGCGTGGGCCAGGTGTTCCTCCCGGCTGACGCCTTCGCGCGCGCCGAGTGCGAGCGCATGTTCGCCGAGGTGGTGCACCAGGAAGATCAGAAGCTCCTGGGTTGGCGCGACGTGCCGATCGATCCCTCGAAGTTGGGGCCCGTTGCACACGGTGTTTTACCGGTGATGAGACAGATCTACATCGCGCGCCGCCGCTGCGTGCCCAGCGCCTTCGAACGAAAGCTCTTCGTGATCCGGAAGCTGGTCGAAAACAGGGTGCGCGCGTCAGGCGTGGATTCCGAGGGCCGATTTCACGTCGCTTCACTGTCCGCGGAGACCATCGTCTACAAGGGCCTGCTGCTCCCTTCGCAGTTGCCTCAGTTCTACGGCGACCTGCGCGATCCCGACTTCGTCAGCGCGATCGCCGTGGTGCACTCGCGGTTCTCCACCAACACCTTTCCGACCTGGGATCTCGCGCAGCCCTTCCGCTTCATCGCGCACAACGGTGAGATCAATACGGTGCAGGGCAACCGCAACTGGATGAACTCGCGGCGCAGCCTGCTCCAGTCCGCAAAATTCGGCGGCACGCTCGATCGCCTGCATCCCATCATCGTTCCGGGCAAGAGCGACTCGGCGCAGTTCGACAACATGCTCGAGCTGCTCACCCTGGGTGGCCGCTCGCTGCCTCACGCGATGATGTTGATGATCCCCGAGGCGTGCGACGCCAACTCCGAGATCGACGACGCCCGGCGCGCTTTCTACGAGTTCAGCAGTTCCTTGATGGAGCCGTGGGATGGCCCCGCGGCGATCACCTTCACCGATGGGCAGTTGGTGGGCGCCACGCTCGACCGCAACGGACTGCGGCCTGCGCGTTACGTGGTGACGCGCGACGACAGGGTGATCCTCGCGTCTGAAGCGGGCGTGATCGACATTCCGGCGGAGCAGGTGGTGCGGAAGGGCCGGCTCCAACCGGGCCGGATGTTCCTGGTCGACACGGTGGAAGGCCGCATCGTCGAAGACGCTGAGGTGAAGAACGAGATCGTCAACCGCTGGCCGTACCGCAAGTGGCTCGATCGCAACGTGTTCACCTTCGAGGAGCTGCCACAGAGTGAACCGCCGCCTGCACCGGGGGCTGAAGAGCTCTCGCGGTTGCAGCGCGCGTTCGGCTACTCGGATGAGGATCTGCGTCTGCTGCTCGCCCCGATGGCGGAGACCGGCAAGGAGCCCACCGGCTCGATGGGCAACGACGCGCCGCTCGCGGTGCTGAGTGATCGCGCTCCGTCGTTGTTCGATTATTTCCATCAGCTCTTCGCGCAGGTGACCAACCCGCCGATCGATCCGCTGCGGGAAGCGATGGTGATGTCGCTGGCCACCAGCATCGGGCCTGACGGGAACACCTTCGAGGAGACTCCGGAGCAGTGTCACCGGCTCTCCTTGCCGGGCCCCATTCTCGACAACGCGCATGTGGCGCGGCTCAAGGCGATGCGGTCACTGGGCGTGTTTGAGCCGCGCGTGTTGCCCATCACGTATTCGGGCGCGCTCGATGAGGCCGTGGCGCGCCTGTGCAACGACGCAGTGGCTGCGGTGGAAGACGGCGCTGACGTGTTGATCCTCAGCGATCGCGGCGTCGACGCGCGCAGGCTCCCGATTCCTGCGTTGCTCGCGGTGAGCGCGGTGCATCAGCGGCTGGTGAAAGACGGCATTCGACGCCACACCGGTCTGCTCATCGAGACGGCTGAAGCCCGCGAGGTGCATCACTTTGCGCTGCTGATTGGCTTCGGTGCGGCCGCGGTGAATCCGTGGTTGGTCATCGACTCGATCCCTTCGGCCGAGAGAGCAGCCGGCGCGAAGAACTTCATCAAGGCGATCAACGAAGGCCTGCTCAAGGTCATGTCGAAGATGGGCATCTCGACGGTGCAGTCGTACCGAGGGGCGCAGATCTTCGAAGCCGTCGGGCTCGAGCGCACCTTGATCGATCGCTACTTCACCGGCACGCCTTCACGCATCGAGGGCGTCGGCCTGGATGAACTCGGCCACGAGGTTCGTGAGCGCCACCAGCGCGGCTTCGGCTCGTTGACCCAGGACGAACTCTCCGTGCCCTTCAGCGGCGGCGTCTACCAATGGCGTCAGCGCGGCGAGCGCCACAAGTGGAACCCCGAGACGATCGCGAAGCTGCAGGCCGCCACGCGCGCGAACGACCGCACGCTGTTCGAAGAGTACGAGCAGCTGGCCGATGAAGAAGACGACGATCCCGCGCTCATTCGGGGACTGCTGGAGATCAATGCATCGCAGGCGAAGCCCGTCGCTTTGGAAGACGTCGAGCCGGCCACGGAGATCGTGAAGCGCTTCGTCACCGGGGCGATGTCGTTCGGGTCGATCAGCGCAGAAGCGCACGAGTTGCTGGCGGTGGCGATGAACCGCATCGGCGCGAAGTCGAACAGTGGCGAAGGCGGCGAAGAGGCCCGGCGCTATCTGAAGGAGCCCAACGGCGACTCCCGACGCAGCGCGATCAAGCAGGTCGCTTCGGCGCGCTTTGGAGTGACCACCGAGTACCTGGTCAACGCCGACGAGCTGCAGATCAAGGTGGCTCAGGGCGCGAAGCCCGGTGAAGGCGGGCAGCTGCCAGGTCACAAGGTCGATGAGCGCATCGCGAAGGTGCGGTGGTCGACGCCGGGCGTGACGTTGATCTCGCCGCCTCCGCATCACGACATCTACTCGATCGAGGATCTCGCTCAGCTCATCTACGACCTGCAGTCCGTCAATCCCGCAGCGCGCGTGAGCGTGAAGCTGGTGAGCGAGGTCGGCGTGGGCACCATCGCGGCTGGTGTCGCGAAGGCGGGCGCGGGCGGGGTGACCGTCTCCGGTTACGAAGGCGGCACGGGTGCGTCGCCGGTCTCGTCGATCAAACACGCTGGGCTCCCGTGGGAGCTCGGACTCGCCGAGGCCCAGCAGGTGCTGGTGATGAACGGGCTGCGCGATCGCATTCGCCTTCAGGTCGATGGCGGTCTGCGCACCTCGCGCGACGTCACCATCGCGGCCCTGCTCGGCGCGGAAGAGTTCGGCATGGCCACCGCGGCGCTCATCGTCGAGGGCTGCGTGATGTTGAGGAAGTGTCACCTCAACACCTGCTCCGTGGGCATCGCCACTCAGGATCCGAAGCTGCGCTCACACTTTCACGGCCGCGCTGACGACGTGGTGCACTTCTTCATGCAGATCGCGGAAGGCGTGCGGCGTCAGCTGGCGGCGCTCGGTGCGCGCAAGGTCGAAGACATCGTCGGCCGGGTCGAGTGGCTGCGGCAGCGCAAGGACGTCACGCACTGGAAGGCGCGCAAGGTCGATCTGAGGCCGTTGCTCCAGCCTCCGCGTGAAGGCGCGCGGTTCTGCGTCACACCCCAGAAGAAAGACCTCACGGGCCATCTCGACTTCTCGCTGCTGGCGCGTGCTCGCGGCGAGAAGACCGTCATCCCCGTGGCGAACTCACATCGTGCGGTCGGGGCGATGTTGTCGGGTGAGCTGGTGCGGCGTCACGGCGCGACCGGTCTCGCGGACGACGCGATGCACCTCAAGCTCAAGGGCTCGGCGGGTCAGAGCTTCGGCGCGTTCCTCTGCCGCGGCGTCACGCTCGAGCTGGAGGGCGAGGCGAACGACTACGTTGCCAAGGGGCTCTCCGGCGGCCGCGTGGTGGTCTACCCGCCGTACGGATCGACCTTTCATCCCGAAGAGAACGTCATCGTCGGCAACACCGTGCTCTACGGCGCGACCGAAGGAGAGGCGTACTTCTCGGGCATCGCGGGTGAACGGTTCGCGGTGCGCAACTCAGGCGCGAAGGCGGTGGTGGAAGGCGTGGGCGATCACGGCTGCGAGTACATGACCGGCGGCGTGGTGGTGGTGCTCGGCGCGACGGGCCGCAACTTCGCGGCCGGCATGAGCGGCGGCACCGCCTACGTGCTCGATCGCAACCGCAGCTTCAAGCAGCGCTGCAACCTCGAGATGGTCGAGCTCGAGTCGCTCATCGACGAGTCGGAGATCTGGCTGGTGTACGGCCTGGTCGAGAGCCACCTGCGGCTGACCCGCAGTCCCCTCGCGCAGCGGGTGATCGACAACTGGGAACACCTGGTCGCGTCGTTCGTGAAGGTGATGCCCACGGACTACCGGAAGGTGCTCCAGGCGCGGCGGGCTTCGAGGCTGCGGCCTCCTGCTCCGACACCGGGTGAGCCGCGCCTTCGGGTCGTCGGCGGAAAGGAGGGCTGAGCCGTGGGCAAACCGACTGGCTTCATGGATTGGGAGCGCCACCCCCCTGAGAAGCGCGATGAGGCGCAGCGGGTGAAGGACTCACGCGAGTTCATTCTTCCGATGGCTCCGGAAGAGGCCAAACACCAGGCCGGTCGCTGCATGGATTGCGGCGTTCCGTTCTGTCACCAGGGCTGCCCGCTGGGGAACATCATCCCGGACTTCAACGAGCACGTGTACGCGGGCCGGTGGAAGGCGGCGTGGGAGGTGCTTTCCAGCACCAACAACTTCCCCGAGTTCACCGGCCGGTTGTGTCCAGCGCCGTGTGAAGGCGCGTGCGTGCTGGCGATCGATCAGGATCCGGTCACCATCGAACACCTCGAAAAGGAGATCATCGAGCGCGCGTTCGCCGAGGGCTGGGTGGTGCCTCGGGTTCCTGCCGTTCGAACGGGGAAGCGGGTGGCGATCGTAGGCTCGGGCCCAGCGGGCCTGGCTGCCGCGGCTCAGCTCAACCAGGCCGGTCACACGGTCACCGTGTACGAGCGCTCGGAGAAGGTCGGCGGGCTGCTGCGGTTCGGCATTCCCGACTTCAAGATGGAGAAGTCGGTGATCGATCGCCGGCTGGAACTCCTCGAGGCCGAGGGCGTCGAGTTCCTGACGGGGGCCGACGTCGGGGTGAAGCCCACCTGGGTTGAGCTGAAGGCGGGTGCTGACGCGGTGGTGATCGCCATCGGGGCACAGCGACCGCGCTTGCTCGAGCTTCCGGGCACGGAGTTGAGGGGCGTCGTGCTCGCGATGGATTTCCTCGAGGCGCAGAATCGCGGTCAGCCTGCGATCGCCACCGGGAAACGTGTGGTGATTCTGGGCGGTGGTGACACGGGCTCTGATTGCCTGGGGACCTCGCATCGGCAAGGTGCTGCGTCGGTGATGCAGGTGGAGTTGATGCCCGCTCCACCTCAGGCGCGCTCAGAGAAGAATCCCTGGCCGCAGTGGCCGCTCGTGTTCAGGACTTCGTCGAGTCAGGAGGAGGGCGGGAAGCGGTTGTTCGCCCGCCGCACCACCCGGCTCGAGGGACGTGATGGGCAGCTCACCGCGCTGCACTGGGTCGACGTGAACAATCCGGCCGATGAAGAGCGGGTCGAGGTTGATCTGCTGATTCAGGCCATGGGTTTTGTCGGCGCGGATGGCCGGCAGGTTCACGAGCAGCTCGGCGTCGAGTTGGATGCGCGGGGCAACGTGAAGGTGAGCCCGTCGTTTGCCACCAGCGTGCCGGGCGTCTTCTCGGGTGGCGACTCGTCTCGAGGTGCCTCTTTGATCGTCTGGGCGATCAGCGATGGCCGCGAGCTGGCGCGATCGGTCGATACGTTTCTGACGCAGAGGCCGTCGCGACTGCCTTCGAAGAAAACCTGATCTCCCTCTCCCTGCGCAGCGGGGAGAGGGTCGGGGTGAGGGGCCGTCGAAGCTCCGGAGCCGGGCCCCTCACCCGGCCTGACGGCCGACCTCTCCCCGCTGTCGCAGGGCGAGGTTTACCTGACCTCGAACCTGAACCTCGTGCCGCGAGGTTCCTCGATCACATCTCCCGGCAACAGCCGCGTCTCCACTGCGCGGCGCCCGTTCAGCAACACCCCATGCTCCAACGGAATGAGACACCACTGCGGCGACTGCTGCCGCACCAGGAACGACTCGACCACGCCGCTGCGATGGACCCCGGGCGCCAACGCGCGCAGCTGCCCTCGCGCCGAACTCCCTACCCACAGCCCCGAATCGAGTGGAATGCGCTCATCTCTCGCCGCCGGCGCGTGAAAGTCGAGCTCCAGCGGCACGTGGAGCACCTCCAACGTGGCGGTCTTCGCCGCTGAAAGCAGCGTGCGCGGGTTGGTGGTCAGCTTCGGAAACCGATTCTTGAGCCGATCCAGCATGTTCATCAGGAACACCGACGGCGGCAGCGGCTCGGCGAAATACCCGAAGGACAGCTTCTCCAAGCAGGGCAGGTGAGGGCCCGTCAGGAGCCCGCGCAACACCGCCGCGGCGTCTTGGTGAATGCGGTTGGCCGAAGGCATCACCCAGGTCGACAGATCCACCGTCAGCTCACGCGTCCACCGCGCCACCCGCAACGAGAGGAACCGCGCGATCAGCTCGACGTCGCTGTACGTCGCGTCGTTGATGCACCGCAGCCGGGCGGTGTGAATCAACCCGTGACGCCAGATCAGCTCGAGCCGGCCGTCTTTCACCAGGGGCGAGAGCCCGTCGAGCGCGCGGTCGGTGGGGCGCGCAGAGAGCAGGTGCTCACCGAGTGGATCGCCGCGCTCCAGCAGCCAGTCAGCCCACACCTGCACGCGGCTGGCGTCGTCGGGATCTTCGTCGAGACCTGCTTCGGGCCCGCCGGTGGTCGGCGGCGCCTCGAGGAACACCAACAACGCGTCGTAGAGCCACAAGGTGTCGCCGTGAACGAGCTTCTGCCGGTGCACCTTCCGGCCGTTCAAGAACGTGCCGCCGGTCGAGGTCGCGTCTTCCACCAGCCAGCGCCCGTCGTCGCTCACGAACGCACACTGTTTTCGGGAGACGCGCGGGGAGTTGATGATGATGTCCGCGTCGCGGCGGCCCACCGTCACCACGCCCGCGCCTTCCACCAACTCGAAGACCGTCGAGGCGAAGGTGTCGAGGTCGATGCGGCGCACCCAGCTGTTCACGCCACCACCTCGACTCGAAACTTCCCGCCCGCGATCACGTCGAGCACGTCGTCAGGCAACAACTCGTAGAGCGCGTCGATGCGGTTGTTGATGCGCACCTCTCCGCGCATGCGGCCCGCGACCAACTTGGCCCGCCCGCCTGTCAGCGAGAAGAAGCACGGGTTGCCGTCAGCCATGAAGGCCATGCCCGGGTTGCTCTCCAGGAACAGCTCGTTGCGGTTGCCCCGGCGAATGCGGGTGACCCCGGTGAGCACCCGGTTGCCCTCGATGCCGCCCAGCTTCACCCCGTCGACCACGCTGATGACCCGCAGGCGAACGCCGTTGACCCGTTGGTACACCGGCGTGCCGCGCAGCCGGGGAACGCGCAGGGCCAGCTCTTCGGTGACGGACAACGCGCCGCTCGAGGGTTGCGCCACGTGGTACCCGAACGACAATCGCTCGAGCGTGCTGGGCAACGCCGGTAGCTCCGCGAGAAAGTGTTGGGCCGCCACCACCTCGTGCGGAATCTGCATCGGGGTGAGGTTCTCCAGTCGAGGCAGATCGATCACCAGCGAACGCAGGAAACGCCCGATGCGCAGGTTGAGCAGCGTCGAGACCATCGGTCTCCACTCGGCCGGAAGCCGGCCCGCCGCGGTGCGAATGGTGGCGCGTTTGACGAAGCCGAACTGCCACTCGATCTCCAGCTCACCGGCCACGAACGCGTCCCACAAAGGGCCCAGCCACGGCATGTGATCGAGCCGGCCGCCCGAGCGCGAGCGGGTGATGCGTTCACCCAGCGGGTCGCCGCGTTCCTGGAGTTGGTCCGCGTAGACGAGCCAGTTCGACTCGGCTTCGGGTGAACGGCCGATCGCATCGAGCAGTTGCGGGTCGTCGACGGGAAGATCGGTGCGGAAACGCAGACGGACGGAGCCGAACTCCACTCGATCGCCGGCGAACAGAGCGCGCGCGTGCGTCAGCGGGTGGCCATTGAGACGGGTACCGACTTCACTGCCCAGGTCGCGCAGCTTCCAGAAGCCCGCATCCCACGACAGCTCGCAGTGACGGGCCGACAACGTGATGTCGTCGAAGACCAGCGTGCACTTGGAGGATCGGCCGAAGACGAGTGAGCCCGATCCATCTGGGAGGGTGATTTTGTCACCCTCCGGGCTCTCTCGTTCTAGCCAGGCTCGCACCTCGCCACTGTAGCGCGAGGCCCTCACCCTGACCCTCAACCAAAGGGAGAGGGAACTTCAGCTCAGTCGTCTTCGCGCTTCTTCCCGCGCTGGTCGCGGTACCGATCCTGGAAGGGCAACACGCGCTTGCGGAGGCGGATGGACTTCGGGGTGACCTCGACGAGCTCATCCTCGGCGATCCACTCCAGCGCCTTCTCGAGGTTCATGTCGACCGGGGGCGTGAGGATGACGTTGTCATCGCGCCCCGCGGCGCGAATATTTGTCAGCTTCTTCGCGCGGCTGGCATTCACGTCGAGATCGCTGGGGTGCGCGTTCTCTCCGATGACCATGCCTTCGTACAGCGCGTCGCCCGGCGAGACGAACAGCTTGCCGCGCTCCTGGATGCTGAACAGCGCGTAGGGGATCGCGTCGCCCAGGCGGTCGGCGATGATCGCGCCGTTCGCGCGGCGGGGGATGTAGCCCATGTGGGGCTCCCAGCCGTCGAACTGCGAGCTCATGATGCCTTCACCCTTGGTGATGGTGAGGAACTCGGAGCGGAAGCCGACCAGGCCGCGCGCAGGAATGCGGTACTGCACGCGGGTGCGTGCGCCGCCCAGCGGGGCCATGTCGACCATGCGGCCCTTGCGGGGCCCCAGGCGCTCGGTCACGACGCCGACCGACAGCTCGGGCACGTCGCAGAACACCAGCTCCATCGGCTCGTGCTTGACGCCGTCGATCTCCTTGATGATCGGCTCGGGGTTCGAGGCGGTCAGCTCGAAGCCTTCGCGGCGCATCGTCTCGATGATCACCGCGAGCTGCAATTCGCCACGGCCGACCACGCGGAAGGCGTCGGGCGAATCGGTGGGCTCCACGCGGATCGACACGTTCTTGTACGACTCGCGCATGAGGCGGTCGCGCAGGTTGCGCGAGGTGACGTACTTGCCTTCGCGGCCGGCGTACGGGCCGTTGTTCACCTTGAACACCATCATCATGGTGGGTTCATCCACCTTGATGCGGGGCAGGGGCTGCGGGTTCTCGAAGTCGCAGATGGTGTCGCCGATCGAGAGCTCTTCGATGCCGGCCACACAGACGATCTCGCCGGGGCCTGCTTCGGCGATCTCGACGCGCTTGAGGCCGGAGAAGCCGTAGAGCTTGACCACCTTGCCGCTCTCGACCTTGCCCGCGTCGCGGGCGATCGACACCTGCATGCCGGGCGCGAGGCGGCCCGCGCTCATGCGGCCGATGCCCAGACGGCCGACGTAGTCGTCGTAGTCGAGGTTCGCCAGCAGCAGCTGCGTACCGGCGCCAGGCGCAGGGGCCGGGGGCGGCGACATGTGGCTGACGATCGCGTCGAACAGCGGGTGAAGCGTGTTCCCGATGTTCTCGAGGTCGTATCCAGCCTTGCCTTCACGCGCGATGGCGTAGAGCACGGGCATCTCGAGATCTTTCTCGTCTGCACCGAGGTCGATGTAGAGCGAGTAGACGAGGTCGAGCACGTCTTTGGCGCGCGCGTCCTTGCGGTCGATCTTGTTGATCACCACCACCGTCTTGAGACCGAAGCCCAGCGCCTTACCGAGCACGAAGCGGGTCTGCGGCAACGGGCCTTCAGCCGCGTCGACCAGCAGGAGCACGCCGTCGACCATGCGCAGACCGCGCTCGACCTCGCCACCGAAGTCGGCGTGGCCAGGGGTGTCGACGATGTTGATGAAGTTGTCCTTCCACCCGATGGCGGTGTTCTTCGCCATGATGGTGATGCCCTTTTCACGCTCGAGGTCGTTCGAGTCCATCACTCGTTCGGCGACCTGTTCGTTGGAGCGGAATGCACCGCCCTGACGAAGCATGTGGTCGACGAGCGTGGTCTTGCCGTGGTCGACGTGGGCTACGATTGCGACGTTTCGGATTTTTTCTCGGGGGAACATCTGGGTCGCGCCCATCGCAGGTTCTCAGGCCGAATACAACGAATTGGGGCGTGATACAGGCAGCTCGTGCTGCTTCCCATCTCTTCAGTCCCCAGCCTGTCGCAGGTCGACACCGACATCTTCAAGCTCCGCTACTTCGGTCACTGCATGCAGTGCACCTACTGTGCAGACGGGTGTTGCCAGCATGGCTGCGACGTCAACCTCGCGGAGCGAGACCGGATCCTCGCGGTCAAAGACCAGCTGGCGCCCTTCATCGCCTCCCCGCCTGAGCAGTGGTTCGGAACCGAGGTGAAGGAAGACCCCGAGTACGAGACCGGCAAGTTCGTGCGTACCAACGTGGTGAAGGGCGGGTGCGTTTTCCTCAACCCGAACGGCCGGGGCTGCGGCATCCACGCCTTCGCGCTGGCCAAAGGGCTCGACTACCACTCGATCAAGCCCGCGGTGTGTTGGCTCTTCCCGGTGACCTGGGACAAGGGCGTGCTGCGGCCGAGCTGGGACGTGACGGAAGATCTGGTGTGCCGCGCGACGGGCCCTGTTCTCTACGACATGTGCCGCGACGAGCTGGGCCACTTCTTCGGCAAGTCGTTGCTCGGTGAGCTCGACGCACTGAGGGGCTGAAGACGCCTCCCGCTCCCCAGCGGGGGAGAGGGCTGACGGCGCCGCTGCCTGCTTCAGTGCGCGTTTCCCCTCAGTCCTGGGGTGGCGCGCCGACCTGTCTTCCTGAAGATCACGCGCGTGCGTCGACTCCTCGCGTTCGTCCTTCTCAGCTGTGCTGTCTCTTGCGCACCTCGCGCAGAAACCCTCCGCCCGACGACGCCGGTCGTTCGTGGCCCGCTTCGAAGCGTGGCTGACTTTTCTGCGCTGACCGATCGGAAGAAGCGATCACGCGCGTTGTTCCTCGAAGCGAGCAAGGTCTTGCGCCATCCGCGCTGCGCCAACTGCCACCCCGATGGCGACGTCCCCTTGCAGGCCATGGAGGCGGTTCCTCACGAGCCGCCCGTCACCCGGGGCCCCGCCGATCGCGGTGTCGTCGGTATGGAATGCACCAGCTGCCATCAAGATCGGAATCTCGAGAACGCGCGTGTCCCGGGCGCACCGAATTGGCATCTTGCTCCCCGCGAGATGGCCTGGGTGGGGAAGAGCCCGCGGTTCATCTGCGAGCAGATGAAGGATCCCCGGCGCAACGGCGGCAAGTCGCTCGCGCAGATCGTTCACCACAACGCCCATGATGAGTTGGTGGCCTGGGGTTGGCTCCCCGGCCATGGGCGTGAACCTGCACCCGGCACGCAGGCTCAGTTCGGCGAGTTGGTCGCGGCGTGGGTCGAGACGGGCGCCGAGTGCCCCGACGAAGGAGCGCAGCCATGAGCATCTCCCTTCGCATCAACGGTGAGGAGCGCCTGCTCGACGTCGATCCCGAGATGCCGCTGCTCTGGGTCCTGCGTGATGTGCTCGGCCTGACCGGAACGAAATACGGTTGTGGCGCGGCGCTCTGCGGGGCGTGCACGGTTCATCTCGAGGGGCAGGTGGTTCGCTCCTGTGTGACCCCCGTTCGACGCGCCCAGGGCAAGAGCGTCACCACCATCGAGGGGCTCTCGCCCGACGGAAGCCATCCGCTCCAGAGGGCGTGGGTCGAGCAGGGCGTTCCCCAATGCGGGTTCTGCCAGGCGGGGCAGTTGATGACCGCCGCGGCGCTGCTCAAAGAGCACCCCGTGCCCACCGACGCGCAGATCGACCAATCCATGGCCGGGAACCTGTGCCGATGCGGCACCTACTGCCGAATTCGCGATGCCATCAAGAAGGTCAGCGGAGGTGGCCGATGACCGGGCCGTTGGTCATCGCGCGCCGTTCGTTCCTCCGCGGTCTCAACCTCGCGGTCGGCGGCCTGACGCTGGGCTTCAGCTTCTCTGCGCGCGCGCAGAAGGCGCCTGTGCCGAGCGGCTCACAAGCCCTCGACGCGACGGCGCCCGGGCTCAACCCCAACGTCTTCCTGCACGTCGCGCCCGATGGGCTGGTCACCATCGTCTGTCATCGATCCGAGATGGGGCAGGGCATTCGGAGCTCGCTGCCGGTGCTGATCGCCGATGAGCTCGGTGCGCAGATGGCCCGGGTGAAGATCCGTCAAGCCGACGGCGACGTCGTCTACGGCGATCAGAACACCGACGGCTCGAACAGCATTCGCGGGTTCTACGAAGACCTGCGTCGGGTGGGCGCCACCGCGCGCATGATGCTCATCGAAGCCGCGGCAGCCCGGTGGAAGGTGCGCGCCGACGAATGCGTCGCGAAAGATCACCTCGTCACGCATCGGCCGACGAAGCGCAGGCTCGGCTTCGGAGCCCTCGCGGTGGAGGCAGCCCGACGGAAGATCCCCGAGCCGAAGACCGTCGTGCTCCGGCCGCGAAGTGAGCTGACTTCGCTCACGGCGAACATGCCGCTGCTGGATGGCCCTGCGTACGTCACCGGCCAGGCGATGTTCGGCGCAGATGTGAGGCTGCCGGGAATGCTCACGGTGGTGATCGCCCGGCCTCCCGTCGTCGGGGGCACGATCGTTCGCTTCGATGCCGCTGATGCGTTGGCGGTGCCGGGCGTGGTGAAGGTCGTCGAGATGCCGCAGCCGAAAGTGCCCTGGCATTTCCAACCCTGGGGCGGCCTGGCCGTCGTCGCGGAGAACACCTGGGCGGCGATGCGCGGGCGCGCGGCGTTGCACATCACGTGGGCTGCCGGACCCAACGGAGCGTACGACTCGGAGGTCTTCAAGGCGGCTTTGTCGAAGGCGGTCTCGGTGCCGGGGCTCGTCGCGCGCAAGGTCGGCGACGCCGAGGCGGCCTTGAAGAGCGCCGCCCGAACCGTCGAGGCGGAGTACCACGTGCCGCACCTGCCGCATCTGCCGATGGAGCCACCGGTCGCGGTCGCCCGCATGACCTCAGACCTCTGCGAAGTCTGGGCACCGACCCAGAACCCCCAGGCTGCCCAGAAAGAGGTCGCGCGCGCGCTCGGCGTGCCGCTCGAGAAGGTGCGCGTTCACGTCACTTTCCTGGGCGGGGCTTTCGGCCGGAAGGCGAAGGCCGACTTCTGCTCGGAGGCGGCGGTGCTCGCGAAGATGCTCGGCGTGCCCGTGCGCATGCAGTTCACGCGCGAAGATGATCTGCGCCATGACTACGTGAACACGGTCAGCACGAACCGGCTCACCGCGGGTCTCGACCCGAGCGGCAGGGTGGTCGCGCTGCGTTACAGGACTGCGTTCCCCTCGATTCAGAGCCTGTTCGGTGACCCTGCCACGCCTGAGCCCGAAGACTTGCAGCAGGGCGTGCTCGATCTGGCGTTCGCGGTTCCGAACCTCACGGCTGAGATCGGCGTGGCCACCGCGCACACACGCATCGGGTGGCTCAGATCGGTCTACAACATCTTCCAGGGGTTCTCGATCGGGTCCTTCGTCGATGAGCTCGCGCACGAAAGGAAAGCTGATCCGCGCGACGTGTGGCTCGAGCTCATCGGCCCGCCGCGCAAGCTCTCCCTGTCGGACCTGGGCGTGAAGGAGCTGAAGAACTATGGCCAGCCGCTCGAGCTGCACCCGGTGGATGCGGGGCGGC
Source organism: Archangium sp. (assembly GCA_030695565.1). Classification (GTDB taxonomy): domain Bacteria; phylum Myxococcota; class Myxococcia; order Myxococcales; family Myxococcaceae; genus Archangium_A. The sequence goes on from JAUYRZ010000105.1 coordinate 62,813, forward strand.
TGCGCAACGTGATCGACCGCGTCACCCGCGCTGCCCGGTGGGATGAACGGGGGCGTGACGGCCGGTTTCTGGGCCTCGCCGCCCACCGGAGTTTCCTCAGCTATGTCGCGGCGATCGTGTCGATGATCAAGCGCCCCGACGGCAAGCTGGTCGTCGACGAGGTGTGGGTCGCGCTCGACGCTGGAATCATCGTGAACGCCGAGCGCGTGCGCGCGCAGATGGAAGGCTCCGTCATCTTCGGCATGAGCCTGGCGCTCTATGGCGGCATCACGATGAAGAACGGAGCCATCGAGCAGGAGAACTTTCGCGACGGAGGCCGCATCGTTCGCATGGGCGAAGCGCCGAGGAAGACCTGGGTCGATCTCATGGAGAGCGACGCCGCGCCCGGTGGCGTGGGAGAGCCCGGCGTTCCACCGATCGCTCCTGCGATTGCGAACGCCGTCTTTGCATTGACCGGTCAGCGCGTTCGCGAACTGCCGCTGATCAAAGCGATGGGCCGCCAGCGCGTGTAGTGCCGACCACCCGGCCCGAGGGGTATCTGACCTCGGCGCCATCTCAGAACGTCGCGATGACGGTGCCCTCGCAGTCGCCTTGAAAGGCGCTCTCGGTTCTGCCGCCGTGTTTGACCTTCGCGTCGAAGGCCCGACGCTTCGCCAACTGCACGGGCAGCAGCACCAGGCCGATGATGAGCCGAACCAGCGCGACCAGGCCGACGGCTCCGCCGACCAAGAGAACGCCGAAGAGATCCCAGCTCCTGGGCGCCACCGCCGCGAAGAGCACCGCGGGCTCGCTCGCTGCTCGGCTGCTCCGGGCGCGGCCGTGTTACGTGAGGTTGATGCGCGGCGTGGAGCAGATCCCCTGGCTGTATGACGCGATGTGTTTCTGGCTCGAGCGTACGGGGCTCCAGCGCTGGCGTGACTGGCTGGCCGGCGGCGCGCGTGGGCGTGTCCTCGAGGTGGGCTGCGGCACCGGCCGCAACTTGAAGGGCTACCCGGCGCCGGAGCAGGTGGTGGCCCTCGAGCCCGACGCGGCCGCCCTGAAGGTCGCCCGGCGGCGCGCGCCCGGCGTGCACTTCGTACGCGCGAGCGCAGAGGCGCTGCCGTTTCGCGCGGGCGCCTTCGAGACCGTGGTCAGCAGCCTGGTGTTCTGCAGCGTGCCTCGGCCCGACGTGGGGCTCTTGGAGCTGCGCAGGGTGCTGCGAGACGACGGCCAGTTGCGCATGCTGGAGCACGTGCGCAGCGACGGCTGGTACGGCGGCGTGCAGGACTTCCTGCAGCCCGCGTGGACAAAGGTCGCCGGCGGCTGTCACCCCAACCGAAACACCGAGGCTGCGGTCGAAGCGGCTGGCTTCAGCATCGAGGGCGACGGCCGGCGCAGCGACGGCACCATGCGGCGCTTCTCTGCTCGAAAGCGCTGAAACAAAAAGGCCGCCGCCTGGCCTTGGCCCAGCCCGGTGGGCAGAGGGTGACACGAGCTGGGGGCCGGCAGGCCCGCTATCGCTCGCGTGCGTCTGGTCAACTCTGACGCGAGCCAGGTCACCGCCGAGTTCACCCCTGCGGGGCGAAGCCGGGCGCTAAATTCGCGCCCATGCTCGACGTTCGGCCCCCGCAGAAGAACGCCCTGGCCAAGGTGGCCTCGCTGAGCGCCGAGCGGGGCGACCCGGTGACGACAGCCGCGCTCCTGGTGGCCGCATGAGCGCGCCGCCGCATGGACCCATCGCGCGCGTGGTCGAGGCGCTGATGGGCGCCTCGCTGTGCGCCATCGCCCTCTATTCGTCGATCGTCGAGCTCGGCTGCGACCGGCCCGAGCCGCTGCGCCTGCTGGGCGCCCTGGCGCTCTTCGTCGTCGGGGCGCAGGGGTTGATCAGCGCAGCCCGGGGCACCCCGTCGTGGCTGTACCGCATCGGCCCGCTGCCCTAGCGACCCGAGCGGGTTTGACTGCTTTCCGAGCCCTTCCGCGCCATGTTCCCAACGTGACCTTTTCCCCCGAGGCAGCCGCTCGAGACCTGACGCAAGGCGAGCTCGAGGACCTCCGAGCGCGGTACCCCCGCGATTGGACCCGGGTGTCGGAGGAGCTCCTCGCCACGCTCTCGAAGGGGCGCCCCGCCGACACGGCGCAGTGGCTGGAGGCGGTGACGGCGAACGCGGCCCAATGGCAGAAGCGGGTGCAGCAGAGCGCCGCCAACCCGAAGGTCTTCGAGGCTGCTTTCCCGCACCTGCTGCGGCACCGGCTGGCGCGGCTGGCGCTGGCGCAGACCTCGGCGGCGCTGGCCGCGCGCGAGACGTCGGGCTCGGTGCGGCTGGGGTGGTGGAGCGGCTCGCTCATCCAGCTCCTGCTCTTCCGCCGGGGGCTCGAGCGGAAGCCCGCGTCGCTGCGCGCGGTGCGCTTCTGGTGGCGGTGGATCAGCGATCGCCGGTTGTTGATGCCGCTGGTGCAGCCGCGCGGCATCTACTGTTTCTATTCGGCAGAGTTGATCGACGCGCTCGCGCGCCTCATCGCGGGGCGGCCCTGCCTCGAGTTGGCGGCGGGCGACGGCACGCTGTCGCGCTTCCTCGGCGAGAGGGGCACCGCCGTCACCGCCACCGACGACGCGAGCTGGAGCCACGCCATCACCTACCCCGCCTCAGTGGAGCGGCTCGAGGCGAAGCGCGCGCTGCGCACGCACGCCCCGAAGGTGGTGCTCTGCAGCTGGCCGCCGCCGGGCAACACCTTCGAGAAGGCGGTGTTCGAGACCGACAGCGTCGAGCTCTACGTGGTCATCGGCAGCCGGCACCGGTTCGCCGCGGGCGACTTCGCCACCTGGGAGCGGCAGACCCGCTTCGAGATGCAGCTGGACGAGGGGCTCTCAGCCCTGGTGCTCCCTCCAGAGCTCGACTCGGCCGTCTACGTCTTCCGCCGCAAGCCCTGAGCGACGGCCTCACCCGAATGTCCTGTGGGGGGGGGCGCACCCGGTCTGTGGCGTCGCCGATCACTTCCGCACGAAGAGCGACGTCGAGGCCTGAGACGGGCGGTTGCCGTCGGACCAATTCCAATCACGGCCCTCGCGCTCCGGGGTGGCGATGGGCTTCTCTTTGTCAGCGCGCTCGATCGCCGCCCTCTGCTCGGCCGCGCTCGGACCGCGCGCCAGCTTCGGCATGGGGGTCCGCTCCAGGGCGACCGCAGACTTGTAGGCGGGATCGCTCTTCAGGCTCGACAGCGTCGACGACAGTTCTCGCAGACGAGCTGACGTCTGCGCATCGACACCGCGCCGGCCGGCCGCCGTGAGGAGGACCTGCGGGGCGTCGCCACCGGCGATCCGGGCGAGCTCAGCGGGGAGCTCGGAGGGCGCGAGCTGGGGCGCGTCGTTCGATCGCCCGTTGACCAGGCCCAGGGTTGCGGCGCGGCTGCTCGTGTAGTTCGCGACCTTCGTGACCGCGTCGGTCAGCTCTTTGATCTGGGTGGGCAGCTTGTTCCACCCATCCGGGGAAATGCGGTGATGGCCGAACGTCAGCGCCTGCTCGGCGTTGACCTGCGCTTGCGTTCGCTGCGACGCGCCGCCGGCCCGGGCAGCCCATCCGTTCGCGGTGGGCTCCTTCGCAGCCGCGGGCGTCGAGGCCTTGCTGGGGGCACGTGGGTTGGACAGCGTGGTGGGCTTGGGGCTGGGGGCCAGCTTCGAGACGGGCATTCGATTCCGCTTTCTGGTGGGGGGGAATTTCAGTCACTCGAACAAGAGGAGCCTACGCCGCCGAGGGCTCGAGGCCCAGCCACGCCAGGCGCTGCTGGGGGGGCACGGTGACGGTCTGCGGCGTTCGGAAGTGGAGCACGTAGTCCTGAGTTGCCGGCTCCAGGGGGGCCATGGCGTCGGGGCCCACGAAGAACTCCTGGAACAGGTGCCTTGGGAGCTTGAAGCGCGCCAGATCGGAGCCGCCTTCATGCGGTGGGTACTTCTCCCAGGCCGAGGGGAAGGGCGCAGAGGCGAGCTCCCATACGTGGAGCGCTTCGCGCCTGGGCTGGAAGTCATAGACGGCCGACCAGTCGTCCACGGTGGACAGGTCCTGATGGAGCCCCGCCACCGGGTCTTCTTCCAGCGCCTGCACGCCCTCGCCGAAGCCCTGGTAGCTGCGCGGCTTCCCCATGGCTTTGAACCCGAACAGCCCCTCGTAGTGGTCGACCACGTGGGCGTCGACGGCGATCACCAGGTCCGTCACGCCGGCGAGGTGCCGGGCGTAGCGCCACAGGGCCGCGAAGAGACAGATCGTCACGCCCGTGCCGCGGAGCTCAGGCACCACGGCCAGAGAGCCGATCTCCGCGACCACCCGATTCGGGCCTCGCAGCGCCGCCATCTCGGGGAAGGTCCGCTCGAAGGGCAGCCCCAACCCGGAGTCGAGCACCAGGCTCACCGTGGCCACGCAGCGGCCGGCCTGGCGCAGCACGAAGACCGTGGTCTGGGGCAGCGCGTGGTGTTGCGTCAGGTACACGCCGTTGGCCTGAGGGGTGATCCACCCCCGCCACGCGTAGGCGTCGTGCACCAGCCGGAAGGCGTCGAGGTAGCCCTCGCGGGTGTGGGCGATCTCCACCTCCACGTCCTGCAGCGCTTCGCGGGCGAGCGTGGCCTTGCGGCGCAGCACTGCGTGACGCACGGGCCGGGGGAGCCATTGGAGCAAGCGCGGCAGCAGCTGCTTTCGAGCACGGATGGGCATATGAGCTTCATCGCGCCACCGCTCCGTTCGGCTAATGCGACTCGCCCGTTTTCAAAGATCCCCTGTCATCGCGGGGGCCTGGCTCACCATGAGGCCGTACTTCCTGATGGCGATGCTGTGCTCTGCGGGCCCCGCCCTGGGGGCGCCTGAGGCCCCCACGGTGCAGGTGCGCTGCGACGAGCCCCGGGAGCTCGACCTCGACGCGCTCCGCCGCAGCCTCACCTTGTACCTGCAGGAGTTCTCCCCGGTCTTCGATGGGGAGGTCGACCCCGCCCGCCTCCAGTTTCGCTGTGAGCGATCCCCCGGCGGCGGGTTTCGCGGAGTGCTGGTCGACCGACAGGGGGCCACCACCCGCTTCGAGCTGACGGAGGGCGAGCTGCAGAGCGCGGAGCTCCCCCGGCTGGTGGGGCTGAAGGCCCGCAGCCTGGTCACCATCGCGCAGATCACCGCCGCCGCGCCCGCCCCCACGCCCGCCCTCGTCGCCCCTCAGCCCGAGGTGAAGGAGCCCGCCTTCGTCCTGGGCGTGGCTCCGGAGCTGGCGTTCTCTTACGCGTTTCGCCAGCCCCTCCTGGGGGCCAGCGTGGAAGCGGCCGTGCGCCTCGGGCCTTTTCGCCTGGGCCTGAATGGGCGTTGGAACCAACCCGAGCGCGTGGTCACCGCCCTGGGCGAGGGCACCACCGAGCGGCTCTACGCGGGCCTGAGCGCGTCGTTGCGCCTCCCGGGCGAGGTCCCGATCTTCAGGGCGCACTACCTCGTGGCACGCGCCGGGGTGCAGCGCCAGGCCACCCGGGGGACGCTGTTCGAAACCCGGGAGCGGCGCGGCACGGAAGCGGCGGCCCTGGTGCTCTCCCTGGGGTGGATGCCCACCTGGCACCTCGTGGGCCCGCTGTGGTGGTCCCTGGGGCCCCGAATCGACTTCATCCCCGCGCCGCTCACCGTGCTGGTGCACGATACCGCCGTGTTTACGGCACCGTGGGTCAGCCCCGCGCTCGACCTCCGAGTCTGGTGGGGCCTTTAGCCGGGTGAGCACCTCACGCGACGAAGGCAAAGTGAAGGAACCGTCGCCAGCACTCCTGGCTCGGGTCATCGACGGCGATCGCAGCGCTCAAAGTGCGCTGCTGGAGGAGCACCATGACTTCATTCGGCGCATGCTGTTCCGGCTGGTGGGGCCTTCTTCCGACCTCGATGATCTCCAGCAAACCGTGATGATGCGCCTGCTCCAGAGCCTGCACCGTTACCGCGCGACCTCGGCCTTCCGGACCTGGGTGGGCAGCCTGTGTGTGCACGTGGCCCGCGACGCGCTGCGGCGCCAACGCACCCGGGGTGAAGCGGTGCAACCCGAAGACGTGGGGCTGCGCGACGGCGACGATCCCCACGCCACCATCGCCGCCCGACAGCAGCTGGCCTGCTGTCGCCGGGCGCTGAACTCGCTGTCCACCGAGCAGCGCATGGCCTTCGTGCTCCGGGTGCTGGACGGCCACTCGGTGGATGAGGTCGCCGCGCTGATGAACTCCGCGCGCTCCACCACCCGCATGCGCCTGTATTGGGGCAAGAAGGCCTTCGCGCGCGCCCTGGCCGCCGAGGGCGTCGAGCTCCCCGCGCACCTCACCGAGGATCGAGCGTGAGCGCGCACCTCACCTCTGCCCAGCTCGCAGCCCTCGCGGTGGAGGGCGAAGCGCCTGAGCACCTCGGGCACTGTCCGGCCTGCCGCGCCCAGCTGGAGAGCTATCGCGCGGCGCTGCAGGCGCTGCGCAGCGCGGAGCCCCCGCCCGACGCGCCCTTCGCCCGGAGCAAGCGCATCGCCCACGCCCTGGCCGCGGTGGAGCAGGCGCAGCTCGAGGCGCCCCCCTGGTTTCGGCTGCGGTACCTGTGGCTGGCGGCCGTCGTGCCCGTGGTGCTGGTCGCGCTGGGGGTGCTCTGGTCGCGCTCCGGGCGGGAAGACCTCGAGCTGGGGAAGACCCACCCCAGCGCTCTGGCGGTGGGCTCGCCTCAGGTGCTCGAGGTGCGCGAGCGCACGGTGGTGGCGCTGGGCGACGGCTCGCGCATCGAGGCCCAGCCGGGCACCCGGTTCGAGATCGTGTCTGCGGCGCGGGTGGTGCTCACCGTGGGGTCCATTCAACTCTTCGTGGAGAAGCGGCCCTCCCAGCCGCTCTGGGTGGAGACGGAGGAAGCGCAGGTGCGGGTGGTGGGGACGATCTTCACCGTGTCGCGCGCGCCCGAGCGGGGGACGCGGGTCGAGGTGAGGGAAGGCACCGTCGAGGTCACCGGGCCGGGCTTCGAGGCGCGGCAGGTGACGGGTGGGCAGGCCTTCGACGCACCCGCGGCGGTGACGCCTTCCCCCAGCGCAGCCCCCGTGCGACGGGACGCCGTGCGGGCCACCGCCCCGAAGCGCAGCCGGAGCGTCGACGTGGAGCGGGTGCGGTCCCGCGTGCGCGCGGGGCAGTTCGACGAGGCGCGCGCGCTGTTGGCCTCGGAGCGGGCCCTGGCTCAGTCCCAGGTCGACGCTGCCGAGCTGGACATCGTGGAAGCGGAGATGCTGTTGGCCACCGGCCGCCGCGCGGAAGCGATCACCACCTACCTGGCCGTCTCGGAGCGCCATGGTGCCCTTCGCCAGGGCGAAGCGGCGCTCTTCGCCGCGGCGCAGCTGTGCGTGAGCAGCGATCGACCGCGGGCCGTTGAGTTGTTGCGCAGGTCGTTGGAGCGCTACCCCGAGGGCTCGTTTCAGAAGGAGGTGCGCGACCTGCTCGCGGTCATCCAGCCGTGAGGTATTTGAACTTCCGCTCGTAATCGAGCTCCAGCCCGTGGGGGAACTGAGCGTAGGGCCAGGCGCGCACCGAGAACCCCGGGAGCAGCGCGGCGAAGAGCGCGTTGAGCGGGGCGGTGAGCCCCTCGGCCGTGGCGGTGGCGAACTTCTGGAGCTGCACGTCCAGCGTGCACGCGCCCCGGGTCAACCGGAACGCGCCGCTGAGCTGGTCGGCCAGCTCCGGGTCTCGGTAGAGCGCGTCTTTGACCTCGGAGAGGTGCGTCGAGGCCGTCACCACGTCGGCTTCCCGGCCCCGAATGAGCACCACCGGCAGCGGGAACGCTTCGGGCGCCCGGGAGCGGTCGGCCCAGGAGCTCAACAGCGCTGGCTCGACCACCCGCACCACGTCTCCGGTGAGGTAGCGCAAGAGCGGCAGCGGGGCCTGCCTCGAGAGCGTGGAGACCGCCAGGCGGCCAAATCCGTCGCTCCCGGGAGAGACGGCCTCCACGAAGAACTGCAGCGGGTTGTAGCTGAACACCAGGGGCACCGCCTCGGGGGGCGTCTCGCGGCCGAGCAGCGCTGCCCGCAGGGCGGGCTCTCGAAAGGCCCGGCGGCGCAAGCGAATGCCTGCCCGGGTCTCGAAGAAGACGTTGAGCCCCAGCTCGCCCACGCCCATGGAGGAGGCGAGCAACGCGTGGTTTTCTGCCTCGGGGTCCATGTGGAGCGCGCGCGCCACGTAGCTGCGGAAGTTCTCGCCGAACGTCTCTTCGCCCAGCACCAGGTGGGTGCGCATTCCGGCAAAGCTGAACCCGCGGCGCCGCGCCTCGTCGAGCAGTCGCTTGAGGAACAGGGGATCGGCCACCAGGATGAACTGCTCGTACTGGGCGCGGAACTTCTCGAGCAGCGCCAGCGCCATGTCCTCGCGCACGCTGACGTCGGCGACGGTGCAGTTCCCCGCGGCGAAGTGCACCCCCATCGGCAGGCAATTGATCAACAGGGTCCGACGATCGTCGACGCCGAAGTTCAGCTGCAGCGCGAACTCGATGTCCTCGGTGGCCCGGCGCGCCATGGCATGGGTGGACAGCCCGAAGGCGAAGCGCCCGCCCTGGCCGGAGCTGGTCAGCACCGAAGCGAGCTCGGTCAACACCCCGGGCACCGTGAGGCGGTCCAGGGGGAAACGCTGGAAGGTGTTGTCCTTCTCCAGCAGGGGCGCCAGGCGCTGGAACGACGCGACCTCGGTGACCTCGCGGGCCGCGTGTCCGGTGGCCGCGAACAGCTCCTGGTAGGCGGGCACCTGCGCGAGCGTTCGACGAAACGCCGCCAGCAGGGCGCGGTGGCTGAGCGCCTGAAGGGTCTGCGGGCTCACCCGGCTCAACTGCCAAGCCCACAGCTTTCGTCGCAGACGGCCCAGAACGGTCACGCCAGATTCCTAGCAGTTTTCGAATACCATCGAGCACCCGATGCTCAGGCTCATGCCGTGTCTTCTGCTGCTCTGTGGCGCCGGGTGTGGCTGGGCGCTGGAGCTCTTCCCCCCGGTGCCCGTGGTCCCCGACGCGGGCCCCGTCGTCGTCCCCTGGGGGGAGTGGGTGCAGACCTTGAGCGTGCCGGCCTGCGCCACCGCGGACGCCCTGGTGGTGAACACCATCGAGGACGAGGCGGTGGGCGGCGCGCGCCCCTGGGAGACCTGGAGCAGCGCGGCGGAGGCCGGGCCCACCCTGAGCCTGCGGGAGGCGCTGTGGATCGCCTGGAATCACCCGGGGCCTGACACCATCCTCTTCGATGCAGCGGTCTTCCCCAGCCAGGCGCCGGCCACGGTGAGGCTGGGGGCGCTGCCGATGCCCGTGAACCTCGACGACTTCTGTCTCGACGCCCGGGGCCGCGGGGTGCTGATCGGCTGGGGACCCGAGTCGGTCGGCGACGTCAACGGGATGTGGCGGGTGGGCCCGAACTCGCTGATGGTGGGCGTGAGCTTCGTGACCGTGCCCTCGCGGTTTCGGGTCTTCAGCGGGCAGCTCGTCGGCTGCCGCTTTCTCGACGAGGCCCCGGGTGACGCCTTCTTCTCGATCGATCTCACCGGGGGCACCGTCGGGCCTGGCAACGTCTTCGCCGGCCCCGGGGGGATCGCGGTCACCACCACGGTCACCCGCTCGGCGATCGTGGACAACTTCTTCGGGGTGGATCCGCGGACCGCCGAGCAGCTGCCCTTGCGGCGCGGCGTGATGTTGTGGGGCGGCTTTGCCGGTGAGGTGTACCTGCGGGGGAACACCTTCCTCGGCAACGAGGTGGGCATCGAGGCGCCCTTCGACTCGGCGGCCTCGGTGTTGATCGTCGAGCGCAACGACTTCTTCTCGATGGGGCGCGCCGTCGCGTCGGGCTCGGTGCGGGGTCAGGTCGGCCCGCTCAACACCATTCGCGACTCAGGGATCGGCGTGCAGGTGACGTCGGGGGAGATGGTGATCACCCGCAACTCCATCTCCGGCGGGGGCGTGCCCATCGCGGGGCCGGGCCCGTCACCCACGGGCCTGTTCATCGACGGGGGCGTGGGCGGGGTGTGCCCGGGGGATGGTTTGGTGGAGCTCTTCTCCGATGCGAACGCGCAGGCCGAAGAGTTCCTGGGGGAGGCCAGCTGTGACGCGCAGCGGTCGTTCTTCTGGCCCGGCTTCCCGACGTCGGGCAGGACGGTGAGCGCGACCTTCACGGCGCTGGATGGCGGAACCGGGGTGCTGAGCGCGCCCGTCTTGATTCCCTGACGCACGCTCAGGGCTGAGTCGTGGAGACGCGCTCGCGCAGGAACCGATCGATGGCCGCGTTCACCAGGCCCGGTCTCTCGAGCGGCGCCGTGTGGCTGCCGCCGGGCACGTAGACGTACTCGGCCTTCGGGATGAACTCGGCCATGCGCTGGGAGAGCCAGATCGGCGTGAACCGATCGCCTTCGCCGCCGACCACCAGGGTGGGCACGTCGACGTAGGGCAGATGATCCCACGCCGAGTGATCCTTCAGCGAGTCGAGCGTGCGCACGAAGTAGAGCGGGTTCATCTTCGCCAGGTGCTCCATGTACGGGGCGAAGTCGTTGGGCTTCATCAACGAGGCGTTGAGCTCGGTGCGAATGCCGAACTCCACGGCGAGCTGCGTGTTGAGCACGCGCGCCATGATGCCCTGGGCGAGTTTGGGCGAGTTCTCCACGGCCCGCAGCAGGTAGGGGAACGCCACGCGCAGCAGGGTGTGATCGTGCCAGGTGTCGAGCGGGGTGCCGTACGAGCCGCACACCAGCACCAGCCCCTTCACGCGCGAGCGGTGCCGGCGATGAAACTCGAGGCAGACCTGCACGCCCATGGAGTGGCCGAACATCACCGCCGACTCCATCTTCTGCGCGTCCATCAGGCGCGCGAGATCGTCGGTGATGTATTCCATGCCGATGCGCGAATCGTCGGTGGGCACGCCCGAACGGCCGTGGCCGCGGTAGTTCCAGTGCATCACCCGGCGTTTGGAAGTCAGCGGCTCCCACAGATAGCGCCAGATGAAGCCGTCACAGCCGAGACCATCGTTGAGCACCACCGGCACCGCGCCGGGTTCACCGCGCGACTCGAACCACAGTGGCGCTCCGTCATCGGTCTCGAACAGCCCTTGATGAAAATACGTCGAAGTCACGCGGACAGCTCCGGGTCTTCCTCGGCGTCAGGGGTCCCCGGACGCTCGAGTTGGTACTTCTGAATCTTGAGGATGAGGTTCGAGCGGCTGATGCCCAGCTCACGTGCGAGCCGGCTCTTGTTGCCCTTGGTGCGGGTCAGACCCTGGCCGAGCATCTCGCGCTCGAGCGCTTCCACCGCGTCGTTCAACTTGCCGAGCGGCAGCTGGGTGATGCGTGAGGCGCCGATCACGTTGTTGCCCGAGGCACCGGACACCGCGTCTTTGATGCGGCTCGAGAGCAGATCAGCCGGGAGAATCTCGAACTCGTTGCCCAGCACCAGCAGCCGTTCGATCTCGTTCTCCAGCTCTCGGATGTTTCCCGGCCAGTGGTACTGCTGGAAGATCGACAACGCGTCGTGGTGCAGCGCGCGGGCGCGTTGGCCGTCTTTCTTGTGCTTGCGCATGAAGTGGTCGATCAACACGGGCAGATCGTCTTTGCGATCGCGCAGCGGCGGCACCTGAATGCGGATGACGTTGATGCGGTAGTAGAGGTCTTCGCGGAACTCGCCCTTCTTCACCATCACGCCGAGGTCCTTATGCGTGGCGGCGATGAGGCGCACGTCGACCTGGCGTTGAGCGGTGCCACCGACTGGGGTCAGCGTGCCCTCCTGCAGCACGCGCAGGAGCTTCACCTGGAGCGCTGGCGACATGTCGCCCACTTCGTCGAGGAAGAAGGTGCCGCCGTCAGCCACCTCGAACAGGCCCTTCTTGTCGCGCAAGGCACCGGTGAACGAGCCCTTGGTGTGACCGAAGAGCGCGCTCTCGAGCAGGTTGTCGTTGAAGGCCGAACAGTTCTGCACCACGAACGGCTTGTCCTTCCGCGGGCCGTTGTAGTGAATGGCGCGGGCGACGAGTTCTTTGCCGGTGCCTGATTCTCCGTTCACCAGCACCGTCGCATCTGAGTTGCACACCTTCTCGAGGATGCGGAACACCTCGATCATGCTGCTCGACTTGCCGATGATGTTTTCGAACTTGTAGCGATCCGACAGCTCGGTGCTGAGCGTCTGAATGGTCTCGTCGCGGCGGGCGAGCTCTGATTCGTAGTTGGCGATCTCGTTGGCGCCGAACTCGAGCAGATCGCAGATCTTCTCCGTCTCGCGATCATCCATCTGGGGGATGCGCTCGAGGGCGCGCTCCAGATCGGTGGTGCCGGGGTTGAGCTCGGTGATCTTCGCCTTGAGCTGCTCGGCCTCGCGCGGGCTCACTTCCTGCCGCGCGAAGCCCTCCACGAAGATCATGCCTTCGTATTCGTTCTCGACGTACAGCGGCGCACCGACGATCGCGAAGCCCAGGTGACAGTCGTGGAACTGGCTGCGGCGCAGCTTGCGTGACGACTTGAACTTCTCGTGCAGCACCCGCACCGAAGCCGTGCAGCGGCGGAAGCCTTCTTTCGAAAACAGCGAGAGCCGGCAGAAGTCGTTGGGGGGCGGGGTGATCTGGCCCTTCGACCACTCGATCACAGTGCCGGTCTTGTCGGCAAAACAGAGCTCGGCGCGCCACCACTTCCGCAAGATGTCCCGCAGCATCACGATGGTGTGCAGGTTTTGGTATCGGTCGTAATCCACGTTCCAAGACTCCCGTCGCGAAGGAGGACACTCTAAGGCGGTCACCGTCTCGAAACGCGACGATTTCATGGGTGGAACCGTGAGGAGACGTGTGCGAAAGCCCGCTCCAGTCGCATGCGAATCGTCGCCGGATCAGCGAAGGGCAGGGTGCTCGCCGCCCCGAAATCGGACGACGTGATTCGTCCGACGGCGGATCGTGTACGCGAGACCCTCTTCAACGTGCTCGGTCAACGCTGCGATGGGCTCACCGTGCTCGACCTCTTTGCAGGCACCGGAGCGTTGGGGCTCGAGGCCGTTTCCCGAGGGGCGATCAAGGCGGTGCTGGTCGATCGCGGGCCCGAAGCGCTCGAGCTGTGCCGACAGAACGTCGCCGCCCTCAAGTTCGGCGACCGGGTGGAGATCCTCAAAGCGAGCGCGCTCGAAGGCATCACCTCGCTGGGGAAGAAGAAGGCGGTCTTCGAGCTGGTCTTCAGCGATCCGCCTTATGCGTTGAGCGCGGGCGTGAGCGTGTTGGAGGCCCTGGGCCAGGCGAAGATCGTGAGCGATGGAGGGGTGGCGGTAATTGAACATGGGAAGGACGAGCAGCTGCCTGAACGCGTCGGCGACTTCGTGCGCATCGATGAGCGCGATTTCGGAACGGCGATCGTCACCATGTTCAGATTGACGCCGTCGGACGCATGACGGACTCTGCCCACGTGCGCTCCGCCATCTATCCGGGATCGTTCGATCCCCTGACCAACGGCCACCTCTCGCTCATTCAGCGTGGCCTCAAGATGTTCGACTCGTTGATCGTCGCGATCGCGGTCAACCCGAAGAAGACCCCGCTCTTCTCGGTCGAGGAGCGCAAAGACATGATCCGCGAGGCGCTCCACGACGATCCCCGCGTGGAGATCGACGACTTTCAGGGCCTGCTGGTCGACTACGCCAAGAAACGAAAGCTCAACGTGGTGCTCCGCGGCTTACGCGCCGTGAGCGACTTCGAGTTCGAATTTCAGCTGGCCAACATGAACCGGCGGTTGAGCCCCGAGCTCGAGACCGTCTTCATGATGACCGGCGAAGACTATTTCTACATCTCGTCGAACCTGGTCCGTGAAGTGGCCTCGTTCGGTGGCGACGTCGAGGGCACGGTGCCCCCGAACGTGCTCGAGAAACTCAAGGCGAAGTACGCCGTCAAAAAGTGAGTCCGATGCAACTCGCAAACCGCCTCAAGTCCGTGAAGCCTTCCCCGACGCTCTCGCTCAACGCGAAGGCCCGTGCCCTCGCTGCCAAGGGCGCCGATGTCTTGAGCTTCGCCGCCGGCGAGCCCGACTTCGATACGCCCGCTCACATCAAGGACGCGATCAAGGCCGCGCTCGACACGGGCTTCACCAAGTACACCGCGACCGGCGGCATCCCCGAGCTCAAGACCGGCATCGTCGAGAAGCTCGCGCGCGACAACAAGCTGACCTTCACGCCCGAGCAGGTGGTGGTGACGGTCGGCGGCAAGCAGGCCATCTACAACTGCTT
>JAUYRZ010000012.1 GCA_030695565.1 Archangium sp.
TTCGAAGACTCTACGGACTGCTTCCGGCTTCACCTTCCTCGAGGCGGGCATCCTCGAAGACGATCATTCGGCAAGCGCGGAGTCGATCGAGTTTCAAAAAGTGATCGAACTTCAGCGGTTTAAGATGCGCTCACCCTGCCCTCGGGGAGAGGGAGATAGGGATAGATTTGGTGGCATGTCCGAGCAGCCGCCCTTTCTGCGCGAGATCGATACCCTCATTCGTGCGCGCTACCCGCTCTTGTATCTGGTGACTTTCGAAGAGCAACGCGTCGAGCTGCTGCTCGGCGAAGTGGCCCGCGCTCACGGCAAGGACCTGGTCGAATGGAGTGCCACCCGGGGCCTGCGCACCTTCACCGGCGCGCATCGCGGCGAGCCCATCGAGAACACCGCCGAACCCGTCGCGGCGTTGATGCACATCTCGCGGCTCAGCAAGCCGTCGATCGTGCTGCTCAAAGATTTCCACCGGCATCTCGATGAGGCGCTGGTGGTACGGGCGCTGCGGGAGCTGGGCAACGCCCTCAAGTCTTCGTTCACCACGGTGATCGTCATCGCGCCCACCCTGCGGCTGCCCGAAGAGCTGGAGAAAGACGTCTCCGTCGTCGACGTGCCGCTGCCCACCAAGGCGGATCTGATGCAACTGCTGCGGGAGATCGCGCGGCTGGTGACCAAGAATCGCAAAGCGACGGTCGACCTGAGCGCCGATCAAGCCGACATGCTCGTCTCGGCGGCGCATGGCCTCACCTTGTCGGAAGCGGAGAACGCGTTCGCCAAGGCCATCGCGCGCGACAACCGGCTCGATGGATCTGATCTGCGGCTCATCCTCGACGAGAAGAGCCAGGTCATCCGCAAGTCGGGCCTGCTCGAGTACTACGGCACCGATCAGGCGATGACCGACGTCGGGGGTCTGACGCACTTGAAGCGCTGGCTGGAGCGGCGGCGCAACGCGTTCTCCGACGCCGCGCGCGAGTTCGGGTTGCCTTCACCCAAGGGGCTGCTGCTGCTCGGCGTGCAGGGCTGCGGCAAGAGCCTCACCGCGAAGGCCATCGCCACCAGCTGGAAGTTGCCGCTGGTGCGCCTCGACATGGGGCGGATCTATTCGGGCCTGGTGGGCAGCTCTGAAGAGAACCTGCGCAAGGCGATCCGCGCGGTGGAGAGCCTCGCGCCGGTGGTGCTCTGGGTCGATGAGGTGGAGAAGGGTCTTGCGGGCTCGACGGGCAGCAACGACACCGGCGTGTCGGCGCGCGTGTTCGGCACCTTGCTCACCTGGCTGCAGGAGAAAACGGCGCCCGTGTTCGTGGTGGCCACCGCCAACCGCATCGAGTCGTTGCCGCCCGAGCTGCTGCGCAAGGGCCGGTTCGACGAGATCTTCTTCGTCGATCTTCCTTCCGAGCAGGAGCGCACGGAGATCATCAACATCCAGCTCAAGCGGCGAAAGCGCGACCCGGCGAACTTTCCGGTCGCGGAGTTGGCGAAGCTCACCGCGCAGTTCAGTGGGGCCGAGCTGGAGCAGCTGGTGGTGGCCGGGCTCTACGACGCGTTCGCCGATGGCGTGGAGCTCAAGCCGGAGCACCTGATCACCGCGGCGAAGGAGACGCCTCCACTCGCGGTGACGATGGCTGAGGATGTTCAGCGGTTGCGCGAGTGGGCGCGCACGCGAACGAGGCCTGCCTCCTGACTACGAAAACCAGGTCCCCTCTCCCTTGGGCCCTTTGGGGAGGGTCAGGGTGAGGGCCTCATCTCTCCTCCGCCCTACCGCGACAACCCCTTCAACCCACCGATCAAGAAGTCGACCGTCTTCTTCACCAGCGTCGAGTACGGCGGCTTGAGCGTGTTGTACGCCGAGCCCGCGCGGCTCGAGACCAGCACGCTGCGGAAATGGCTGAACGTCTCGAAGCCCTTGTACCCGTGGTACGCGCCCATGCCGCTGGCGCCGACGCCGCCGAACGGCAGCTCTTCCTGCGCGAAGTGCGCGAGCGTGTCGTTCACGCACACGCCGCCGCTGGTCACGCGGTGGAGCACGCTGTCGACCCGGTCTGCGTCGTCATCGAAGTAGTAGAACGCCAGCGGGCGCGGGCGGCCGTTGATCTTCGCGATCGCCTCGTCGACGTTGTCGTACGTCTCGATGGGGAGGATGGGCCCGAAGATCTCCTCCTGCATCACCTGCATGTCGTCCTTCACGTCGAGCAGGATCACCGGGGCGAACGCGCGTGAGCCTTCAGCCGCCTTGAACGTCTCGATCACCCGGGCGCCCTTCGCCTTCGCGTCGGCCACCAGCGCGTGCATGCGCTTGAGCCCGCGATCGCTGGCCATGGTGGTGTAGCCGGCCCCGTTCGGGTGCTGCTTCATGATGAAGCCCTTGAGCTTCTCCGCGAAGAGGTCGGCCTTCGCCTTGGGCACCTGCGCGTAGTCGGGCGCGATGCACGTCTGGCCGCCGTTGTAGGTCTTGCCCAGCGCGATGCGCGAGGCGGCGCGCTCCAGGTCGTAGCTGGTGTGAATGAGCACGGGCGACTTGCCGCCGAGCTCCAGCGTGGTGGGCACCAGGTTCTCCGCCGCGGCCTTCGCCACCAGCCGGCCAGTCTGGGTCGAGCCAGTGAAGAGCAGGTGATCGAACGGCAGGCCGGTCACTTCCTTCGCCACGTCGGGGCCGCCGGTGATCACAGTGCACTCTTCGGGGCGAAAAAAGTCGCTCACCATCTGCGCCAACAGCGCCGAGGTCTTCGGGGTGAGCTCGGAGGGTTTGATCAACACCCGGTTGCCCGCGGCGAAAGCGGCAGCGGCCGGCCCGAGGGCCAGGTTCACCGGGTAGTTCCACGGAGAGAGGATCGCCACCACGCCCAGCGGCACCGGCTCGATGTAGCCGTGCGAAGGAATGAAGAGCGGGTGCACGCCCACGGTGCGGCGGTGCATCCACTCCCGCACGTGCTTCTTCGCGTCGCGCACGCCGTCGAGCGGCAGGAACACGTCGGCGACCAGTGACTCGGTCTCCACGCGGTGACCGAAGTCGTCGCTGGTCACCTTGACGATGTCGTCGCGGTGCTTGAGCAACATCTTCTCGAGCCGGGAGAGCAGATCTTCGCGAGCCTCGGCATCGAGCCAGGGCTTGGCATCGGCCGCTTTGCGCAGCACGTCGTAGGCACGGCGAACGGCGCTGATCTCGTTGGGGGCCTGCATGGGTGACTCCGGGGTGCGGGGTTCGCGAACACCTTCACGCTTTGCCCGCCGAGCGTCAATGCGCCTCGTTACCGATCGGCGCTCCATTTTCAGGGAGTTCCCTCTCCCGAAGGGAGAGGGAGAGGGAGACACTGTGGCTAGCGGCGCATCTCGGGCAACCGGCCGTCGAGCGTCACCCGGCGCAGCTGCAGGGCTTCCGTCGGCTGCCGCCTCGCGATCACCAAAGCGCGCTCACACTCAGCCCACACCAGCGGCCCGAGGATCTGCCAGTTCGGCGGATCGACCACGGTGAGCTCCAGCAAGCCAAAGGTGAACACCACGCGCCTCTCAGCTTCAGCATCCTTCGGCGTCACCGCGGCCACCTTCGCCGGCAACACCTCGCGAAGGCGAGGCAGCAGGTCTGCGCTGATCTTCTGATCAGCCGTGGGGCCGAGCAGCACCGCGAACCCGTCGGTGTGAAGGCGCACCACCTTGGCGCTCGGACACACTTCCTTCATGCCCTCCACCATCGCCCGCATCGCCACGTCGCCAGCCTTGAAGCCGTAGCGCATGTTGAAGAGCGTGAACTCGAGCGGATCGATCAACACGGCGCCGATCACCCAGCCATCCGAGTGACCGTGCGTCGAGAGATCGAACTCTTCTTTGAGCAGCTGCCCCTGGTTGAGCGCGAGCGCGTGAATGGCTCCCGTGACGGAAT
Organism: Archangium sp.; assembly: GCA_030695565.1. Taxonomy (GTDB): domain Bacteria; phylum Myxococcota; class Myxococcia; order Myxococcales; family Myxococcaceae; genus Archangium_A. Next base: position 3,869 of record JAUYRZ010000012.1, read on the forward strand.
CTGGAGAGCCGCGGCGATGCAGCTCAGCGTCGACGAGTTGATCGACCAACCAGGTCGGGCCGTCCGGGCGGCCCTGCGCGGTGGGAAAGAGAGCCAACAGAGCCTTCTCGGCTCGCTCAGTGATGGTGTGGCTCATTGAAAGGTGAAGCCCTCTCCCCGACCCTCTCCCCCTCGGGGAGAGGGAGCTGCTGGTCGCGGGTGTCGTGGTTGTTGCGGGTCGTGGTTGTTGCGGTCGTTGCGCGGGTCTCAGCTCATTCAACCGTGACGCTCTTCGCGAGGTTACGCGGCTGGTCGACGTCGGTGCCTCGCAGATCAGCCACGTGGTAGCTGAGCAGCTGCAGCGGGATGGTCGCGATCAACGGCGCGATCAACGCCGAGGTCTTCGGGATCTCGATGAAGTCGGTGCCGAGCGACTTCGCGTGCTCATCACCCTCCTCCACCACCACGATCACCTGGCCGCCACGGGCGCGCACCTCTTCGATGTTCCCGATGATCTTCTCGTAGTGAATGTGCGGCTCCTGCGGCGCCACCACCACCACCGGCATCTTCTCATCGATGAGCGCGATGGGCCCGTGCTTCATCTCGCCGCCCGCGTAGCCTTCCGCGTGCACGTACGAGATCTCCTTGAGCTTGAGCGCACCCTCGAGCGCCACGGGGTGCATCGTGCCGCGGCCCAGGAACAAGAAGTCCTGCGCGTGCATGTACTTGCGCGCGATCTCCTTCACGTGGGCTTCGGTCTTGAGCACCGCTTCGATCACCGTGGGCACGCCGGAGAGCGCCGTGAGGTGCTCCTGCGCCTGCGCCACGCTCAACGTGCCGCGCAACCGGCCGAGCTTGATGGCCAGCAGGTAGAGCCCGACCAGCTGCGTGGTGAACGCCTTGGTCGAGGCGACACCGATCTCAGGGCCTGCGTTGGTGAGCACCGTGAAGTCGGCCTCGCGGGTCATCGCCGAGCCGATCACGTTGCACAACGTCATGGTGGTCGCGCCGCGCTTCTTCGCTTCGCGCATGGCCGCCAGGGTGTCGAGCGTCTCGCCCGACTGGCTGATCGCCACGGCCAGCTGGTTCTTGCTGACGATGGGATCGCGGTAGCGGAACTCGCTGGCCAGCTCGACCTCGACCGGAATGCGCGCGAGCGTCTCGATCATCCACTTGCCGGACAAGCCGGAGTGCCACGAGGTGCCGCACGCGAGGATCCACACCCGGTCCATCGACTTGATCTGCGCCTCGGAGAAGGGCCAGCCGTCGAAGTGCACGTCGCCTTCGGAGCGCAAGATGCGGCCGCGCAGCGTGTCGGCCACGGCGCGTGACTGCTCGCAGATCTCCTTGTGCATGAAGTGTTTGTGGCCGTTCTTCTCGGCCATGCCCGGCGTCCAGTCGATGCGGGTCACCTTGCGGGTGATCACCTTGCCCGACCGATCCATCAGCTCGATGCCGGTCTTCTTCACCACCGCCAGGTCGCCGTCTTCCATGAAGACCACGTCGCGGGTGTGCTCGAGCAGCGCGGCCACGTCGGAGGCCACGAAGTTCTGGCCCTGCGAGTAGCCCAGCACCATCGGCTGCGCTTCACGGGTGCACACGATCTGGGTGGGCTCGGCGTCGCTGATGGCCACCAGCGCGTAGGTGCCCTTGATCTGCGCGACCGCTGCACGCACCGACTCGACGAAGGCTTTGCCCTGCTTCTGCGCTTCGCGAATCAAATGCGCGAAGACCTCGGAGTCGGTCTCGGACGAGAACGCGTGCCCCTTGGCCTTGAGCGCAGCCTTCAGCGCGAGGTGGTTCTCGATGATGCCGTTGTGCACCACCGAGACGCCCTCGAAGGTGTGCGGGTGTGCGTTCTCATCGCTCGGCCGGCCGTGCGTGGCCCAGCGCGTGTGGCCGATGCCCACGGTGCCCTTCGGCATCTCGACGGAGATCTTCCCCTCGAGGTTCTTGAGCTTGCCGGTGGCACGCACCACGGTGAGCTCATTGCCGTTGAGCACCGCAACCCCTGCGGAGTCATAGCCGCGGTACTCGAGCCGCTTGAGTCCACCCACCAGCACGGGCCCTGCCTGAAGCTCACCTACGTAGCCGACGATGCCGCACATGTTCGACCTCCATTTTCACGGGGCGTTCTGCAAGCCCCGCTCCGCTGCTCAATCCTGCTTCAGACCCGCCAGCACCTTGCGGCGCCGTTCGGCCCAGCCTTCTTTGATGGTCTGCGGCGTGCGCGAGATCGACAGCGCGCCCGCAGGCACGTCTTGCGTAATCGTCGAGCCCGCGCCGATGAACGCACCGTCACCAATCCGTACCGGCGCCACCAGCTGCGTGTCGGAGCCGATGAAGACCCCGGCGCCCAGCACGGTCTCGTGCTTGCTCACCCCGTCGTAGTTGCAGGTGATGGTGCCCGCGCCGATGTTGCAGCCGGGCCCGATGTCTGCGTCGCCGAGGTACGCGAGGTGGCCGGCCTTGGTGCCCTTGCGCAGCCGCGCCTTCTTCGTCTCCACGAAGTTTCCGACGTGCACACCCTCTTCCAGCACGGTGCCGGGGCGCAGCCGCGCGAAGGGGCCCACGTGGCACCTGGGGCCAATCACCGCTTCGTCGGTCACCGAGTACGGCTTCACTTCAGCGCCGTCGCCGACGGTGGTGTGCACCAGCACCGAGCCCTGACCGATGGTGGCGTTCGCGCCGATCTCACACTCGCCCTGGATGCTGACGTTGGGCCCGATGGTGGTCTCGGGGCCGATCTCCACGCCCGCGTCGATGAAGGTCGAGGCCGGGTGAACCAGGCTCACGCCCGCGCGCATGTGGCGCAGGTTGATGCGGGCGCGGATGATCTCGGCGCGCTCCGCCAGCTCGGCGCGATCGTTCACGCCGGCGGTCTCTTCGGCGGGTGCTTCGATGACGGCGACGGTGCCGACGCGCGCGGCCTGGGAGACGATGTCGGTGAGGTACAGCTCGCCTTGCGCGTTCTGCGGGGTGAGCTTCTCGAGCGCGCCCCAGAGGAACTTCGAGTCGACCACGTAGATGCCCGCGTTCACCTCGGCGATCAGCTTCTGCTCGGCGGTGGCGTCCTTGTGCTCGACGATGCCTTCGACTTTGTGACCTGCGCCGCGCAGCACGCGGCCGTAGCCGGTGGGATCCGCGAGGCGGCAGCTGATCATCGCCAGCGGGCCCTTGCTGGGATCGTAGGCGGCGATCAGGCGCTTCAAGGTCTCCACGGTGAGCAGCGGCACGTCGCCGTAGAGCACCAGCACCGCGCCCGAGAACCCGGTGAGCGCGCCGCGGGCGGCACTGACGGCGTCACCGGTGCCGCGCTGCGTGGCTTGCACGGCGAACTGCAGCGCCTGCCCGGGAAACCCCGCGGTCAGCGCGTTCTTCACGTCGTCAGCCTGATGACCGACGACGGCCACCACCTGCTGCGCGCCCAGCTCGTAGGCGGAGGTGATGGGGTACCAGGCGAGTGGTCGGCCGAGGATGGGATGAAGCACCTTCGCGCGGTCGGACTTCATGCGCGTACCCTTCCCAGCGCACAGCACGACGGCAGCGAGCGATTGGGTCATGGAGCGTCCTTTCGCAGACGCCTCCACCCGGGGTCAATGACGCGTACTGGTGTCCGCGGATCGCAACGCCACCTTGACCTGCAGCTCGCCTGAGTTGGGCGTCACGGCGATCTGAAACTGGGGCTTGAGGAAGGTAGAAACGCTCAGAAAGTCCGCGACCCGAGCAACCTCTTCGACGGCGGCTCTGGTGGTCTGCGTGTCGCGGTGGTTCATCATGACGCGGTGAGTTAGCACACCCTGTGCCACGGTGCGGGTTCAGTGACTCCGGTAGGTTGCGGGTCTATTTGAAACGGCACTGTGTCATCACCGCCATGGTGGTGGCAGGAGGTGTGCGTGGACTGACACAGGGTAAAAGGTGGGGATGCGCCTGATCATCCTGACCTGCCTGTTCTCGTTCAGTGCGGTGGCCGCACGGCCCTGGTCTGGAGGCGCAGTGGCCGCGGCCCATCCGATGGGGAGTGCGGCGGGCCGGGAGATGCTGGATGCCGGCGGGAACGCCATCGACGCGGCGGTCGCGACCGCGTTCACCATGGCGGTCGTCGGCCCGTATCACTCGGGGCTGGGCGGCGGCGGCTTCGCGGTGGTGCACCTGGTCAAAGACGGCCAGGAGTTCGCGTTCGACTTCCGCGAGGTCGCTCCGGGCAAGGCCAGCCGCGACATGTACCTGGTGGATGGCAAGTTCGTGCCGGAGCTCGCGACCGATGGCGCGTTGTCGATCGCGGTGCCCGGTGCGGTGAAGGGCTACCTCGAGCTGCACGCGAAGTACGGGAAGCTGCCGCGCGCGAAGGTGCTCGCTCCGGCGATCCGGGCGGCCACGAAGGGCTTCGTGGTGACTCCGAAGTATCGCGACCTCGCGGCCAAGAGGGAGGCGTGCCTCAAGCTCGACCCGGAAGCAGCGCGGATCTTCCTGCGCGAAGGCAAAGTGCCCGAGCTGGGCATGACGTTGAGGCAACCGGATCTCGCGAAGACGCTCACGGCGCTTTCGAAGTCGGGTGATGCCCCGTTCTATACGGGGTCGATCGGCAAGGCAGTGGTGGCCACCGTGGCGAGTGCAGGTGGTGTGCTCTCGCTGGAGGATCTGGCGAAGTACCAGACGAAGTGGCGCGCGCCGCTCGAGGGCCGGTACCGCGGGCACCGGTTGATCACCATGCCTCCTCCGAGCGCGGGGGGGCTGGCGATGTTGGAGACCTTCGGCCTCCTCGAGGCGCGTGGGGTGAAGGGCCCTGCGAGCCGCGAGGTCGACGCGATGCACACCTTCATCGAGGCGCTGCGGCTGGCGTATGTGGATCGCACGAAGTTCGTGGGCGACCCGGCGTTCGTCGAGGTGCCGGTCTCGCGGCTGGTCGGCCCTGCGTATCTGGGCGAGCTGTCCACGCGCATCGATCCGAAGAAGGCGACGCGGTCGCTCTCTCTGATGCCGAAGGAACTGCTGCCGCCAGCGAAAGACGAAGGCGCGCCTCCGAAGAAGAACACCACGCACATCTCGGTGATCGATCGGGAGGGCAACGCAGTCGCGCTGACCACCACCATCAACTACTACTTCGGCAGCTGCGTGGTCGCGAAGGGCACCGGCATCCTGCTCAACGATGAGATGGATGACTTCACCGGGCAGCCGGGTGTGCCGAACGCGTTCGGCCTGGTGATGGGCGCGGCCAACGAGATCGCTCCGGGGAAGATTCCGGTCTCCTCGATGACGCCCACGATCGTCTTCCAGAAAGATCGAGAGAAAGACGTGATGCTCGTGGTCGGTTCACCTGGTGGCTCGACGATTCCGACCACCGTGATGCAGGTGATCAGCAACGTGATCGATCTCGGTCTCGACGTGAGCCGCGCGGTCAACCGAGGGCGCATTCATCACCAGTGGCTGCCCGATGAAGTGTGGGTCGATCAAGATGGGCTCGATCCGGCCACGCAGCGCGCGCTCGAGGCGATGGGGCACACGTTCAAGTACGTGCCCGGCTGGGGCGATGCGGAGGCGGTGATGGTCGATCCGCTCACCGGCCTTCGCACGGCCGCATCTGATCCCCGCAACGAAGGCGCCCCCGCCGGACAGGATTAAGGCCCCTCTCCCGTCGGGCCCTTCGGGAGAGGGTTCAGGGTGAGGGCCGCGCTCAGCGCAACTGCCACACGTGTGCGTTGCACCTCTGGGTGCAAACCAACCCCACGCACGTTGCTGCCCTTCTTCGCCCGTCCGTGCGAGGGGGCGCGATGAATCGTCGTCTGAACGTCGTCAACGGAGTGTTGCTCGCTTCTCTCTTCACCCTGGTCACCTGCGGCCCCATTCCCGGCATGGATGGAGGCACCGGCGGCGGCACGGCGGAGCACGACGCAGGCGCAACCGGAGGAGGAGGCGGCAGCGAAGTCGACGCCGGCTTCGATGCGGGCGTGACCTGCGCGGTGACCGCGTGTCCTACTCCGAGCGGTCCGTGTGTCGAGGCGTTCTGCAACACCAGCAACGCCTGCGACGAGCGCCCGCTCACCGACGGCACGGTGCTCCCTACGCAGCAGGGGGGTGATTGCCGCTCGGTGGTCTGCCTCGACGGCCAGTCGAACTCGCAAGCCGACGACGACGACCTGCCCGACGACACCAACGAGTGCACCACCGACGCGTGCACCCGGGGCGTGCCTTCGAACACCCCGCGCGCCGCGAGCGCCACCTGCGGCACCGGCGGCGCTTCGTTCTGCGACCTGAGCGGCAGCTGCGTGCAGTGCCTCACCGCCGCCCAATGCCCCGGCCAGGACAGCGAGTGCCAGTCACGCACCTGCACGATGGGCGCCTGCGGCCTGAGCCCCACCGCGGCCGGCACCGTCATCGGCATGCAGCTGGCCTTCGACTGCAAACGCAATCAGTGTGACGGACAGGGCGCATCGGTCGCCGTCGACGACGCCACCGACCTCTCCGACGACAGCAACAGCTGCACCGTCGACGCGTGCCTGGCTGGATCCGCCACGCACACGCCGGTCGCCACGGGCACCGCCTGCAGCGCCGGAGTCTGCAACGCCACCGGCCAGTGCGTGGGCTGCGTCGGCGCGGGTGATTGCCAGGCCCCCACCAACGCCTGCCTCGTCGCCACCTGCACCGCGAACACCTGCGGCACCGCGCCGAAGGTCGATGGCACCGCCTGCAACGACGGCAATGCCTGCAGCCAGAGCGACGCATGTCTGGCCGGCACCTGCACCGGCGCCAACCCCGTGGCCTGCACGCAGCTCGACCAGTGCCACGTCGGCGGCACCTGCGATCCCGCGACGGGGGCCTGCAGCAACCCCAACAAGGCCGACGGCAGCGCCTGCAGCGACGGCAGCAGTTGCACGCAGAGCGACGCCTGCCAGGCGGGCATGTGCACCGGCAACAACCCCGTCACCTGCGCGCCGATCGATCAGTGCCACGTGGGCGGCAGCTGCGACCCGGTGACCGGCGTGTGCAGCAACCCCAACAAGGCCGACGGCAGCAGCTGCAATGACGGCAACGCGTGCACCCAGAGCGACTCCTGCCAGGCGGGCGCGTGCACCGGGAGCAACCCCGTCAGCTGCACCGCCACCGACCAGTGTCACCTCGGCGGCAGCTGCGATCCCGGCACGGGCGTCTGCAGCGGTCCCCCCAAAGCCGATGGATCCGCCTGCAACGACGGCAACGCCTGTACGCAGGTGGACGCCTGCCAGGCGGGCGCGTGTACGGGCGCCAACCCGGTCACCTGCACGGCGATCGATCAGTGCCACAACGCCGGCACCTGCAGCGCCGCCACCGGCGTGTGCAGCACCCCCGACAAGGCCAATGGCAGCGCGTGCAACGACGGCAACGCGTGCACCCAATCGGACTCCTGCCAGACCGGCACCTGCACCGGCGCCAACCCCGTCACCTGCACCGCGAGCGATCAATGTCACAACGCCGGTAGCTGCAACCCGGGCACGGGCGTCTGCACCAATCCCAACAAGGCCACCGGGAGCGCCTGCAACGACGGCAACGCCTGCACCCAGAGCGACGTCTGCCAGTCTGGCATCTGCAGCGGGGCCAACCCGGTCACCTGCGCCGCGAGCGATCAGTGTCACGTCGCGGGTGTCTGCAACACGGGCACGGGCGTCTGCAGCAACCCCAGCAAAGCCAACGGCACGGCGTGCAGCGACGGCAACGCCTGCACTCAGACCGACTCCTGCCAGGCGGGCTCGTGTACGGGGGCCAACACCGTGACCTGCGCCGCGAGCGATCAGTGCCACACCGCCGGCAGCTGCAGCTCAGCCACCGGCGTGTGCAGCAACCCCACCAAAGCAAATGGCGCCGCGTGCAACGACGGCAACGCGTGCACGCAAACCGATGTCTGCCAGACGGGCGCGTGCACCGGGGCCAACCCGGTCACCTGTTCGCCGCTCGATGAGTGTCACGCGCCTGGGGTTTGCGACGCCGTGACGGCCGTCTGCAGCAACCCCATTCGCCCCAACGGCACCCCGTGCTCCATCGGCGCGTGCTCGGCGGGCGTCTGCGCCACCTGGTGACGCGTTCCGCTCAGGCCGCCGCGAGGGTGCGCTCGAGGCCTCTGAGACGCGCACGATCTCCGCGCAACGCGCCTCATGCTGCGAAGCCTGCGTCCCCACCATCCGTTCGGGGCGCGTCCTGATTTCTGGTTGGGCGGCCCGTGAGAATGGGCCTTACCCGTTCGCCCATGGGCAAGATCCGATGGGCGAGGTGGTCGAGACTGGTTGTCGTGGCGGGGTTGATTGAGGGGTGCCGCGAGCTGCCAGGCACCCCGCCCCCGAACATCAGCGATTCAGGAGGCGATGCTGGCGAGCTCCGCGACGCGGGAACTCTTTCTGATGCGGGCACCGGCTTCGACGCAGGTGGGGCGTTCGATGCGGGTGTCGATGCAGGCACCGAGGTCGACGCAGGCAGCGGCTTCGACGCCGGCACGAACGTCGACGCGGGCATCGTCCTCACTTCAGCGGGCCTGGTGTATTCGCCCGATCGCACCCAGTCGCCCATCGACAGCGCGCTGGTGCAGCGGCTCCGCGACCTCACGGCGAGGGGCAATGGCCGTCACGACGTCTTCGCTCGCGTGGGCGACTCGGTCTCCATCGGATACCCGGGGGGCGCGACGGGCGGCAACTTCCTCAACTGCTTCGATGGCATTCTCGAAGGCACCGTCTCGTGGGACGTCAACATCCGTCTGGGAAGCCACGCCGCGCTGGCCCCCACCATCGACTTCTTCAAGACCACGCCCATGCCCGCTGGCTACACGTGTTGGTCACGCATCAGTCTGGCCACGCGCGTCGGCGTGACCGCGAGCTGGCCGATGGCCGGCACGCCTTCGCCGATCGACCAGGAGCTCGCCGCGATCAACCCGCGCTTCGCGGTGGTGCTCTACGGCTCGAACGACATCGGCTGGGGCGGCATGGAGGCCTACCCCGTCGCCGATCAAGTCGAGCGCTACGAGAAACACATGCGGCGTCTCACCGACCACCTGATCTCAAAGGGCGTCGTGCCGATCCTCAACACGATGCCGCCCGATGGCGACTCCTTCAACTACGTGCCGGCCTTCGCTGGCGTGGTGCGCGCGATCGCCCAGGGCCGCCAGGTGCCGCTGATCGATCTGTACAAGGAGATGCTGGCCATGGGTCCGCCCTACGGGCTGCGCAGCGATCGCACCCACCCCAACCAGCAGAACTACAACACCTGTTGCTGGTTCGACCCGATCAGCCTCGCGACCTACGGCGCCAACCTTCGCAACCTGATCACCCTCGAGTCGCTCGACCGCATGCGGCGGATCTTCGAAGAGGGCGTACCCAGCCTCGATCCCGGCGCACCGCGCGTGGCGGGCGACGGCACCGCGGCCTCACCCATCGCCATCAACCAGATTCCGTGGGGTGAGCTGCGCGACCTGAGGAATGCCAGCACCACGGCTTCGGGAACCCTCTCCTGCCCCGGTGCACCCGCGGTCACGGGCCCCCAGAACCTGTACCGGCTGGTGCTGACGCGCTCGACCGCGCTGCGCGTGCTGGTGCTCAACGGAGGCCTGGGTGGACACCAGGTGAGCCTGCTCACCGGCACGGACCTGGGCAGCTGCGTGAAGAGCGCCCCGCGGCTCATCAGCACCACGCTTTCGGCGGGCACGTACTACATCGCCGTCGACGCGCTGAGCGCCACCTCGGGCACCGAGTACAACTTCTCGGTCACCGAATGCATCGCCGGCGACCCGGAGTGTTGAGCGCCGTGGTTCAATCACGCCGCCGTGTTCTTCGATCCGCGCATTCACCCTGCAACGTTGACCGACCAGGATCTCGAGACCCTGCAGATCTTCGGTGTGCGCGCGGTGCTCGCGGTCGCCGACGCCACGGCGCACCCCGCAACCCCCGAGGGGCTCTTCGCTCACTTCGATGAGCTGCTCGGTACGCAGCTGCCCCGGCTGGAGCGCTCGGGGCTGCGGGCCTGGGCGGCGCTGGGCGTTCACCCCCGCGTGCTGCCCCACCGAGGGCTGGGCCAGGTGCTCGAGGCGCTGCCCGGCTACTTCAAGGGCGGCAAGGTGCTCGCGCTGGGTCAGCTCGGGCTGTCGAAGGGTGATGAACGCGAAGAAGAGGCGCTGCTCGAACAGCTCGCCCTCGCACATCAGTTCAACCGGCCCGCCATCGTGTCGGCGCCCGGCATGGAGAAGGAACGGCTGACCCGCAAGCTGCTGGCGGTGCTGCAACGATCGGAGCTGGAGGCCGGGCGCATTCTGGTCGACGGCGCGGTGGGCAAGACCGTGCGCATCATTCGCGAGCTGGGCTTCTACGCCGGCCTCACGCTGCACCCCGATCACCTGACCGTGGAGAAGGCGGTGGCCCTGGTGCGAGCGCTGGGCCCCGAGCGGCTGGTGCTGGATACCGCCGGCGGCGACGGCGCCAGCGACATTCTCGCGCTCGGCCGGGCCGCCCACCGGCTGGCCAAGGGAGGCCTGAGCGCCAAGGTGGTTCGCCGCGTCACCCGCGACAACGCCGCCACACTCTTCGGGGTTCAACAGCTGGTGTGATCTTTTCGGTAGAGTCCCGGCGCCTTGGCTGCTGACTCGCCCGAACACACAGTCGTCGTCCACGTCACGCCCGGGGAGATCCTCGATCAGCGGTGGCGAATCGAAACGCGCATCGGCCAGGGCGCGATGGGCAGCGTGTTCCGCGGCCGCGACCTGCAGGCCAACAAGATCGTGGCGATCAAGATCCTCGCGCCCGAGCACTGCCGCAAGCCGAAGGTGGTCGCCCGCTTCGAGCGTGAGGCCGAGAAGATGACCAGCCTGCGCCACACCAACATCGTGGCCTTTCATGGGCACGGGCGGCGCGGGGTGCTCCCCTTCATCGTGATGGAGTTCCTCGAAGGGCTCACGCTCTCCGACGTGCTCGAGAAACACGGCGGGAAGATCGGGATCAACGAGACGATCGCGATCGTGAAGCAGATCTGCTCGGGCCTCGCCTTCCTGCACGCCAACGGGCTGGTGCACCGCGACGTGAAGCCGCAGAACGTCTTTCTGGGTGTCGGCGGCCGGGTGATCATTCTCGACCTCGGCGTGGTGAGAGATCAGGCCAACCCCGGCCTCACCCGCCCGGGCGCGATGGTGGGCACGCCGTATTACATGTCGCCCGAGCAGATCCTCGGGGTGGAAGACATCGACCAGCGCACCGACGTGTACGCGCTGGCCGCGGTCACCTTCGAGCTGCTGACCGGCCGGCCGCCGTACCTGGGGAACAACAACTTCGAGGTGCTGTACGGCCACAAGAACACGCCGCCGCCCGATGCGACGGCGCTGGTCAAGTCGGTGCCGCGCAGCGTGTCGCAGGTGTTGATTCGGGGGCTCTCGAAGCGGCGTGATGAACGGCATGACTCGGTCACCGAGCTGGTGACGGATCTCGAGGCCGCCGCGGGTGCGCGGAAGATCGATCTCGCCAAGGCGTTCAACGTGGCGCCGGAGATCACCGCGCAGAAGACGCGGCTGGTGCCGAAGCTGAAGGATCCGCCCAAGCCGATCCGCGCAGAGAGCCAGGAAGTGCCAGAGGCCTCGAACAGCGACGTGGTCTCAGTGCCCGGTGTTCCGCTGGGTGGATCGATGTCGGCCACCGGCCAGTCGGGCGAGCAGAAGACCGTCATCCATCGCTTCGACAAGAACGACCGCACCTTCGTGGGGCCCAGCCCATCAGAGGTGGAGACACGCGCGAGCAACCCGATCGATGCGCCCACGCCGACGAAGGGTCAGCTGCGAGTGGTGGTGACGGCGAAGGGTCGTGCAGCGGCGGCCTCAGTGTTCGTGGGCGGGGAGAAGAAAGCGGTGACGCCGTGCACGCTCACCCTGCCCGCCGGGCCGCAGCGCATTCGCATCGAGTTGGAGGGCTTTCGGTCAGTCGAGCGCTGGTCAGACGTGGCGGCCGGGACCTCGACCAACCTGCGGGTGTTTCTCGAGAAGGCCTAAAGCCAACTCGCGCTTTGTAAACTTTGATCCTGAGGGTGACACCTTCTCCGGGGAAGGCGGCCGGTTCTTTCGGCGCAGCTCTGGCTCAGAGATGAGCTGGCCTCTCGAAGCGTGCATTCTCTTCACGCGCTTCACGCAGCGTTGAGCAGGTGACGCCGGGCGAGTGACCCGCAAGCGCATGGATTTTGTTTACTCATCGCCACTTACGAGCGCTTGGTGCACTCGCGTCATCCGACTCGTGGGGCGAGCTCGCGACGACCGAGAAGCCAGGCACGGCAGACCACTCTGACCGCGATGAGCCCGCGCCGTACCGCTCACCCCGTGCCGACGTCTCCGGGCCGGCGGAAGCCCTCGTTGTACGACTCGAGATCCACGAACTCGACCCCTGTGGCCTTCGCCCGGAGGATCGCCTTCCCCAGGTCTTCCCGAACGAGCACGAGGTCGAGGTGGTTGGCGAGCCGGAAGATGTTCACATCCCCAGGGATCTTTTCCTCGTCGAGCACGAGCAGCCGGAAGCGGTGCACCTGCGACTTCACGAGCGGATCCATCGTGTATCGGGAGCGCTTCATGTCGGCGCAGTCGACGACCGTGAGCACGTTGGCAAGCTGGTACGAGCCCGCGACGGGCTTCTTCTTCTTGTCCTTGAGCTTCACCGGCAAGTACTCGATGCGACCTGCTGGCACGTGCTCCTCGAGCACGGCGCGAAGCTTCATGTTGTTGCGAAGCACGCTTGTTAAGGGCCGGCTGATCCGACTTGTTGATGGCCATCACGCAACGCGGAGGGGTGCGCACCA
>JAUYRZ010000102.1 GCA_030695565.1 Archangium sp.
TGAGGGTCACCGTCCCTCAGCCAGCGCGACCCGCAAGGATCCGGCTGCTCAATGGCGACTGATTCGCCTGCAACGCACCTACCCGGCAACGAGTTGGATCGAATCCGCCCGTGGATCCCTCAAGCAACTCGCTCGGCAACACCAGGAAAGCGGAGAGCAGGCCACCCCCACCACGTGCCAAGTTGCTTCATCTGAACTTCGTACGCTTCCATGTCGAAACCGTAGTCGGTCGATACGGACGTTGAAAAGGCGACCGGCCAGGTGTTCGAGGGGGATGAATAGAGCCAGTTGCTCCACACGTGGGCCTTGTTGCCCGAGAGCGGCTGCGGAATAGATTTTAGCGCGACGGTGCTCGACGCGCCGTAGCTCGTGCGGGTCATCAGGATACGCAGGGGCCCGTCGAAGCCTGGGGGCATTCCCGGATTCAAAGTCGTGACAGTGTAGTTACCCGGCGTTGGGTAGTGCGGCGACGCGTAACGCGCCTCACGCCGGTGCGTGGCCCCAAACGCCTCACTGTCGCCCGTTCCCGAGATTCCTCCGCGATCGAAGGTCAGTACGGGCTTGCCCAGGTAATCGGTGACGATTGACCAACTCGCGCGCAGGCAGGCCCAGTCAGAGAGAGTGACGTGCGATTACTTCTGCGATCATACGCGAACGTTTCTGATGTTGAAGGAATGGTGTCGGTTCGCGAGAGCAGTCTGCGCATTCCATCATACGCGTAGCTTCTTTTGGCAACGGAGCCGGTATTCTTGTAGCAGGTATCGTCCTTCACCAACTGATCGCCGGACCAAGTGTAAACTTGTTTGAAATAGGCCCCGTTAGGGCTCCCCGGCGTCCCCAATGAGTCCGACACGGCCAATCCTCTGAGTCTGCCAGACTCGTCGTGGGTCGAAGACGCAGGCAGCACAAGGGAGGAGCAAGCGGTCGCCGAGGGGGGAGTTGTCTCGCCCGAACCTTGGAAGTACTCGACCCATTGGTCGTCCGAAGTTCCAGCCGTGTGTCCCGCAGCAGAAGTGGCATCTCGACTGCGCTCGATGCGAACGGTGGGTCAACCGGTCAACTTCGCTGTGGCCCGGTAATAGTAGGGTGGGCTCCTTCCCTTCCTGGGGTTCACGACATGCGTCACCTGCCTGCGCTTCTGCTCCTCGGAGCGACCGCTTCTTTTGCCTTCGAACAACCCAACCTCGACGCATTCACTGCGTCGAAAGAACTGCGCGCGCTGCCCGACGGCGCCTTCGACGGCCACGTCAGCAGCATCGAGCCGCGCCTGGGTGTACCCACGTTCTTCTGGGCCGCTCCGCCTGCTCCGGGCACACGTTCGCCCCGTGATTCGGGGCTGACCGCCGAGCAGGCCGCGCGCCGTCATCTCTTCGCGCACGCCGGGCTCTACCGCGCCGCAGCCGCGCAGCTGGCGGAGTCCACCCTGGTGCAGCTCCACGACACGGGCCAGGGCGCCATCGTGGCCAGCTTCGAGAAGCGCGTGGGCGGCGTGAGCGTGTTCCGCGATCGCCTGCATGTCGCGATGAACCAACGCCTCGAGCTGGTCGCCCTCAGCGGCTACCTCTCGCCGGCGCAGGTGAAGCAAGGCGAGTTCAAGCTGGCCGCGCCCACCGCCTTCGCGAGCGCCTGGAGCAACCTGCTCGGCACGCCCGTCGACTCTTCCCGCTTCATCGAAGGTCAGCTGGATGAAGCGGGCTTCCGCCTCTTCACCTCCACGCTGGAGCAGCCCTTCAGCGGCCGCGCAAAGAAGGTGCTCTATCCGTTGCCCGAGCGCCTGGTGCCCGCGTGGCATCTCGAGCTCGACATCGCCAGCGCCACCGAGCCGTCCTCTTCGATGTACGCGCTCGTCATCTCGGCTGAAGACGGCGCGGTGCTCTCGCGCAAGAACCTGAGCGAGTCGGAGCAGTTCACCTACCGGGTGTGGGCGCAGCCCAACGGCCTCTTCCTCCCCGATGACGGCCCGCAGGGAATCAGCGCGTCACCCCACCCCACCGGCACGCCCAACGGCTTCAACCCGCCCTTCGTGATGCCTTCACTGGTGACCCTGCAGAACGGGCCCATCAGCACCAACGATCCCTGGCTCGCGGCCGGGGCCACCGAGACCACCGGCAACAACGTCGACGCCTACGCCGACCTCGTCACGCCCGACGGCTTCAACACCGGAGACCTGCGCGCCACCACCACCTCCTTCCGCACGTTCGATCGCACCTACGACGTCACGCTGCAGCCCAACGCGAGCACCGCGCAGCAGCAGGCGGGCATCACGCAGCTCTTCTTCAACATCAACCAGCTGCACGACTGGTTCTACGACAAGGGGTTCAACGAAGCGGCCGGCAACGCGCAGCTGAGCAACTTCTCGCGCGGTGGTGCGGGCGCCGACAGCATCAAGGCCGAAGCGCAGGACTTCAACGGCACCAACAACGCCAACATGAGCACGCCTGCCGACGGCGCACGGCCGCGCATGCAGATGTACGTGTGGAGCCCGCAGGGCCTCTCGTCGCTCACCGCCTCTCCGGGCGGTCCGTACCCCAGCGGCGCGGCTGGTTTTGGTGCGCAGGTCTTCACGCTGACCGCCAACGCGGTGCAGGCCAACGACAGCGTGGCGCCCACCAACGATGGCTGCACCGCGTTGAGCACCGTCGTCACCGGGCGCATCGCCGTGGTCGATCGCGGCAACTGCACCTTCGGCATGAAGGCCCTCAACGCGCAGAACGCAGGCGCGGTGGGGTTGATCATCGTCAACAACGTCGCCTCTGCCACGCCGCCGTCACTCGCGGCTGACACGTCGATCACCACGGTCACCATCCCGGTGCTCTCGTTGACCCAGGCCGATGGCGCGACGTTGAGGACGAACCTCGGTGCGGGCACCGTCTCCATCACCATGAGCCGCGCGGCGATCACCCGCAGGGCGGGCGAGCTGGACAACACCATCGTGGCGCACGAGTGGGGCCACTACCTGAGCAACCGCCTCATCTCGAACTCCGCCGGCTTGTCGAACAACCAGGGCCGCAGCATGGGCGAAGGCTGGGGCGACATCGTCGCGCTGATGATGATGGTGCGACAGAGCGATCTGCAGGTGGCGAGTAATGCCAACTGGGCTGGCGTCTACACCCCGGCCACCTACGCGTTGCTCGGGCCCGGCTTCCTCGACGCCAGCTACTACGGCATTCGCCGCTATCCGTACTCGACCGACTTCACGAAGAACCCGCTGACCTTCAAACACATCGAGAACGGCGTGGCCTTGCCCGTCGGCCCACCGTCCGATGGCGGCGGCGCGACGAACGCTGAGGTGCACAACTCCGGCGAGCTGTGGGCGGTGGCGGTGTTCGAATGTTACGCGGCGCTGCTGCGCGCGACGCCCCGGCTCACCTTCGATCAAGCGCGCGATCGCATGCTTCGCTACCTCGTGGCGGGGCTCAAGCTCACGCCGGGGCAGCCGACCTTCACCGAGGGCCGCGACGCCTTGCTGGCCGCCGTCGCTGCCAGTGACATGACCGACTACAAGCTCTTCGCGGCGGCCTTCGCGAGGCGCGGTCTGGGGTTGCGCGCGGTCGCTCCGGATCGCGGCTCCACCACGCACTCACCGGTGGTCGAAGACTTCAGCACGGGCAACGAGCTCACCTTCGTGCGCGCCACGCTCGATGACGAAGCGAGCTACTGCGATCGCGACGGCGTGCTCGATCAAGGGGAGAGCGGCTTCCTCAACGTCACCCTTCGCAACACCGGCTTCGATGCGCTCACCGCGACCACGGGGACGATCACCAGCACCACGCCGGGCGTCGTCGTTTCTCCGCCGAGCCTGACCTTCACCAACTCGCAGCCCTGGGGCCAGGCCACGGCGCAGACGCAAGTCCTCCTCAACGGCGTCGCGGCGCCGATGGTCGCGGTCTTCACCATCACCTTCACCGACCCCACCCTCACGCCCGCTGGCAACCGCACCACCACGTTCAGCGCGCGGATGCACACCGATGAGGCGCCTGCGAACTCCGCCACCGACGACGTGGAGACCCGCATCGCCGCGTGGACCTTCGTGAAGAACACTGCGCTCTCGAACGCCTTCGACTGGGAGCGCAAGCGCCTCTCGGCGGGTCAACACGTCTGGTACGGCGTGAACCCCTCGACCACGGCCGACATCTCGTTGGTCTCTCCGGCGTTGAACGTCGCCCCGTCGGGAAGCCTGAACATGGTGCTCACCCACCGGTGGGATTACGAGGCCGACGCGATGACCAGCTACGACGGCGCGGTCATCGAGATCAGCACCAATGGAGGCACCAGCTGGACCGACGTCGGCACCGCCGCTGCCGGGTACACCGGCACGCTCGGAGGCATGGGCACCACCAACCCGCTGAACGGCCGCGCTGCATACACAGGTCGAAGCCCGGGTTACCCCGCCTTCACCACCACCACCGTCGACCTGGGCACCACCTTCGCGGGGCAGACCGTGCGGGTGCGGTTGCGCATCGGTGCTGATCAGGCCTCCGCGGGCGCCGGGTGGGACGTGGATTCCATCGCGTTCACCGGCATCACCAACACGCCGTTCCCGCGGTTGATCGCTGATCAGGCCAACTGCATCAATCGCCCGCCGGTCGCTCGTGCCGGGGCGGATCGCGTGGTCGATGAAGGAACGGTGGTGACGCTCGACAGCTCGGCCAGCACCGATGCCGACAACGATCCCATCACCGCGACGTGGACGCAGGTGAGTGGACCCTCGGTCGCGCTGGTGAACGGTGTCTTCACCGCGCCGCAGGTGACGGCCGATACGGCGTTGTCGTTCCAGCTGGTGGTCAACGACGGCACCGTCTCGTCGACGCCCGATGTAGTGCAGGTGACGGTGCAGCAGCTCAATCGCGCGCCGATCGCGATGGCAGGTCCCAACCAGGGCGTGAATGAAGCAGCCACGGTGACGCTCGCCGGCAGCGGGAGTGATCCCGATGGGGACCCGGTGACCTTCGCGTGGACGCAGGTGGCGGGGCCGTTGGGGTCGTTCTCCGATGCGACTTCGGCCACCTCGCAGTTCACCGCGCCGGTGATCGGGGCGACCGCCGTGGTGGTGGTGTTGGAGCTGGTGGCTTCTGACGGCTCGCTCAGCAGCGCGCCTTCACGCGTCGAGCTCACCGTGCAGCCGGTCAACCTCGCGCCCCTCGTGACGGTCGAGATTCCGGCGACGGCTCCGGAGCGGTCGACCGTGATGCTCACGGCCATCGCTTCGGATCCCGATGGCGACCTCCTCACGTACCAGTGGCGCCAGACCAGCGGCCCCGCGGTGACGCTGGTGAAGGGTGACACGGCGAATGCTTCGTTCTCCGCTCCGGCAGTGAACGGCTCGGAGATGTTTGGCTTCGAGGTCACGGTGTCGGACCGCGTGCTGAGCTCGACCGCGGGCGGCGTGGTGAATGTCGTCGATGCCACGAACCTGCCGCCGGTGGTGGTGCTGCTGGGTGAGTCGCGCACGGTGAAGGCGGGGGAAGTGGTGAGGCTCGATGCGTCGGCCAGCTTCGACCCGGATGGGGATCCGCTCACGTTTGCCTGGGTGCAGAGCGCGGGGTCGCCGGTGGTGCTCGAAGGGGCGAGCTCAGCGGTCGCTTCGTTCACCATGCCCAAAGAGGGTGCGCTCACGTTCGTGGTGACCGCGCGAGATCCCTCGAATGCGCAAGGTCAGGGGACCATCACGTTGACCGCGGCGGCTGCGAGCGGGTGCGGGTGTACTTCGAGCGATGGGGTGTTCTTCGCGTTGTTGCCGCTGCTCTTCGTGATGCGTCGTAAAAACCTCTCCCTGCGAGCGGGGAGAGGTCGGCCGCAGGCCGGGTGAGGGGCTCGACTCCGCACTCCGAACGGCCCCTCTCCCCGACCCTCTCCCCGCTTCGCAGGGAGAGGGAGCTCAGGAGCGGAGCCAGCGCCAGAAGGTGCTGAACCCGGGGAAGAGCAGGAACAGCTTTCGCCGCAGCTTCCTCGCGTTCGGCCCGCTGGTGAAGGTGAGCGCTGTGTCGAGCAACACGCGGGCTTCGGGTGCGCGTCGTTCCTTCACCAGCAATGGAGCGAGCGCGAGGATGGCCTCGAGCCGTTGCGGCTCGAACAAGAGCGCCTTCTCGAGCAACCGAATCGCCCGGCCCCGCCCTTCTTTGCCCTGCTGCGCGAACGCGGCCTGCAGCAACACCTTCACCCCATCGGCCTTGCGCCCCCGCGTCACGTGGAACTGGGTGACCTTCTCCCACGCGTCGAGATCGCTCACCCGGGTCTGCGCGATCTGCAGCCACAGGCTCAGCGCCTTGTCGGCGAACCCGCGCGCATCGAGATCATCGGCCGCGATGCGAAAGCTCTCCAGCGCCTCGACCTGGTGACCCGTCGAGATCAACAGCGGCCCCAGCTTCGAGTGCGCGATCGCATCTTTCGGATCGATCGCCAGCACCTTGCGCAGCTCGGCGATCGCCTTCTTCGGCTTCTTGCGCCCGCGAAATTCTTCCGCGCGGCGCAGCGTCGCGTCGCGATCGAACGGCATTGCTTTACCGAAGCCGAACATTGAACCGCGGAGGATAGACACGCCCCTCTTCACCGCGCGCTGTAGACAGATCGCCGACCTCGACGCTTCCCGCCGAGTTGAAATGGCAGCCGTTACCGGCGCAACGGATGGCGCTTCAGGCCTGCGCTTCGATGGGGAGCGTGAAGGAGAAGGTGCTCCCCTTGCCGAGTTTGCTCTCGGCCCAGATGCGCCCGCCGTGGCCCTGAATGATGCACTTGGAGATGTAGAGGCCCAGCCCCACGCCACGGCGATCGTTGCTGTTGATCTGCAGGTAGCGCTCGAAGATGGCCTCCAGCTTGTCGGCGGGAATGCCGATGCCGGTGTCGCTCACCGAGAACTGCAGCTCGTTGGCCACGCGCTCGACGCGGACCACGATGGTGCCCTTCGCGGGCGTGAACTTGAGCGCGTTGCTCAGCAGGTTGGTGAGCACCTGGAGAATGCGCGCGGGGTCGAACAGCACGTTGATGGGCGCCAGGTCCGTCTCCGACGAGACCGAGATGCCACGCGCGACGGCCTGCGCCTGGAACGTATCGACGGCCTCGGTCACCGCGCGCACCGGATCTTCTTCCTGCCGCGTCACGATCAACGTGCCCGCGTGAATGCTGGCGACGTCGACCAGATCGCCAATCAACCGGTTCATGCGCGTGCCCGAGCGCTGAATGCGATCGGCGTTGCTGATCACCTGGGCGCCGAACTGCTGGGCCGCCACCTCCATCGAGATGAGGCCCGCGTAGCCCATCACCTGGCTGAGCAACGTGCGCAGGTCGTGGCTGACGATGGAGAGAAACTCATCGCGGGTCGCCAGCGCGTCATCCGAGCGGCCGCGCTCACGCACGAGATCCTTGTCGGTCTCTTCGCGCTCGTTGTTGAGCAGCGTCACGTGTTCGGCGCGCTCCTCCTTGAGGATCTCGTCGGCGGTGGCGCGTTCTTCCTGGAGCACCCTGTCTTCCTTGCCGCGCTCCTTCACCAGGGCGGGCGTGGTCGCGACCGGCGAGGTGCGATCGCTCTTCGCGCGCGCGGCAGCGAGCACGCCATCAGCGCGTTGCCGCGCCCGGATGATCACGGCGTCCGCGATGTCGTCGACGGCAGACATGCTCTCGGCGAGCGCTCCGTCGGCCCGTTCGCGCTCGGCGCGCAGGCTCTCGTCGGTCTGCAGTCGCTCGGGGGTGCTCGGCTGCTCGGGCTCGGGCTCGGTCGTCATCGAGGAGACGTAGCACGCATCGTTCCGGGCCATCGCCCACCGTTCGCCCCGAGAGGGTTGGCGGCTTCCAGCACCGGTCTCCCCAAGCCAGTCGAGGGGCATTTGCAGCGCGAAGCAGAGGCAATCCCTCGACTCCGCTGGGGATGAGCGGTGTCCGTTTGCTGTTTCGATCAACCTGCGAGAGCAGTCGGTCTGCCCGATCAGTCCGTGGGCGGCGCCACGCCCATCGAGGTGCGCAACGGCACCTGAGGCAGCCGCAAGGTGAGCAAGAACGCGATCGCCGCCAGCACCATCGCCACCCGGTACACCACGCGGATCGACTGGGTGAAGGCCTCCTTCACCGCCACGTTGGCCATGTCCACCGCGGCGAAGAGCGTGGGCTTTCGTTGGGCGAGGTCGGCTCGCACCTCGTCGAGCACGAGCGCGTACGAGCGCTGGGCGGCCTGTTCACCGGCCCGTTCGAGCTGGGCATCGGCGCGGCTCAGGCCGGCTTGATCGACGGGCCGCATCGGCGCCAGCTCGGGAAACTGAACACGCAGCTCGTTCCACGACACGTCACTCTCGGCCGCGCGGCGCAACCGGGAGCGCGCCACGGTGTACGGCGCGCGCACGAACGCCCGCATGCCCCCCGTGTCGATCGCCGCCTTGAGGCCCGGGCTGGCCAACGGGCTGGCGAGCACCAGCTGCTGAGCGAACGAATCGCCCTCGAGCGCACGGCCCGCGAGGTTGACCGCACCTTCCAGTTGATCGGAGATCTTCGCCTTCAGCTTTTCAGGATCGAAACGGGCGGGCGCGCCGCCTTCTTCGCCCGAAGAGAATCGCGCGACGAGCTCCGGCGGCAGACCCCGCGTCGCTTCCCCTAGACGCGTCGAGAGCTCGTGCGAGAGCGTGGTGGCGAACAGGCTGCCCACCACCGCGATGCCCACCGTCGAACCCATCTGCCGGAAGAAGGTCACCATCGAGGTGGTCTGACCGAGCTGCGCGGGCGTCACCGCGTTCTGCAGGGCGATGGTGTACAGCGGAATGGTGGGGCCCAGCCCGAGGCCCAGCACCACCATCTTCACCGTCACCTCGCTCTGCGTGCTGTCAGCGCTCAAGGTGAAGGCGAGCACCGCGAAGCCCGCGATCGCCAGGCTCAGGCTGCCCAGCATCAGCGCCTTGTATTTCCCCATGCGCGAGACGAGCTGGCCCGACAACACGTTGCCCGCCACCACGCCCAGCACGAGCGGGCTGATGGTGAGCCCACTGGCGGTGTTGGTGACGCCCACCACGTTCACCATGAAGAGCGGGAGGAAGACCATCGGGGTGAGGAACGCGCCTCCCATCACGAACACGGTGGCGCTGCCGAAGGCGACCGCGGGGTTCTTGAACAGCCGCAGGTCGACCAGGGGCGCTGCGACGCGCAGCTCCCAGACGATGAAGCTGAAGAGCGCCAGCAACGAGACGCCGAACGAGGCGAGCACCTGCCAGTCGGTCCACAGGTAGCCGTGTTCTCCCGGTCGCAGCTCGGGGCGGCCCAGGGTGAGCGCCACCAGAAAGGGCACCACCGCGATGGCCAGCAGCACCGCGCCCAGCACGTCGATGGTGGGCCGGGTGGCCCGCACCGGCTCGAGCGGCGGCATGCGCAGCCAGATGAAGGTGAGCGCGATGGCGCCGATGGGCAGGTTGATGAAGAACACCCAGTGCCACCCGAAGGTGTCGGTGATGAAGCCACCGAGCAGCGGGCCGATGAGCGAGCTGACCCCGAACACGGCGCCGAACAGCCCGGAGTACTTGCCGCGCTCCGAGGGGGGAAACAGATCGGCCACCACCGCGAAGGCCGAGGTGAAGAGCGAGGCAGAACCGGCGCCCTGCAGCACCCGGAAGGCGATCAGCTGCCCGGTGTTTTGAGAGAAGCCGCACAGGGCCGAGGCGACGAGGAAGAGCACCACCCCGAACACCACGATGCGTTTGCGGCCGTAGAGATCGCTGAGCTTCCCGTACACCGGCACCAGCACCGTCGAGGAGACGAGGTAGCCGGTGGTGATCCACGTGTAGAGCGACGCGTCGATGTCGAGCGAGCGCTGCATGTCGGGGCCCGCGGTGGCCACGATCGTCTGATCGAGCGCCGCGAGGAACATCGCCAGCAGCATGCCGGTGAGCGCTTGGGTCTTCTGCCTGGGGCTCAGCTCACTCAAAGAGGCCACAGCGGACATGAAATGACCCCGCACGTCCATTGAGGACCTGCAGGGTCATTCCGTCGTGAGCGCTACGCGGGAAGAATTACTTCTTCGCGGCGACTTCGGGCTTCTTGCCGACGCGCGCCTTCACACCTTCGAAGAGCACCTTCATGTCGGCGGCCGGCTGGCCCTTCTTCACCAGGATGGTGTTGACGGCCTTGAGGATCTTCGCGCGGACCTTGCGGGTCACGGCGGTGTCCTTGTCGGCGGCGGCGATCTGCTTCTCCGTCACGCCACGGCCGTGCTGGGTCGGCTTGCCAATCTCGAGCTCGGCGTACTTCTTGTCGGCCGTCTCCTTGGTGTGGCGCTTGTTCCAGCGCTTGCCCATCAGCTTGCGCGAGGTCTCATCGAAGCTCTCGATGCGCTTGCTGGTGATCGCGATGGCCTTGGGGGTGATGCTCTTGCTGGCGAGGAAGGTCTGGAAAGTGCCCATGATTTGGCGGGCTCTAGACCACCCTGCCCGTGAAAAGCAATGGTCGTTGAGTGATCAACTTGATCGGAACCGGCCATTGTGTGTATGGAGGCGCTCCCTTTTTCCGCAGGTTCAAAATCCATGGCGAAGAAGTCCTCCATCCTCAAGAACGATCGCCGCAAGGCGCTGACCGCGAAGTACGCGACCCGCCGCGCCGAGATCAAGGCGACGATCAAGAACCCCCAGACCTCGATGGAAGATCGTCAGGCCGCTCAGGTGAAACTCGCCAAGCTGCCCCGCGACTCGAACCCCATCCGCGTCACCGTGCGCTGCGCCGTGACCGGCCGCAACCGTGGCAACCTCCGCAAGTTCGGTCTCTCTCGCATCATCTTCCGCGAGAAGGCCCTGGCGGGCGAGCTGACCGGCGTCGTCAAAGCCAGCTGGTAATTTTCTAAACTTTTCCGGAGATACCCATGAGCCGCGTATGTCAGGTGACGGGCAAGCGCCCCCTGGTTGGCAACAATGTCAGCCACGCCAACAACAAGACGAAGACCCGTTCGCTGCCGAACCTGCAGAAGCACCGCTTCTTCGTCGCCAGCCTCAAGAAGTGGATCACCCTGCGCGTGTCGGCGCACGGCATGCGGATCATCGACAAGCGCGGGATTGAGCGCGTGTACGCGGATCTGAAGGCGGCCGGCGAAGTCTGAGTCGGTCGGTCGTTCAGCTGATTGATCGTCCGGGCCGCGGTTCCTCATTGAGGAGCGCGGCCCGAGCCGTTTTGGAATCGTGACTGCATGAGCCGCACGCCCCTCATTTCCATCTGCCGTCGGTGTGAAGACGACGACGAGAGCGAGGCCGGCAACGGCGAGCGGCTCTACCAGGAGGTCAAAGCCCTCCGGAAAAAGCTCGGGCTCAAAGAGGTGTTCGACGTGGAAGGCGTGCGCTGCCTGGGCATGTGTCGCTCGCCCTGCAACGTGATGTTCGAGGGGAAGAAGCGGTCGACCTACGTGCGCACCCAGGTGCATGCGGTTCACGAGGCAGAAGTCGTGGTGCAGGCGGCGCGGGCGTACGCGGCGTTGGAGCCCGGCGAAGAGCTGCCTGAGCGCCGGTTGCCGGGGCTCTCCGACTGAGGTGCTCCCTCTCCCCTCTCGGGAGGCTGTTGATCTAGTCGGGAGTGGTTGACCACCCGCACCCTGTCGTGATCTTGGGTGCGCGTGAAGCAATCACGACGGTCGACGAAGACGCATCGGCTGCCTGAGCAGCGGCAGGGCTCGCTGCTGGAGCTTGAGCC
>JAUYRZ010000051.1 GCA_030695565.1 Archangium sp.
GCGTGTGCCCCTGTCAACGCTTGGCTCTCCGTCTCACGACGGTAGGCCCATGACTCGGGGTCGCCGTGGATTGCTAGTCCTTCGGCGTGCAGCTCTTTCATCTGCTCCTCCTTGCCGGTTTATCCCGGCGCACCCTCACCCCAACCCTCTCCCCGCTTCGCAGGGAGAGGGAGTTACTGCTCCAGCTGCTTCTTGAAGTCGTCCACGCTCGGCCCGACCGACCCGCTGAACTGGGTCGACGCCGTGGTGTAGAGATCGAGCACCTTGTCGAGCGAGTCGAAGGCCTTCTTCACCCGCTCCCGGTTCTCCAACCCGCACTGGGCCTCCATGGTGCGCTTTCGCTGCAGCCACTCGACCCGGTACTGCAGGAACTTCTGATCCGAGCTGGTGACGTCAGGCAGATCGCCCTGCGCCTTGCGCTGCGCTTCCAGCTCGTCGAACAACACCCGCGCGCCGCTCAGACACTCGGCCTCGGGCTTCGTCTCGCTCACCTTCGGCCGCTCGGGCGTCATGCGCAACACCGAGCGGTACACGCTGAAGATGATCAAACTCGAGAAGCTGATGGTGAACACCAGGTACACGCCCAGCGACACCGCACGATACGGCCGATACCTCGGATCACGCGGGTCGTTGGCCGGGGCACTCATCTGGGGCCGGGGCCCGGAGCGACCGGAGCGGGTGCCGCAGGGGCAGGCGCGGCGGCAGGCTGCGGCACGGTGCGCTGCAACCGCGCGACGAACTGGTTGCGGAAGTCGCTCGAAGGATACGAGTTGTAGGCCTCCTTCGCGGTGGCGATGGCCTGCTCCCGGGCGCCGGTCATGTCGTAACACTGCATCAACATCAACATCGCGAAGTCACGCAGCTTGGCCTTCTTGTCGCCGTCCGCGAAGCGCGTGAGGTGCTTGATCGCGTCTTCGAACTTGCGCGACTGGAAGTAGGCATTGCCCAGGTAGAACGAGGCCTCGAGCGCGTCCTCTTCGACGGGATCCATCGAGAGGAAGCGGCCGAGCTGCGAGATGGTCTCGGGCCAGTCTTGCCGGCGGAAGGCGGTCTTGCCCTTCTCCAACACGGCGCCCCCGACTTCCTTGCGCAGCGCCACCGCGCGGTCCTGCAGCACCAGCTTGGCGAAGGCGGTCAGCCTGGTCTGATCGATCTTCTGCAGCGCGTCGATGCCCTTGAGCCGCTCTTCACCGGGCAGCGTGGTCATCTGGCGGTACACCTGCAGCGCCGACTGCTCGGCTGCCAGCTGGCCCGTGGCGTCGGCCTTCAGCTTGTCGATGGTCGAGGTGAGCTCACCGACCTGCTTCTCCAGGCGCTCGCGCTCGGCGTTCGCACCGGCCGCGCGGGTGTTGGAGATCACCACCACGCCCGCCACGCACAGCGCCGCGAACACCACGTAAGCGGCGCCCGTGCTGAACCAGGTGCGGCTCTGAAACGCGTCCTGCTGGGTGGACACGAGCTTCAGCTCGGCGTGCAACGTCTTGAGCGCGTTGTCCGTCTTGATGGTCATGTTCCGCGACTCGACGACTTCGCGGCGGATCTCTTCGAGCAGCTTGGCTGCGTCAGCAGTGGTTTCGGCCATGACGATCGCTGTTATCAGAACCCGGGCACGTCGAGATCACGCTTCGGGGCAGACGGGAAATAGAGAACGAACATCGCGCTGAACAGGAAACCGCCTACGTTGATGCCGGAGATCGGCGGCACGGTAGCGCGCGCGAGCACGTAGCGGGCGTCGAGGGCGATCCCGTAACGCGGCGAGAATCGGTAGGTCGCGCCCAGCGAAGCTGAGAGAGCGAGCAGGACCTTCTCGTAGTTGGGCAGCGACCTCGAGCTGACGTTCGAGAGCACCGGCCCCGCCTGGAGAGACAGGTAGGGCGCGAAGCCCTTGAAGAACACGTCGGCACCCGTGAGCCGGCCCCCCAGCTGTGCCCCGTACATCGCGGAGGTGTACTCCTCGGTGCTGCCGTCCATCTGCCCCAGCTTGAACGTCTCGTAGCTGCCCAGCAGATCGATCGAGATCTCGATCACGCTGGAGACGCCCAACCCGAAACTCGCGGTCGCCTGGGGGCCCCCATTGATGCCTTCGACGAAGGGCGTGCCCGCCTGGTTGGCCTTGTAGATGAAGTGCCAGTTGGGCACCCAGCGGTAGCCGCCACCCAACGAGATGCGCCCCAGCCCATCGATGCCTTCACCCAACGCGGCGCTGCTGAGCAGCACGACCGCCAACAGCGCCTGACGCATCACCAGGTCTTCCAGCCGTCGAGGCGCGTGCGGGGAGCCGACGGAATGCGCGGAGGCACGGGCGCAGTACGAACCTGACGCGGCGGCTGCGGCGTGGGCTGCGGCTCGGCAGGCGTCGTCACCATCGGGCGCGCGGAGACTTTCTCCTCCAACATCTTCACGTACATCTTGAGCTCGGCCAGCGACTGCTCCCGCTCCATCAGCTTGCGGAAGAGCTCGACCCGGCGCTCCTTCTCATCCATCAGCTCGGAGTGAAGCTGCATCAGCGACGCCATGGCCTTCTCTGCGTAGCTGGCGGGAACGAGCTGAGCAGCGGCCTGGGTGGTGAGGGATTCCATCATCGGGTTCTCCGTGCGCTGGGGCTGCTACAGGGTTGCAGCGGACCGTAGCGGGGGTGATCGGACCCGCAAGTTTTCGGCCGCAGCTGGCAACCAATGCGCCCCCTCTCCCCGCGGGGGCGAGGGAGCCGAGGGAGCCCATGTCAGCCGGGTCAGCCCAGGTCGAGCAGCGGCACGTCGCTCACCACGACCTTCGAGCGCTGGGCCGGCACGGAGAAGTCGGCGTCGTCGAGCTGCCGCAACAACGCCTTCACTTCATCGTTGGTCACCGAGCGCAGCGGCTCTGACCCGACCGCGTGGGCCAGCATGCGCAACGCGGCGTCGTCATCGGGTGTGGTGGCCAGGCCCGGCAACCACGTCCCGATCTCGGTGGGCTCCAACTCGGGCGGCACGCGTTTGACCGCGAGGGTCTCGCCTCCGAAGTCCTCCACCTCGACGCCGTAGGTCGCCAGCCGCTCGCGCACCGAAAGAATCGCCGGCGCCTGCGAAGACGTGACGGTGGTGGAGAACAACGTGGCGGCCGCGGCGCCGAGCGTGCCTTCGCGAAACCGGCTGCGGAGGGCTTCCAGCGCCACCCGCTCACGGACCGCGCGGGGATCGAGCACCACCAACGAACCGCCCTGCCCTTCACACACCCAGAAACGCCGCCCCAGCTCGCCCATGAAACGCAGCGCGCTGAAGTAGCCCAGCGGCGGCGCTTCGTTGAGACCCGGCCGCGAGGTCCCGAACGCCGCCCGGCCCGGCTCATCCATCACGGTGCGCGTGGAGTTCGCCTGCGGATCGATCGCCAGCCCCTGGCCACTCTCCTGCGAACGGGCGAGGAACCGATCCACCGCCTGCGCGTAGTGCGCGTGCATGTCTTCCACCGGCTGCGAAGGCGACTGCCGCCACGGGGCCGCCTTCAACGCGCGCGTGACCGCGGCCGACAACGCCTCCTGAATGCTGCGCGGATCAGAGAACCGCACCTCGAGCTTCTGCGGGTGCACGTTGACGTCGACCGAAGCCGGCTCGAGGTCGATGAAGATCGCGCACACCGGCTGGCGGCCGGGCGGCAAGGTGTCTTGAAACGCGCGTTGCACCGCTGAGTTCACGCCGCGATCGCGCACGTAGCGGCGATTGACGAAGGTGTAGAGCGCCCGCGCGGTGGGCAAGGTGAACTCGGGCGAAGCGATGAAGCCGTGCACGTGCACGCCCAGCCGCCGCTCGTCGATCTCCAGCAGGTGCGGTTCGACCTCGGTGCCCAGCAGCGCCGCGATGCGCTCCCTGGGCCGCTTCGGGGTGGCCGGGCTGGAGATCAACAACCGCCCCCCGTGCTCGAGAAAGAAACCCACCTCGGGGTGCGCCAGGGCGAGGCGGGTGACGGCCTCCTCGCAGTGCGTCAGCTCGGTCGACTCGCGCTTGAGGAACTTGCGCCGCGCCGGCACGTTGAAAAACAGGTCGAGCACGTCGATGCGCGTGCCGCCCGGTGCAGGCGCGTCTTCGATCAGCGGAGGCCCCCCACCCTCGATGGTGATGCGGGTGGCGACCGCGGCGCCCGGCTCGGCGGTGATCAACGAGAAGCGCGACACCGACGCAATGGAGGGGATGGCCTCGCCCCGGAACCCCTTGGTCAAGATGTGAAACAGCCCGTCGGCGTCGCGCAGCTTGCTGGTGGCGTGCCGCTCGAGACACAGCTGCGCGTCTTCGCGCGACATGCCCGAGCCGTCATCGATCACCGCGATGGCCGAGAGCCCGCCTTCAGAGAGCATCACCCGAACGGTGGACGCCCCGGCGTCGATGGCGTTCTCCGCCAGCTCCTTCACCACGCTGGCCGGGCGCTCCACCACCTCGCCGGCCGCGATCTGGTTGATGAGCTCGTTGCTG
Organism: Archangium sp.; assembly: GCA_030695565.1. Lineage (GTDB taxonomy): Bacteria > Myxococcota > Myxococcia > Myxococcales > Myxococcaceae > Archangium_A. Next base: position 4,443 of record JAUYRZ010000051.1, read on the forward strand.
AGGCGGTGAATTCGACCCACCCCAGACCGATAGCAGTGGAACGTCACGCGAGACAGACGGATTCGCCAGCCTCCGTTACACTCGCCAACCGAAGTGATGCCACCCAAACACCCCGAACTCCTCCAGCGGCTTCAGAACCACATCGGCGAGCTCGTGCTCGGCAAGTCGGAGCAGGTGAAGCTCGCGCTCACCTGCCTGGTCGCCCGCGGCCACTTGCTGCTCGAAGACGTGCCGGGCGTGGGCAAGACCACGCTCGCCGAAGGGCTCGCCCGCAGCTTCTCCATGAGCTTTGCCCGGGTGCAGTTCACCGCCGACGTGCTGCCCAGCGACATCCTCGGGGCGCAGGTCTTCCTGCAGGCGAAGGGTCAGTTCGAGTTCCGGCCGGGGCCCATCTTTCACCAGGTGGTGCTCGCCGATGAGCTCAACCGCGCGCCGCCGCGCACGCAGTCGGCCCTGCTGGAGGCGATGGCCCAGGGGCAGGTCAGCCTCGACAGCGTCACCCACCCCCTTCCCCAGCCCTTCTCCGTCATCGCCACGCAGAACCCACTCGATCTGAGCGGCACCTACCCGCTGCCCGATTCGCAGCTCGATCGATTCCTGCTCCGGCTCTCGTTGGGTCACCTCTCCGCCGAAGTGGAGACACAGCTGCTGATGAGCCGCCGCGCCGATCCGCTCGCGGGGTTCAAGCCCATCGCCGATGCCGCCGACCTGGCTGCGCTCCAGGACGCCGCCGACGCGGTGCAGGTGTCGAAGGACATCGCCGAATACGCCGTGCGCATCGCGGCCGCGACCCGGGAGCACGCCGAGATCGAACGCGGTATTTCCACCCGCGCGGCGCTCTCCTTGATGGCCGCCGCCCGCGCCCTCGCCTTGTGGGAAGGCCGCGACTTCGTCACGCCGGGTGACGTGAAGGTGGTGGCGGTGCCCGCGCTCTCGCACCGGTTGCTCTTGAAGAACTCCAGCCAGGGCGTGTTTGCCCGCGACGAAGCGGCGCACCTGGTCAGTGAGCTGCTCCGAAAGGTGCCGGCGCCCCGGTGAGCTCGGAGAAGCGAGAACCCCGCCAGAAGAATGGCTGGCGGCGTTCGCTCAAGACCACCCGGGTCGGCCGCACCTATCTGGTCATCACCGTCGGCATCGGGCTGGGCGCGCTCAACACCGGCAACAACCTGCTCTACCTGGTGCTCGGCTTTCTCCTCTCGATCATCGTGCTGTCGGGCGTGTTGTCCGAGCGGGTGATCGCCGACGTGAGGGTGAAGCGGCTGCTCCCCGACGGTGCGTTCGCGCACGAGCCGTTCGCGCTGCGCTATGAGGTCTCGCGCGTGAAGGGCCGCGCCTTCGCGGTGAAGGTGTCGGAAGGCGGCGGCACGTTGGAGGGCTGGGCGTGGATTCCCACCGTGCTGGCCGGCAGCCCCGTCACCGTGCGCGCCGACGTGACCGCGCCGCGCCGCGGGCCGTTGCGGCTCAAGCAGGTGCAGATCTCGACCTTCTTCCCCTTTGGCCTGTTCGAAAAATCGCGCACCGTCGATCTCGAAGACCTGATCCTGGTCTGGCCCCGGCGCGGCTTCAGCTGCGATCCACCCGAGGCCGATCACGGCCGCATGTCGGGCGAGAGCGGCAACCAGCGCCACCGCGATGGCGCTGGCGACATTCAGGGCCTGCGCGAGCTGGGCGAGCTCGAAGACGCGCGGCGGGTGCATTGGAAGAAGAGCGCCACCGCCGGCAAGCTGCTCAAGGTCGAGCGCGAGCGGGAAGATCGCAAGCAGTACACCCTGCGCATCGACGACGACGCTCCGGGCGACCACCTCGAGCGCGCCTGTGAAGAGACGGCCGCGTTGACCAATCGGCTGCTGGGTGAAGGCAACGACGTGGGCCTCGAGGCCGGTGGCCGGAGAATCCGCCCCGCTTCGGGCCCCGGTCACGAGAAGCGCATCCTCTCGGCGCTCGCGTCGCTGGGGTACGCCGTGCCGCGCAGCGAGCCGCTCCCGTGAGGCTCGCCGACCGCCGAAAGTGGCGCCTGCGTCTTCGCGATCTGGCCGCCGGGGCCGCGTTCAGCGCCGTCGCGCTCTCGGGCGCCTTGCCGCTCCCGGTCACGGTGCTCTTCGTGATCTCATTGGGCGTGAGCCTGCTGGGCCGACGCCCCTTCGCCAACCAACGGGTCTGGTCGGTGCTGGCCCTGCTCGCCGTGGCGGTCGTGCTGTTCGGCCTCGTCTCGCGCGGCGCGTTGGACCTGGTGGTCGCGGCGGTGGGCTTCGCCACCCTGGTCACTGCGCACCGCATGTTGTCCGAACCCACGCCCGCCACCGATCAACAGGTGCTGCTCGCCTCGTTGCTCTTGATGGCCGGCGCGGCGGCGCTCTCCGGCGACGTGTTGTACGCGGTGTGCCTGCTGGCCTTCGGCGTCTTCGCCTGTCTCTCGCTGGGCCTCAGCGTGGTGGAGGGCCCGATCGAACGCGACGAAGAGCTCCCGCTCACGCCCGTGCTGCGGCAGGTGAGCATCGGCGTGGCCATCGCCCTGATGGGCGGCATCGCCTTCTTCGTGCTCTTCCCCCGCCTGTCCTGGAACGTGGCCGCGCGGCGCACCGGAGCGGGCGTGTTCGGAGGCACCACCGGCATGAGCGACCGGGTTCGCCTCGGCGGCGGCGGCGACATCAAGACCAGCGCCCGGGTGGTGCTGCGCGCCAAGCTCGAGCCTGCGCCGCGCGGCGATCGCCTCGACCGGTACTGGGTGGGCCGCCACTTCGATCTCTTCGATGGCCGTGAATGGCGCGCCAGCGGAGAGCCCGGCATGCCCAAACCCAGAATCATGCGGGCCGAGGTGGGCGGCATTCTGCAACGCATCGAGCTCACCCCCGCCTACGGCTCACGCACCCTGGTGGGGCTGGAGCAGCCGATCTACTTCGGGCCCGCCACCGCGCTGGGAAACACCGGCACCTCGCCGGTGCAGCTGGTGCAGGTCGGCCGCGACGAGGTGCGCTTCGCCGAAGAGGCCAATGCGTACACCTACGTGGTGCACAGCCGCAGCGACGTACCTCAGCTCGAACAAGATCGCGCCGCCCTCGAGGCCCTGCATGCGCTGCCCCCGGAGCTCGACCCGCGCATCTCCGAGCTGGCGGCCCGCCTGGCAGATCAAGCGACCGAAGCAGAAGACGTGGCGCCCCTCTTCGAGCGCTACCTGCGAAACAACCTCAACTACACGCTCGAGTTGCCCGGTGAAGTCGACGACCCGCTCACCGACTTCCTCTTCGTGCGGAAAGAGGGCCACTGTGAACACTTCGCCACCGCGCTGGCGGTGATGCTGCGCACCCGCGGCATTCCGGCCCGGGTGGTGGGCGGTTTCTTCGGAGGCGAGCGCCTCGGTGAACGTTTCGTGGTGCGCGCGGGCGATGCGCACGCCTGGGTGGAGGCCTACTCGCCGGCGCGCGGGTGGATGACCTTCGACGCCACACCCGAGAGCGGTCGCGGCAGCAGGCCACCGGCGATCTTTTCCCGCCTGGTCGACGCCTACGAGCGGCTGGAGGAGCTCTGGCGCTCGCGCGTGGTCGACTACACCATCATCGACCAGTGGGAATTCGTGCGGAAGCTGGTGCGCCCGCCCGCCGGTGCCTCGTCGGCTGCAGACGAGCCCGATCCGGTCGGGCCCGCGGGTGAACGCACGCCCACCCGCGCGATCCTCGGGGCGTTCGCCGCCGGCCTGCTGGTGCTGCTGCTCTGGCGGCGTTTCATGAAGGGGCCCTCGGGCGCCCACCCGGCCGCGGGGTTCCTGGTCGACGTCGAGCGCAAGCTGCAGGGCCTCGCGATTCAGAAGCAGCCCGGTGAAGATCTCGAGGCGCTCACCAAGAGGTTGCAGTCTGAGCAGCATCTTCTTGCAGAGCCGCTCAGCCGGGCGACCCGGCGGTACCTGGAGGCCCGGTTCGGCGATCGCCCGCTCTTGAAAGAGGAGCGCCGGGCCCTGCTGGAGGGTCTGGAGAGAAGGTGACGTGCGGGCCTGACAAGCGCTGCTAGGCTCCGCGGCCGTGCTGCTGCGGATCCTGGAAATGGTGCTGCCGGTACGAAGGGGCGAGCGCCAGCTCACCTTCACCCTGTTTCTCCACAGCCTCTTCGCGGTCGGCGCGTTCCTCACCGGCCGCACCGTGCGCGACGCGCTCTTCCTCGCGCACAGCGATCGCAGCCAGCTGGCGTGGATGTACGTGCTGTCGGCCGTCTTCGTCACGCTGACCGGCCTCGTCTACGCGCGCCTGGCCAACCGCGTTCGCCGCGACCTGATGGCGCTGTTCTCGGCCACGCTCTTCGGCGGCCTGTTCGTGCTGCTCTGGGTGCTGGAGCGTTTCCAACCGCCGGGCATCTACAGCGCGATCTACGTCTTCGTCGAAGTGATGGGCGCGTTGATCCTCGTGCAGTTCTGGACGCTGGCCAACGAGCTCTTCAACGCGCGCGAAGCCAAGCGCCTCTATGGCTTCATCGGCGCGGGCGGCACGTTCGCCAACATCATCATCGGTCTCATCAGCGCGCGCATCTCGATCGCCTACGGCACCAACAGCTTGCTGCTGATGTGCGCGGTGCTCTTGCTGATCACCGGCGCCGCCAGCTTCGCAGGGGGCCGGCTGGGCCGTCAGCGGCTGTTCGCCCGGGCCGCCTCGGGAAAACCCAGCCCTGCCAAACGCAGCGGCGGCGCCAGCCGGGTGCTCAACGACTCTCACCTGCGCACGGTGGCCATCCTCTCGGCCGTCACCTTCTTCACCACCACGCTCATCGACTTCCAGTTCAAGGTGGTGGCCGCCGACAAGATGAAGGGCGACGAGCTGGCCGCGTACTTCGGCTACTTCAGCGCGGTGGTGGGCGCGCTCGCGTTGGGCCTGCAGCTGTTCGGCACCAGCCGGCTGCTCAACCGCGCGGGCGTGATCGGCTCGTTGGCCGTGTTGCCGGTGTCGTTGGCCCTGGGCGACGTGGCGCTGCTCATCTTCCCCGCGTTGTGGGCGGCCTCGATGGCCAAGGGCGCCGACACGCTCTTCCGCTACTCCGTCAACGACGCCACCACGCAGATCCTCTACCTGCCGGTGCCAGCGCAGGTGCGCGTCTCGGCCAAGGCCTTCATCGATGGGGTGGTCAAACCCGTGGCCATCGGCCTCGCGGGCCTCTCGCTCGCGGGCTACCGGATCTTCATGAAGGGCGACCCCTACAAGCTCGCCTGGTTCTCCCTCGCGCTGGCGTGCGGCTGGATCGCCGTCGTGATGGGCATGCGCACGAAGTACATCAAGTCGCTGCAGGACAACCTCAAGCAACGCCGCCTCGATCTCGAATCGGCCCGCCACCACGTGATCGACGGCAACACCAACCGGGTGCTGGAGCGCGCGCTGGCCAGCGATCAGGAGCAGGAAGTGCTCAACGCGCTCGCCCTGCTGCCCCACCTGGAGAAGCTGGAGCTCGATCAGCGGGTGGAGACCTTGCTCGAGCACCGCTCCACCGCCGTGAGGGTCAAGGCGCTGGAGTACTACGCGCACCGGCAGACCATGCGGTTTGCCAACTCGGTCTTCCGCCGCTTCGAAGATGCTGACCCCGCGGTGCGCGCCGCGGCGATCGACGCGTTCTGCGCGATGGGCCGCGACAAGGCCGTGCGCAGCGTGCGGCTCTTTCTCGCGGATCCCGATCCCCGCATTCGCAGCGCGGCGGTCACGGGCATGATCCGGTTCGGAGGTCTCGACGGCGTGCTGGTCGCCGCGGAGGCCTTGAAGGCGCTCATCGACAACGCCGACCCGGTGATGCGGCAGCACGCGGCCAAGGTGCTGGGCGCCATCGGCGTGCGGAACTTCTATCAACCCGTGCTGCAGTTGATGAACGACCCCGACGTGCGGGTGCGGCGTGAGGCGATCTCCGCGGCCGGCGTGCTCAAGAGCCCCGAGTTCGTCATCCCCCTGATCTACCGCACGCAGTCCCGCGAGACGCTGCGCGAGGCGACGCAGGCGCTCACCGCCTACGGCTCGACGATTCTCTCCACGCTGGCCAAGGTGCTCAGCAACCACCTCGAAGACGCCCACATCCGCCGGGCCATCGCGCGCGTGCTGGGCCGCCTGGGCACCAGCGAGGCGGTGGAGATCATCGCCCGCCACCTCGACGAGGCCGACGAAGAGCTGCGCGGCGTGATGTACCGCTCGCTCGCTCGCGCCGTGAAGGGCAAGCGGCTGCTCCTCAAAGACGTCAGCCCCGTCAAACGCGCCGTCGATCGCGAGCTCGAGCGCGCCTGGCGGGCCCTGCATCAGCTCGAGCTGCTCGGGCTCGACGCGGTGCCCGGCCCCAACACCCCGCGTGATGGAGAAGCGGCCGCCCGCGCCCTGCTCGCTTCGGCCCTGATGGAGAAGATCAAGCAGGTGGAGGGCCGCGCGTTCCTCCTGCTGGCCGTGCTCTACCCCGACGCCGACATGGAGCAGATCAGCGTGGGCATTCAAGACGCCTCGGCCGGTGAAGCGGCCCGGCGCCGTGGCAACGCGGTGGAGCTGCTCGACAACCTCTTGGAGCGTGGGCTCAAGGGCCGGTTTCTGCCCCTGGTGGAGGAGCTGCCCCGCGCCGAACGGCTCAAGCAGGTGACCGAGACCTACCCCACCCCCACCGTCTCGCCCGAGGTGATGCTGCGAGAGCTCGCCAAAGACGAAGCGGCCTGGGTGCGCGCCTGCGCCACGTGGGCGCTCTCGGAGTCGACGCAAGACGAGGCCGCGCGCGACCAGGTGCTCGCCTCGTCGATCTCCGACGGCAACCCGGTGGTGCGCGAGATCGGGCTGGTCGCCCTGCACCGCAAGTCACCGTCCCTCGCCGCGCCCCACATGGAAGCGCGCCTCAAAGACGACGCGCCGCTGGTTCGCCGTCACGCGGCCGTGTTGATCGCCTCGTCGGCCGCCGCCAGCTGACACTGCTGGACAGGGAAGACCTTTCACAGAACGATGCTTTGAGATGCTCTCCACGGTCGAAAAAGTGCTCTTCCTCAAGTCGATCGATCTGTTTTCACAGATCCCCGGGGAAGACCTCGCCGCGATCGCGCTCATCTCGAGTGAAGAGAGCCGCGATCAGGCCGACGAGATCTTCGCCGAAGGTGAATCGGGCGACGCGCTGTACCTGGTGATCGACGGCAAGGTGCGCGTGCACAAGGCCGATCGGGTGATCGCCGAGCTGGGTGAGCGGGAGTGTTTCGGCGAGATGGCCATTCTCGATGCCGCGCCGCGTTCGGCCACCGTGACGGCGGTCGACGACACCAACCTGCTCAAGATCACCCGGGAGGACTTCCAGGAGATCATGACCGAGAAGCCCGAGATCGCTCAGGGCATCGTGAAGGTGCTCACCCGGCGTCTGCGCGACGCGATTCGCTGACCGGGCTACACTGCCGGGCGAATGCCGAACCGAGCTCCTGCCCCCGCGGCCGCCCCTGCCGCTGCACCACCGCCCGCTCCAGACCCGATGACGGATCCGAAGCTCCGCGCGCAGGTCGAGGCCGGCCGACAGGTCGCCTACCACCTGCTCAAGGGCCTCAAGGTCATCTCGATGTACCGCCACAACGAGGCGAAGTACGGCGAGTACCTCACCAAGGCGTGGACCGCGCTGGCCGACTACACCAAGACCTACGGCCAGCTGAACCTGCGCGTGGAGATCACCAACTTCACGATCTTCAAGCAGGACCTGTTCACCGAAGACAACCCGATGCCGTACAAGTTCTTCAAGGACGGCATCCGCCAGATCGTCTTTCGCGACGGGTTCTCCCTGCAGGAGATGACCACCTTCACCATGATCGCCCTCTCGGACCCCGAGCGCGGCGCCGACGACATCAACGCGCAGCTGTGGCGCGCTCAGATGCCGAACTTCGAATACATCATGGTCGAAGGGTTCAAGGTCGAGGAGATGTCGGAGGAAGAAGTGCAGGTCGAGGTCGACAAGATCGTCGACTACCTGCAGCGCCGGCTGCGCACCAACTCCGAGGACTACATTCGTTTCGCGCGCCTCTCGGAGTCGGACCTCGAGATGCAGATGAACGACATCGATCAGATGCGCGGCGTGGTGATCACCGGCCTGACCGCCACCCCCGATCTGAAGGCGCGGCTGCAGCGCGAGGTGCACGAAGAAGAGAACCAGCGCCTCTTTCCCAAGCTCATCAGCGCCGTCTTCCAGGTGGTGGAGAACGGCGTCACCGACGCCAACCTGCTCAGCGACATGTTCTCGCAGCTGCTCGACGCGATGCTGCTGCAGGAAGACTTCGCCATCATCAACCAGGTGGTGCTCAAGCTGCGCGCGATGGAGCAACGCGCCGGCCCCGACAGCTCGATAGGCGAGCTGCTGCGCGGCTTCATCTCGAAGATGGGCGAAGAGCAGCGGCTCAACCGCATCGGCGAGATCCTCAAGTACGCCAAGTTGAAGAACCCGCCCGAGGTGGTGAAGTACCTGACCAACGTGACGGCCGACGCGGTGCCGGCGCTGCTGGGCACGCTCGAGGTGATCGAGCTGCCCGAGAACCGCACCCTGCTGTGCGACGTGCTGGTGGTGTTCGCCAAGCAGAACCCCGACGAGTTCGTGCACAAGCTCAAGACGGCCGAGAAGCCGCAGGTGCAGCGCGACATGATCTACGTGCTCGATCGCTCGAACCACCCCGACAAGCTCAAGTTCTTCGGCACGGTGCTCAAGTCGAAGAACCTGGCCCTGCGCCTCGAGGTGATGTCAATCATCGCCCGTGGCCGCACCGGCGAGGCGCGCAAGCTGATCGCCGGCATGCTCGAAGACGAGACCTTGCAGGTGCGCTTGCAGGCCGCGCGCGTGTTGCCCGAGTTCGACCGCGAGAAGGCGTACATCGACCTGCTGCGCCTGGTCAAAGACAAGGGCTTCGAAGACAAGACGCCCCAGGAGAAAGAAGGCATGTACGTGGCGCTCGGCTCGACCGGCGTGCCCGGCGCCGTGAGCTTCTTCGCCACGGTGCTCGCCCAGAAGTCGGGCCTGTTCAACAAGCAGAAGATGATCGCCGAGAAGCAGCTGGCGGTCGCCGGTTTGAGCGGCGCCTGCACCATTCAGACGGCCAAGCTGCTGCAGGAGATCTCCGAAGACACGTCGCAGCCCGCCGAGGTGCACAACGCCGCCAAGATGCACCTGGCCCGGGTGCGCAAGGCTCTCTTCGGTAGCGCCGAGAAGGAGGCCTGACCGTGTCGGAGATTTCGCTCACCAAAGTCACCGATGCCGATGACGCCTCACCCGACGTCTTCGCGCGTGAACACAACGAGAAGCTCCAGACTGCGGGGCGCCAGCTCATCTCGGCGCTCTACATGCTGGTGCGCTCGGTGAAGATGTACGACCCCGACAACGCGGTCTTCGAGAAGCCGATCGCCCAGCTTCAGGAGACCATGAACCAGGTCATCCAGAAAGACGGCAAGCTCGAGTTCATGGGCGTCAAGCAGTCGTTCTATTTGAACGGCATGCTGGTGAAGGTCGACATGAGCGCGCTGGAGAACGTGCGCACCCTGCTCGACGAGCTCCGCTCGAAAGACGTGGGCGGCTTCACCATGGTGCGCTCGGTCACCATCCCCGAGCTCAAGAGCTTCGTCTGGATCTTCTCGAAGGAGCAGAGCGACCAGGCCGACGAAGACGGCGTCGAGGGCAAGAAGCTCGTCTCGATGAAGTTGGCGAAGTGGTCGAAGCTCAAAGACAAGCTCGAGAACGAGAAGGACGAGAGCGAAGCCAAGCTCGACCGCAAGAAGTACGCGTTGACCTGCTACGGCCGCGCGATCTTCTTCGTGCGGAAGTACTTCGAGTCGTTGCGTGCGGGGAAGCCCATCGCGACTTCGAAGGTGCTGCGGGTGATTCAGGATCTGGTCGACATCTCCATCGATCACCGCACCCACTTCCTGGGCCTGACCACCACGCGCTCCGACAGCGAGTACCTCGCGTACCACTCGGTCAACACCGCGTTGATGACCATCGTGTACGGCACCGAGCTGGGCCTCACCAAGCCGCAGCTGTGTGACCTGGGCTACATCGCGCTGTTCCATGACGCCGGCATGGGCACCGTTCCCGACGAGCTGCTCAACAAGCGCGGCGCGTTGACGCTGGAAGAGCGCAACATCATCAACCGGGCCCCGTTGATCTCGATCCGCAACATCCTGCAGGAGCGGCAGATCAACCGCGCCACCTTGCTGCGCCTGGTCACCACCTTCGAGCACAAGGTCGACTACGGCACCGCCGTGCGCGATGGGCAGGGCAACATTCAGATGATCATCCCCAAGGCCAACCTGGGGCTCTACGCGAAGCTGATCTCGATCTCGGCCACCTACGACGCGTTGACCTCGAAGCGGCCCTTCCGCGACAGCTACGGCCCTGAGGTCGCGTTGATGCTGATGTGGACGGAGATGCGCAACAAGTTCGATCCCGACTTGCTCAAGGTCTTCATGCGCGTGATGGCCATTCAACCGATCAAGGTGCTCACCAAGCGCCAGCAGACGGTGTCGGTGGGCATGCTGTAACTGTGAAACTCTTTCCCTCTCCCGTCGAGGCTGTTGATCTAGTCGGGAGTGGTTGACCACCCGCACCCTGTCGTGATCTTGGGTGCGCGTGAAGCAATCACGACGGTCGACGAAGACGCATCGGCTGCCTGAGCAGCGGCAGGGCTCGCTGCTGGAGCTTGAGCCG
>JAUYRZ010000046.1 GCA_030695565.1 Archangium sp.
AAGCGGGTGACAAACGTGCCCTTGGAGTGAGCTGAGAGCAGGTCTGTGTACAGAGCAGCCGGAACACCGAAGTACTCGTAGGCGAGGCCGTTGCGGAACTCGAGTTGAAGGACGCTCTCCTCGATGGAGAAGGCGATGGACGCGATGCACGTGGACTCGACGGAAACGCGCTGGCTGCTCATCGGCGACCTCCCCGAAGCTCGCCGCGCCTTCTGCGGCGGTGGGGCTCGTCTCGATGGCAGAAAGGGCAGCGCGGCAACCAGCGTGCAGTGGCGCGTGCGATCGCGAGGCGCACCGTGATGAAGGAATCGGCGAAGTGGCGCTCAGGCCGTTCCTCGGAGCGCACCGTCTCGATGAGGCCTTCTGCTCTGCAGGGGGAAAATGCGATGGCGTTCAGCCACCGCGAAGGCGTAGCAGCACAGGACGACGGATATGTGGTGATGCCACCCGCGGAATTTGCGGCCCTCGTAGTGGTCGAGGCCGAGTTCTCCTTTGAGGTCCTGGTAGGCGCGCTCAGTGCGCCAGCGCTGCGTGGTGATGCTGACAAGCGAGTCGAGAGACGTGCCTTCAGGCAGCGACGAGAAGTAGTAGTTGGCCGGGTCGGCCTCGCCGTCGCGCCACTCGATGAGAAGCCAGACCGTCGAGCGCTCGTCGAGCTCGTGCCCTTGCTCGGCGCACGGAGTCACGCGGCGCATCGCGAAGCGAGCGGAGAGCTCACCACGCGAGCCGGTGCGCCACGTGAAGCGCTGGAACTTCCCCTTCGCTTCGAGCTTGGTGGCGAGCTTGCGCAGGTCGATGGCCTTGCCGTCGCGATTGACGACTTCGTGCACCTCGAAGACTTTGGAGGTCGAGCTCACCCCGACGGAGTACGGGAGACCCAGGCGGTGAAGCCCGAGACGGAAGTCGCTCGAGCTGCCGTAGCCGGCATCGGCGAGGACGACACCGAGCGGAAGCCCGTCCTGATGCGCGCGGGTCAGCATCCCGAGAGCCAGCTCGGGCTTCGTCTTGAAGACGACCTCATCGGGGATGCGCGCCTCAAGACGGCGCGCCTCGTCGTCAGTCCAACTCGTCGGAAGGTAGAGCTCGAAGTCCACGGGGAGATGGTCGCTGCGCGTGGCGAGACTGAGACTCACGCCCACCTGGCAGTTGGCAATCTTCCCGGCCGAGCCCGTGTACTGGCGTTGCACGCCAACCGAGTGAGTGCCCTGTTTCAAGAACCCGGTGTCGTCGATGATGCAGGCCTCGATGGGCTGCTCAGCGGTCATGAACTTCAGGGCGTAGCGAGTGGCAAACCGGCGTACGGCACGGTCGTCCCACTCAGAACGAGAGAGGAAGTGCAGAAGTCGCTGGTGCGCCGCCTCGACGTCCTTCGCGCCACCGACGGCGCGAGCAGCAATGGGCTCGACGCTCTTTCTCTCGCCTTCGCCGAGCAGGCCCAGGGCGTAAGTGGCGAACGAGGCCTTGCGGCGGTTGTCGCCGAGCAAGTCACCAAGGTCTTCAAGGAACGTCTCGAGGCGGGCTTCGCCGGCATCGGTGAGCGTGTGCATGCACGCCTTCGATCACCGAGCGAAACGCCGAGCAAGAGGGACAAAACCGCGATCAGGAACTCAGCTCGCAGAGGCGATTTACAGCCTGCATCTCCGAGTGGTCGATCACGCCCGCGGGCCTCTCACCGCAGTAGTGTTAGGTTCTGCGCCCATGTTTGGTTTCGGGAAGAAGCGCGACGACGACGGGAAAAGCCTCACCCAGCCGCTGCCCAAAGACTGGGAGGTGGTCGACCTCGGCCTGCTCGGCTCCGGTGGAATGGCACGCGTCTACCGCATCCGCGACGAGGTGCTGGGGCGTGAGGTCGCGCTCAAGGTGCTCCGCCCCGAGCTGATGAAGATCGACGAGGCGCTCGACGGCTTCGTGAACGAAGCCCGCATCACCGCGCAGCTCGACCACCCCAACATCCCCGCGGTCTACGCGCTGGCCAGCGACCGCAAACGGTCCAGCGTCTTCACCATGAAGATGCTCGAGGGCCAGACGCTGCAGCAGCAGCTCGAAGAGAAAGACCACCCCGGCGTGCTCGCTGCGCTCGAGGTGCTCCTGCGCGTCTGCGATGCCGTCGCCTTCGCGCACTCGAAGGGCGTGCTGCACCTCGACTTGAAGCCCTCGAACATCATCGTGGGATCCTTCGGCCAGATTTACCTGTGCGACTGGGGCATCGCCCGCCGCAAGGCCGAGCTGCCCACCGACGCGACGCCCGCCACGCACTCGCAGGGCACGCCTTCGTACATGGCCCCGGAGCAGGCCAGGGGCGAGCTGTGGAAGCTCGACGAACGCACCGACGTCTTCGGCCTGGGCGGGGTGCTGTACCGCATCCTCACCGGGCGGGCGCCTCACGGCTCAGCCACCGCGGAGCAGGCGCACGAGAAGGCCCTCGTCGGCGTGGTCACCCCACCCGATCTCGCCGCAGGCAAACGCCCGGTGCCACGGCGGCTCTCGGTCATCTGCATGAAGGCGCTCTCGCCTGATCCGGCGCAGCGCTACCAGACGGTGGAGGCGTTTCAGCACGACCTCGAGCGTTACGCGCACGGGCTCTCGCAGCTCCCGATGCGCTCCTTCAAGCCGGGCGAGGCCATCGTCAGCGAAGGCGAGCCGGGTGATGCCGCCTACGTGATCGTCTCGGGCAGCTGCGTGGCCACACGTTTGTTCGGTGGTCAGCCCCAGGAGCTGCGCCGCCTCAACGCAGGTGAGCTCTTCGGAGAAGCGGCCGTCTTCACCGGCCAGCCGCGTTCAGCGACCGTCAGCGCGGTGACCGACACGGTGGTGGGCATCGTCGATCAGGCCGCCCTGCGCGAAGAGATGGATCGCACCTCGTTCATGTCATTGGCGATTCGCACGGTGGCCTCGACCTTCCTCGATCTCGATCGACAGCTGCTGCACCAGCGGCAGCAGAGCCAGGTCGTCGAACAGGCGCTGCGGCAGCTGGTCTCGACGGGCTCTCGCACGGTTCCGTGGAAGCCGTTGCTGGCGACGCTGACGCAGAGCTCAGGGGCGAGCGAAGAAGAAGTGTCCACCTGGATCCGGGGCGCCAAAGGCTTCGCCATCAAAGACGACGCGCTGATTTTCGAGCCCTGAGGTCTACCCGCGCGAGAGCGCGGCGAGCCCGTCGGCCACGCTGGTCTCGGGCGCGTAGCCAAGATCTCGGCGGGCCTTGTCGGTCTTCACGGTGACCGATCGCGAGAGCATCGCCACGCTGAACCCCACCATGGGCGGCTTGCGAGAAGGCGCGAACAGGCTCCACGTCTTCTCCACGAACGAAGCGAGCGGCCGGGCCAGTGCGCCTGGAATGCTGCGGGAGGGCAAGTCGACCTGCTGGGTCTTCGCGAGCGCGGTGAGGAACTCCCGCATGGACTGTGTGCCGTCATCGGCGATGAAGTACGCCTCGCCGCCGGTGCCCCGGGTGAGCGCGAGCTCGACCGCCGCCGCCAGGTTGCCCACGAAGGTGGTGCTGGTGCGCTGACGGCCTTGATCGAGCCACGCGAAGGCGCCCTTCTTCGCGGCCTCCAGCACCTCGGGCAGCACCGACGCATCACGAGGGCCCCAGACCAGGCGCGGCCGCAGGGCGAGGGTGGTGAAGCCGGGCGCGTTCGCGCTGAGCACCACGTGTTCCGCCGCCGCCTTGGTCTCGCTGTACAGATACCGCTGCCGGGCCGGAGGAGGCCGCGTCTCGTCGACCTCGAGCAGGTCTCCTCCATCGAACAAGATGGCCTCGGTGCTGATGTGCACGAAGCGCTTCACCCCCGCCGTCTTCGCCGCCTCCAGCGCGCGCCGGGTGCCCTCGACGTTTCCCGCCACGAAGGCCGCCCGGGGCCCGAACGACTTCACGTAGGCGGCGGCGTGCACCACCACTTCCGCATCCGCCATCTCGGCAGCGCTCAAGGTGTCCAGGTCGCCGCGCACCGCCTTCGCGCCACAACGCGCCACCATGGAGGCGGAATCCGCGCTGCGCGCCAGGGCCCGGACCTCGTGACCCGCGCGCGCGAGCCGCTCGACCAGGTGCCCGCCGACGAAGCCAGAACCGCCCGTGACGAAGATCTTCATGCGCCCAAAGTATCCGAACCCAGCTGCAACACCTGCAACAGGTGCAACACCTGCAACACCGCGAGGCCCCCGCTCCGCGCACCGATTCACCGCGAATCCAGCCACCTGACTCAGGCACGCCCCCTGCTCAAGGGAGGTTTGCCATGAAGAACATCTCTCTTGCCGTGTTCGCTGCACTGATTCTCCTCGGGTGGACGGCACTCGCCGCCGGCGTGATCGCCGTCTTCGCGGGCCAGCCCACGGTCTCCACCCAGCTGCACCCCCACGAGCCGCCGCCCGAGCCGCCCGCATTGTTCTCCGACGCCCCCTGTCCGACCGGCGTGCCGCCCCCCGACGCGTCGGTGCCCTGCTCGGCCTGAGCCTCCCGGTGTAGGGTGGCGCCGTCGTGGCCGGCATCGTTCGCACCGCAAGAAGACCAGCCGGGTGGGTTGCCCCGGGCCCGCGCCCGCGCGGTGACGACGGCCGCCCCGAGCTGCAGCCGGCCGACGACGAAGATCTCTGCTTCCTCACCGGGGAGTGGCGGCTCTTTCAGAAACAGCAGGGCCACCGCTGGAGCCTGGACGATTTGGTCACCGCCGCCGTGGCCGCCCCGCACGCGCAGTCACTGGGCGCGAACCGCATGCTCGACATCGGCTGTGGCCTGGGCAGCGTGCTGATGATGATGGCCTGGCGTTTTCCCGAGGCCGACGTCACCGGCATCGAAGCGCAAGCCGATCGCGCCGCCATGGGCCGCCGCTCCATTCTCTGGAACGGGGTCGAAGCGCGTTGCCGGATTCTCGACGGTGATCTGCGCGAGCCTCACGTGCTGCCTGCCGAGGCGCGGTTTCCGCTGATCACCGGCACCCCGCCCTACTTTCCCCGCGGCACCGGCCCTGAGAGTGACAAGAGCCACGCCGCCGCCTGCCGCTTCGAAGTGCGCGGCGGCATCGAGGTCTACTGCGAAGCCGCCGCCCGCTGGCTCACGCCCGAGGGCCGCTTCGTGGTCTGCACCGCCGCGCTCGAAGCAGCTCGGGTCGTGGCTTCTGCGCAAGAAGCACAGCTCCACGTGATCGAGCACGTCGACATCGTGCCGCGCGAAGGCAAAGACGTGCTGGTGATGATCGACGTGCTGGCCCGCGAGGCGAGCCCCCTGGTCCGCCGCACGCTGACCGTGCGAGACACCCGTTCTCAGTGGACACCGGAGTTCCAGGCCGTTCGCGAGGCGATGGGCTTCCCTCCACTGCGCTGAGACCAGGTTGTGCGATGGTGGCCGCGACATGACGACTTCCGTCGCAGTGGTGACAGGCGCGAGCAGCGGCATCGGCCGTGCGCTGGCAAAGCAGTTGGACGCAGAGGGTTATTCGCTGGTGCTGTGTGACGTGAACGAGCCGGGGCTGCGCGAGACGCAAGCGCTGCTCGAGCGCGGCTCACAACGCGTCACCCTGGATGTCTCGAACCGCGCCGCCGTGCAGGCCATGGCCGCCGACGTGATCGCCACGCACGGGCGGATCGATCTGGTGATCAACAACGCCGGCGTGACGGTCGACGCCACCATCGCCGAGGTCTCGCTCGAAGACTTCGAGTGGCTCTTCGGGATCAACTTCTGGGGCGTGGTCTACGGCACCAAGGCGTTCCTGCCGAAGATGCTCGAGCAACGCTCGGGCACCATCGTGAACATCTCCAGCGTCTTCGGGATGATCGGGTTTCCGCGCCAGGGCACGTACAACGCCTCGAAGTTCGCGGTGCGCGGCTTCACCGAAGCGCTCTGGTGTGAGCTCGAAGGCACCGGGGTGACCGCGGTGTCCGTGCACCCTGGCGGCATCAAGACCAACATCGCCCGCGACGCCCGCAGCCACACCAGCGCGGCCGTGAAGCAGAAGCTGGCCGCAGACTTTCACCGCGTCGCGCGCACCACGCCGGAAGAAGCGGCCGAGGTCATCTTGCGGGGCGTGTACGACAAGAAGCGTCGGGTGATGATCGGCGCTGACGCCCAGCTCATTCAGCTCATGGCGCGCCTGCTGCCCGAGGGGTACCCGTCGATCCTCGCCGCCGTCGACAAGCGAGCGCGCTGAGCCATGGCGAAGGCGAAACCGAAACCGAAGAAGAAACCTGCCGAGAAGAACCTGGGGGAGCGCGAGCTGGCCCGGCTGCTCACCCGCCTCTCCAAACCCGGCGCGGATCGATGGGAAGCCGACACCGCGCGGGTGCGCCATCTGCTCTCGATGGACGCGGACTCGGTGATGAAGCGGCTCGCTTCGAAGCAGGACGAAGCGGTCGGTCTCTTCAGCCGCCTCCGCACGCGGGACGGCATGGTGGAGCTGTGCCGCAGCGGCTTCACCAGCATCACCTTCAGCGAGCTGGTGCGCCTCGACCCCGCTGAGCAG
>JAUYRZ010000088.1 GCA_030695565.1 Archangium sp.
CACGAGTGGAGCGACCGACGCAGGCACGAGTGGAGCGACCGACGCGGGCACGAGTGGAGCGACCGACGCGGGCACCAGCGCGGACGCCGGTAGCGGTGCGAACGATGCCGGGTCCTCCGGCAGCAACGCGGGCGGAGCTGACGGTGGAGCGAGCAACTCGACCGACGCGGGCGCGCGCAGCGGGCCGACAGGACTCGAGATCAGCCCGCATCTCGCGTTCGGCATTCCCGACAGCGCCTCGGTCGGCAACCCGACGCGCTGGCTGATCGTTCGACCGCAATACGTCGTCTCCTATGACACGACCCACAAGGTGCCGAACTGGTCTGCCTGGAAGCTCGACACGTCGTGGTTCGGCCCCGCCACGCGCGCGACGTCGTTTCGCACCGACCCGCTCCTGCCCTCGGGCACCGCGCAGGCGCGCGACTCGGACTACACGAACAGCGGCTTCGACCGCGGCCACCTCTGTCCGAGCGCCGACCGCACGATCACCGACCCCGACAACGACGCCACCTTCGTCCTCACCAACGTGGTCCCGCAGACGCACGCGAGCAACGCGGGCCCCTGGCTCACGCTCGAAGACGAAGGCCGACAGCTCGCGAACGCCGGCAAGCACCTGTTGATCATCGCGGGGCCGATCTACGGAGCGACGCAGCAGAACATCGGCACCGGCGTTGCGGTGCCCATCTCGATGTTCAAGGTCGTGGTGATCACCTCAGAGCCCGTGGCGGCCGGAGCACTCAATGCAGCCACCACGAAGGTGTACGCGACCATCATCCCCAACGTGACGACGGCGAGTGGCAACTGGCGTCAGTGGCAGGTGAGCATCGACACGATCGAGCAGCAAACAGGCCTCGACTTCCTGTCCGACGTCCCCGCGACTGTTCAGGCGGTGCTCGAGAGCCGCATCGACCCGTAGGCCTTCTGGGACTGACGATTTGGCAGCGGTACCGCGTGGTTCGTGACGCAGCGACCAGACAGCTTCGGCAGACGCCAATTGAATCGCCCATGACGGGTCTCTGCGGGTCGCGAGGCGCTTGCTCGTGGATCCATGGGAGCACCCGTTCCGCTATCAACTGAAATCCACGGACGGCGGCGAACCCGAACCACGCCTCACGTCAGTCGGCCGGGACGGCGCTGCAGGCACCGAGGACGACGTGGAACTCGTAGAAAAACGAAGGCCCTGACTCCCGCGGATTTCTCCGTGGAAGTCAGGGCCGTCGAATGGTCGGGGCGACAGGATTTGAACCTGCGACCACTTGCACCCCAAGCAAGTGCGCTACCAGGCTGCGCTACACCCCGGTGAGACTTGAGACGCGGGCCTTATGCCCGCCTGACCGTGATCGGTCAAGCCATCTCAATCGTCGTCGTCTTCATCTTTCGCGGCCGAGTCGGTGTGACCCTCGTCCTCGTCTTCTGCAGAGAGTTCATCCTCAGCCACGTACCCGTCGTTCAAGTCGGCCTTCAGCACCTGGCTGGGCACGAACTTCACCACCCGGCGGGCGGTGATCTCGATCGGCTGGCCGCTCTGGGGGTTCCGGCCCGGGCGCGCGCGCTTGTATCGAGGCTGAAAGTTCCCGAAGCCGGAGATCTTCACCTTGTCGCCGCGCTCGAGCGTCTCTTTGAGCGTGTCGAACACCAGCTCCACGAGCTCGGCTGACTCCTTCTTCGAGAAGCCCACCTTCTCGTAGACGCTCTCGATGATGTCCGCTTTGGTCATAGGACCCAAAGCGTACCGTCCCAAAAGGCTAAGTCAACATGCCGACATCACTATGGTTTTACGGCAGGCCGCAGACTTGGCTTTGAGCTCGTAAAATCGAGGCCTTACGCGCGCAGCGCGCCACCCAGACGTTCGGTCACCGAGGCCACGATCTTCTGGTGGGCATCGGCCACTTCCGCGTCGGTGAGCGTCTTGTCGGGCGCGCGGTAGCGGAGCGCGAAGGCGAGGTTCTTCTTCCCCTCCCCGACCTGCTTGCCTGCGTACACGTCGAACACGGTGACCTCATCGACCAGCGGCTGGCCGACTTCGAGGATCACCAGGCGCACCTCTTCGGCCGCCACTTCGGTCGGCACCACCACAGCGAGGTCGCGGAGGACCGACGGGAACCGGGAGAGCGGCTCAGCTTGAGGCACCAGCTTCGCTTCGGCGAGCAGCGCCGCGGCGTCGAGCTGGAAGAGGAAAACTCCGGCCGGCGCATCGAGGCGCTTCTGCGCCCGCGGGTGCAGCTCGCCCAGCGTCCCGAGCACCCGATCGCCCACCTTCACGGTGGCCGCCGCGCGCGGGTGATACCAGGGCGACTCCAGCGGCTCGTAGCGGGCGCCGGTGATGTGCAGTGAGGCGAGCACGGCGTCGACCGCACCGCGTGCATCGTAGAAGTCGACCACGGAGGAAGCGCCCGTCCACGAGCGCGCGCCATCGCGCATGCCCCACAGCGCACCCGCCAGCTCGAGCACCTCAGAGGCGACGGGCTTGCCGTTCACCCCACCGCCCTCGTGCGGCCGGTAGCTGCGCGCCAGCTCGTAGAACCGAACGCCCTGCGACTGGTGCCGGGCCGAACGCGCCACGTTGGGCACCAGGCTCGCGAAGAGGGTGGTGCGCATCACCGACTGCTCGACGGAGAGCGGGTTGGCGACCGCGATGGCGCCCTGCTCTGCCTGGAAAGCGGAGAGCTCGGCAGGCGCGACGAAGGAGTAGTTCACCACCTCGTCGAAGGCCGCACCCGACATGGCTCCGCGGATACGTCGTTCAGCGGTCACCCAGGGGCGCTCCGGCTCGAGCGCGCTGAGCCCACGAGGCAGGGCCGCGGGGATCGCGTCGAAGCCGCGAATACGGGCGATCTCTTCGATGAGGTCCTCCTCGATCGACACGTCGACGCGCGCCATCGGTACTTCCCACGCATCGCCCACGCTCTTGAAGCCGAGCGAGGTGAGGATCTTGCTGCACTCCGCGGCCGGCACGGCGACGCCGAGCACTTCAGCGACCCGCTCGGTGCGCAGCTTCACCTGCCGGGGCTGCTTCTTCACCGGGTAGGCATCGACACGGCCCTTGAGCACCGTGCCCCCGCCCACTTCGACGATGAGCGCCGCAGCACGATCGATCACCTCGGTCACTGCCGAGACGTCCGTGCCGCGCTCGAACCGATGCGACGACTCGGTGTGCAGCGCGTGCCGCTTGGCCGAACGCCGCACGGTGGTCGGCTGGAAGGTCGCGCACTCGAGCAGCACCCGGGTGGTCTTCTCGGTCACTTCACTGCTGGCCCCGCCCATCACGCCGGCGATCACCAGAGGCGACTTCTCGTCGCAGATGAGCAGGTCATCGGCGTGGAGCGTGCGCTCCTTGTCGTCGAGCGTCTTGAGCTTCTCGCCGGCCTTCGCGGTGCGCACCACGATCTGCGCGCCACCAATGCGGTCGAGATCGAACGCGTGCAGCGGCTGACCCGACTCGAGCATCACGTAGTTGGTGACGTCGACCAGGTTGTTGATGCCGCGCATGCCGCAGGACTTGAGGCGATCCTGCATCCAACTCGGCGAAGGCTTCACCGTGACGCCTTCGATCACGCGGGCGACATAGCGCCAGCAACGTTCCGGATCTTCGATGCGGATCTGCACCTTGGTGGAAGCGTCGGTGGCGGATTCAGCCAGCTTCGCATCGGGCTTCTTGAGCGCGACACCCGTGAGCGTCGCCACTTCGCGTGCGATGCCCAGGTGAGAGAGCGCGTCGCTCCGGTTCGGAGTGACGTTGACCTCGAAGATCACGTCGTCCATTCCGAGCGCGTCGGCGATCGGCGTGCCGAGCTTCAGCGCCGGATCGAGGATCAGCAGGCCGTGCTCACCTTCAGGCAGGCCGAGTTCCTTGGCGCTGCAGAGCATGCCGCTGCTGTCGACGCCGCGCATCTGCGCCTTGCCGATCTTCATGCCGCCGGGCATCACGGTGCCGACGGTGGCGAGCGGAACCTTGTCGCCCACCTTGTAGTTCTTCGCACCGCAGACGACCTGCAGCGGCGTGCCGCTCCCGTCGTCGATCTTCGTGACCGAGAGCTTGTCTGCGTCGGGGTGTTTGTCGGACGAGAGGATCTGCGCCACCACGATGCCGCGCAGCGCATCACCGGGCCGAGAGATGCCTTCGATCTCCAGCCCCGCCATGGTGAGACTGCGCGCCAGCTCGTCGACCGAACCGGGGAGCGCCACGTAATCCGCGAGCCACTTCAAAGAGAGCTTCATGGGGATCTTTCAGAACTGCGCGACGAAGCGGTAGTCGTTCTCGAACATGGTGCGCAGATCGTCGATGCCGTACCGCAGCATCGCGAGCCGCTCGACCCCCATACCGAAGGCAAAGCCGGTGACTTGTGACGGGTCGTAGCCCGCGTGCTTGAAGACGTTCGGGTGCACCATGCCGCTGCCGAGCACCTCGAGCCAGCCGGTCTGCTTGCACACCCGGCAACCCTTGCCGCTGCAGAACACGCACGAGACGTCGACCTCGGCCGACGGTTCGGTGAAGGGGAAGAAGCTGGGGCGGAAGCGGGTCTTCGATTTCGCTCCGAAGAACGCCTTGGCGAACGCGTCGAGCGTGCCTTTGAGCTCGGCGAAGGTGACCTTGGTGTCGACCAACAGGCCTTCGACCTGGTGGAACATCGGCGTGTGCGTCTGGTCGCTGTCTTTTCGGTACACGCGGCCGGGCATCACGGCGCGCACCGGGGGCTTCTGGTTGAGCATGGTGCGGATCTGCACGGGTGACGTGTGCGTGCGCAGCACCACCGGGTTCGCGTGCGAGGCCTGGAGCGTGTTGCCGTCGACGTAGAACGTGTCCTGCATGTCGCGCGCGGGGTGATCGGCCGGCACGTTGAGCGCCTCGAAGTTGTACCAATCGAGTTCGATCTCCGGGCCCTGCTCGACCACGAAACCCAGGCGCGCGAACACAGCGCAGATGTCTTCGAGGGTCTGCGAGACGGGGTGACGGTGACCGCCGGTGCGGCCGCGGCCGGGTAGCGTGACGTCGATGCGAGCGCCTTTGAGCTCGGCTTCGAGGGCGGCCTCCTGCACGCGGAGAATGGCGGCGGAGATCTTCGTCTCGAGCTCGGCCTTCACCACGTTGGCCTTTTCGCCGAGCGCGCGGCGTTCATCGGGCGCCAGCTTGCCCATGCCGCTCATGATCCCGGCGAGCTCGCCCTTCTTGCCGAGGTACTTCACCCGCAGCGCCTCGACGGCCTCGAGACCGACGGCGCTCTCGAGTTCACGGTTGGCGGTCTCGGTGATGCTCTGAAGTCGTTCAAGCATGGAAAACCCTGAGGAGACAGTGTCGTAGAAATGAAAAACGGGGCCGCCCTTTTCAGAGCGACCCCGCGTTACCCGAGCTGTTGTTCAGCTCGCGAACTTCTTAGGCCGCCTTGGCGATCTGGGCGACCGCGCCAAAACCTGCCGGATCGTGCACGGCGAGATCCGCGAGGATCTTCCGGTCGATGGCAACCTTCGCCTTGGTGAGACCGGCGATCAGCTTGGAGTACGACAGACCAACCGCACGGGCCGCCGCATTGATGCGGACGATCCAAAGCGATCGGAAGTCGCGCTTGCGGCGCTGACGGTCGCGACTGGCGTAATCGAGCGCACGCTCGACAGCCTGGTTCGCACGGCGGTAGCAGTTCTTACGGCGGCCACGGAAACCCTTGGCCAGCTTGAGGATCGAGTTACGACGACGACGAGCCTTTACGCCCTTTTTAACGCGCATGGGTGTTCAGCTCCTTTCTCAGTTCGCCCCGTAGGGGAACATCTCTTTGATGACCTTCTTCGCGTCCATCTTGTCGAGGTGCGAAGTGCCGCGATTGCGGCGGCGTGAATCCTGCGATTTGGCGTGGGTGAAGAGGTGCTTGGCGAAAGCCTTACCGTGCTTCACCTTGCCGTTCTTCTTCACCTGGAAGCGCTTCTTCGCGCCACTCCGTGTCTTGAGTTTGGGCATAACTTTCAGTCCCTGGATATCTGCGAAAGGGCGGCCGACATACGGTGTCGCACCCCACGTGTCAACAGGGCAGACCTTTAAGTCTTCGAGACTTCCGGAGCAGGAGGGGCCTCGGGCACAGGGGCCGGAGCGCCTTCTTCGTGATCCTGGTCGGGGCCTGACTCCCGCGGGCCCTTGTCACCGGGCTTGCGCTCGGCCTTTTCCTTTTCGGCGGCCATCAGCGCGGTGCGGTGCTGATCGCGGGCGCGCTGGGCGACCTTGCTGTTGGGCCCGAGGATCATGAACATCTGCTTGCCTTCGAGGCGAGGCGTCTGTTCGACCACGGCGACGTCCTTCAGATCCTGAACGACGTCGTCGAGGATCGCGGTGCCGAGGTTGCGGTGGGTGATCTCACGGCCGCGGAACATGATGGTGATCTTGGCCTTGTTCCCCTCTTCGAGGAACTCGCGCACGTGACGAACCTTCGTCTCGTAGTCATGCTCTTCGGTCTTGGGCCGGAGCTTGACCTCTTTGATCTTCACGACGACCTGCTTCTTCTTGGTCTCGTTGGCCTTCTTCTTTTCTTCGTACTTGAAGCGCCCGTAGTCCATGATCTTGCAGACAGGGGGCTTGGACATCGGGTTGACCTCAACGAGGTTCAACCCATCGGCCTGAGCTTTCGCCAAAGCCACTTCGGTGGGCATGACGCCGAGCTGCTCGCCGAGCGGTCCGACAACTCGGACTTCACGGGCTTTGATTCGACGATCTGTGCGCTGGTCGCGTGCGAGAGCCAGGGTCCGACTCCTTCTGAAACGGTGTGAAAAGACGAGGTGTAAGAAGCGGCGCACCTTAACGATCGGCCCCCCGCAGTCAAGCAGGCTGGTTGGGGACCAGATGGGCAGGCCGCGCTTCTGGGGAGCGGATTGCGGAGCCCGGCGTGAAGGTTTCCCGGGGGGCCCATGAACATCACCGACGTCAAAGTCTTCCTCGTCGACGAGGACAAACTCCGAGCGTACGTGACCATCACGCTCGACCAGTGTTTCGTCGTTCGCGATCTCAAGGTCATCCAGGGCACGGTGGGTCTGTTCGTGGCCATGCCCGCCAAGAAGCGCAAAGACGGCTCGTACAAAGACATCGCCCACCCGCTGAACGCGGAGATGCGCGAGAAGCTCGAGCGCACGGTGCTCGCTGAATACGAGCGCGCCACGAAGCAGAGCTCGCCTCCACCGCGTGAATCACACCCGGATCATTGAACGGGTCAGAGCGCTGGTGTACTTCGCGAAGCATGCCCCGCAGCCATGACTTCAAGGTGTTCACCGGGAACTCCAACCGTGGTCTGACGGAGCGCATCTGTGAATACCTGAAGCGGCCGGTCTCGAAGGCCGACGTGGGCCGGTTCTCCGACGGCGAGATTCAGGTGGAGATCGGCGAGAACGTGCGCGGCTTCGACTGCTTCGTGGTGCAGTCGACCTGCCCGCCGGTCAACGATCACCTGATGGAGATGTTGATCATGGCCGACGCGCTCAAACGCGCGAGCGCGGCTTCGATCACCGCGGTGATTCCGTATTACGGCTACGCCCGGCAAGACCGGAAGATCGCGGCGCGCACGCCCATCACCGCGAAGTTGATCGCCGACCTGCTCGAAACGGCAGGCGTCACCCGCGTGGTGTCGATGGACATGCACGCAGGCCAGATTCAGGGGTTCTTCAGCATCCCCACCGACCACCTGTACGCCTCGCCGGTTTTTCTCGACGAGCTGCGCAAGACCTTCCCCACGACCGACGATCTGGTGATCGTCTCGCCCGATGCGGGCGGCGTCGAGCGGGCGCGCGCGTACTCCAAGCGGCTCAACTGCCCGTTGGCGATCATCGACAAGCGCCGCCCGCGCGCGAACGCCTCTGAGGTGATGAACCTCATCGGCGACGTGGCCGACAAAGACGTGGTGATCATCGACGACATCATCGACACCGGCGGCACGCTCACCCAGGGCGCCGCGGCGTTGAAGGCCAAAGGCGCGCGCCGGGTCTACGCGTACATCGTGCACCCCATTCTCTCGGGGCCGGCGATCACGCGGATCAACGAGTCGGTGCTGGAGGAGCTGGTGGTCTCCGACACCGTGCCGCTCTCTCGCAGCGCCCAGGGCTGCGCCAAGATTCGCCAGGTCGGTACCGAGCGGCTGTTTGGTGAAGCGCTGGCGCGCATCTACCGGGCCGAGTCGCTCTCCAGCCTGTTCGTCTAGTCGGCTAAGTTCCGGGGCCCATGCGGCCTCTCGTCCTCGCCCTCGTCCTGCTCAGCTGCAGCAGCCCCAGCCCCAAACCGCCGTTCCCAGAGAAGTTCTACTTCGGCGCGTCCACCGCGGGCTTTCAGGTCGACCCCGGGTGTCCGTCGGGCGCGTGCGTCGACACGAACTCCGATTGGTACCAGTGGGTCACCAGCGGCAGTGAGCTGCAGGATCTGAAGGAGCTGATCACCTTCGAGCCGCTCGACCACGCGCCGGGGTTCTGGGAGCTCTACGAACAGGACTTCGATCGCGCGCAGAAGGACATGGGGCTCAACTCGATCCGGCTGTCGATCGAGTGGTCACGCATCTTCCCCACCGCGACCGATGGGCTCGAGGGTGACGCGCTCGCGGCAGTCGCCAGCGCGGAGAACATCGCGGCCTACCACGCGCAGTTCGCAGCCTTGAAGGCGCGGGGCATGACGCCGCTGGTGACCATTCACCACTACACCCTGCCCTTGTGGATCCACGACGGCGTGGCCTGTCACAAGGATCTGTCGACCTGCACCAAACGCGGCTGGCTCGATCGGGAACGGATCATCAGGGAGATCGCGAAGTACGCGGGCTTCGTGGCGAAGGAGTTCGGGGGCGAGGTCGATCTGTGGGCCACGCAGAACGAGCCGTTCGCGGTGGTGTTGCCGGGGTACCTGCTGCCGTCCAAGGACCGGGTGAATCCGCCGGGGCTCTCGTACAAGTTCGTCGAAGCGAAGGCGGTGATGAACGCGATGATCGAGGCGCACGCGCGCATGTACGACGCGGTGAAGGCCAACGATCTCATCGACGCCGACAAGGACGGCAAGGCGTCGCTGGTGGGCCTCGTGTATCCGATCACTCCGACCAAGCCGAAGGACCCGGAAAACCGGCTCGACGTGAAGGCCGCCGAGAACATCTTCTATCTCTACAACACGGCGTTTCTCGACGCGGTCACGCTGGGCAAGCTCGACGCGGATCTGAATGGAAAGCCCGACGCGCCAGAGCCGGTGGAGTCACTGGCTGGCCGCATGGATTACCTGGGGCTCAACTACTACACGCGCATCACGGTGAAGGGCACGGACACCGCGAGCCTGCCGTTGCTCTCGTCGATCTCGAACTTCGATCCGTTCAGCCTCGAGCTCTGGGAGGACTATTCGAAGGGCATCTACGACATTCAGATGTTCGTGAAGGAGCGCTACGCGATCCCGATGATGATCACCGAGACGGGTACCGACGCGGCCTCGGATGGCACCAAGGTCGAGAGCTGGCTGGTGCGGCACCTGGAGTGGACCAAGCGGGCGATCAAAGACGGCGCTGACGTGCGTGGGTTCTTCTACTGGTCGCTCACGGACAACTACGAGTGGAACCACGGCATGAACATGAAGTTCGGGCTGTACGGGGTGGAGAACGATGCGGCGAAGACGCGCACGGCTCGCTCGGCGGTGGCGACGTACGCGAACATCATCAAGAAGGGTGACATCAGCGCGGAGCTCTTGACGAAGTTCCCGCCCGAGTGAGCTGAGGCGTCGGGCTCAAAGCGAGCGTGGTGTCTTCTGGGTCCCTGCGCATTGCTCGTCGCGAACAGGCCTCTCGAATTCACCGCTGGATGCGCAGGTGTCGACGCTCGCGACCCACGTACAGCGGGCTGTACGCTGGTGACTTGGGTCGAAGCTTTGTGCAGCGCGTGCACCCTGGCGTCTCGCAGTGAGAGGCCTGTTCGCGACGAGCGCATCAAACGCGATCAGAACACCCCGCCCTTCAAGGCGTTTTTCGTGAAGGCTCGGCCCTCACCCCAACGATTCACAGTTCGTCTTCGCGTTTGGCGAGCAGCTTCACGTCCTGCTTCGACAGCTCGAGCTTCGCGAACAGATCGGGCCTTCGCGCCTTGGTGAGCTGCAGCGCATGCCAGCGGCGCCACTTCGCGATCTTCGCGTGATCGCCGCCCTGAAGCACCGCGGGCACCGTCTGACCGCGCCACTCGGGGGGCCGCGTGTAGTGCGGGTGCTCCAGCAGCCCCGACTCGAAGCTCTCGGTCACCGCCGAGTCTGCGTTGCCCAGCACTCCGGGGATCAAACGCGCGACCGCGTCGACCACGATCAGCGCACCGAGCTCGCCACCGGTCAGCACGAAGTCGCCCAGTGACAGCTCTTCATCGATCACGCTCAACGCGCGTTCATCGACGCCTTCGTAGCGGCCACACACGAGGATCGCGGAGCCAGTCGCCGCCAGCCCCCTGGCCTTCTGCTGATTGAACGTCGGCCCGCGCGGGCTGAGCAGGATCACCGGCGCAGAAGGCAGCCTGGTCTTCGCCGCTTCGATCGCGCCCACCAGCGGCTCGACCTTCATCACCATGCCCGCACCACCGCCGTACGGAGCATCGTCGGTCACCCGATGTTTGCCCGGCGCGAAGTCGCGAATGTCGGTGGTGGTGATCGCCAGCAGGCCCTTCGCCGCCGCCTTGCCGAGGATCGACTCCGCGGCGTACCCGGTGATCATCCCGGGGAAGAGCGTGAGGATCTCAGCGCTGAACATCACTCGTCGTACGTCAGCGGGATCACCGTCACCCGGCCCGCAGCCAGGTCGACCTTCGGCACGAACTCTTCAGCGAACGGCACCAGGAACTCTTCCTTGCCGTCGCGGATGCAGAGGTTCGGCACCGGCCCCGTGCTCCACACTTCTTCGATCACCCCGATGCGTTTGCCTTCCGGCGTGACGGCCTCGAGGCCCACCAGGTCACCGTGGAAGAACTCGCCTTCAGCAGGCGGCTCGAGATCTTCGCGGCGCACGTGCACCGCCGAACCGACCAGCAGATCCGCGTCGACCTTCCGCACGATCCCCTTGAGCTTGAGCAGCAAATCGCTGCCCGGAGACTCACCTGCAGAGGTGATGGGGAACTCCTTCGTCTCGCCAGCGCGGGTGACGAGCGTGATCCGCTCGACTTCTTCCAGCACCGCCGACGAAGGGTCGAACGTCTTGAGGATCACCTCACCGGCCAGACCATGCGCGCGGGAGATGTAGCCGATGTGAAGGAGCTCCTTCACGGGGGCGCCGGAGCAGCCGCGGGAGGAGCGGCCGGCTTGCGATCGTCGATGATCTCCAGCCGCGCCTTCTCACCCTTCTTCTGGGCTGCGTGCTGGAGCACCGTTCGAAGCGCGTTCACCGTGCGCCCATCGCGGCCGATGACTTTGCCTACGTCACCCGGCGCGACCTTGAGTTCATACAAGACGGCGCCGTCCTGCGGCGTCACCTTGAGCTCGACTGCCTCGGGCTGATCAACCAGCGCGCGGGCCAGGTACTCGACGAGCTGCTTCACGGGGTGCTGTTACGCCTTGGGGGCGTTCTTCTTCGTCGCCTTGTAGAGGCACGACACGGTGTCGGAGGGCTTCGCGCCGACCTTCGTCCAGTGCGCCCAGCGATCCTCGTTCACCTGAAACTTCGCAGGCTCGTGGTTCGGATCGTACGAGCCGATGTTCTCGATGAAGCGGCCATCGCGGGGCATGCGGCTGTCAGCGGCGACGACGTGGTAAAAGGGGCGCTTCGTGGCACCAGCGCGGGCAAGACGGAGGACGACGGCCATGGTGTTGAACCTCAGAAAAGAAGGGTGAGACGGGCGTCACTACCGTCAAAGTGCCCGGAATGTCAAGGATCGGCGTTCGCCGGCTTCAGCGGTTTGAGCGGAACAAACGTCCTGTCATTCTCGCTATTTGCGAGCTGCCCGCAGGCGGCGGCGATGTCCCGGCCCCGATTGGCGCGGATGAAAGCGGCCACTCCGGCGAGGTCGAGGGCATGGCGGAACCGCTCGGCCCGATCGTTGACCGTCGAGTGGTACCCGAGGCCCGGGTTCTCGTTGTACTGAATCAGGTTCACCTTGGCCGGCACGTCGCGCAGCAGCACCGCCAGGCGGGCCGCATCGTCATCGGTGTCATTGACCCCGGCCATCAAGACGTACTCGAAGGTGATGCGCCGACCCTGCTTCAGGGGGAACTTGCGGCAGGCCTCCATCAGGTCTGCGATCTTCCACTTCTTGTTCACCGGCATGATCCGGTCGCGGACTTCGTCGTTGCTCGCGTTGAGCGAGATGGCCAGCTTCACGTTCGTCTCGGCGCCGAACCGTTCGATCATCGGCACCAGGCCCACGGTGGAGACGGTGATGTGCCGCGAGCTGAAGTTCGGCCCGTCTTCGTGCTGCAGCAGCGCGAGCGAGGTCTTCAGGTTCTCGAAGTTGTGCAGCGGCTCGCCCATGCCCATGAACACCAGGTTGGTGAGCGGGCGCAGCGCCTGGGGGCCGGTGGTCTTCTCGAGCGCGCGCACCTCGCGATTGACCGCGTGCACCTGACCCACGATCTCTGCGGGCGTCAGGTTGCGCATCAACCCCAGCGTGGCGGTCGCACAGAAGCGGCAGCCCATGGCGCAGCCGACCTGCGTCGACACACACAGCGTGCGGCGCTCGGGCGAGGGCATGTAGACCGACTCGATCAACTTCCCGTCGTGGGTCTTGAACCGGTACTTGATGGTGCCGTCGATGGAGCGCTGCTCCAGATCCTTGGTCACCACCACCAGCTCGGCGCGCTCATTCAGCTGCGCGCGCAGCGGCTTCGAGAGATCGGTCATCTCTTCGAACGAGCTGGCGCCGCGTTGGTGAATCCACCGGAAGAGCTGCTTGGCGCGGAACGGTTTCTCGCCCAGGGTCTGGGTCACGAACTCCGTGAGGGCCTCGTAGGAGAGGCTGGCGAGATCGACACGTTCCGACGGCATGCGTGAGGCTGTATCAGCCCCAAAACACAACAGCCACCCCCGACGGTGCCGGGGATGGCCGTGCTTCGACTCCGCTCAGCATGAACGGGGGGGCGGGCTCAGTAGCTGGTGAGCTCGGTCGCGCGGAAGAAGTACGAGATCTCGTTCTTCGCGTTCTCGAGGCTGTCCGAGCCGTGCACGGTGTTCGCGTCGATCGACTTGGCGAAGTCAGCGCGGATGGTGCCCTTGTCGGCCTTCTTGGGATCCGTGGCGCCCATGAGGTCGCGGTTCGCCTGCATCGCGTTCTCGCCCTCGAGGCACATCAGGACGACGGGGCCCGAGATCATGAACGAGACGAGGTCCTTGAAGAAGGGGCGCGCCGCGTGCACGGCGTAGAAGCCTTCGGCCTCACGCTGCGAGAGGTGCTGCAGGCGGATCGCGACGGGCTTGAGGCCCTTCTCTTCGAAGCGCGAGATGATCTTGCCGATGACGCCGCTCTTGAGCGCGTCGGGCTTGAGGATGGACAGCGTACGTTCGATCGCCATGGTGTTTTCTCCGGTGAGGTGAAGCGTTTCGCTCGCGCGGCTACACGACGCACCGCGTGAAGGCAAAGGCTTTGTTCCCTCGAAAGCGCCGTAGTACGGGCACCGCCATGAACCAGCGCTTTCTGGATCACCTCCAAGGTCAGCTCGCCTCGATCCGCGAGCAGGGCCTCTACAAGAACGAGCGCGTGATCACCTCGCCGCAGAGCGCGAAGATCACCGTCAACGGCAAGCAGGTCTTGAACTTCTGCGCCAACAACTACCTCGGCCTGGGCGACTCGCCCGAGCTCATCGAGGCCGCGAAGAAGGGTCTCGATCAGAGCGGCTTCGGCATGGCCTCGGTGCGCTTCATCTGCGGCACCCAGGACGTGCACAAGACGCTCGAGGCGCGCCTCACCAGGTTCCTCGGCACCGAAGACACCATTCTCTTCAGCAGCTGCTGGGACGCGAACGGCGGCGTGTTCGAGATCGTGCTGGGTGAAGAAGACGCGGTGATCTCCGACGCGCTCAACCACGCGTCCATCATCGACGGCGTGAGGCTCTCGAAGGCCAGGCGGTTCCGCTACGCGAACAACGATCTGAAGGAGCTCGAGGAGCGCCTGATCGAAGCGAAAAACGCGCGCTTCAAGCTCATCGTCACCGACGGCGTGTTCTCGATGGACGGCGTGATCGCCGACTTGAAGGGCATCTGCGATCTGGCGGACAAGTACGAAGCGTTGGTGATGGTCGACGACTCGCACGCGGTGGGGTTCACCGGTGAAGCGGGCCGCGGCAGCCACGAGCTGCGTGGGGTGATGGGCCGCATCGACATTCTCACCGGCACCCTGGGCAAGGCGCTGGGCGGCGCGTCGGGCGGGTATCTGTCGGGGCGCAAAGAGGTGGTCGAGCTGCTCCGTCAGCGCGCCCGCCCCTACCTGTTCTCCAACACCCTGATGCCGGCCATCGCGCACGCGACGATTCGGTGCCTGGATCTGTTGGAACAAGGCGACGGCGCACGCAAGAAGCTCAAGGAGAACGCCGCCTACTTCCGCGCGAAGATGAGCGCGCTGGGCTTCACGCTTGCGGGCGAAGGTCACCCGATCATCCCCGTGATGCTGGGCGACGCCAAGCTGGCGGGCGCCTTCGCTGATCAGATGCTGCAAGAAGGCATCTACGTGATCGGCTTCTTCTTCCCCGTCGTGCCTCAGGGCAAGGCGCGCATTCGCACTCAGATGTCGGCGGCACACACCACAGAAGATCTCGATCGCGCGATCGCTGCCTTCGCGAAGGTCGGAAAGAACCTGGGAGTCATTCGATGAGAGCGCTGGTCAAGTCGCGTCGTGAGCCGGGCCTGTGGTTGGAAGACGTCGCCAAGCCCGCGGTGGGCCCCAACGACGTGCTGGTGAAGGTGCAGAAGACCGGCATCTGCGGCACCGACATCCACATCTACAACTGGGATGAGTGGAGCCAGAAGACCATCAACACCCCCATGCACATCGGCCACGAGTTCATGGGCGTGGTGGCTGAGGTGGGCAGCGAGGTCACCGGCTTCAAGGCGGGCGATCGGGTGTCGGGCGAAGGGCACATCACCTGCGGCAACTGCCGCAACTGCCGCGCCGGCAAACGTCACCTCTGCCGCAACACGGTGGGCCTGGGAGTCAACCGCATCGGCTGCTTCGCGGAGTTCGTCTCCATTCCCGCGTTCAACATCTTCCCCATTCCCAGGGGCATCTCCGACGAGACCGCCGCCTTCTTCGATCCGCTCGGCAACGCGGTGCACACCGCGCTCTCGTTCGACCTGGTCGGCGAGGACGTGTTGATCACCGGCGCTGGCCCCATCGGCGTCATGGCCGCGGCGATCTGTCGGCACGTGGGCGCGCGGCACGTGGTGCTCACCGACGTGAACGACTACCGGCTCGACCTCGGCAAGAAGCTGGGCGCCACCCGGGTGGTGAACGTGGCGAAAGAGGAGCTGCCCGCGGTGATGAAGGAGCTGGGCATGACCGAAGGCTTCGACGTCGGCCTCGAGATGAGCGGCAACGGCGCTGCCTTCAAGCAGATGTTCAAGAACATGAACCACGGTGGGCGCGTGGCGATCCTCGGCATTCCCGCGGGCGAGGTCTCCATCGACTGGAGCCAGGTGATCTTCAAGGGGCTGGTGCTCAAGGGCATCTACGGCCGGGAGATGTTCGAGACCTGGTACAAGATGACCGCGATGCTGCAGAGCGGGCTCGACATCTCCGCCGCCGTCACCCACCGCTACCCCGCCGCCCAGTTCAAGGAAGCGTTCGAGGTGATGCGCACCGGGCAGAGCGGGAAAGTGGTGCTCGATTGGGCAGCGTGAAGAAGAAGTTCGAGGCAGTGCCCAGGGCGAGCAAGGCCGCCGGTCCAGTGGGTCCGAAGAAGGCCAAAGTCAAAGCGCCGGGAAAGAAGATCTTCCTGGCGATGGCCGGCAACATCGGCGCGGGCAAGACCACCGCGGCGAAGATGGTCAGCCAGAAGTTCGGGTTCGAGCTCTTCGATGAGCCGGTGATCGATAACCGGTTCCTCAAGAACTACTACGCCGACATGAAGCGCTGGAGCTTCACCCTGCAGCTGGAGTTCTTGATTCACCGGGTGCAGCACCACGAGCTGATTCACCAGGTGCCCAAGAGCTGCATCCAGGATCGAACGCTCTACGAAGACCCGGAGATCTTCGCGAAGTATCTGCACGGCCTCGGCAACCTGACCGACTCCGAGCTCGAGCTGTACTTCGACTACTTCAAGCGGCTGACCCGCACCGTGGCGCAGCCCGACAAGGTGATCTGCTTCGACGTGCCGAAGGTCGACGTGCTGCTCTCGCGCATCAAGGTGCGCGGTCGCGAAGAGGAGAAGGGCATCAAGACCGACTTCCTCCGCGGTCTGAACGGCTACTACGCCACCTTCCCCATGGTGCTGGCCGGCAAGTACGGCGTCGACGTGCTCACGCTCGACGTGACCAACCTCGACATCCGCACCGGGCAGGGCCGCGCGGAGTTCCTCGACAAGGTCAGCACCTTCCTCTCGAAGTAGGACAGCGAACATGATCACCGGTCCTCGCAAGGGTTCTGACTCCGTCGTCGAGATGACGCAGCTGCTGCTGCCCGGTGACGCCAACGCGCTGGGGGCGGCGTTCGGTGGCTCGGTGATGGGGTGGATCGACATCTGCGCGGCGGTGTCTGCGCAGCGGCACTCGCGGCAGCAGGTGGTGACCGCGTCGATGGATGACCTGCACTTTCATGCGCCCATCAAGATTGGCTTTCAGGTGATCCTGCGGGCGCGGGTGATCGCCGCGTTCAAGAGCTCGATGGAGGTCGGGGTCACCGTGCATGCGGAGAACCCGCTCACCGGCGAGCGGCAGCTGACCACCAGCGCGTTGCTCACCTTCGTGGCGCTCGACGCCGAGGGGAAGAAGATGCCCGTTCCCGCGCTGTTGGTGGAGAACGACGTGGAGAAGCTCGCGGCCGAGGAGGCCACGGCGCGGAAGACGGAGCGGATGGCTCGGAAGGACAAGGGCGGGGCCTGGCTGCGGTTGTTGGAGAAGTAACCGCCCTCAGCCCGACCCTCTCCCGAGGGGAGAGGGAGACAGTGTTCGTGCCATCGACTGCGGTGATTTGACTCCTTGAGCGCTGAGCCAGGCAGTGGCCGCCCTCACGTTCGCAGCGCCCACGTCACCGCCCTGAAGCTCGCCGAGGCGAAGGCGGGTCGTGGCTGAGAAGAGGGCCATCTCGTTGTCATCGAAGAGCTCGAGCGCCACTCGCAGCTGCGCTTCGTTGTTGCCGGCCAGGCCCCGAGTCATCGCGGCCAACGCGCTCGCCCAGCCGACGTCTTCGTCTTCGAGGGCCTCGGCATGACGAAGCGCCTCGTGACCCCGCCCCAACGCGATCAGCACCCGCGCGATCAGCGATCGGGCCTCGATGCGCACGTTCTGAATCTGCAGCAGCTGAGATGAATCGAGCGATCGCCAGCACGACTCCATGCGCTCGAGCGTGCCGCTGGTCTGACCCAGGTAGAGATCGATCATCGTCTCGGAGAGCGCGGCCCAGTAGTGCTGGAAGTGGAAGCTGCGCGTCGACCAGCTCGCCATCGCGCTCGCCACGGCGGCCCGCGCACCGGCGGCGTCATCGGCAGCGAGCAACGCCACGTTCGCCAGCCCACACCGCAGGCCGGTCACTGCGTACCGATCACCCCGCTGTTCGGCTTCGCGGGTGAGCGCCGGGATGCGCACCGACAGCCCCGCGATGTCGCCCAGATAGAACAACGACCACACCGAGAAGAGCCGCGAGTTGGCCGCTTCCCAGCTCACCATCGAGCCCACTTCCGCGAAGCGCCGTTCGGCCTGCGCGGTGAGCTGCCCCGCCTCGCGCCACTTGCCGACCAGAAAGCGGGTGAGCCCGGCGCAGAAGTCGACCAGCCCCACGAGCGCGTTGTCGTTCATCTTCTCGGCCAGCGCCCGCGACTGGCCGATCAAACGTGCGGCCCGCTTCTCCGCCTTCACGCCGCCGGTCGCCACGAACGCCGCTTCGGCCGCCAGGGCGCGCGCCACGCGGTGAGGTTCGCCCGCGTCGAGCGCGAGCAACAACTGTCGTGACTGAAAGCTCGCCCCCCGAATGGTGTCGACCATCGACAGCCCCATCGAGACCGACCAGCACGCATCGATGCGCTGCAAGACCACGGGGTCCACCCGCGCGGCCGGCGTCTCCACGAACGAGAGGCCTCGCAGCCACAGATGCAGGCGGCGAACACCGAGGGCCAGCAGCGCCCGCCGCGGCGTACGCGCCAACGTCATACCCAGCGCGCTGAGCACCTGGTTGACCGCCGCCAGGCCCGCGTCGATGTGACCGCTGCGCAGCAGCTGCTCGGCCGCGCGCCTGCGCATCTCCAGTGACTGCTGCAGGGCCACCGGCGCAGCCCCCGGCTCGGTGAGGGCGAGCTCATACGCGCGGGCCGAGGTGGCACCCCGCCCTGCGCTCGCCCACGCATCGGCCAGGGCCACCCGAACCTCACGCCGCCGTTGATCGTCGCCCGCCATCAACTCGAGCGATCGCTCGAACAACACCGCGGCGCGTTCGAAAGCGAGCTGAATGACGGCGCGCCGGGCGGCCTCGAGGGTCGCGTCAGCCGCCCGCTCCACCAGGCCTGCAGCGCCGAGGTGCCAGGCCACCACGTCGACATCGCCGCTGGCCTTCAGGCCGTCGGCGAGGCGCGCGTGCAGCGCTCGCGTGCGATCGGGGTCGAGGGCCTTCACCACCGTCTCGCGAATGCGATCGTGCCAGGCCTCCACCCGATCATCGTGGACACCGCGGATCAGGTTGGCCGACTTGAGCAGGCTCACCGTCTCCACGTCAGAGCCTTCGAGCCCGGCGATGGCCGCGGCGATCTTCTCGGCGATGGGCGCGCCGGCGAGCGCCACCACGTCGAGCAGCTTGCGCGCGGCAGCAGGCAGCGTGGCGAGGCGCGCGAGCACCACGTCTTCCAGCCGCACTTCGCCCGACACCACGGCGAGCTGCTGGAGCAGGAACGGATTGCCGCCCGACTCCTTCGCGATCACCGCGGCGCGGCTGGGATCGTCGAGGCTCTGGCGGGCGAGGCGATCACACTCTGCGCTGCTCAAGGGCTCGAGCCGCAGCTCGGTGGCCGGAAGACTGAGCCCCTGCAACGGGGTCGACTCGGTGCGCGCGACGATCAGCAACAACACCGACGGCGCGTCGGGCGTTCGCAGCACGTCATCGAGCACCTGCGCGCTGTCGGCATCGCCCCACTGCGCGTCGTCGATCACCAACACGAGCGGAGACCTGTCGCTCATGCGCCCGAGCAGCTCGCGCAGGCCCTGCACCGCGCGGCGCCGAAGCTCCTGGGCTTCTTTGACCTCACGCACCGGCGCGCTGCGGAAGGCCGTGACCCGGCCCAGCACCGGGAACATGCGCGTGAGCGCAGCGGCGTCGCGGGGGAGCACGGCGTCGACCTTCTCGGGCGCAAGCGCGCTCAAGTGGCGAGCCAGCGCATCCATCACGCTGTCGAGCGCCTTGAAGGGCACCGACTCGCGCTCGTAGCAGCGGCCCTGCAGCACCACGGCGTCGAGGTCTTTCACGAAGTGCCGCACCAGCGCCGACTTGCCGATGCCTGAAGTGCCGAACAGCCGCACGTACTTCGACTCGCCCCGGCGGCTGGCCTCGAGCGCCTCACGCAACGCCGCCAGCTCTCGTTCGCGGCCGATGAAGTCGGTGTCGAACTTCGGCGCAGGCGCAGGGCTCGAGGCCCCTCCGAAGAGCTGCAGCAACTCGGCAGCCGAGGGGCGGTCCACGGGATCCTGCTTGAGCAACCGCACACAGAGCGCATCGAGCTCAGGAGGACTGGAGACGTCGAGCTCGCGTGGCGGCGGCGCGGGCCTGCGTTGTTTCTCGAGCAACACCTGCACCGCGAGGCCATCGAACGGCACCCTGCCGGTGAGCGACTGGAAGAGCATCACGCCCACCGCGTACCAATCGGCCGGGGGCCCCACGAGGCCCGAGCCGGCCTGCTCCGGCGCCATGTACGCCGCGGTGCCCACGATCGAACTGCCGCGCGCCTCAGAGATGCTCTGCACGCCCTCCAGCTCGAGCACCAACCCGAAGTCGAGCACCACCACCTTGCCTTCGCGTGTCACCAACACGTTCGACGGCTTCAGATCGCGGTGCAGCCGGCCCTGCGCGTGGAGGAACGCGATGCCGGTGATCAGTTGGCGAAAGGCATCACGCAGGCGCGAAAGATCAACCCCGCCCTTCGGCGCGTCTCTTCGCACCGTCTGATCCAACGCTGCCGTCGGCACGTCTTTCTGCGCCACGTCGTTGGGCCGAACCCAGGTCAGAAAATCGACGCCCTCCACCAACGCGAGCGTGAAGAACCACGCGTCACCCTCGGCGGAGAGCTCGTACAGGGAGACCAGGTTCGGATGCCGTACGCCCGCCAGCGCGCGGAACTCACGCTTGAGACGGACGAGGGATTCAGCGTCGTGGCGCTGGAGCACCTTGAGCGCGACGCGGCGGTTGTCCTTCTCGCGGTCGATCGCTTCGTAGACGACGCCCATGCCGCCGGCACCCAGTTCCCGGACGATCTCGTAGCGAGCGGTGCCGCGGAATGGCTGCATTCAGGGGCCCTCACCCCGACCCTCTCCCAGGGAGAGGGGATTGTCAGTCTGACTTCTTTCGCGGCTTGGTGAGGCCGTACTGCTGCAGGCGGCTGACCAGCGTGCGCCGACTCACGCCCAACATCTGGGCGGCCTTCGTCTGATTGCCGTCGGTCTTCTCGAGCGCCTCGAGCACCGCGCGCTTCTCGGCCGCTTCGCGTTCATCGCGCAGGTTCGAAGCCTGCCCCCCGCTCGCCGCCTCACGTCGGGGCGTCACGCTGATGCCCAGGCCCAACGCCTCGGCGGTGAGGCTGCCTTCACCCGCCATGAGGATCGAGCGGTCGATCACGTTCTTGAGTTCCCGAATGTTGCCCGGCCACGGCCAGGCCATCAGCGTGGCGATCGCGTCGGGCGAGAACTCCGGTGCGCTGCGGGTCTCGCGTTTGGCGGCCTCGCTCAAGAACTGGCGCGCCAACGGCTCGATCTCGGCCGTGCGCTCGCGCAGCGGAGGAATGACCAGCGAGATGCCGTTGACCCGAAAATACAGATCGGCCCGGAACGCGCCGCGCGCCACCTCGGCTTCGAGATCGCGGTTGGTGGCGAAGATGAAGCGCACGTCGATGGCCTGGGGAGCCGTCGCGCCCACGCGCGTCACCTTGCGCTCCTCGAGCACGCGCAGCAGCTTGGCCTGGATCGACGCGGGCATTTCTCCCACTTCGTCGAGGAACACCGAACCGCCTTGCGCCGACTCGAGCAGGCCCTGCTTCTGCTTGATGGCCCCGGTGAACGCGCCCTTCTCGTGGCCGAAGAGCTCGCTCTCCAGCAGCGACTCGGTGAGCGCCGCGCAGTTGAGGCGCAGAAACGGGCCCGACGCGCGTTTGCTGCGGCGGTGGAGCTCGGTGGCGAGCACCTCTTTGCCCACGCCGGTCTCGCCGAGCAGCAGCACGTTGATCTGTGAAGGCGCCACGCGATCGACCAGGCGGTACAGCGCGCCCATGGCGTCATCGCGCACCACGAACCCTTCCGTGGGAGCACTCGCAGGCCGCGAACAGGCCGCCACCAGCATGTCGGGATCGCTGCCGTCACGCGGGGCCGTCGCCACGCCGGCACGCACGCGCGCACCTCGGGCGACCAGGCGCGCCGAGAGCTTCTCCATCAGGGTCTTCGCGGCTTCTGGCGAACGCCCCGGCGCGAGGATCTCGAACTGGCCGGGGCCGAAGGAGGCCACCAGATCGTGCGGTGAGAGCTCGGCGGAGAGCACCTCCTGGGCGAGCCCCGGTGGCGCGATCACCTGCACGCGCAACACGGCGAAGGGCGGCTTCGTTTCTCCCGCCAGCTCGAGGAAACGCTGATGGGTGTGCAGGTTCCACGGGCGCGTGCTGGCCGACAGCTCGTCTATCTGCAGCACGGCGAGGCTGGTGCCGAGCTCGACCGCGTCGCCTTCTCCCAGCACCACCTGCTCGTGGGCCGCCAGCTTGCGGCCGCGCACCGAGGTGCCGTTCGCGCTGCCCAAATCGATCAGCGTGACCGCGCCACCACTGACCACCAGCTGCGCATGCTTTCGGGAAGCCGCGGTGTCATCGAGGCGAATGCCGGCATCGTCGCCGCGGCCAATCGTCATGGTGCCCTCGACGGGGAGCGCGAACGAAGCCGAGCCCGACTCGGTCACCACGACCACGCGCCAACGCCCCGCTCGAGCGCCCTGGGGTTTCGACGCGAGCCTGACCGTCTCCTGGTTGGCGACCGACATTCGGGAGCGCACTGTACACGGTCGTCGCGCTCTGGTTCGGAGGCATTCCCGACAAGACCAATGAGCCCCCCGGAGGGCTAACGCTTCTGCTTCACGGCGGAGCTCGCGACGCGCGCCTTGAACGCGGTCGCGTCATGGAAGGTGACCTTCACCCCGCCCAGCTCTACCACTTGGGCGGACTGCAGCGAGATGGCCTTGCCCGTGCCCGCGGCCTTGCCGGCGACCGTGGTCTTCTTGGTCTCACTCAGCGGCGTGATCGACCACGCGCCACTGGTGAACTCGAGCTGCGCGTGCAGCCGCGAGACGGTCATGTCGGAGACGACGATCTCATTGTCAGCCGCGC
This sequence comes from Archangium sp., assembly GCA_030695565.1. Taxonomy (GTDB): domain Bacteria; phylum Myxococcota; class Myxococcia; order Myxococcales; family Myxococcaceae; genus Archangium_A. The sequence continues at coordinate 22,649 of JAUYRZ010000088.1, forward strand.
GCCCGACCCGAACCGTGGTGCCTTCAGCGACCTTGAGCGCGAAGCACAACGCGTCACCGCCCAGCGGCCGGAGCTCCGTCACCGCGCTGTTGGGCAGCCGCGTCTCGGCCACGCTCACGTCAACGCCGCTGACGGGCACCGACCACTCGCCCGGTTCCCAGACCAGCCAGCAGTTCGGATACCGAGTGAGAAACGTCTCTTGCGCGAGCGTGAGCTGCCGCGAGAGCAGGGACATCAGAAACGCCTGGATTCGCGTGATCGCCACCTCGGCCTCCGGTGCTTCCAATGTAAGAAGGTCGGCACAGACCGTGTCGGACCTCCGCCGCAACGCACCTACTTTAAGCGAATTCTTCCACCCAGCTGGACCAATTTCGCTCAAGGCCGCACCACCCCCGATACACTCCGCCGTCGCCGTCCCCCCCCCACCGCCGACTCGCAGAACGCCCACATGATTTGTCCTGGTTGCCAACAGGCGCACGCTGACGGCGGCACGTGTGTGCCCGGCGACAGCGCCGCCCCCGATCCCCTCCTGGGGAAGGCGCTCGGCGACTACAGCCTGGTGCGCGAGCTGGGCCGGGGCAACACGGGGGTGGTGTACCTCGCCGAGCACCTGGCCACCGGCCTCAACGTGGCGATCAAGCTGGCGCACCGCGAGCTGATGGGCGACCTCCGCGTGGCCCGGCTCATGTCGCGGGAGGCACAGTTCGCAAATCAGATCGCGCTCGACTCGGTGGTCAACGTCTTCGACTTCAACGACGAAGATCCGCTCGGGCCCTACCTGGTGATGGAGTACCTGCAAGGCGAGCCGCTGCTCGACATCGCCACGCAGCGAGTCGCGGGGGCCGAAGCAATTCAATTGCTGGTGCAGGTGGCTGAAGCGCTGGCTGAAGCCCACGAACTCAACATCGTGCACGCCGCGCTCAAGCCCTCGAACGTGTTTCGCACGGTGACCGACAAGAAGGAGCGCGTGGCCAGGTTGCTGCCTTTCGGCGTGCCGATCGGCCCGCGCATCGACGGCGAAGAGCCGGGTGATCGCGACGTGGCAAGGCTGGGCTCACCCGAGTTCCGCGCGCCGGAGCAGACCCTGGGCGCCCCGGCCGACCCGCGGATGGATGTCTACAGCCTGGGCGCGATCGCCTACCTCCTGGCGACCGGGCGCCTGCCCTTCGTCGCGCCCACGCCCGAAGCGCTCGAGCGCGCGCACGCGATGGTGATGCCCACCGCACCGCATCGCGTCGACGTTCGCGTCTCGCGCACCTGGTCAGCGGTGATCCTGCGGGCGATGGAGAAGTCTCCCGAAGGCCGCTTTCAGACCGCCCGCGAGCTCGCCGACGCCTTCCGCATGGCCGCCAGCGCGCCCTCCCAGGTCGGCTCGGCCACCGTGGTGCTCGGAGGCGACGGCGACGCGCTCAAGCCGCCGCTCTCCATCTCGTTGACCCCGGCGCCCCTTGCCGAACCGCCGCCCGCACCTGCAGCCAGTTCGGTAGGGGGTGGCCTGGCAGACGGCTTCGTCGTCACCACCACGCCCGCGCCGTCGCGGCCCCCGGTCGAGACGCCGAGGCCCAGCTCGCCTTCGGCGGTGTCCGCTCCCGCCCCTGCTCAGGGCCTGGTGCTTCGGGTGATGGTCACCGACGAAAGCGGCACCACGATGGGTGACTTCGCCTGCAGCTCGGTGACGCGCGCGGGGTTGATCGTCTGCACCCCGGGCCCGTTGCCCCCCTTGTTGAGCCGGGTGAAGTTGTCGTTCGCCGATCTGGGTGGGCTGCGCTGCGACGCGCAGGTGGTGCATCACGTCACGGCCGAGCAGGCCACGCAGTGGAAGGTGTCTGCCGGCTACGGCGTGCAGTTCAGCGCGCTCTCACCCGAGCAGCGCGGCTTGCTGGAGTCCGCCCACCAGGGGCTCAGGCCTCCCGAGTCGCCTTCGGGTCTGGCCAGACGGCCCGATGATCCCGGGGCAGAAGAGATCCTCAAGCGGTTCTCGGCCGAGCGGGCGGTCGACGGCTACGCGATGCTGGCGATCTCCAAGGGCGCTCCGTTCGACGCGATCCGCGATCGGGTGCGTGACGCGAAACGCGCGCTGGAAGGCCTCGTCACGCGGCCGCTCTCGTTGAGTCAGCACAAGGCGCTCGAAGAAGCGCGCACCCGGCTCGACGAGGTCGGCAAGACGTTGACCGAAGCGATGAGCCGGCTCGAGTACGACGCGGCCCGCGGGAACTTCGAAGGCGTCGCCCGATGCATCAGCGCGGGGGTGTCTGTCGTGGAGTTGGAGGCCGCGCGGCTGCGATTTCTGAAGAGCAACCCCACCATCGCGGGCAAGAGCCACGGCAACATCCTCGCGGGGCAGACGCTGGAGGCGCGCCAGCAGATGCCCCAGGCGTTGGATGCGTACGCCGATGCGTTGCGCGTCGACCCGCTCAACCTGACCGCGCAGCAGCGGTACTGGGCCGTGCGGCGTCAGCTCGACAAGACGTAGCCCGAGCGGGGCTACGGGTTCTTCGGCGTTCGCAACGCGCGAATCGCGTACTGGAGGCCGATGGCGCCGGCGACGATCACGAACAGCAGGTTCATGCCCTGCGCGCCGCGGTAGAGCCGGTAGCCCGCGATACCGAAGCAGGCCAGCGCGAACACCCAGTGCCGGAGGTGCTGAGGCACCGAGCGGATGTTCGAGAAGCCCCAGGCGATTCCGAGCACCACCACGGCGACCCAGTCGATGCCGATCATGAATTCTCCTGGAGCTTGCCCTGCTGCTCGTCACTGAGCTTGCCCGCGATGTCGCTGAATGAGCCGTGCGAACGCACCAGAAAGAACAGGCCGAAGAGGATCTGCTGAACGATCTGCACCGCCCACAACACGTTCGCGTAGGCGACGCCGCTGCTGTTCACCACCGCCTCGGGCAGGAAGACGCCCATGCCGATGAGCAGCGCGAGCTGAGCGGTGCCAGCGCTCCCGGGCGCCGCGGGGATCATCATTCCGACGATCACCACGCAGAGCAGGAAGTAGCCGTAGAAGTAGTCGAACTGCAGCGGCAGGCAGGCCCGCCCTTCGGCCCCCGAGCAGTCGAAGCCGTTGGCGAAGAACGCCATGCCCGCGCCGTTGATCACCCAGTACACGGCGGTCCACACGAAGAACCAGGCCATGTTCTTCGCGTCGGGCAGCTGCTTGAGTGCCCCCACGAAGCCATCAACCATGTGCACGACCTTCTCGGTGATGCCCGGCGCGATGCGGCCCATCGTCTTGCGCATCAGGCCGATGACCGCGTCGTGCTTCCACCGCGCGAGCAGCAGGAAGAGGAAGCCCGAGAAGAAGATGAGGAACATCAGGTTCGCGCCGATGCGAATGCGATCGATGTTCCGAGCGTCTTCCGGCACGAAGAACATCAAGACGCGCAGCAGCACCGCGATGATCAGCCCGTCGATGATGCGCTCGAGCACCACCGAGGTCATCGCGGGCGACCGGCGAATGTTGGAGCGCTGCGCGATCAAGAACGGCCGCGCGAACTCACCCAATCGGAACGGGAGGATGATGAGCATCATGAACCCGATCGCCGAGGCCTCATTGAGCGGCTTGAAGGGCACCTTCTCGAGGCCCGACATCAGGTGACCCCAGCGCAACGTGCGCGCGAGGTGAATCACCAGGAGGATCACCATGTACACCGGCAGCGTGACGGCCCAGTTCGCCGAGAGGAGCGCGTTCTTCGTCTCCTCCCATTGCATGCCCTTGAGGGTCCACCACATGCAGCCAACGGTGATGGCGAGGCTGACCCCCAATTTGATCCATCGGTTCACGGGGCGCTTCCCTTAGCACTGTTTTTCATTTTCATTTGATCACTCGGTCACGCCTCTGAGCAACGCAGCTGGCCGCGACTGAACGAGCGAGGCGAAGCGTTTGCTCCCCACCGCTTTCTCCAGCGCCTTCAGGCTGTCGCCCACCCAGGTCTTCGCGTTCACCGGCGAGTGCAGATCGGTCGCCGCCACCGCGTACAGATCGTCCTCGAGGAACTGGCGAGCCAACTTCTCCGCGGCCTTCCCGTACCGGCCGATCAACGCGCCCATGTCGAGCTGCAACAACGCGCCTGCTTGAACCAGCTCCGCCGCCCGCCCCTTCTTCTCGAACTCGAAGCAACGCTCGGGGTGCGCGATCAGCGGCGTCACGCCCTTGAGCTTCATCTTGAAGATGAACGAGGTGAGCATCGGCAACGGGCCTTGATACGGCGCTTCGACGAGCAACACCTTGCCGCTGCCCAGGGTGCGCGAGGCCGGAGTACCGAGGCTGCTCATCAGCGACTCTTCGAGAAAGAAGTTCTCGGCGTTGGGGAAGAGCTCGAGCGCCAGCCCCGCGGCGGCGAGCGCGGCCTTCACCTCTTCGAGCTTCGAAGCGCAGAGGGCGGCGTCGAGCGAGGCGTACTCCGAGCGGTGATGCGGGCTGGGCGCAGCCTGGGTGTAGCCCAGCGAGATCAACGCGCGGGCCATCTCGAGGCTGTCCTCCATGCTCCGGCTGCCGTCGTCGACGCCGGGAAGCAGGTGCAGGTGGAGGTCTACCAGGCCGCTCATCGCCAGTCGATCACGAGGCCGGTGTTGATGCCTCCGACGAAGGTGTTGCCGGGGAAACGCGGGTTGAAGACGAACGGGGAGCCGTAGCCGAAGTACCCCAGGATCCTGAAGTGCGGGGTGATGCGAAAGCCGAACTGCAGGCGGCCTTCGATGTAGCCGAGCGGCCGGCTCTCGTTCGCGTAGAAGCCGCCGGGCTTGTACTCGGTGAAGTACCAGGCCCCGCCCGCGGCGACGTGAAAGCCCCAGGTGATGAGCGGGTGATCGCTGCGGTAGCCAAAACCACCCACCACCACGTGCTGCGAGTGCGAGAGCATCGGGCTGGGGGTGCCCAGGCCGACGCCCGAGCCCAGCCCGAAGTACCAGATGAGCTCGTTGCGCGGCTGGCTGACGATGGCGCCTTCCCACGCGAGGCGGAAGTGCGGCGTGGTCACCGGCGGGTTGATGAAGACGCCGAGCGAAAGCTCTCGTGGAACGAACCACGGCACGAGGGGCTCGGCCTTGTCCGTGACGGGCGTGGCCGCCAACACTCCACTGCACACCAGCGCAAGCACCATCGTGATGACGCGTTTCGCCGTGTACGGAGTGCTTGTCAACGGATGCACTGGGTTCTACAACCGCGCCACTTCGCGGGCACTTTCTGCCCCGGAATTTTTGGGAGACGCTCTCTTTGTCTACGTCGCTCCGCACGTACGTTTTCCTCGACAGCCTTCAGCCCCAGCTCGCAGCGCACATCGCCACCACGTGCCGCGGCTACTTCCCCGTGCCCTACGTCGCCTCGCTGTTCGTGGAGATCGCGCCGGGCATGGCGATTCACCGGCTGATGGACGTGGCGCTCAAGCAGACCCGCGTGCAGCCTGCGACGCTGGTGGTCGAGCGCGCCTACGGCATGCTCGAGCTGCACAGCGAAGACAAGGGTGAGGTCCGCTCGGCGGGCGAGGCCATCTTGAAGGAGCTGGGCGTCAAGGAGGAGGACCGCATCAAGCCGCGCCTCGTCTCCAACACCATCATCCGCGCCATCGAGCCGATGCACGCGATGATCCTCGACAAGATCCGCTTCGGGCAGATGATCGAGCCCGGTGAGTCGCTCTTCATTCTCGAGTGCGAGCCGGCTGCGTACGCCGCGCTGGCCGCCAACGAGGCCGAGAAGGCCGCCAACGTGAAGCTGGTCGACGTGACGCCGTACGGCGCTTACGGCCGTCTGTACCTGGGTGGTTCCGAGTCGGAGATCGACTCGGCCGCCGAGGCTGCCGTGGCAGCGATCAAGTCGCTGTCGGGCAAAGAGCCTGCTTCCAAAGAGAAGTGAAGTTTCAGTTTTGAGTTCGCAGCAGTTCCACAACACAAGAGAGGCAGACGACTCCGATGGCTGACGCACTGGGAATGATCGAGACCAAGGGCTTCGTGGGAATGGTCGAGGCCGCTGACGCCGCGGTGAAGGCCGCCAAGGTCGAGTTGGTCGGCTTCGAGAAGATCGGCGGCGGTTACGTGACGATGATCGTCCGTGGCGACGTCGCGGCCGTGAAGGCGGCGATCGAAGCCGGCGCGCGTGGCGCTGAGCGTGTGGGCGAGCTCGTCTCGACGCACGTGATCCCCCGCCCGCACGACAACATCGACGCGGTTCTGCCGCTGGGCCGTAAGGCCGAGCCGGCGAAGTAAGAGGGCACGAAGATGCTGCTCGGCAAGGTGGTGGGGACCGTGGTCGCCACCCGCAAAGAGCCTACGCTCGACGGCTCCCGGTTCCTGCTGGTGCGGGGACTGGACGCAGACGCCAAGCCGACCTCGACGCTCGTGGTGGCAGTCGATGCCATGGGCGCCGGCGTGGGCGAGGTGGTGCTGTATGCATCGGGCTCGTCGGCGCGGCAGACCGAGATGACGAAGGACAGGCCAGTCGACGCCGTGATCATGGCGATCGTCGATCAGGTCGAAGTCGAGGGAAAGCTCACCTGGGTCAAGTGAGCCGCGCCCAGGTGACCGCTGCGAAGGTCTACATCGAATCCACGGCTGCGCCCCGCACCACGGGTCGCCGGTCGGCTTAGAGGCGCCCGATGAACGAAGCCCAGATCAACGCCATCGTCGAGCAGGTCGTCCGCAAGTTGTCGGGCGAGCTGGGCAAGCTGCCTTCCAACTCGAATGGCGCTTCGCGTGCGCCTGCGATCCTCACCAAGCGCCCGGGCATCTTCGACGATCTCGACTCGGCGGTGACCGCCGCCACCCGCGCGCAAGAGCAGTGGATGCGACTGCCGGTGGAGGGCCGCGAGAAGGTGATCGAGGCGATGCGCCAGTGCACGCGCGACAACGTCAACGAGCTGTCTTCGATGGCGGTGGCAGAGACCAAGCTCGGCAACGTCGCCGACAAGGTGAAGAAGAACCTGCTGTGCGCGAACAAGACGCCGGGCATGGAGATCCTCCGGGCCCAGGCGCAGACCGGTGACTACGGCCTGGTGCTGATGGAGCGCGCGCCCTTCGGCGTCATCGGCGCCATCACGCCGTCGACCAACGCGACCGAGACCATCATCAACAACGGCGTGGCGATGGTGGCGGGCGGGAACTCCGTGGTCTTCAACGTGCACCCCAGCGCGAAGAACGTGGTCAGCTTCTTCATTCAGAAGTTGAACGAGTCGATCGTCGCGGCCGGGGGCCCTGCGAACCTGTTGTGCATGCTGGGCACGCCCACCATCGAGTCGGCTGGCGCGCTGATGAAGCACCCGGGCATTCGGCTGATCGTGGTGACCGGCGGCCCCGCGGTGGTGAAGGCGGCCATGGGCTCGGGCAAACGCGCGATCTGCGGCGGGCCGGGCAATCCTCCCGCGGTGGTCGACGAGACGGCGCACGTGGCGCGCGCGGCCAAAGACATCGTCGACGGCGCTTCGCTCGACAACAACATCGTCTGCATCGTGGAGAAGGAGATCTTCGCGGTCGCCTCCATCGCCGACGAGCTCAAGAGCGAGATGCTCAAGCACGGCGCCTTCGAGGTGCCTTCTTCTGCGATCAACCGGCTGGAGAAGCTGGTGGTCGACGAAGGTCACGCGGCGCGCGACTGGGTGGGCAAGGACGCCACCAAGATCGCCGAAGCGGCGGGCCTGCGCGTTCCTTCGGGCACCCGGTTGTTGTTCGCCGAGGTCGACCCCACGCACTCCTTCATTCAGGCCGAGCTGCTGATGCCGGTGATCGGCTTTGCGCGGCTCAAGACGGTGGAAGACTGCATCGCGGCGGCGGTTCAGGCCGAGCACGGCTTCGGTCACACCGCGACGATGCACTCGACCAACATCGACGTGCTGTCGGCGATGGCGAAGATCATCAACACCTCGATCTTCGTGAAGAACGGCCCGTCGTTCGCGGGGCTGGGCATGACGGGCGAGGGCTACACCTCGTTCACCATCGCCTCGCCGACGGGCGAAGGCCTCACCACGCCGGTGAGCTTCACGCGTGAGCGCCGCTGCACCCTGAAGGACTCGTTCCGGATCATCTGATGGCGGGTGCGCTTCCCGGTCCCGCGCTGGGTCTGTTCGAGCTCGAATCGCTCGCGCGCGGGGTCGTGGTCGCGGACGTGCTGGTCAAGCAGGCGGCGGTGCAGATCGTGATCGCCGAGGCCGTCTCGCCGGGCAAGTACCTGCTGGTGTTCGTGGGTGCTGAAGGCGACGTGCTGGAGTCGTTCAAGGCGGGCCTCGAGGTGGGCGGCGCGATGGTGCTCGACTCGTTGCACCTGACGCACGTGGCAGAGCCGGTGGTGGCGGCGCTGCTCCGCGGCGAGCTGGCGAAGGTCGGCGCTGACGACGCGGTGGGCATCGTCGAGTTGCACACGGTGGCTGCGACGTTGAAGGCGGCTGACGTGGCGCTCAAGCGCGCTGAAGTGCGGCTCACCCAGTTTCACCTGGCCAAGGGAATCGGCGGCAAGGGCTGGTTCACGCTCGCCGGGGTGCAGCACGACGTGGAAGCGGCGCTGGAAGGCGCGGCGGCCGCGGTGCAACCTTCGTTGCTGGTCGCGACCGAGCTGATTCAGCGGCCGCACGCAGAGCTGCGCGGCAAAGTGATCTAACCGTCTACTGTCTACTGTCTAACTGTCTCCCTCTCCCCCGCGGGGGAGAGGGTCGGGGAGAGGGCTGACCATGAAGCAGATCGTTCTGACGCCGTGCGTCTGGCTGTTGCGGGGCCGCGGGCTGGGGAAGGGCACGAACGGAAAGCCCGGCTGCGCCAAGAAGCTGAAGCCTCAGGGCGCGACCGCAGACAAGGGGATCAAGGCCATCGAGAAGTGCCGATGAAGATCCGACCGTTCGCGCTGGAGCGCTTCTTCGCGAAGCACGAGTTCTCGGTGAAGCACCTGGGCTGTGCGAGCGATCCGGACTCGCTCACCATGCGCGAGTTGTTGGCGCTCGATCCCGGAGCAGAAGCGAAGTTCCTCGAGCTGGGGCTGGGCTACGGGGAGTCCGTCGGCCGCGCTGAGCTGAGGCAGGCCATCGCTGCGCAGTACACCGGCATCGCGCCTGAAGACACGCTGGTCCACGCCGGGGCCCAGGAGGCGATCTTTGCGTTCATGAACGTGCTGCTGGGCCCAGGCGATCACGCGATCGTGCACACGCCGGGTTACCAGTCGCTCTACGAGGTCGCAGAGGCGGCCGGTGCTTCGGTGACGCGCTGGGAGACCCGCGAGTCAGATGGGTGGCAGCTCGACGTCGACGTGCTCGAAGAGCTGATCAAGCCCGAGACGAAGCTCATCGTGATCAACTCGCCGCACAATCCCACCGGGTCGGTGACCACGGTCATGCGCCTCGAGGCGATCGTCGCTCTCGCGCGCGAAAAGGGCATCTGGGTCTTCAGCGACGAGGTCTACCGGGGCCTCGAGTTCGGCGTGCCGCAGAACAAGTCGATGGCAGAGCTCTACGAGCGCGGCGTCTCGTTGGGCGCGACAGCGAAGGTGTACGGCCTCGGAGGCCTGCGCATCGGTTGGCTGGTGTGCCGCGATCGCGAGCTGCTCGAGCGCGTGGCGACCTTCAAGGACTACCTGACCATCTGCAGCTCGGGGCCCAGCGAGTTCCTCGCGGCGATCGCGGTGCGGAACACCGAACAGCTCGCGGCTCGCACGAAGAAGATCGTGGAAGACAATGTGGTGCGGGTGCAGCGCCTCATCGACGAGCGGCCTGAAGAGTTCTCGTGGATTCCCCCCGTCGGAGGCACCACCGGGTTCGTTCGCTACGTGCCCGGTGGCGCGGAGAAGTGGACAGCGGAGCTGCTCAAAGACGCAGGGCTGTTGTTCCTGCCGGGGCCGATCTTCGACTTCGCCGACACGCACTTCCGCGTCGGGCTGGGGCGCTCAGCGCTGGAGACGTGGATTCACCTCATCTAATCGCTCCCTCGCCCTGCGAAGCGGGGAGAGGGTCGGGGTGAGGGGCCAATCGAGCAACCAAGTCAGCTGAACGACGCCCAGGCCTTCACACGCCGCTGCTCACGAACGCGCCCCGCCAGTTGAAGCAACGGGCGGTCGCGATACAGCCGGTCGCGAAAACCGGGCTCGAGCAGGGTCAGGTCGATCGAATCAATCAGCGCAGTGGCGGTGGTGAGCACTCCGGCGAGGGCGAGGTGCACCGCGGGTGAGCGTGGGTCTTCGCGGCCGAGGGTCCGGATCGCGGCCATCAGACCCAAGAACTGTTCCGTCAGCGGCTGCGGGAACTGCGTTCGGCAGTTCGAAACCAGGCAGGCGCGCACCGCGCCGAAGACGTGGAGATCTTCCAACGTCCGGAAGGGCTTGAGGTAGCGCTCGTAGCCGTCGCCTTCGAGAACTGCGTCCACCTGCGCGTCTTTGAAGGTGACCGCGCCGTGCGGAATCTCGGGCACGAAGTCGAGGGTGGCGCCTTGGTCGATCGTCACTCCGGGCTGGTTCGCGGCTATGCGGGCGACTTTGAGTTCGGGTCGGCCGTTCTTTTCGCCGGTCTTGGCGACGACCAGGAGGACGGTGGCGAGGTGGCCTCCAGAGACAAAGTGTTTGGTTCCGTTGAGGCGGCCATTTTCGAGCGTGGTCTGGATGGCTCTCGGGTGGCCTCCACCTGATTCGGTGGCGCAGAGGGCTCCAAGACGGCCGACGATGTTCGTATCGAGGACGGTGATCGCTGACGTGTAGCCACCCAGGAAGGCGTAGCCGAGGCGATCGGCGGTGGCTCCCAGGGCGATGGCCCGGTCGACGGTGATTGAGAACCCGGCCCGGGTGTCTTCCGTACGGCGCCACCAATCGGCGGCGTCCGCGGATGCGAGCGGGGTAGATGCCAGAACGTCGTTCAGCAGCTTCGACATGGTTTGGCCCCTCACCCCAACCCTCTCCCCGGAGGGGAGAGGGAGACACGGTTCACTCTTCTTCGGCCGGCGCTTCCATGTGCTCGGGCGCTGCGATGCCCAGGATTCCAAAGGCACTGGCCAGCGTGTGTTTCAAAGCAGCGACCATCGCCAACCGGCCCTGCGTCTTGTCCACGTCGTCGCTGATGATCGGATCAGAACGGAACTTCGTGAAGTAGCTGTGGAAGTCCGCGATCAGCTCCTGGCAGAAGTAGAGCACGTGGTGCGGCTCGAGCTTCTCAGCCGACGTCGCCACCACGTCGCCCAGCTGGCTCATCTTTTTGAGCATCGCCTTCTCTTCCGGCAGCACCAACCGCGCGAGCTGCGCGTCGGTGAGCGCCTCGGCCCCGACGAACGGAACGCCCTTCTCGATCGCCTTCTTCAAGACCGACGCGCACCGCGCGTGACCCATCTGGAAATAGAAGACCGGGTTGTCCTTCGACTGCTTCTTCACCCCGTCGAGATCGAAGTCGAACTGCGCGTTGGCCGACTTCATCAGGAAGATGAACCGGCACACGTCGGCGCCGGCTTCGTCGATCAGATCGGCGAGCTCGAACAACGTGCCCTTGCGCTTGCTGACCTTCACCTCTTCGCCGCCCTGGGTGATCCGCACGATCTGCACGAGCACGAACTGCAGCTTCTTCTGCTCGAACCCCAGCAGCGTCATGCCCGACTGAATTCTCGGAACATGCCCCGCGTGATCCGCGCCGAACACGTCGACCATCAGGTCGTAGCCGCGGTCGAACTTCTCCTTGTGGTACGCGAGGTCGGCCGTCAGGTACACGGGCGTGCCGTCATGCCGGAGGATGATTCTGTCCTCCTCGTCCTTGAGCACGTACTTCTCGTTCTCCTGGTACGTGGCGGTCATCAAGAAGGTGCCGCCGAGCTGCCGGTCGGCGTACTTCGCCGCCTTCGACTCTTCGCTGCGAACCTTGTCGCCCTTCTCTCTGCGCTTGCCCTCGGTCGCCTCGTAGGTGACGCCCCGCGCCTTGTAGACGTCGACGATGCTCGTCACCTTGCCAGCGGTGTGCAGCGTCGCTTCGCTGAAGAAGGTGTCGTGGCTGATGTTGGCCATCGCCAGCGTCGAGCGGATCGCCTTGAGGTTCTCCCGGATGCCGACCTCGATCGCCTTGGGCAGCCACTCCGCCTGCGGCTTGTTCAAGTAGGCGTCGCCGACCTCGTTCTTCCAGGTCTTCGCGATCTCGATCACGTACTCAGCGGGGTACTCACCCTCGGCGAGCTGAATCTCCACGCCGAACAGCTGCTGGTACCGCTTGAAGATGGTCCGGCCGAGCGTCTCGACCTGGTTGCCCGCATCGTTGATGTAGAACTCGCGCGTGACGTCGTGACCCGCGGCATCGAGCAGCCGCGAGATCGCATCACCCATGAACGCACCTCGTGCGTGACCGATGTGCACCGGGCCGGTCGGGTTCGCCGAGACGAACTCCACCAGCATCTTCTTGCCGGTCGACTTCGGCTTGTTGCGCCCGAAGGTCAGCCCCGCCTTGAGCACCTCCCGCGCGACCGCCTGGAACACCGAGTCCTTCAGGCGGAAGTTCAAGAAGCCCGGGCCCGCCTTCTCGGCAGAGACGACGATCGCGTTCCGATCGACCAGGCCCTTGATGATCAGCTCCGCGAGGTCGCCCGGCTTCTTGCCCGCGGCCTTCGACATCACCATCGCCACGTTGCACGACCAGTCGCCGTGCTCGAGGTTCTTGGGGACTTCGATGTTGTACGGAGGGATCACGTCGAACGTGAGCGCGCCCGAGGCCTTGAGCGCATTGAGGGTCTCGTCGATGACTTCCCGAACCAGCAGCTTCATGTGATTGCTTTCCTTCAGCGTTCGAGCCGCGAGCCCAACCAGGCCAGCGATCGCTCGAAGCGGTAATTGACGCCCATGTGCCCGTCTTCGAACTCTTCGTGCACATGCTCCACGTTGGCCGCCTTCAGCTCGTCACTGACGAGCCGCGCGCCCCAGCGGAGGTTGAACTCATCCTTCGTGCCGCAGTCGATGAAGAAGCTCTTCAGCTTGCGGTACGCGTCAGCGTGCTTGGGCACGAAGCGGACGGGGTCGTGAACGAGCCATCGGTTCCATACGTCGATGCGCAGCCGGCCTGACGGGAGCTCGACGGGCAGCTCGCAGTTGAGCGGCTCCCCCTTCTTCGGGGAGTACGCCGAGCCCATGCAGATCATGTTGATGACCGCGTGATCGTCGCCGCGCATCTTGGTGGCCGCCGCGCGCGCCACGAAGTCGCGATACCAGGCCTCCACCCCACCCGCTTTGAGCAGCGCGCCGGCCGCCTGGGGCAGCTCGTTCATGTACGCGTACTCGAAGCACGCATCGGCCGAGTGAACGCCCACGTGATTGAAGGTCTCGTGGTGGAAACGCGAGATCACCAGCGCGCCGTAGCCGCCGCTGCTCTTGCCCACCAACGCGCGCGAGGCGCCCTTCGCCAGCGTCTTGAAGGTGCGATCGACCCACGAGACCATGTCGCGCGCGACGAGGTCACGGTACCGGCCGATGCCTTCCGAGTTGATCCACTGCGAGCCGCCCAGCGACGACCAGCCATCGATGAACACGCCGATGGTCGGAGGAATCTTGCCCTCGGTGATCAGCGCGTCGAGCCGCTCCGGCACGTTCTTGGTGAACGGAGAGACGTTGAGCCACTGCATTCCCGAGCCGGAGAAGCCGTGCAGAAAGTAGACGACCGCGTAGCGCTGGTCGGTCTCGCCGTAGCCCGGCGGCAGGTACACCGGCACCGCGCGCGTCGACGGATCGCCCAGCGGGTTGCCCTCGAGCGAACCGCAGAACACCTGGTGAATCTGGATCTGGCCTCTCACTTTGTCCCCAACCTCTTCATGACTTCCTGCAGGTCCATCCACGCCTTCTTCTTTTCGTCAGGCGAGCGCAGCAGGTACGCCGGGTGGAACGTGGGCATCAGGTCGATGCCTTCGTATTTCCTCCACTGACCACGGAGCCGGGTGATGGCCGTGTCTTCACGCAGCAACGTCTGCGACGCGAACTTGCCCAGCGCGACGATGACCCTGGGCTTGATCACCCTGAGCTGCGCGCGGAGGAATGGCTCGCACGACTGAATCTCTTCGGGCTCGGGGTTGCGGTTGCCCGGCGGTCGGCACTTCACGACGTTGCAGATGTAGACCGTGTCGCGGCTGAACTTCATCGCCTCGATCATCTTCGTCAGCAGCTGACCCGCCGCGCCCACGAAGGGAATGCCCTGCTTGTCTTCTTCTTCACCGGGGCCTTCGCCGACGAACACCAGCTCAGCTCTCGGGTTGCCGCTGCCAAAGACGATCTGCGTGCGGCCGTTGCACAACTTGCAGCGCGTGCACTCGCCCAGCTCACGGCGCACTTCATCGAGCGTCTCGCCGGGGACGATCACCGACGGCGCTTCCACCTTTGGGGCGGGAGCCGTCGCAGTGCTCCCTCGACTCCGCTCGGGAGGAACGGAAACGGTACGCAGCGCCGCCGGTTCCTTGAGCAACACCCGCGTGCCGTCAGACTCCTGCCACGCGAGGTGACGACGCAGCTCCAGCGCGAGATCCCGAACGTCGTCGCTCATGAGGCCCCCAGCTTCGGCGCCACGAGATCCCACAGACGCGCGGCGACCTCGCGTTTGGTTCCCTGCGCGCCCTGCGTCGAGCCGTCGGCGCCGATGATGGTCACCACGTTCGTATCGACGCCGAAGCCGGCGCCCGCCGCCGAGACATCATTGGCGACGATCAGGTCGAGCCCCTTCCGGGTGAGCTTGCCGCGCGCGTAAGCGATCACGTCGTGGGTCTCGGCCGCGAAGCCGACCAACAGGGGACGTTTCGCGTTCGCCTGCACCTTGGTGGAAGCGGTCATCAACACGTCGGGTGTGCGCACCAGCGTCAGGGTCTGCGGACCTTCGCTCTTCTTGGCCTTCTGCGCGGAGACCGCTTGCGGCCTCCAGTCACTCACCGCCGCGGTCGCCACGAACACGTCGGCGCTCTCGACCCGCTTCATCACCGCCTCGAGCATCTCGTCGGCGGTGGTGACGCGCACCACCTCGAAGGGCAACGAGCCGACGTCTCCGACGGGACCCAGCACCACGGTCACCGCGGCGCCGCGGGCATGCGCGACCTCGGCGACGGCCAGGCCCATCTTGCCGGTGGAGGGATTCGAGATGAAGCGCACCGGATCCATCGCTTCACGCGTCGGCCCGGCGGTGATCAACACCTTCTTGCCGGCGAGCTGCGCGCCCGAGAACAGCCCCCGCACACCTTCGATGAGATCTGCCAGGTCCGACAGTCGGCCCGCGCCCACGTCACCATCCGCCAGCGGCCCCGAAGCAGGACCGACGAAGTGCGTGCGAGGCGTGGCGCGCAGCACGGCCAGGTTTCGCTGGGTGGCCGGGTGATCCCACATCGCGGTGTTCATCGCCGGCGCGAGCAGCACAGGGCCGCGGAAGGCGAGCAGCGAGGTGGTGACTGCGTCGTTCGCCATGCCGGCGGTGATGCGCGCCAGCAGATCGGCCGTGGCGGGGAGCACCACGTACGCATCGGCCCAACGCGCGAGGTGCAGGTGGCCGAACTTCTCTTCCTGTGTGGCGTCGAAGTAGTCCGTCAGCACCGCATCACCCGACAGGCTCTGCATGGTGAGCGGCGTGATGAACTCCTGCGCGGCCTTGGTCATGGCCACCTTGACCGTGGCGCCTTGACGGCGCAGCTCGCGCACGAAGTCACCGGCCTTGTAGGCCGCGATGCCGCCGCCGACGCCGACTGCGATCTTCTTTCCCTGGAGCACGTGGGAACTCACGAGACTCAAGTAGCACGGTGAAACCGGGGGTTCATTGACTGAAAGTGGCCCCTCACCCCGGCCCTCTCCCCGCTGGCGCAGGGCGAGGGGGATCAGGGTTCGAGCTGCCTGGGCTCGAGCTCCACCCGCTGGCCGGCGCTGCGCAGTTCAAGCGGCGCCGAGGTGACCACGTTCTCGATCGACGCCGCCAGGGTGTACCGCCCGCACGGCAGACCACGCGCGTTGATCTCCAGCGCTGCCACGCTCACCGGCACCTCCACCGATCCCGCCGCCGTGCCGACCAGGTCCCACGGGCCCTGCTCGTCGGCCATGGGCACCGTGAGCAACCACACCGCGTCGATGGGTTTGCTGGAGCGCAGCGAGATGCCGCACGCCCCCGCCTCTTCGCCCAGCGTGACCTCCATCTTCGGCCCTCGCACGTCGATGGCCCGCTGCACCCGGTTGAACCGCGTGGAGAAGAGCCACACGCCTTGCGGCAGATCGAACTCGAAGCGGCCGTTCTCGTCGGTGTCGATCTCCATGGGGCGCGTGGTCACCCGGCTGACCGCGGTCACCCGCGTGGGTACCGGCTTGCCCGTGGGGTCGACCACCTTTCCGGTCAGTGCGGTGCCCCGCGCCATCACGATGTGCGCGACGGCGCCGACGCGCAGCTGCGTGCGCCCCGACATCGCCCCGCGGGTGGCCACCACCTCCTGCGGATCTTCCGTGCTGAGGGTGAGCTTGAAACGCCCGGCGGCGTCCGTGCTCACCGGCGTGAGATCGACGGTGGCCATCACAGTGGCGCCGCTGACCGGCTTTCCTTCTCCGTCGACGACCTCACCTTCCACGACGGGCTCCTTCTTCACCACCACGTCCCCCACGTCGCCTTCCGCGGGCGTGACGAAGGCCATCGCGTAGCCCTCCGCCCAGACGTCGAGGCTCTTGTTCGGAGCAGGCACATCGAAACGCCCCGTCTCGGTCTTCACGCGTTCACCGTTGGCGTCGAAGCTGGTCACCGGAACGCCAGCCTGGTCGACCACCCGGCCCGTGACGCGCGCCACCACGGGCAAGGTCAGCACCAGCTCGGTCGCGGGCGCGGTGACCTGCTGGGTGGGGGTCTCCCCTCCACTGGGCCCGACCGCGAAGACCGCCACGCTCCCCGGCGCCACGCCTTTCACTTCGAAACGTCCGTCGGCTGCCGTGACGGATTGTTGGCCGTTGACCGCCACCACCGCCTGCTCGACCGGCTTGCCGAGGTGATCGATCACCTTGCCGCTGACCGATGCGCCCCGCTCCGCCTTGAGCGTCACCCGGGACACCTTGCCGTCGATGATCTCGACCTTCTGCGTGAGGGGCAGCCGCTCGGGCACCGTCTTCTCGACGAAATAGAAACCCGCGGCGAGCCCTGCCAGCCGCCCGACCTTGCCCTCGTCGTCGTCGACCCACTTCATCGACTGATCCTTCTCCGAGCGCACCGTCACGTCGCAGGGCAACGGCTGACCATCGGCATCGAAGACCTCGACCTCGAGCACGCCCCGCGCGACGAGCCGAATGGTGACGGGCGGCCCGGGAGCCACCGCCGTCGCTTCACCCACGCCCACGCGTTGATCTTCTGCCTTGAGGAGGAAGGTGCCCGGGTAGTGCAGCTCGACCTCGAAGTGGCCGTCTTCGTCGGTGAGACCGAGCGCGATTTCCTGCTCGCCCTCCCACGCACCGACGCGCGTCATGGGTGCCGGCTTGCCCTGGGGCCCCACCACCATGCCGGTGAGCTTCGGGGCCGAGCGCATCACCACCTCGATGGCCGTCTCTCCCGGCTTCAGATCGATCGAACGTTCGATGCCGACCATGCCCTCCGAGGTCAGTTCGAGCGTGTATTCGCCCTCCGGCACCGGCCCCAGAATGAGCAGCGCGCCCTCACTCGCGTCGTTGCTCGTATTGGTTTCGCTGCTGGAGAGCGAACCGTTCACCTGTTCCAGCGGATCACCCGTCGAGCTCACCACCGTCACCAGAAGCTTCGCCCCTCCACGCAGCTCGAAGACCAGCTCGGTGACCGGCTCGACCAGCTCGGCGCTCTGTTCAGCGGCCACCAGCTCGTCCGTACTCACCATCACCGAGTAGTAGCGAAAGGGGAGCTGCTCGAGCGTGAGCACGCCGCCCTTCGATCGCAGCTTGCGCGGCTCACCATGGATCGTGAGTTCCACGTCGGCTTCAGTGGGTCTTCCACCCAGCATCGTGCGGATGATCAACGTGCGGGGTGGCGAGAGCACCACCTCGCCGCCCATCTCCAGGCGTTGCCCCGCGGGGAGCGTGCCTTCGGACTCCGCGAAGAACCACGCGCGTCGATCCGAGCTCTCCAGCTGCACCATGCCTTCGGCATCGACGCGCTTCTCCACCAGGGTCCCGTCGCGCGGCGAATAGAGCGTCACGCGAGCGCTCAGCACCGGCTTGCCCTCGAAGTCAGCCACATGAACCTGCTCGACCAGCGGTGCCTCGAGCACCAGCTCGAGTTCTTCGCCGTCACTGGCAGCCGCGGCGCTCATTCGCTGACTCAGGGCCACCACTTCACCGTCGAGGGGCGAAGCTTCGAACACGAAGGTGCCATCGGCATCGGTGGTGACCTCGGCGAGGATCGGCGGCGGACGAACGGCGCCACCGCGCAGCATCTGGATCACCCGGGCCACCGTGGCGGAGTCCTGGCAGTCGAGCACCGCGGCGTGGCACAGCCCGCATTCCAGTTCTTCGAGCTCGGAGCCGTGCGCGAAGAGCCGAACCTTCGCGCCCGCGACCGGCTTGAACTCATGATCGATCACCCGCCCACTGACGCGCCCCACGCCCGCGTCTGCGCTTTCATTGGCGTGCACGAAGGGCTCGCCGAGGTCCGGGGCTCGCACATCTTGAGCGACCACGCCGGGCGTGACTTCAGGATCGAAGGTGAGCCAGTACACGAGACAGCCCGTGCCCAGCACGACCACGCCGATGAGAAGGAGCCAGAGCTTGCGCATCGGTCATTGCACCAGCGTCACTTCGCCTGCCGAGGGGATGCTCACGGGAACGATGAGGGGACCGCCGGGAAGCGCGGCGTGAAAACTTCCCCAGATGAGCGTGTAGCGGCCCGGCGGCAACGAGCCCAGGGTCACACGATCTCCCAGCGGTTGGTAGACGAGCTGGGCCCACGGCGTGCGCAGCAACTCCATCGGCGGGTTGCCCACGGAGCGCACGTCACCGCGCACCAGCCACAGCGCGTAGCCGGGCTTGGGCACCAACTTCACCGTGAGCGTTCCCTGGCCGGGCACCGGGCCGAAGTCGAGGCGCGTCTCGGGGCCGGTGATCTCCGCGATCACCGCGGGTGGATCTTCGGAGCGCGTCTGGCTCGCCGGCAACGCGAGCATGAAGCGGTAGATGCCGGGTGCGATGTCCATCGAGTAGGTGCCGTCAGCGTTGGTGACCACGCTCACCGACTCGCCCCGATCCACGTTCACGCCGGCGATCTCCAGACCGGCCGCCGGCGTGCCCGAGGGGAGATACGCGAGCCCGCTCACCTTCACGCCCGGCTTGAGCACCAGCTCGAGACCTTGCAGCGCGCCATCGGCGACCGTGCGCGTGGCGGTGCGGCGACCCTTCTTGGCCACCACCGTGAACTCGCGTTGGAAGGCGGGCTTGCCCAGCGTGAAGCGCCCGTCTTGCCCGGTGAGCACCGATTGCTCGCAGCTGTCGCAGCTCACCACGGCGTCCACCACCGGGCCGCCGCCTTCATCACGCACGATGCCGCTGACCTGGGGCGCGCGATCGAGATCGAAGTCACCCAGCTCGGTGGCGTTCGGCCGATCCGCCATCATCGGCTCGAAGCCGGGCGCCTCGATGCTGACGATCACCCGATCCTCCGTCGCCGGGAGCGGCAGCTCGAAACGTCCATCCGCCGAGGTC
This sequence comes from Archangium sp., assembly GCA_030695565.1. Lineage (GTDB taxonomy): Bacteria > Myxococcota > Myxococcia > Myxococcales > Myxococcaceae > Archangium_A. The sequence continues at coordinate 42,218 of JAUYRZ010000088.1, forward strand.
ACCTCGTGTTCATCGACGCGGAAGTTCTTGAGCGGCTGGCCATCACCGAGCACGCGCCCGCGGAACACCGGCTGCCTTCGCAGCACCACGCGCACGGGCTCGCCGCCGGGCTTGGCGGTGACGCGATCGACCTGCTCGAAACCCTTCTGGGCCACACGCAGGGCGTAGGTGACGTTGGGCCGCAGCGGGGAGAGCGTGAACTGGCCCTGTGCATCGGCGAGTGCGGGCTCTGCTCCACGCGGCAACACGGCGACCGCGACACCCGAGATGGGTGCACCGAGCGTGTCGACCACCTGCCCCACGATCTTCGCGCCAGGTTTCAGCTCGGCCGAGATGCGCTGCAGATCGCCATCACGCAGCGAGACTGGCTGTCTCTCGGAGGGCAGAAAATCGGGGTGCGTGGCGACGAGCGTGTACGTGTCTTGTGGAAGGCCGCGCATCAGCACCACGCCATCGGCGCCCGAGGTGCGATCGCTGCGGAAGTTACCTTTGGTGTGAAAGAGCGTGACCGAGGCGCCTTCGACTCGACGGCCGCCGGCGCTCACGGTGATCTCGGCACCGGCGCGCGGCTCGAGCTGCAGCTCCACGCCTTCTTTGGGGGCCTGCACCTTGAGATCGCCCCCGCCCCAGTCGGAGTGATGCGCGTGCAGCTCGTACAAACCCGGTGACGGCACCGGCGCCACGAAGCGCCCTTCACTGTCGGCGATGATCGAGTCTCCGGTCGGGGTCACCAGCACCGAGACACCCGGCGCCGCGCGGCCGTACTCGTCGATCACCCGGCCGGAGATCACCGTTCCTTTGGTCATGGTGATCGCGATCTGCGTCTCGCCAGGCTTCACCTGCACCGGCACGGAGACGGGCTGGTAACCGGCGGCCGTCGCGCGCAGCTGGTACTCGCCC
>JAUYRZ010000004.1 GCA_030695565.1 Archangium sp.
TCAGAGCTATCGGCGCCCCTTTTCTGTCCGGGTATCTCGCCTCCCGCACGCGCAACCCGCGCCATTACTCGCCTCGCGCCCCCTGAAGCGACCCGCCAACAGATTCTCGTTTTCTAAAAGAGTCGAAGCTTCGGGCCCTCGAGCACTGGAAGCCCGACGCCGAGAGGCTTGTTCGCGCTGGGCAACGCAACCGACCCCACAACACCACGCACCCCAGGGCTGTGGCAGTTGAGCCCTCGCCTCGGCCCCTGCTCGCCGAGAAGCACGCGTCGCTTTCACCTCACAAATCGACAGAAGAACGGCCAGAGCCTGTTGGGCTGTCGCATGGGGTGCCAGCGCTTCGACCCCGCGCGCGTGGGGTCGTCAGGTCGTCGAACGCCAGACTCAGGTTCTGCACGCCTGCGAGCGCCGGAACAAGGGTCGCCAGCGCGCCGTCGGTGAGCCCCGGCCACTCGATGAGGAGGTCGTGGATGCGACTGAGCGGCAGCCAACACGGACATCGCCGGCTCAACGCGGTCATTCGCACGTTCGACGAGCCGCTCGATCGCCTCACCGACGACCGGGAAGTCATCTTTGGGCTCAAGGCGTTCTTGCGGCGCAGCAACCCCAGGTCGCGGCCGGCGCTGACCTCAGTGTCTTGTTCCACCTCCCGTCGCGCGCGCTCGGCCGCCTGATCAACAAAAGGGTTGTCTGACGTCCCCCGGGCGCTGCGGCTGGCGGAGGTGAAGCGGCCCGCGCTGCTCAAGCGGCTCGAGCTGCGGCTGGTGTAGGCCGTCTGGCGCTGGCAACGCGCCGTCGCACGCGGCCTGGCTGCGTGAACTTCTTCCGCGCTGCGGTTTCTTCCTCCCGAACGATACGGAGGCTGCGCGCAAGTGGGAACCCATCTCGTGGGCGGAGGCGCTCGACGCGGCCGCGAAGGGCCTGCATGAGGTGCAGCAGCGGCACGGCACCAATGCGGCCTGCGTCGTCTCTGAAAAGCGCCCCAGGGAGACGTCCAGCGGTCCGCTGGCGCATTCACGCGGTCGGCAGCGCGACGCGTTGGTTGAGTGCCCTGCTTGAGCCACGGAAGTGCAGCCACAAGGGCGCGAATGCATTCCACGGCGGAGAGGGCGAAACCCGCTCGGCCAACTCGATGAGTGCTGTCAGCGACGCGCCTGGGTCGATCCCCAGTTTCTTTTCGAGCGCTCGATTCTTCATCTGAGCCCCTTACGCGGGCCGCGCTGGAGACGCCGGTTTCCTATTCTCGTTTTTTCAATTCGTTCACGTCAGTCTAAAACAAACGAATCAACCACCAGCTCGCGATCCCAGCTCCCACCGGCGCGAGGGGCACGACAACGTAGAGAGACAGACTGCCCACGAGTGCATCGAAATTCGCCCGGAGGCCGCGGGACTCGAGCCGGCTCACCAAGGCCATCGGGCTCGTCGCCACCAGGACCGAAATGAAGCCGATCGCGATGCCGCCCAGGCCTCCGAGAATGAGGCCAACCGCGCCATGTCTCGCCCCCGCGGTGGCGCCAGCGATGGTCGCTGCGATAACGGAGAACGCCGATACCAACGCTCCGCCTCCACCCGATCCTGAGCCCGCCGAGCACGGTCCAACACCCGCGCAGCAAGATGAGGCAGCGCCGGACCCCGCGGCCCATCCCCAGGCACCTCACGCTCGATCACCGCATACAAATCCGCCGCCTGAGTGCCCGTGAGTGAGAACGCAGGTGCCTCATCGAGCCCCTTGCGAGCCTCCTCCACGCGCCCCGACAACCACAGGCAGCGAGCGAGCGCACCCAGCGCATCTGCATCGTTCGGGCGCAGCTCGACGGCCCGGCGTGCCTCCCGCTCCGCAGCCACCCAGTCGCGCCGCGCCACGTGCACCGCCGACGCGATCACCGGAGCCAACGTGTCACCCTGCGCCTGGGCGAGCGCAGCCAGCGCCTGCTCATGCTGACCATCGAGCGCGAGGATCGTCGCGCGAAGCCGCTGCACGGTGGCGTTCGTCTCGCGGCCCGAAAGCACGCCGGCGATCAGCTTCCACGCCTCATCCATCCGCGCCTCGAGCTCAGGCCCCGTCGCGCTGGTGGACCCCACCTGCTCCCATCGCGCCAGCGACACATCACCCAACAGCCCGACGGCCGAGGGAGCGAGGGGCTCTCCACGCCGGTCATGGTGATCCCCAAGCCCGGCCTGAGCTGGGTGTGCCACCTTCGCGGCCCGCCCTTGACTCACTCGGCCTTCTCGACGACCTCCGCGATCATCTGGCGGTTCGAGCGCACGACGCCCTTGACGATGTACCACTCCTCCGGCGAGCCCGAGGTGTAGCTCCTGGCGTTGCGCACGACGCGCTCCACGCGGGTGCCCTTCTTCACGTAGAGCCGCAGCGGCAGCCCGCCCGAGTCGATGCCGTCGGGCCCGGTCGCGGTGAAGGGTTGGTACTCGCTCACCTTCACGTCATCGAGCTGGTACTGGGTGTCCATCGAGCGGAGCACGAGCTTGAGCGACACGCGCTTGCCCTCGAGCTTGTCCCAGGTGGCGCGGTTCTTGGCCACGTCCCAGGTGCTCTCTTCGTAGTCGTACGTCGGGCCGGCCACGGGCGAGCTGCCGGTGAACTTCACCGGGAAGCTCGTCGCGCGCGCGCCCGCGGTGACCTTCGCGTTCCTGGGGAAGAGCTGCGTGGCCTTCGCCCAGTCGTAGGCCGGCGCGAAGCCCTTGCCCGGCTCGCTGCCGGTGGCGATGACCGGCTGGCCGATCAGCTCGCGCAGCTGGTTCCAGTCGTCCATCTGCACCTTGCCCGGCACCGGCGCGACGCGGCTCACGTAGACGTCGAACCAGCCCTTCTCGAGGGGCACGGCCGAGACGGCGAGCTGGTTGTTCGCCACCTTCTTGAACTTGAAGTCGGCCAGCTTGCTCCACTCCTTGTCGTCGACCGCGGTCCAGTCGCTGGGCCGCTGAAGGTTCGACCAGAGGTTCTTCGAGAAGGTGTTGTTGGTGAGCTCGACGTCCTTCGCTTCGGCGGCCATGCGAATGGCGTCGTTGTCGGCGAACTCGAAGATGTTGTTGTCGACGACGGCCTGGAGCTGCCCCTCGAGCGAGAGCAGGTGCCCGTTGGAGCCCTTGCCCTGGCCGAAGCGGATGGGGTCCCACGAGAAGAGCACCGTGTTGTTCTTGAAGACGAAGGTCCCGCCGAAGCCGCGCTCGGCCTTCACGGTGCGGTACACGTGGTTGATGAAGATGTTGTTCTCGACGGTCTGGCCGCCCGCCACGCGGAGCGCGCCTTCGGCGCCGTTCAAGAACACGTTGTTGCGGATGACGCAGCCGGGGCGCGCGAACCAGATGTGCTCGGACTTGTCCGACTCCGAGTACATGAGGTCGCCGTCGGGCTCGTATTTGTTGTTGGTCTTCTTGTCGAAGATGAAGCCGTCGACGATGGCGCCGGTGTGATCGTCGACGCCCTCGATGGTGTAGCCGCCCTTGTTGGCCTTGAGGTCGGCCGGTGAGTAGAGCCGCGTGGGGTACTTCCACGGGTTGCGGTCGGTGAAGTCCTTGTTGTAACCGCCGATGAGCGCGACGTTGGTGGTCTCGATCTTCCAGCGCCCGACCTTCAGCTTGCCGAGGTACTCGCCTTCGGTGACGTGCACGGAGTCGCCGGCCTCGACCTTCTCGAGGGCCTGCCACGGATCCTTGAAGGGCTTGTCCTTGCTGCCGTCACCCCCGCTCGCGCCGGCGCGCACGAACCAGTCACGCCCCTGGGGCCGGTCGCCGTCGCCCGCGGTCGCCGGCGCGGCCGGCTCGATGCTCTCGATGAAGAAGCCCACCCTGGGCACGCCGCTGAGCACGTAGGCGATGCCGCGCGCGGTGAAGAGGCGGTCAGGCTTGCCGCGGCCGGTGTACCAGCCGTCGTTCTCGTCCACGAAGCGCTGCTGCGCGCTCCCCTTCTTGTAGAAGCCGACGAAGCGCTCGCCGCTGCCGTTGGGGTCGTAGAGGAAGTTGCCGGCGTGCTCGGCCGACTTGTACTGGGAGGGGATGCTGCTGATGTTGGCGCTGTTGCCGATGGCGACGCTGATCTCGACGGCCTTCCCGTCGACGGGCGAGGCGTTCTTGAGCCACTGCGAGACGTCGCTCTTCGCGTAGTCGCGCGCCGGGCCCGAATCACCACCCCCCTGGAGCTTCACCTCGAGCGGCACCGCGCGTGCGCCGGCCGAGAGCTTCGCCCTGGGCTGCACGAGCTTGAGCGCCTGGTCGAGCTCGTAGGCAGGCGTCAGCCCGCTGGCCGAGGCGCCGCCGGAGCCCATGAGGGGCAACCCCATCGCCTGGCGCGCCTTGTTCCAGTCGTCCATCGTCACCTTGCCGCGCACGGCGGCGGTGCGCTTGCTGAACCTGTCGAGCCACTTCGGGTCGAGGGGCAGCTCCGGGTTCTTCACCTCGTTGCCGTCGGCGGCCTTGAGGCCCAGCTCCTCGAGCTCGTCCATGTTCTTGTCGTCGATGGAGGCCTCGGTGCCCGAGGTGCCGCTCGAGACGTTCGCGAAGAGGTTCATGAAGAACACGTTCTTCGTGAGCGAGATCTTCGACGACTCGATGGTGCTGAAGATGGCCGAGTTGTCGGAGTTGACGAGGATGTTGTTGGTGATGGTCGCCGGCGCCTTCACCGAGAGGGCCGCGCCGCGGTAGCCACCGAAGCCGGGCTTCTTCTCGTCTTGCGCGAAGGCGATGGTGTTGTTGCGGATGATCGCCGGGGTCTGCGGGGCGGCGCCGGTGAAGTTCACCACCACGCCCGCGAGCAGGACGTTCATGATGACGTTGTTCTCGATGACCGAGCCCTGCACGCAGATGATGCCGATCTCGTCGGGGTTGACGATCACCGAGTTGCGCACGGTGACCGGGTGGATGAAGCGCATCGCCGCGTAGCGGATGTTGGCCTCGGCGCGGCCGTCCTGGCCCGAGCCGGCCCATTGAATCTGGTCGCGCATGTCGATGGTGATGCCGTCGATCACCAGGTTCCTGGCGATCGACCTGAGGCGATCCTCCTTGGGCCAGTTCTTGGAGTTCTTGTCCCAGAGGAGCTGCGTGGAGTTCTTCCACGGGTCGCGGGACTTGAAGTCCTTGTCGTAGCCGCCGATCAGCTGAACGCCGTCGAACTTGATCTCCCACATGCCGAGGTTGCTGCGGCCGAAGTACTTGCCGCCCGTGACGTGAATGGCGTCTTTCGCCTCGCAGACGTCGAGCGCCTCCCAGGGGTCCGAGAAGGGCTTGCCCATCGAGCCGTCACCGCCCGACGCGCCTTCGCGAACGAACCAATCACGCGCCTGCGCGGGTGCAGCGACCAGTGCGAGTGCGAGCACGCCCGAAAGAGACAAGAGTTTCATGTGGTTTCCCCCAGTGAAGGGTCGTGAGTGAGCCGATTCCCGGCGACGAGGCATCCTCGTACGACGCTGGGTTTTCCGGACATGTCTTTTCGAGAAATTCACCGTGCCGAGGCGGTCGGCCCGCGCGTGGCCTTCGGCGCCCAACAGAGTCCAACCTTGCTGGCGTGACGTCGGCCAGACTGGCGGCATGCCGACCCGCGCCGTCCGGACCCGCTCGAAAGCATGATCCCTCCGAAGAACGACCTCTACCCCTTCACCCGCTCTGACGAAGAGCTCCGGGGGTTGGTGTTTCAGATCGCCCGGCGCACTCGCGAGCCCTTTCGCCAGCTCGTTGCGAGGTTGATCGGTGACGAGCTGAGCGAGCCGGAGGCGCGCGAGCGCTGGGCGAGCTTCGTGACGCACCGCCGGGAGCTGGCGGCGAGCCTGGGTCGGCCGGTGCACCTGCGCGTGGCCGCGCTCGACCTGCTCGCGCTCGAAGGCGAGCCGCGAAAGCGCCCGCTGGTGCTCTCGGCCAGCGCCTTCGAGCAGCTCTGGGCGGCTGCGACCACCGACGGCTTGACGGGGCTCGCCAACGCCCAACACTTCAAAGCGCTGCTCGCGCATGAGCTGAGGCAGCGCGCACCACCGCCCTTTACCCTGGCGTCGCTCGACCTCGATGGCTTCAAGCACGTCAACGATCGCCATGGCCACGCCGCCGGAGATCGTGCGCTGCGGGGGGTGGCCGCCGCGCTCCAGCGGGCCGCCCGGCAGGGTGACGTGGTCGGCAGGCTGGGCGGTGACGAGTTTGCGGTGCTCTTGATCGGCAGCACGCTGCCTCACGCGAAAGCGCTGGCCACGAGGGTGGGTGAACACCTGGCGCCCCTGCTGGCAGAGACGGGCATGGGCCTCTCGTTCGGCTTCGCGCAGCTCAAGGCGGGCGACACCGCGGAGACGTTGCTCGAGCGCGCCGACGCCTCGATGTATCGCACCAAGCGCGCTCGAAAGACCGTGGCCGCAGCGGCGCCGGTGCGGCCGGTGGCGCTCTACGCCACGGGCCGACCCGAGGCGTATCTGGCGCTGCGCGAGCTCTTCGCCCAGCGCGGTGTGCTGCTGGCGCCGGCGCCGAACCCCGCCGCGCTCGAGGCGCTGCGATCGTTGCTCCGGCCCGCGCTGGTGCTGGTCAACGTGCTCTTTCCGCCCAGGGGCGGGCTGGCGACCCTCGAGGCGCTGGGCGGGGGCGTGGGCAAGGCGCTGGTGGTGCCGCGCACCGGGTGGCGCGTTCGTGCGGCCCTCAGCTCGCCGGTGCTCTCGCCCGATCGCGCGGACGGGGTGCTGACGCGCGTCCTGGCCAGGCTCGCGCCAGAGCCGCTCCCTTCGCTCCCGCCGCTCGCCTCGAAGGGTCAGGCGGCCGAGGTGATGAAGGTGGTCTCTGATCTCGCGCGTGGGCTGCGCGTCGCGCCGGCTCGGCTGGCCGAGCTCGCCTCGATCGCCGAGCTCGATCTCATCAAGCGTTCACTGGGCTCGTGACGCGGAGCTGGCCTCTGGCCTCTCTCGCGTGCTGGTGCAGGACAGAGGGCTGCGGGGCCGGCCGAGCCTCATCTACGCGGCAATGGCGTCGCGGAGTGGTGCGGGTGTGCCCCTGAGCCAGCGCCGACTCACTTCAGCGCGTCGATGTCGGCCAGGCAGTCGGCCGCGAAGATGACGGTGGTGCCCGAGGTGACGTAGCGCCTGGCGAAGTCCACCGCGGCCGCGGCGCCTTCGTTCTGCCAGTACATCACGCAGGCGTCGTTGGTGCAGTGCGCGCCGTGCGCCGTGTCCTGATGGGCGGTGGTGGTGGGCGCGCCGTTGTTCACCAGCCCCACCGCGTGACCGAACTCGTGCACCAGCGTGGTCTGCTCGACGAAGCGCTCCAGGTTGGGGAAGAGCGTGGACCGGGTCGATTTGATCACCGGCTTGAACAGGGCGATCACCCCGGTGTTGCCGATGCTCACGCCGAGCACGTCCATGCGCACGCCCGAGTCGTCTTGAAAGTACGAGTCGAGGAAGAGCACGTAGAAGCTCGCCGCCGCCGTGGTGCTGGGCGTGCCGCGGTGGAGCGCCGCGAAGGCGAGGATCTGCTGGGTGGTGACCTGCGCGCCGGGCGTCTGGGTCAGGGCCTCCATCTCGCTGAGCTGGGTGGGCAGGGTGAGCGTCTTGTTCGAGCTCATGAACAGGCGCTGCGCGTTGGTCACGAACAGGCCGAAGGTGTCGCCGAAGGTGCCCGCGCTGCCGGTGTACGGCGCGGCGTTGGGCGCGTAGTCGATCTCCACGGTGACGCTCTTCACCGCCGAGCTCGCCTTGAACAGCTCCTGGGGCGTGGGCTGGCGCGGCGTGGCCCCCGCGTCCATCGCCGAGTTGCTGCCGCACGACAGGCACCACACCGCCAGGACGGACAGAGACAGAGTTCGCATGGGCCGTACTGGTATCAGCCCAATCGAACCTCTCCCCGTTTTTCCACAGACGAAAGGGGAGTTCGGCTCACCCCTCCGGTTCGTCGGCGTCTTCGTCAGGTTCCTCGGGCGCCTCGTCCTGAACCACGGGGTCGACCGGCACGGACGGGAGCGAGCCCTTGAAGGTGGGCCTGAAGCGGCGCACCTGTTGGCGCAAGTGCAGACCCGTGCCGGCAGCGCTGTAGCCCAGCGCCTTGAAATACGACGCCAGCTCACTCTCGGCCGCGGCCTCTCCGTTGATCTCCCCCAACAGCGCGCCCTCCCCGCCGGCGAGCGATTTCTGGTGGAGCGCCAGCACGGCCCTGGCGACGTGGCCCGCGACCTTGCCCCGCTGTGCCTCGTCATCGGGCAGGAACACGAACGCAGCCTTGTGACCACGGCTCAGCCACGCGCGGGCATGACCGTCGATGAGCACCACGTGCGCTCCCGCCTGCCGCATGGGGCCTTTGCCCGGCCACTTCAGCAGCGCTCCGTACGGGTTTGCGGGGTCAGTCGCCGACACCACGACGACCTCCGGTTGCTCCGGCGGGGCCTTCAGGCTGCGCAGCACCTCGAGCGCGGGAGGCTGCGCAAACTGCATCGCGCCCACGCCGCTGACGAAGTAGCCGCGCCGAACCTTCCCTCCGTCTTCCATCGCCTTGAACACGTCGTAGAGGCCCGAGAAGCCACCGACCGTGTTCTCGGCCGCAGCGACATCCCGGGTCACCAGGCCGTAGCGTGTGAGCCATTGCTGCGCCAGGCGGGTCGCCCACTGCGTATCGGTCAGCGCCGCCGCGTCGGCCTCGAGGCGGCGCTGCACCAGGCTCCACCGGCCGTCCGCCTGCACCGGCGTCGAACGCCTCGAGCGAAACGTTCGTGGCTCGAAGCTCTGGCGCTTCTTCGATTGCGCTTGAGTTCGAATCAGCTCGCGCAGCGGGAAGAAGCTGTCGTTGGTGAGAACCCCCTTCCAGGTGAGGCTCCACAGGGCCGCCACGAGCTCGGGCGCGAAGCCGCCGCCGAGCGCCTGGTGGAGCGACGCGAAGAACAACGCCCCCCGCTTTCTGAGCTGCTCGACGATCGCGCGCTCCTGGGGTGACAGGGTCTCTTCGTCGAGCGTCGCAGGCCGATGCAGGTGGGCGACGTGCTCGGTGAGATACAGCGCAATGCGGCCGTCTTTATCGCCTGACGGCTCAACGCCGACCCAGACCACTTCTCCGGCGGCAGCGAGCGCGTCGAGGTCGCTCGGACGGTACCCTTCGACTCGCGCTGGCAGCAGCTCGTGCTCAAGCTGACTGGCGAGCACCGGCAGTCCCTGAAGTTTCTCGATCGCGTCGAGCAACGAATCGAGGCCCTGGCGCTTTCGATACAGCCCGTGCCACGAAATCAGAAACCGTCCGAACACCTCGGGGGGGACCGGCTCGACCGCCTTGCGAACTTTGGCGAGCGATCGCATCCGCAGCGTCTGCAGCACTTCAGGTGCACACCACTCGTGCTGCTTCCCGAAGGGCCGGAACGCACCTTCCACGAGGCGCTTGGCCTGGCTGAGCTCTTTGAGCTTCTGCTCGACATCGGTGATGCGCAGCCCGTAGCGCGCCGCCAGATCTTGAGGCGAAAACGGACCGTGCGTTCGTGCGTAGCGCATCACCAGGTCGTCCATCGCGCTCGTCGACGTCACCAGCAGCGACTCGGGCAAACCGGGTGGCAGCGGCACGCCGAGCGCGTCGCGGTAGCGGCTGGCGTGCTCGACCGCGACCCAGCGCGCGCCATCGTGAAACTTACACTCCAGCGCGCGCCGCTCGACCGCGAGCGCCTTCAGCGCCGCCGCGACGTCACCCTCGAAGCGCCGGGCCGCCTCATCGCTCTTCAGCTCACCGAGCTTGAGCAGCAGGTCGTGGAGCGCGTCTTTGTGTCTCGCCTGATACCCGGGCGCGAGCGCTTGCAGCTGGGCTTCGACCTCACCCACCACGTCGCCATCGAGCACGTCTCGCAGCTCGAGCTCGCCGAGCAGTTCGCGTAGTTGCGAGGTGTCGATCGACAACGCCTGAGCGCGCCGTTCCTGAAGCGGGGCATCGCCGTCGTAGATGTAGTTGGCGACGTACCCGAAGAGCACGCTCGCAGCGAAGGGCGAGGGCGTGTCTCCGGTGCGAGTCACCACCTTGATGTGCTGCCGTTCGATGTCGCGCAGCGTCTGCGTCAGCGCCGACATGTCGAAGATGTCAGCGAGGCATTTGCGGTACGCCTCGAGCGTGATGGGGAAGGCGTCGAAGCGGGCGGCCGCGGCCATCAAATCCGACGCGCGTTTTCGCTGCTGCCACAGCGGGGTGCGCTGCGCAGGCCTTCGGCGCGGCAAGAGCAACGCGCGGGCTGCGGCTTCTCGAAACCTCGCCGCGAACATCGGCGTCATCGAGAGCTGGCGCATCACCAACGCCTCGACCTCTTCTGCTTTGGGGACGAGCCACCCCTCGCTGGGCAGGGCCGTGCCCTCGGGCAACCGAACCACGAAGCCATCGTTCGTCCACAACGTCTCGACGTCGATGCCGAGCTCTTCTTTGGCCTTCGCCGCCACCGCCATGCTCCACGGCGCGAGCACCTGGCCCCCGAGCGGCGACAACACGCAGATGCGCAAGTCACCCAGCTCGTCACGCGAGGTCTCGATGGCGATGGTGTGGTCATCAGGCACGTGGCCCGCAGCGGTCTTCTGATCTTCGAGGTACCGCAGCAGGCTCTCGGCGGCGGTCAGGTCGAGGCCCTGCCGGGTGTGCAGCAGCTCGACCGCGGAAGCGTGGGGCAGGGCGAGCAGCGTGCGAACGAGCGCGCCGATGCGCTGGCCAAACTCGAGCGGGCGGGTCGCCGTCTCACCGCGCCAGAAAGGCATCTTGCCCGGCTCACCAGGTGCTGGAGAGACGATGACCTTGTCGAAGGTGATCTCCTGGATTCGCCAGGTCGACGCGCCGAGCACGAAGGTGTCGCCGGGTTTGCTCTCGAAGACCATCTCTTCGTCGAGCTCGCCCACCCGGCCCTGGCCCTTCGGAGCGCCCGCCAGGAAGACGCCGTACAAACCGCGATCGGGGATGGTGCCCCCGTTCAAGATGGCGACGCGCTGTGCCCCTTCACGCGGCTTGAGCTCGCCGTTCAGCCGGTCCCACGTGAGCCGGGGCTTCAGGTCAGCGAAGTCGTCGCTGGCGTAGCGACCCGAGAGCATGTCGAGCACCCGCTCGAAAGCGCCGCGGGTGAGGTCTGCGAAGGGGGCCGCTTGTCGCACCCGTTCGAAGAGCGCGTCGACGTGCAGCGGCTCCATGGCGATCATCGCCACGAGGTGTTGCGCGAGCACGTCGAGGGGGTTGCGCTGGTAGCGGGTGCTCTCGACGGCGCCCTCGCGCATGGCCTCGACCAGCGCCGCGCACGCGAGCAGATCGCCGCGGTACTTGGGCACCACGATGCCTTCGCTCGAGCCGCCGACGTGGTGGTTGGCCCGGCCGATGCGCTGCAACCCGCTGGCGACCGACGGAGGTGCCTCGACCAGCACCACCAGGTCGATGGCGCCCATGTCGATGCCCAGCTCGAGCGTGCTGGTGGCGACGAGCGCCCGAACGCGGCCGGCCTTCAGGTCTTCTTCGATGCGCGCGCGTTGGTCTTTGGCGACCGAGCCGTGGTGCGCGTGCACCAGCGTCTCGCCCTTCAGGTCGTTCAAGGCCTGGGCGAGCCGCTCCGCGAGGCGGCGGCTGTTGACGAAGATGAGCGTCGAGCGGTGCGTCTCGATGAGCTCGAGCACCTGGGGGTGAATGGCAGACCAGATCGACGTCTCACCGCCGGTCGCGACCTCACCTCGGGCCTTGGCGGTCTTGCGAATCGAGAGGTCTTCGACAGGCACCTCGACCCGAAGCTTCAGCTGCTTTTTGGCCTGCGCGTCGACGACCGTCACCGGGCGATGGCGCGGCACCGCATCCGTCCCTCGGGGTTGGGCGCCCCCTAAGAAGCGGGCCACCTCGTCGAGCGGGCGACAGGTCGCCGACAGCCCGATGCGTTGCATCGGTGCACGGGTCAGCGCCTCGAGCCGCTCGAGCGAGAGCATCAAGTGGCTGCCGCGCTCCGTGGGTACCAGCGCGTGAATCTCGTCGATGATGACGGTCTGCACGTCTCGCAGCGACTCGCGCGCACGTGAGGTGAGCATCAAGTACAGCGACTCCGGGGTCGTGATGAGAATGTCGGGCGCGTACTTGACCAGCCGCACGCGCTCTTTGGCCGGCGTGTCACCGCTGCGCACCCCCACGACAGGTGGAGCGACGCTGAGCCCGAGCCGCGCGGCCGCGTGGGTGACGCCGATGAGCGGGGCCCGCAGGTTGCGTTCGATGTCGACTCCGAGCGACTTGAGCGGCGAGATGTAGAGCACGCGCGTTCTCGTCTCGCCGGGCGGGCTGCGAAACATCAGCGCATCGATGGCATGGAGGAACGCCGCCAGCGTCTTGCCGCTCCCCGTCGGCGCGAGCAGCAAGGTCGAGTCGCCCCGGTGCAGCAAGGGCCAGGCCTTCTCTTGTGCCTCAGTCGGTTTGGCGAAGACCGCGGAGAACCACTCGCGGGTCGCTTGATGGAAGAGGTCGAGGGCGGCCATGCCCGCCTTCTTTAACGGCCTCCCCCCTCGCACTGAAGAATTTGAAGCCTTTCCGGTTCGGTGTTCGCCCGTTAGGACTTCCCGGTGCCCGAAGGCGACACGCTGCACAACATCGCCAAGACCCTGCGCCCCGCGCTCGAGGGGAAGGTCGTCACGCGGCTCGAGTTCTCGCGCCTGGCCGGCGACGCGCGCGTGCTGGTCGGCACCACCATCACGACCGTGGAAGCTCAGGGCAAGAACCTGCTCATTCACTTCGACAACGGGCTCGTGCTGCACACGCACCTCAAGATGCCGGGCGCCTGGCACCTGTATCGACCGGGCCAGCAGTGGAGGCGGTCGCCCTCCCAGGCCCGGGTGGTGCTCGAGGTCGAAGACGCGCAGGCCGTTTGTTACAACGCCCCGGTCGTGCGGGTGCTGCGCGAAAGTGAGCTGCGCCGTGACCGCCAGCTCGCGGGACTGGGGCCTGACCTCCTCTCAGAGAACTTCGACGCAGCCCGCGCCATCGCCAACTTGAGGGTCGTCGAGGGTTGGCCGCTGGGCGTCGCGGTGATGCACCAGGCCGCGGTCGCCGGCATCGGCAACGTGTACAAGAGCGAGCTGCTTTTTCTCGAGGGCCTCGACCCCTTCGAGCCCGTCGCGTCGTTCGACGATGAGGTGCTGCATGCGGTGCTCGCCCGCGCGCGCGAGCTGATGCAGGTCAACACCAACCATGGCTCCGATTCACCGTTCACCGGCCGGCGTACCACGCGCTTCGAGGGCCGCTCAGACGGGACGAAGGTGTGGGTCTACGGACGCCGGGGTCTGCCGTGCTTTCGCTGCGGGGCTGCCATTCGCATGAAGCGGCAGGGCACCGCGCTGCGCTCGACGTACTTTTGCGCGGGCTGTCAGGGCATCAGCGAAGAGAAGCTCGCGGTGCTCTTCGCCGCAAAATCGTGAGCCTGAACGCCGGTCCGCTCCGGCTTCTGGCCCAGCCGCTCCAGGTGCCAGGCCACTTCTTCTGGGTCAGCGTCGGGTCGGTCGCCTCCACCACGCGGCCCATGTCCCACCGGCCCTGCAGCCGTGCTGATCCGCAGCGCGTGGCCGACGGACTGGCCGCCTCAGGTGGCTACTCTTCGCGTGGAGGGCCGAACACCAGAAAGTCGCCGAGCTGCGTGAGAGGCCGCGTGGCTCGCCATTTGATGATTGCCTCCGCCATCACCGGTGCGGGCAGGCTCGGGTCGAGCTCCTCGCTCACCACCACCCAGGTGCCCGGCACGTCAGCGCACGCGACCTCGAACAACGGCTCGAGGCGCGGGGGATAGCCCAGATGCGGGTACACCACGACCTGCCCGCAGACGCGTGGGGCCGAAGCGATGGCGGCGCGCACCTCGGCCACCGCCTGCAGCCGTGCCCAGCTGAAAGACATCACGCGCGCGTAGCCGAAGCCGATCAGCGGGAAGAGCGTCAACGCCAGCAGCGAGGCCATCATCCAGCCACGGCTCTTCCGCTCCCGCATGATCTCGAGCACGCCGAACACCGAGAAGGCCAGCAGCGGTGTCGGGTAGTAGGTGCGGAAGTCGTGCATCGTGGCGTAGCTCGCCGTGCCAAGCAGGAACGCGGTCGGCAGCAGGCCCGCAGCGGCGCGCCACGACAGCCAGGGCAAGAAGAGCAGCGGCGCGAAGTACGCCAACAGTCCCGAGGTGGAGAGCCGGCTGAGCACGGCACCGGGCCGGGAGATCATCCCGGTGATCACCCCTCCGGGCGTGGTGCCGAACTCGTGCCAGAAGGTGAGGTAGCCGGGTCGTTGCGCGAACGCGGGCTGAATCAGCTGCGTGTAGACGCCCAGCCAGAGGAAGCAGCCCAGCAGCAGCGTGAGGGCTTCTGCGCGGCGCGGCCGCTCGAACAGCAGGCAGGCGGTGGCGAAGCTGCCCAGATAGAGCGGTGCGTCTTCCTTGGTGAGGAACAGCAAGGCGACGGCGGTCAGCCAGATGCCCCGGCGCTGCTCCATCCACCCCGCGAGGAACCAGAGCGTGCCCAGCGGGATGAGGTTCTCGATGCGGAACGCCCCGGTCGCCAATCGCCCTACGTGCGTGCTGGCGACGTACGCGAGGCTGACGACGAGCAGCACGCCGCCGTGCTCTCCCACGCAGAGGCGCACCAGCCGGCGCAGCGGGAAGAGGCCCAGCCAGAGCACCAGCGGGCCCGCCGTGACCAACCAGAGCGGAGAGGGCAGGAGCGCATGCAGTGGCACCAGCAGCGCGAGCACGAAGGTCGAGTGCACGCCGAGGTGGTTCACGTCGTAGATGGGCGAGTAGCCGAACTGCCCGCGGGCGCCGCTGGCGAGCATCCAATCGAAGATGCTGAAGTCGACCCCGCTCACGTTGAAGGCGGCGAAGTGGGTGAGCGACGCCGCTTCGACCCAAACGAGCGTCGCGAGCAGGAAGGCTCTCCACGCAAGCCCGGAGAGGGGCGCGCTCATGCGCTGCGGATCGCGAAGACAGGCCGCCAGCAGCGCCGCGCCGAGCCCGAGGTGCAGATAGTGAAACGAGCCGTACTCTCCCACGAGAGGCCCCAGGACCAGCGCCGCCCCGAAGCAGCAGACCGCGGCCCAGGTGAAAGACGTCGGGCTCAAGGTCACGGCGGCTGGATCGCACGGGCGACGACTGCCGGCCAGCGACTTTCGCGCTGAGCTGATGGCTGGGTTGGCGGACGAAGTTCTCTTCGACGGCGCTGGTCTCGGGGCGAGGGTGTCAGTGCGCGCGGGTGAACGGAGGGGTGGAGGGGTTGGCGTCCTTTGGGCGAGGCTGGCCCACTGCCCAATCGATCGATGCTTCGGTCACGCGATCAAAGAGTGCGCGGCCCACGAGATGATCCGCAAGCGCCTCAACGACGCACCTGCCCGTGACCAGAATTTCCCCAGCCCCAGGGTGGCCCTCCATTTCTCAAAATCAGGATGGCTGTCGAGACGGCGAGCGACCGAACCATCCGGGGCTTCCTGGTCACCGGGCGCGCGCTGAGAGCACTGCGCGCACGTCGTCGAGGCCTACCCCCAGCGGCTCGAGCGCGACGAGCAGGTGGTAGATGAGGTCGGCCGCTTCTTCCGCCGCGCGCGGGGCATCACCGTCGACGCAGGCCATCACCAGCTCCGCTGACTCTTCTCCGAGCTTCTTGAGCCGGTGGTTGCGATCGCCCAGCAGCTTCGTGGTGTAGCTGCTGGCCTGGGGGCTGGCAGCGCGCTGCGCGATGGTCGCCGCGAGAGCAGAGAGCGCTTCTGCTTTGGGCGCCGTGGCAAAACACGTCTCGTCGCCGGTGTGACACGCAGGCCCCGCGGGCAGCACGCGCGCCAGCACCGCGTCGCCATCACAATCGGTGGAGAGCGATACGACGCGCTGCACGTTCCCGCTTGTCGCGCCCTTGTGCCACAGCCCGCGCGTGCGGCTGCGGTAGTGCATCTCGCCCGTCTCGAGCGTGCGCGTCACCGCCTCGGCGTCGGCGTGCGCCACCATCAGCACCTCACCGCTGTGCGCGTGCTGCGTCACCACCGTCACCAACCCGTTCGACGACTTGGTGAAGTCGAGCTTCGGCACGGTCAACTGCGGGCGAGGGGGCGTGCTCAACAACGTCTTCACTTCAGGAGCCAGCGCGGCGTTGCACGCGATGAGGCTGCCTGACTCGAGGGGCCCGCGGCCGTCGAGGGTGCTGATGACGCCGCCCGCCTCTTCGATGATGGGAACGAGCGCCGCGGCATCCCACGCGTTGAGCACGGGGTCGATCATCACCTCGGCGCGGCCCGTGGCGACCAGCAGGTAGCCGTAGCAGTCACCCCAGGTGCGGCTCACACCCGCGCGCGCCATCACCCGCTGCAGTCCTTCGGGCTGCCGCTTCACCTCGGTGGTGAGCGCGGTGGCGTCGGCCCACTTCGCCACGTTCGAGACCTGCGCGCGCACCCCGTTCCAGAAGCAGCCCTGGCCCCTCGCCGCGACGACACACTCGCCGAGCGCCGGGTAGAACACCGCGCCCGCGAGCACCACGTCGCCTTCGACCACCGCCACCATCGTTCCCCACAGCGGCACGCCGCGCACGAAGGCCTTGGTGCCGTCGATGGGGTCGAGGAACCAGCGGCGCTTCGCTTCGGGCCGGGTGACGCCGAGCTCCTCACCCACGATGCCGTCTTCTGGAAACTGAGCGGCAATCCACTCCCGCGCGAGCCGTTCGGCGGCGCGGTCGGCTTCCGTCACGGGGCTGCCATCCCGTTTGGTCTCGACGGCCAGCTGTGAGCGGAACTGGCTGAGCGCGCGTGCGCCCGCGAGGCGCGCCACCGTCTCGACGGCTTCGAGCAGGTTCATGACCGCACCTCGAGGCCTGCATCACGCAGCGCCGCCTTGAGCGCGCCCACCGTCGTGGTTCCGTCGTGGAGCATGCCCGCGACGAGCGCCGCCTCCGCCCCGCCGCGGGTGAACGCCTCGACCACGTGCTGCGCTGTGCCCGCGCCCCCAGAAGCGACGACGGGCACCGTGACCGCGTCGGAGATCGCCCGCGTCAACTCGAGGTCGTAGCCCGTGCGCGCCCCATCGCGATCGATGGAGGTGATCAACAGCTCTCCGGCCCCTCGGGCTGCACACTCCTTCGCCCAGGCCACGGCGTCGAGCCCGGTCGGCGTGCGCCCCCCGTGCGTGAAGACGCGCCAGCCCGTACCTTCCCGCTTCGCGTCGATGCTGGCGACCACGCACTGGGCGCCCACCACCCGCGCCGCTTCGTCGATCAACGCCGGCCGCTTCACGATGGCCGAGTTGAGCGCGACCTTGTCTGCGCCCGCCCGCAGCGCCGCCGTCACGCCGTCGACCGACGCGATGCCCCCGCCCAGGGTCAAAGGAATGAACAACACCTCAGCCGTGCGCTGGGCCAGCTCGAGCAGCGGCGCGCGTTCTTCGATCGACGCCGACACGTCGAGGAAGACGAGCTCGTCTGCGCCTGACGCCTCTGCCCGCGCTGCGAGCTCGACCGGATCGCCCACGTCGCGCAGCCCCTCGAACTGCACGCCCTTCACCACCCGCCCACCCTTGACGTCGAGACACACCACCACGCGTCGTGAGGTCATGGCGTCACCTTCCATTCAATGGAGCCCTTGGTGCTGAACACCACGCCGTCGTCTCGCAGGGCCTGCCGCAACGCGAGGCCCAGCGCCTTGAACGAAGCCTCGATGATGTGGTGGCGATCGCTGCCTCGCAGCACGCGCAGGTGAACGGTGCTCTCCGAGGCCGTCGCGAAGCTGCGCAGCCAGTGCGTGTAGAGCTTGCTGGCGAGTTTGCCCTCGAAGTACGCGCGGCCCCCGACGTCGATGACCACCTGCACCAGCGCGTCATCCATGGGAATGGTGCGCTCGCCGTAGCGCGCGGCGGTGGCGGGCGTGAGGCGGCGAACGAAGGCGCCGACGGTGAGCGCGACGTCTTCCATCAGGTGGTGCCGCAGATCGCCCCGGGCGTTGAGCACCAGCGGCAGGCCCGCGTACTTCGCGAAGGTGGCGAGCATGTGGTCGAAGAAGGGCAGGCCGGTGTCGATGGCCACTGCTTCGCCCAGCGACACCGTGATCGTCGTCTCTTTGGTCTTGCGCTCGAGTGAAGCCGTCATGAGGGGAACTCCTGGGAGAGGGCGCGCGCTTCGAGCCGCCCGGTGTAGAGCGCCATGCCGACGACCGCGGCAAAGGCGCCGAGGCCGCTCAACGTGCGCAGGTCTTCCATCGTGGTGATGCCACCGCTCGCGATGACCTTCGTGGTGGTGCTGCTGCAGACCGACTTCATCAACGCCGCGTCGATGCCTTGAAGCTGCCCTTCGACGTGCACCGCCGTCACCAACACGCCGGCCAGGGGAAGAGGGGACAGCCGCGCGAGGAGCGCCTCGATGCTCAACGCAGACGTCTGGGTCCATCCGCGCGTGACCACCTGGGTACCGCGCACGTCGGCGGCCACCACGAGCCGGAGAGGGAAGCGGGTCGCCACCGTTTCGAGCCACGCTGCGTCTTCGACCGCGCGGGTGCCCACCACGACGCGCGTGATGCCCAGCTCGAGCAGCCGCTCGATGGCTGCTTCATCACGCACGCCGCCTCCGACTTGCAGCTCCAGGCCAGGCACCTTCGAGAGGCCCGCGATGAGCTCGAAGTTCGAGCCCCGCCCCATCGCCGCGTCGAGGTCGACCACGTGCTGCGCCGTGAGCCCGGAAGCGGCCCACTGCTCGGCGATGGCGAGCGGTTCAGGCAGGCGAATGCGCTCGTCTTCATAGCGGCCACCCACCAACTGCACGCACGCGCCCTCCCGCAGGTCGAGCGCCGGGAAGACCTTCATGAGGTCACCTGGTCGATGAGCTGTCGCAACAGGCGCAAGCCGCCCGCTGAGCTTTTCTCGGGGTGAAACTGCACGCCGATGGTGCGCGCCCTCGTGACGATCGCCGCCACCTCGGCCCCTTCGTGACGCGCCCAGGCTTGCACCACTCCGGGGTCGCGCGGCCGGCACGCGAAGCTGTGCGCGAAGTACATGTCGCCCACGCCGTCCACCTTCGTCCAGCCCATGTGGGGCACCCGCCGCGCCACCAGCCGGGTGACGTCTCCTTCGATGAGACCCAGCCCTTCGCCTTCTCCTTCTTCACTGCGCTCGAACAACAGCTGCATGCCCAGGCAGATGCCCAGGCACGGCTGCCCGTCGAGCAGCGCGCTCTTCAAGGCCTCTCGGCCCGGGGCCAGCCGGGTGGCGGCTGCTCCAAACGCGCCCACGCCGGGCAGCACCACCAGCGAACTCCCGGCGAGCTTTCGTGCGTCGGGCTCGACGACGCTGTCGATGCCAGAGACGGCCAGCGCACGGCGAAGCGAGTGCAGGTTGCCTGCGCCCGTATCGAAGAGCGTGGCCCTCATGAGAGCGCCTCGAGGCACGCCGCCATCGAAGCCCACGGACCCAGCGTGATGCGCAGCGCCTCACCGATGCCCTCGAGCTTCGAGAAGGCCCTCACCGAGACACCGCGGGTGCGCAGCTCGTCCGCCAGCTTCGTTGCGTCTTGCTTCACGGGCACCAACACGAAGTTGGCTTCGCTCGGGAGCGCGAGCAGGCCCTTTGCGCGCAGCGCCTGCGTGAAGCGTGTTCGCACCTCGAGCGTCTCATCGACGCACTGCCTGACCCACGCGCGATCCGTGGTCAGCGCCGCGATGGCGACCCGCTCGGCGACCGTGCCGACTTTGTAGGGACCGCGCGCCTTCTCCAGCTCGGCGGCCAACCGGGGCTGGCTCACCGCCCACCCCACGCGCAGCCCCGCGAGGCCGAACGCCTTGGACATCGTTCTGATGACGAGCAGCCGCTCAGCGCTCGCGGCCAGGCCAACCCGGCTCGGTGCGCGCGCGTAGTCGATGTACGCCTCGTCGAGCACCACCAGGGCCTCTGTCTGTTCGAGCAGCGAGTCGAGAAATCCGTCAGGCAGCAGCGCTCCGGTCGGATTGTTCGGAGCACAGAGGTAGATGAGCCGGGGCCTGGCTGCGAGCAGCGCCTCCACGTTCAACGCGGTGGCGACGGGCACGACGCCGTTGGTGCTCGCGAAGGTGGGCACGATGCCGAACGTGGGCGGGCAATAGGCGAGCACGTCGCCGGGCGCTGCAAAGGCGCGCATCGTCGCGTCGAGCAGGTCATCTGAGCCGCACCCGGTGACGATGGCCTCGAGGGGAACACCGGCTTCTTTCGCCAGGGTCGCGCGCAGCTCGTCGGCGTACGGCGTGGGGTACCGCGTCACCGTCGCCTCGCGCAGCACCCGTGCCGCCGAGGGCGGAGCGCCGAACAGGTTGGTGTTGTCGGTGAGGTCGATGACGCAGGGTGGCCGCGTGGGCACATAGCGGGCGACGGCGGCGAGCGTCGGCCTGAGGGGGAAGGGTGAAGGCGTGACCGCGCCGCTTCGCTCTTCCGTTGCAGAGGCCCCGCGCTCGCCGCGCTTCCACTGCGCTGCGGCCGCAGCGTGGGCAGACAGCCCCTCGCTGAGCGCGAGCGCCTCGACGTCTTCCGAGAGCCGCGCGGCTGCGTCGGGCGTCACCTGCTGCCAGGTCTGCCATCGCACGAAGTCGAGCACCGAGAGGCCGCTGAAGCGCCGCGCCGCACCCGCGGTCGGGAGCACGTGGTTGGCCCCCGTGAGGTAGTCACCGAAAGCCACCGACGACGAGGCGCCCAGAAAGACGGTGCCTGCGTTGCGGACCTTCGGCAGGGCACGGCGCGGTTCCCGGAGCGAGAGCAGCAGGTGCTCGGCTGCGAAGTCCTCGACGAAAGACCACGCCTCGTCAGGGTGGTTCATCGACAGCACCGCACCCCGAGCGCGCAGCGCCTGCGAGATGATCTCGCGCCGCGGCAGCGTCTCGACCTCGCGGTCCAGCACGGCCAGCACCTCGTTGGCCAACGTGTCGCCCTGCACGAGCGCGACGACACACGCGTCGGCGTCGTGCTCCGCCTGTGCGAGCAGCTCGCGCGCGATGAGGGTCGCGTTTGCGCCGTCATCGGCCACCACCAGAATCTCGGAGGGCCCCGCGGGCGCATCGATGCCCACGTCGCCCGCAACCTGGCGCTTGGCTTCGGCGACCCAGGCGTTCCCCGGCCCCACGATGCGATCGACGCGCGGGACGGACGTCGTTCCATAGGCCATGGCGGCGATCGCGCCTGCGCCTCCGAGGGCAAAGACCCGGTGGGCACCGGCCAACGCGGCCGCGGCGAGCACGACATCGGAGGGCAGGCCGGTGGGTCCCGGGGGAGAGCACACGATGACCTCGGCGACGCCCGCAGCGCGCGCCGGCACCACGCCCATCAACACGCTCGAGGGGTAAGCGGCCTGGCCACCGGGCGCGTACACGCCGACCCGCGCGAAGGGATCAGCGCGACGGCCCACCACCACACCGGGTTCCACTTCGACCTCGCTGGGGCCCGGCAGCGTCGCCCGCGCCACGCGCTCGAGGTTCTTCACTGCGCGCTCGAGCCCGCGCCGCACCGTGGGGTCGAGCGTCGCGAGTGCCCGTGCCAGCTCCGCGCGCGGGACCTCGAGGGCCTCGAGCTTCACGGCATCGAAGGTGCGGGCGAAGCGGAGGAGCGCTGCGTCTCCCTCGGCGCGCACCTCGGCCACCAACGCCCGCACCTTCATCGAGAGGCCTTCATCGACGCTGAAGCTGCGCTCGAGCAAGGCGCGCTTCGTTTCGGTTGGCAGCGCCGCGAGCGTGCCCGTGAATCGCACGAGGCTCATGGTACGAGCCTCTCGATGCGCGTCACCAGGATGCCCTCGCAGCCCAGACCCTGGAGCCGGGCCACCGTGCGGAACACCGCGTCGGCCGGCACCACCGCGTGCATGGCGACGAAGCGGCCACCGCCCATCAACTCCGAGAGCGTGGGGCCATTGAGCCCGGGCAGGCACTCGCGCACGGCGGCCAACCCTTCCCGCGGCACGTTCGCCATCAGGTAGCGCTGACCGCGCGCCCGCAGCACCGATGAGAGGGCGAGGGTGAGGTCTTTGGTTTCGGTGCGGTTGGCCGCGTCTTCGCGCGCGACCAGGCGGGCCGAAGACTCGAGCACCGTTTCGACCTCCCGAAGACCGTTCACCTGGAGCGTGGAGCCCGTGCTGGTGAGGTCGACCACCACGTCAGCGATGCCGAGGTGCGGGGCGATCTCAGCGGCGCCCGAGACCGGCACCACTTGAACCGCGAAGCCCCGCAGCTCGAAGAACCGCCGGGTGATGCCGGGAAAGCAGGTGGCGACGCGGGTGCCCGGAGCGACCTGGGCGAGCTGCGTGAGGCCCGACTCCTCCGTCGCGGCGACCACCAACCGGCAGCGGCCGAACTCGAGATCCAGCAACTGCGTCAGCGAGCGGTTGGTCTCGGTGACGAGATCCCACCCGGTGATGCCCACGTCGGCGGCGCCGTCGGCCACGAACTCAGGAATGTCCTGGGCGCGAACGAAGAGCGCCTCGTAGTCGCCGATGCGGGCGCGCAGCGATCGTTCGCTCCGGCCCCGAATGGGAAGCCCTGCGTCGTCGAACAACTGCTTCACGTCTTCTGACAATCGGCCCTTGTTGGGCAACGCGACACGCAACATGCAAACGCTCCTTTGAGGCGGGGAGCGGACGGGCGTGAAAACGAAAAAGCCCGTCCGGTGAGGGGGACGGGCTTCGTGGCGATACGGGTGTGTGAGAGCTACGTCACGCACACCTGCATGCACGCCCGTCAGAGCGATGATGCAGATGGTGGTGATGGAGCGCGTTCACGAGACTCGCTTTCTAAGGACGAGGTCTCGAGAAGTCAAATCTCGCTGAGTGAGCGAGCACCTGTGCGAGGTTGAAGGGCATGAAGAAACAACTGGTGGGGTTGTTGGGGGCGCTGTCGCTGGTCTCCTGCGGGACGACGAGCTGTGTCGCTCGCGGAACGCTGGTGTGGACTCCGCGCGGCAAGCGCCCGATCGAAGACCTGATCGAGCAGGACACCGTGTGGTGCGTGGAGCCCTCGACGGGTGAGCGCGTGGCCTCGCCGATCACCGCCGTCGCCCGCGCGACCCGAGAGGTGATGCGGCTGGGCGGCGATGACTTCTCGCTCACCTGTACGACTGACCACCCGCTCTACGATCCGCTCGAGAAGGTGTGGGCGGCCGCAGGTGACTGGGTGCTGGGGCAGCGCTCTTCGCTGCTGCTCGTGCCTGAAGACGGCACCCCGCCGAGGGTCGTGACCGTTTCGACGCGGGAGATCTCGGCCGGTGTGTCGGAGGTGATCGACCTCACCGTGCTGCACCCGCTGCACAACTTCGTCGCGGCGGGCGTGTTGGTTCACAACAAGAGCATCCGCATCAGCTGCGAGTTGCAGGATGGCGGGCGGTCTTTCGGCGGCGAGGGGTGCACGTGTCAGGACGGCGGCGCCGGCTTCGCGAGGTGCGAACCGAAAGACGAAGGAAGCGTCGCGCCCGGCGTTCTCGTCTGCACCTGCTCCTGAGTTGGTGACCCCCGCCGCGCCGGGGACTGTTCAGCCGCCCGTTCGAGCGCGGCTTCTCGAGCGAGGTCTGGGCTCGCACCGAGCTGGCGGCGCGCGACCTGACGACCCCACCTCGCGAGGTTCCGAGCGCGAGGGCAGTGAAACCACCCCCGCTTTGCTCGGCGACGACTCGAGGTCGGTTACTTCTTCTTCGCGACCGGCTTCTTGGCGACTGCCTTCTTCTTCGCGACCGGCTTCTTGACGACTGCCTTCTTCTTCGCGACCGGCTTCTTCTTCGCCGCCGACTTTGCGGCCGCTTTCGTCGCCTCGACCGCCAACTCGCTGCGAACGACGTCCATGTCGAGCGCACCGATGCCCGCGACGACCTCCTCGAGTTCCTTCGCTGACATCGCGCCTTCTTCACGCGCGACCACCACACCGTCGCGAATGATGATCACGGTCGGGGTGCCCTCGATGTCGAAGTCGTCCGCGAGCCCTTCCTGCGCATCGATGTCGACCTTCCCGAACATGACGTTCTTCTGCTTCTTCGCGACGGCCTCGAAGACCGGCGCGAACTCCGCGCAGAATTCACAATCCTTCGCCCAGAAGAAGATGAAGAGCGTGCCGCCCTTCTGCACCGTCGTGTCGAGGTTCTCGTCATTCAGAGTTTGCGTTGCAGCCATGGTGTTCCTCGTGCCTTTCCGTACTGCGGGATGAATGCCGGTACAGCACCGAGGCCCGGCGACAAAGAGCGAACGTCATCATCGTCACTTTTGACCCTCGTCAGCCGCTGATCAGCCTCCGGTAGAACGCGAGGTCGTGGTTCGGCCACAGCTCGGCCCCGGTATCGCGGGCCACGCGCTTGAGGCCGCGCAGGCTCTCCAACGCCAGGGAGGGATCGTCACGCCAGCAAAGACCCGGCGCCACCTCGTCGACCAGATTCTCCTCGAGGTCCGCCGCGTCGCCGCACAGCACCACCGGCGCGCCGACCTCGCGCTCCAGCAGCAGCGAGACGTGGCCCGCGGTGTGCCCGGGCGAAGGGATGACCGTGACGCCCTCCATGGGGGAGTAGCCGCCCTCCCGCTCCACCCAGCGATACGGCCCGCCCACCTCGTCCTCGAAACAGGCGGAGTCGCTTCCCTCCAACGCGGCCTGACGCTCCGCGCGCTGCACGTGCACCTCGGCGTGCGCGACCTCGCCCAGCCCCCCGGCGTGGTCGAAGTGCAGGTGGCTGAGCACCACCAGGTCCACGTCCAGCGGGGTCAGGCCCAGCGAGCCGAGCAGCGCGGGCAGCCGCTGCTCCGGGGTCATGCGCGGAGGGCCGAAGACGAAGCCCGCGTAGTGGCGCTCACGCAGGGTGGCGTCCTCCAGCTTCTTCCAATCGCAGCCCACGTCGTAAAGCAGCCGGCCTTGCCGGGTCTCCACCAGCCAGGCCAGCACCGGTGCCTCGATCACCGTGCCCTTCCCGCGGCCCCAGGTGGAGAGCGACTTGTCGTACCGATGCAGGGCGGTGAGCAGCGGCGTCAAGCGGGCCATCGGGGTTCTCCTCTTGCGGATGATTGGTGGGTCTGTTCCTTCGGATGAGATCGCCGGTGACGCCGGTGCCCGTTGCTCGGGAGCACCGGTGAACACTCATCGGGAAGACGCTTCGCTTTGGAGGTGCAGGAAGGTGATGAACTCCACGAAGTCGATGCCGAGGCGCACTTCGCCGTCGCCCTGGCCGCTCGGGAGTTCAGCCCCTCCCGCAACCGTGAGCGAGAGACCCAACGCGCGCAGGCCGGTGTGTCCGAGCACCACGGTGCTCCACGCAGAAGCGCGCAGAGGCACCCATCTCGCCATCACGTCGACACCCGTGAAGACCGCGATGGCGAGGCGTGAGTCGAGCTCGAGCCGCACCAGATCGACGGTGAAGAACCCACCGAGATCGAGACCCGAGTGGTTGCTGAACAACCCGCGCGCCTGCAGTCCGAAACGCACCGGGTCGAAGCGCGCGCCGATGAGTGCGTTGAGCCCGAAGAAGAAGGGCGCCTCTGGAGCCTGGGTGGCGCGCGCACCGCCTGCGAGCTCGAGCTGCGCGACGACGTTGAGCGTGGGTTCCTGCAGGATCGGAGTGTCCGCCGAAGCGCACAACACCAGCGAGAGCACGAGCGCGTTCACGGTGCGCCTCCCGCCGCCCACGAGCCGCTGGGGCAGGCGAAGTACGCCGGGCCCTGCGAGGCCTCGACGCACAACGGCATCGAGGTGTTGATTCGCGTCCGCCCCTCGGCGCTCCGCCACGTGGAGAAGGCGGGACAGACCGGCTTGGAGTACTCGACGAGCCAGGTCTGGAAGGCGGCGTCGGTCTCGCGCTGCGCGATGATGGCGGCGACCTCGGTGGGCAGCGGCGCAGGCCAGCCGAGCCGGGTCGCGAGGTCTCCGCTCGCACCGAGCTGGCGGCGCGCGACCTGACGACCCCAGATGAAGAGGCCGCGCATCACGTAGCGGTCGAAGGAGTAGCCCGCGCCGGCCACCACCCAGTCGGGCACGTCGCCCGGCACGTAGAGCCCCCGCACGCGCTGATCAGCAGCACTCGGGCGCGAGAGGCGTTTGAGCGGGGTGACGGGCGCGGCCTGCGCGAGCAAGGCGGTCAGCTCCTCGTCCCTCAGCTCTGCCAGGCGCTGCGCGAAGGCGAGCTCGGTGAGGTCTTGCTGGGCCGCGTATTGCTCGAGGGTGGTGAACACCATGTCGGCGATCATGCGCGGGGGCGGCGTGGCGACCGGTGTGAGCCGGCCGGTGTCGATGGCGAGCACGCGCAGGGCCGTGCCACCCGTCAACGGCGTGGGGCGCGAATACGAGAGCGCGCGAATCGCGGGCAGCTGGGAGCGGAGGCCTCCGTCGACCCAGACGCCACACTCACCCGCGGGCTCGAAGCCAGACCACACGTGCGACACGGGGCGCGCGAAGACGGGCAAGACCAACGAGGCCATCAGCCCCGCGCTCAGACACTTCGGCGAATCAGCGCCACCGCAGGCGCGCTCATCGAGGCCCACGAGCTGGCTTTGTTGCGTCTCCACCGAGACCACCACGCGTGTCAGCCGGTTGTCGTGCATCTGCTGGTGAAAGAGACCGATCAGCGGGTCGAGTGGTGCGCGCTGCATCGGGTCGAAACGAATGAGATTGACGCGCGGGCGGCCGAACACGCCGAGCGCGCGCGCCACCGAGCCCTGCTCGGCACACATGAGGTCGGCTTCGTCGACGTCGGAGAAGTAGCGCTCCAGCAGCTTGAGGGCGCAGCTCTGAACCGGGCGGCCGGGAATGGCGGGCACGGTGGGGAAGGGCGTGTTCGGCCAGCCCGAGAAGCAGTCGGTCTTTGCCCCTGAAAGATCGGAGTGCTTCACCTCGGGGCGCGGCGTGAAGGCGTTGCACGCGGTGACGAAGGCCTGCTGCTCGGGCGTCAACGCGCTGTCGTCGAGCATCGCGAACTCGAGCAACTGGGCGAGCAGCGCGCCGACGCTGGTGCCGACCACGGCTGAGAAGCGGCTCGCGCGGTCGGCCTCTGCACGGTCGCCCGCGGGGAGCTTCGAGAGGGCCTCTTCTCGCGCCGAAAGGAGCTCGTAGAGCAGGCCGGCGGTGAAGGCGCCGTTGGCCGCGCCTCCGCTCATCGCGAGCACCGGGAGGTCGTTCTGCGCGGCCTGGTTGGCCGGCGTGGCGTCGAGCACGCGCGCGAGGCGCTTCAGCGCGCTGGCGGCCGCGTCGTAGGTGGCGGGCTTGTGGGTGTTCGACAGCCAGGTCAGCTCGGCGAAGTCGTACGCGCTGCCCGAGGCCTTGCCCACGGCCCAGGCGAGCTGCGCCGGGTCGGAGGTGAAGCCCGCGGTGCATGCGGGGCTGGTACGCAGTGACGCGAGCTCGGCCCACAGCGCGGTGGCCCAGGTGGTGGCGTCGCGCGCGCCACTCGTCGCCGAGCCAATGCGCTGAAGGTCGGCGCCGGCCAGAGAACCCAGACACTGCGCCGCGGCCCGAGGGTCATTCCAGGGGCCGACGACGGTGAGCTGCAGCTCGGCGTAGAGCTGAAACTCGACCTTCGGGCTCGGCGGTGTCCGGTCGTCGGCGGCGTAGGTGAGGTCGGCGAAGACAGGCCGATTCGTGAGGTCCGCTACGACACAGCCGCTCGAGAACGCGAGCAGCGCCACCCAACCACCCAGACGCGACGTCATGGGCACGTTGTAGCCGCCGCTCCTCGGGCCCGTCGACTTTCAAGGAGCCTGATGTCAAACCGCTCCGCTCCATGCCCGAGCTCCTCTCGCCCATCGGCTCGCGCGTCAGAACCGGGCTGAGCCTGCTGGCGGTGGGCTGGGGTCTCGGGCTGAGTTACGCGGCGTTCCAGGTGAGCCTTCTCGTCGCACAGGCCATTCACCTCCCGGCGGCGCGCGAATATTTCGGGAGCGACGTCAGCATCAGCGACGAGGAGATCTTCGAGGCCACCCTCAGCGCGGTGCTCGGCGTGTTCGGCTACCTGAGCGCGTGGGCCATCGCCCTCTGGGTCACCGGCCGGCAGCCGGATCCTCTTCGCGGCTGGCTCCGGTTGTGTGTTGCACTTCCTGCTGCTCCGGGCGCACTGCTGGCCCTGGGGGTGATTCTGATCGGGACCCTCTTCATCAAGGGGGTCGCGTGATCTCCCGCTGCGCCTCGACTTTGGTGAGCTCTGACAGGCGCTTCCAGCCGCGCGACCACGCCTCGCGGTTGAAGAGCTCTTTGGCAGGAAGGCGAAGCTCGACTGTGGCCTCGCACGAGGCGCGCAACTCGGCGTCGTAGCCTCCTTCGACTTTTCGCAGGCCGACCACGTGGAACTGGCACCAGCCGCTGATGGGCGCCGTCGCGGTGAACTTGGAGCCGACGAGGTGCGCGTACCGCGGTGGCAGCGACATGGCTCTTTTCTTCAGGCCTTGGTCCCCGATTGCAACGATGAATCGAGCGCCTGGGCCCGGCACCTCAGCGGAACACCGAGTTGACCATGAGAAAGAAGAGCAGGGCGCGCGCCTCGTTGGGCACCTCGCGGGGCAGCTCGACCACGAAGCGCCTGCGCACCAACGAGAAGAGATCGGGCTCGAAGATCGACCCGATGACGTGAGGGCCTTCGAGCACATCGAAGCGCAGTCGCAGCCATGAGGACCGCTTCGTGAGGTGAAACTCGCGCGTGGCGTGCGTGACCTCGAGGCGATTTCGGCCCGATGCGAGCGCGGTGGCGACCGCTTTCCCTTCGCGCAGCAACGTGAAGCGCACCTCATGCGACGGGCCCGTGAACTCGAGCTCGCAGAGGCCTTCAGGGAGCCTGAAGCGAACCTGGTCTTGCACGGCCGCGGGCGCCACGCTGGCCATCACGGAACCCTTGGCCGTCGCGAGCCCGGTGGGGAAATCGAGGGTCCCTACCGGCTGTTGACGCTCATCGAAGAACTCGTAGTGGAACTTCGTGAGGCCTGAACGTGCCGCAGCGATGTGCATGGAGCTTCAGACGTAGCATCCGCTGCGCTGGAGCGCGCGTTCACGCTTCGCCAGGCCGCGGTCACACCCAAACGCCCATCGCCGAGATGTCGGCGGGGTGAGATACACCCTCTTTCAATGACCGTCGTCGTCGTCGCCGAGAAGCCCTCCGTGGCGCGGGATCTCGCCCGGGTGCTGGGCGCGACCGCGCGTGGCGACGGCACCCTCTCGGGCAACGGCTACGTCGTCACCTGGGCCATCGGTCACCTGGTGGGCCTGGCCCAGCCTGAAGGCATTCGCCCGGAGTGGAAGCGCTGGAGCCGCGCGACCCTGCCGATGTTGCCGCAAGAGTGGCCGCTCCAGGTGCTCGAGGGCACGCGCGCTCAGTTCGCGGTGGTCTCCAAAGCGCTCACCGCTCGCGACGTCACCGGCGTCATCTGCGCGACGGATGCCGGGCGCGAGGGTGAGCTCATCTTCCGCTTCATCTACGAGGCCGCGGGCTGCCGGAAGCCGGTCAAGCGGTTGTGGATCTCGTCGCTCACCGACGGGGCCATCAAAGAGGGCTTCGCGAAGCTGCGGCCCGCCACCGACTTCGATGGGCTGGCGGATGCGGCCGTGGGGCGCAGCCGGGCGGATTGGCTGGTGGGCATGAACCTGTCGCGGGCCTACGGCATCGCGATGGATGCGCCGTTGTCGGTCGGGCGCGTGCAGACGCCCACGCTCGCGCTGCTGGTCGAACGTGAACTGGCGATTCGCGACTTCGTGCCTGAAGATTATTTCGAGGTCCTGGCCACGTTCTCTCCGCGGGAGGGCGCGAGTTATCGCGGCACGTGGCATCGGCCGGGCACGCACGAACATCCGCGGCGCCTCGATAAAGACGGAGCAGAAGCCAACGCCATCGTCGCGCGGGCGAAGACCGGTGAAGCGCGCATCGCGTCGGTCACTTCGAAGTCGAAGAAGCTGCCGCCGCCGTTGCTCTACGACCTGACCGAGCTGCAGCGGCACTTGAACCGGCTCTACGGGTTCTCGGCCTCCCGCAGCCTCGAGCTGGCGCAGGCGCTCTACGAGAAGCACAAGGTCATCAGCTACCCGCGCACCGACAGCCGGCATCTCTCCAACGAGGTGGCCGGTACGTTGGGGCCCATCACCCGGGCGATCCGCGGGCCGTACGAGCCGAACATCGCGCCGGGTACGGGCGAGCGGCCGCTGTCGAAACGGTTCGTCGATGACACCCAGGTGAGCGATCACCACGCGATCATTCCCACCGCGACGCCTGCGCACGGGCTGAGCGGTGACGAGCAGAAGGTGTACTCGCTCATCTGCCGGCGGCTGTTGCAGGCCTGGCATGACGACTTCACCTGGGCGGCGACCGAGGTGGTCACGGAGCTCAAGACGCCCGGCGTGGTCGACACGTACCGCAGCCATGGCACGGCGATCGAGCAGCAGGGGTGGAAGGTGCTCGATGTCGGCGGGGTGAAACCGCCGAAAGAGAAGGGCGCGGGGCCCGAGGAGGAAGAAGAAGGGCTGCTCCCGTCGGGGCTGGAGAAAAATCAACTGCAGAAGGTGCTCGACGCGAAGGCTGTGCAGCGGCGTACGCGGCCGCCTCCGCGGCTCAATGACGCGACCTTGCTGACCGCGATGGAGACGGCGGGCAAGACGCTCGATGAACGTGAGCTGTCCGAGGCGATGAAGGAGAACGGCCTGGGCACGCCGGCGACCCGCGCCAACATCATCGAGACGTTGCTCACCCGCGAGTACGTGAGCCGCGATGGGAAGTCGTTGGTCGCGACGGACAAGGGCATCGGGCTCATCGCGGTGGTGGATCCCGAGGTGAAGAGCGCGGCGATGACCGGTGCGTGGGAAGCGCGGCTTCAGCGGATCGCCAAACGGCAGGGGAATCTCGGCGAGTTCATTCGGGGCATCGAGGCGTACGTGACCGCGGTGGTGGGCCGCGTGCCGCCGCAACTGGGAGGAGGCGGTAGTCCCCCGGTTCCTCCCGGGAGCAGATTTGCCGCCACCGTGCCCCCTGAGCGGAGTCGAGGGGCCACTTCCGCCGCGCCCAGGCAGTACGCCCTCGACTCAGCCCCCAGGGAACAGCGCACGCCGGTCCTCCCGGGCGGAGTCGAAGGCGCAACGCTGGCTCGCGCAGCCAGCGGCAGCTCGACTGCGCTCGACGGGAGGGGCGTCGGAGTCGCCGGGTTGCAGAAGCTCCTGCGCACGCCCTTCGGCTTCGCCAGCTACCGCCCGCACCAACAAGCCGCCTGCGAAGCCTCTGCCGCCGGTGAAGACGTGCTGCTCGTCATGCCCACGGGCGCGGGCAAATCGCTGTGCTACCAGCTGCCTGGCCTCGCCCGCGGCGGCACCACGCTGGTGATCAGCCCGCTCATCGCGCTGATGGAAGACCAGGTCGCCGGGCTCCAGGCCAAAGGCCTGCGCGCCGAACGGATCCACTCCGGCCGAGGCCGGCTCGACTCACGCCGCGTGTGCAACGAGTACCTCGAAGGCACACTCGACTACCTCTTCATCGCCCCCGAACGTCTCGGCGTCCCGAACTTCCCCGAGCTGCTCGCGCGCCGCCTGCCCACGCTCATCGCGATCGACGAAGCGCACTGCATCTCGCAATGGGGTCACGACTTTCGCCCCGACTACCGGCTGCTGGGCGAGCGGCTGCCCATGCTGCGCCCTGCACCCGTGATGGCGCTCACCGCCACCGCGACGCCCCTCGTTCAGGCCGACATCGTCAAGCAGCTCGGCCTGCGCACCGGCGCCCGCCAGCTCATTCACGGTTTCCGCCGGCACAACCTGGCGATCGAAGCGCTCGAGGTCACGCCGCACGAACGCATCGACCGCGCGCAACAGTGGCTCAGCGACCCCGCCCGCGTTCCGGCCATCGTCTACGCCCCCACCCGCAAGACCGCCGAAGCCGCCGCCGAAACGCTCGGTGAAAACCTGCGCGTCGCCCCGTACCACGCGGGCCTTTCACCCGAGGTCCGCGCCAACACGCAGACGGCGTTCCTCACCGGCAAACTCGACGTGGTGGTCGCCACGGTCGCCTTCGGCATGGGCGTCGACAAAGCGAACGTGCGCACCGTGCTCCACCTGGCGCTGCCCGGAAGCGTCGAGGCCTACTACCAGGAGATCGGCCGCGCCGGCCGCGACGGGCTCCCCTCGCGTGCGGTGTTGATGCACCACTTCGTCGATCGCAAGACGCACGAGTTCTTCCTCGCCCGCGACTACCCCGATGCCGCGGTGCTCAAGAAGCTCGCGCGCGCGGTCAACGACGTTCCCCAGGATGCCGAGAGCGTGCGCAGGCGCTCCCGCGTCAACATGGACGACTTCGAGAAGGCGCTGGAGAAGTTGTGGATTCACGGCGGCGTTCGAGGCGTCACCGAGGACCAACTCACGCGCGGCCATGACGATTGGGCGGCTCCGTATGCCGAGCAGCGCCGCCTTCGTGAGGAGCAGCTGGCGCTCGTCGCCCGCTTCGCCGAGAGCCACCGCTGCCGCATGGTGTCCCTCGTGCAGCACTTCGGTGACCAGGAAGACTCTGGCAAGCCCTGCGGGTTGTGTGACGTCTGCGCGCCCACCCAGTGCATCGGCGCGTTGTTCGAACGACCGGGCGCCGAGGAGGTCACCATTCTGTCCGAGCTGCTCGCGCGGCTGCGAGCGTCACCCGGGCAGGCGAGCGGCCGGTTGTGCCGGGAGTTGCTCGGCGATGCTCCGGATGCGCGGCCCCGGTTCGAGCGGCTGCTCTCGGGGCTGGTGCGCGCGGGCCAGGTGCGCGTGGAAGACGACGTCTTCGAGAAAGACGGGAAGAAGATTCCTTTTCACCGGCTCCATTTGATCGGCCGCGGCTCGTTGGAGGGCGTGCAGTTGCCGCTCAAGAGCGCTGCGGTGAAGAAGGGGAAGCGGCCGCTGAAGACGAGCACGCGAAAGCGGCGCGGGTCGAAGCGGGAAGGGCGCAAGCCAGCGGTGGAGTTGCCCTCGTCGGGCGCGTCCGCCGGCCTGGTGGCGACGCTGCGCGCGTGGCGGCTGGAGGAGGCGCGCAAGCGGCGGGTGCCCGCGTTCAGGGTGCTCACCAATCGCGCGCTGGTCGCGGTGGCAGAGGCCCGGCCCACCAGCGCGGCGGCACTGCGGGGCGTCGCGGGCATTGGGCCGAAGGTGGTGAAGGACTCAGGGGCTCAGCTGGTCGCGTTGTGTTCTCGGAGTTGAACCGCTCCCGATTCATTTCTTGAAGACCTTCGAGCTGAGGGGAGGCCGTGCAGCGCGAGCACGAGCGGCCCGGTGCCCATGCGAGGAAGGCGAAGCTGACGCTGCGCGCGGGCCTGCGGGAGGCTAAGGATGCTGCATGAAGGTGCTGCTCGCCCGCCCCAACGACTTCCTGGTGTACGACATGAGCGCCTGGCTGCGATCCCTGGGCCTCGAGCCTGTGCGCCTGAGCAAGCTCAGCGAACTCACGGCGCACCCGGTGACGGAGATCGCGGGGCTGGTGCTCAGCTCGGCCGTCACCTCTGCCATCCCCGAGTCGCTGGGTGCCGCCATGGGTGCCGTGCGAAAGGTGTTCCCCCGCAAGCCGGTGTTGATCTCGGGCTTGGCCCGTCTCGAGTCTGCCCGCGTCGGGCTGGCCCGCGAGCTCGAGGGGGCCACGCTCAAGGGCCCCGCCGAGCCCGCAGCCTGGGGCCAGCCGGGCGTGCTGCTGTACGTGCACGGCGACCAACTGCACGCTCGCGATCCCGACCTGCAGAAGGCCGCCCGCCAACACCTGGGTCTGGACTAAAACGACAACGTGCGCGTCGCCGTTGCATCTGAAGGGTGAGCCATGCCGTGGGTGGTCGAACAGTCGAGAAACAAGAGCCTCTGCAAGGAGTGCCGTCGCGACATACCGAAGGGTGAGTGGCGCTTCGGAAAGAACCACGGAGAGCCGCGCTGGTTCCACCTGCGCTGCGGCTCCCGAGGAGCGCCGCAGATGTTCCCGCCCTTCGCCGCGCAGGTGCAGGCGATTCTCGGCGCGAAGCCGGACGAGAGTCGGCCGCTGTCGGAGGTCGAGCGCGCGATGGTTGCGAAGCTCGACGGCAAGGGTCTGCCGGTGCTCGCCGATTGGCTCATCTCGAAGGGCGACCCGTGGGGAGAGCTGATCACCCTGCGCCTCTCAGGAGAAGACGACCTGGCCGTCGAACACTTCGATACCCATCTCGAGTCGCTGGTCGGCGACATGCCCGGAGAGGATCTCTCCTGGCTCCAGGGCGTCGTGAGCCGCGCCGACCTCGACGGCAGCGGCCCGGGGTTGCGCAAGAAGCTCGAGGCGGTGCTGACCCATCGCACCGCTTCGCGGCTCGACACACTCGACATCTACAGCACGGCGCTCGAGCCGGCGCTGGTGACGCTGCTCTCAGAGAAAGCACCCGCGTCGTTGACCTCGCTGACCTTGCGTGGGCGCGCGGCGGGGTTGGAGCACCTCTCGCTCCCCCGGCTCGAAGCGCTGCGGCTCGAGCTGAACCCTGAGGCGATGGCGGGGCTGTTGAAGGCGACGCTCCCGAAGCTGCGCGCGCTCACCTTGCAGACCACGAAGAAGCCGCTGCCGGTGGCCTTCGTCGAAGGGCTGATCACCTCTCGACTGTTTGCGCGACTGGAGCACCTCGAGTTCGAAGAAGCCGGCCCGGTGGGCAGCTCGCTCGACGACGCAGGGTTGCGCGTGCTCCTCGGAGCTGACACCTCGCGCCTGAAGAGTACGTACGTCGAGCTCGCGGGGCGCAATGTGACGCCGGAGCAGAAGAAGGCGGCGCAGAAGAAGTTCGCGAAGACCAACGCCGTGTTCCTGAAGAACCCGCCCGAGGAGCCGGAGTTCGACGAACTCTGAGGAGGTGAACGTGTTGCCGGGCACGCGGGTGGGAAGCGCTGCTCCTGATGCGCGTCGACACGCTCGCTTCGCAGCAGCTGATGCCCCTCCCCAGTGGTGTCGTTGCGTGCCCTCAACTCCGTGACGGTGTGACGGCCGCGGCGATGGCACAGTTCGTCTGGTGCGCTTCACGTTGCAGGAGTTCGTCGAACCAGGCTTGAGAGAATCGCCGCTGCAGCTTCGGCTCGCGGGCGAAGCCGTGTCGCGCGCCGTGCGCACGGGCGACTGGTCAACGCTCGACCTCGACGCGCAGGCGGCCGCGGTGGTGATGGGAAAGCCCGAGCAGACCTCGAGCTGGTTGGCTTCTCTTCCGGCCACCGACCCGGTTCGTGCGCTCCGGCTCGCGTTGCTCAGCGCGCGGCTGACGTTGCGCTTCTCGATGTCGGAGGGCTCGCTCGCGCGCGTGCTCGACTACGCGGTGCGAAAGCCGGCCGCGCAGTTGCCGCCGCCTTCGGTGTGGCTCTCGTTGCGGCGCGCCTTCGACGCCGCGCCCCTGCTGCGCACGCAAGGGCGAGCCGCGCTCACGCCTGAGCTCGACCTGCGGCTGCGCGCCGCGACCGCCTTCGTGTTTCCCGAAGATCCCCGCCTGTGGACCGAAGAGGAGCACCGCCGCGGGCTGGCCATCGAAGAGCCGTCCGACGCGGTGTTCATTCTCTTCGCTACGTTGCGTGACGTGCCGGCGGTGGCGGCCTCGCTCACCTGGCCCCCGCCTTCGAAGCTGCTCAAGAACCTGCCCGACGCGCAGCTCGAAGAAGCGTTGCTCCTCATTCGCGACGACACGCTCGCTTCACAGCAGCGGCGGCGTGAATCGGCCAAGCAGGCCTCCCACGACGTGGCGCCGCACCTGGCGAACATCACCGCGGCCGACGCGCTCGCCACGTTGGCGATGGTGACGCCGACCGAAGACCTGCTCGCGCAGGCCGAGGCCTTCGTCGAAGCGGGAGCACCGGAAGAACTCATTCTCCGCCGCTCGTTCATCGAAGGTTGGAAGCGTGAGTTGCGAGGGCTGGGCGTGGACCGTGACGCGCCGTGGACTTCGCCCTGGGGGCAGCCGCGGCGAACGGGCTCCACCGAGCCTCCGCCCGGCCCGCCGCTCCTGCCGGGCGCGTGGGAACGAAACTGGAGACCGCGGCCGGTCCCGCCCGAGGTGCTGCTCGCGTGGACCGCCTTGTCAGAGCGCGCCGACGTGCGCCCGTGGGAGATCGCCTTCATCCTGGCGATGGGTCCTTCAGTGTTGCCGCGTCTGCGAGCGTGGGCCCGCCGGGACCCCGTGCTGCTCGCCGCCACCCAGGAGGTCGACGACGTGGGACTCGATGAAGCCCTGCTGCTCGCGTGGAATTCGCGCCGGGTGCAGCTGAGCCTCGCCGCCCGCGAGTTCGCCCGCCGTTTCCCCGAGCGTGCCCATCATGCGGCCATCCGCCTCTGCTTCTCCTCCGTGCAACGAGAGCGCGCCGTCGGAGTCGTCGTGCTGCGAGCGTTGGAGCGGGAAGCCAGCAACGCAATCGCCGCGCTCGAACCTGAACAACGCGGGTGGATCGGCTCGCAGCTCAGCGCGAGCCCACCGTTGCCGGCGCGGCGGCCTTCGTTGCCCGAGTTCCTCCGCTTTTCCGTGTTGCCCGCGGTGTTCACCCACGACCAGGCGCACGCGCTGAACGAAGAGGCGCTGCGTGAGTTGCTCGCGGTCTTCAAGGTCGCGCCGCCCGACGACAGCAGCACCTTGCTGCACGTGACCGCGGGCTTGTCGTCGGCCTCTTTGCAGGCGCTGGCCGGGGCGGTGTTTCATCAGTGGCTCGCCGCAGGTGCTCCTCCGAAAGACAAGTGGGCGCTCAACGCGCTCGCTCACTTTCCTTCGGATGATTGGGCCACCGTGGTGGGCGCCTCGTGCCAGCAGTGGGCGCAGGGTGGTTTTCCCGCGCGCGCGCAGGATGCGGTGGCGGTGCTGGGCCGCATGGGCACGCGGGTGGCGTTGGCCGAGGTGCATCGGTTGTCGACGCGCATCCGCACCGTCGCGTTGCGCGCGCGGGCCCGGCTGGCGTTCCACGAAGCGGCTTCGCGGTTGGGGCTGAGCCCCGAGGAGTTGGAGGATCGCCTGGTGCCCGAGGTGGGCCCACTCGACGGTGCCACGCTGTCGCTCGATGGCGCACTGCGGCCGGTGCTCATGAAAGAAGGCAAAGAGGTGCCCGTACCCGACGCGGTGAAACGCGCGGCGAAGTCACTCAAGCCGGCCCTGGCGCGCCTCGAACGCGCGATGAGTGAAGGCGCGGCGTTCAGCGCGTTTCACTTCACGGAGACCTGGGGCATGCACCCGCTGCTGCGTGAACTCGCCGCGCGGGTGGTGTGGGGCGTGTTCAAGAATGGCCAGCGGGTCGGCCTCTTCGTGCCGAGCACGCCTCCGCAGGGTGAAACGATGCCGCTCGACGAATCGACGCAGGTGCGGCCCGTGCATCCGCTCGAGCTGAGCGAAGAAGAGAAGCAGCGCGCGCGTGCGTGGTTCGCGTTGCGGCAGCCGTTCGAGCAGCTCGAGCGCGCCGTCTACCCCGCCACCGAACTCCGCCAGCGTTTGCGTGCGCTGGTGGATCGCGAGGTGCCGGTGATGGCGTTGCTCGCGCTGGAGCGCCTGGGCTGGGAGCGGGGCGCGGTGGCCGACGGCGGTTCGTGGATGGACCTCACGAGGCGGGGTGATGGCTGGTCGGTCGCGCTGCACTTCGAGCCCGGCATCTGGGCAGGAGATCCGAGCGCGAACGAGCTCCAGTTGATCACCGGCGTCGATCCCGAAGGCGCGCTCTCGCCGCGCGTTTCGAGCGAGATTCAACGCGACCTGGTCTCCCTCTCCCCCACGCGCAGAGGCATCTCGACTGCGCTCGATGCGAACGGTGTCTAGGCTGAAAGCCATGGTCGCCATCGATCCCCACCCGCTGCTCGACGCGCAGACGTTCACCTTCACCTTCCCCCGCCCGCTGGGTGAAGTCGGGAAGGTCGACGCGATCATGAGCCTGCTCCAGCTCGAGGCGCCTGCGCCCTTCACGAAAGCCGACGACGCGCTGCGCGGCCACGTGCGAGAGCTGCTGCGTCACGGTGGCTACAAACCGACGGGCCGCGGCAAGCCGGCCTCCGAGTACCTCATCCGCGCCGTGACGGAAGGCAAGCTGGGCAGCATCAACGCCGCGGTCGACGCCTGCAACGTCTGCTCACTGCACAGCGGCCTGCCGATCAGCGTGGTCGATCTCGAGCTCGCGAAGGAGCCCTTCCGCATCGGCCTCGCGCCCGAAGGCAGCAGCTACGTCTTCAATCAAGGTGGTCAGACCATCGATCTCGCTGGCCTGCTCTGTCTCTTCGACGCCGAAGGCCCCTGCGCGAACGCGGTGAAAGACGCGCAGCGCACCAAGACCACGCCCGCCACCCGACGCATCATGGCGGTGGTGTGGGGCAGCAGCGCGATCCCCGGTCGGGCGTCAGCCGCCGCGGCCTGGTTCCGCGAGCTGCTGCTCACTGCGTGACGTCGTCGACCTCGCACCACGCGATGCCACCGGCGATCTTCTCGCCCTGATTTCCCACCCGCTCGATGGTGGAGATGGTCCACACATCGGCCTCGGCATCTCCGTCGAGTTGGCTGGCGCACAACATCGTCACCGAACACGCGGGGCACTCGCCGTGAATGCCCACCTCGCCGCGCACCAGCTTCGACACGGCCTCGTCGATGTCCTTCGCGGGCACGGAAGACCGCGCCGCATCCACGCCCTGGCCGAACTCCTCGAGCGCGCCTTCAGCGGCGAGCCGGATGATCGAGCGGCCGCGCGGCGGCCTCCAGTCGAGCTCGCTGAGCTTCGTGGTGTAGCGCTTCTCCTGCGCGTAGAGGCGGGCCTGGGCGGCGTGCAATGAGACGAGGGTCTCCCTGCATTCGACCTGCTTCACGCGCTGCTGGTAGCGCTTGAAGTTCGGCAGGAACAGCCCCACGAAGATGAGTAGCCCCGCACCGCTGACGGCCATCGTCATCTGGGTGACCTGCTTGCGCAGCGCCCAGAATGGATCGGTGCGGCCCTTTAGGTAGCCGAACAAGCCGAGCCCGCCGGTGATCAGCAGGACTGGCGGGACACACAGGCCGACCACCGAGAGAATCAACGCCACCACCGGGAGCAGGGGACCGTGTGATTGCGGAGGGGGAGGGGACGGCGTCATGCGAAGCCCTCTACTCCGGGTAAACGAAATGTGAACACCAGGTCAACGCGCTCACCCTGACCCTCTCCCGAAGGGAGAGGGGATCTGGTGCTATGTCACTCGCGCTCATGCGCTGCCTTCGCGTCGTCCCGCTCGTCGTCACGCTTCTCCTCGCTGGTTGTGTCCGGCGCAACGTCTCACCCACCGAGGCGCTCGAGAACGCGGCCTCCAGCGCGGGGCCCAACGCGAGTGCTTCCGTGCTCGCGCTCGCCGCTTTCCACGCCTTGTTGATGGAGGGTGACGCGAAGAAGGCAGGCACGCTCTTCGACGACGCGCTGGCGAAAGACTCGAGTCAGCCGCTCGCCCTCACCGGCCAGATCCTGATGGCGCAGCGCCTCGCGCTCCCGCAGAAGGCGCTCGCCGCCGCGCTCGATCTGATCGAACGCAGCCCCCACCACCCGCTCGCTCCCGCCGCCGCCCGTGTGGTGCTCGACACCACGGGTCTTGCGAAGAGCACCTCGACCCTGGTGCGTGAACGCGCGCCTCTGTTGCTGGCGAAGAAGCAGCAGCCCGACACCGCGCACCTGCTGCGCAGCGCGCTGGCCAACGCCTACCTCGACAGCGACGAACTTTCGCTCCACACCACCGTGCTGGCGGAGATGGGCGTGCCCACCTCAGGCACCATCGTGGGCCCGTTCTCCCCCTGGCACCTGCTGTCGACCGCCGAGCAGACCGGGCCCGAGAAGACCGGCTCGTTGGACGAGCTCGGCAACGGACCTTTCGGAGCGCTGACCGCGCGGGTGGTGCGGTTCGCCGACGGCCGCATCTCGCTGGCAGGTGAGCCGCCGACCGGTGACATCTATCTCTACGCGGTCGACATCACCGTGCCGCAGCGGGGCACCTTCGTGCTGCGCACGGTCACCTCGATGGATCACGTCGCGTTGATCGACGGCACCACGGTGCTCACCCGGCTGACCTCGAAGCGCACCGCCAGCACCTTGACCACCCAGAAGGTGAAGCTCGAGGCAGGCACGCACCGGCTGATGGTGCGCATGGCCCGCGAGAACCAGGCCGGCAACCTCACCGTCGCGTTGCACACGCTCGATGGTTCACCTGCGCCCTTCACCTTC
Source organism: Archangium sp. (assembly GCA_030695565.1). Lineage (GTDB taxonomy): Bacteria > Myxococcota > Myxococcia > Myxococcales > Myxococcaceae > Archangium_A. Next base: position 39,982 of record JAUYRZ010000004.1, read on the forward strand.
GCGCCCGCACGAGGCGCCGCGCCGGCGTGGGGCGGGGTGACGGTGGATGGCGATCGTGACGGCCTCTTCTCCTCTGCCGAGTCGGTGCGGCTCGCGCTGGAGAGCGACACCGGCGACGCGCTGGCCCGCTACCTCGCCGCGCGTGATGCGCTGGGCCGCGATCGCGACGGTGCACGGGGTCTGCTCGCCGCGCTTCCTTCGACCGTCGATGGGCCGGCGGTGGCTGTGTTGCGCTCCGACGTGTTCCTGCAGGATCGCACCGTGCCCACCCGGGTGGCCCGCGGCCGCGCCACGCGTGAACTCGAAGCGGCGCTGGTGAAAGATCCCGGCTTCGTGGCCGCGAAGATGGTCACCGCTCAGCTCGCGCTCGACGATGGCCGGCAGCTCGACGCGCTCGAGCAGGCCCGCGCCGCGCGTGATGCCCACTCGCCGCCCGGCGCTCCGGTGCTGCAGTTGATCGCCCGCGTGGAGCTGGCGCTCGGTCTCGAAGCCGCCGCCGCCTCCACCTCACGTGATGCCGAAGCGGCCCTCCCGGGGAGCTGTGAAGCCCTGCTGCTCCAGTACGACGTGGCGCGCCGGCGTGACGCGGTGGCCGAAGGTGATGCGCTGCTCGCGAAGACCACACACTGCAGCGGCGCCTTGTACCGCTCGGGTGAGCACCTGCGTTCGCGCGGCGAGCTCGATGGCGCCATCGCACAGTGGGAGGCCCTGCTCGCGCGTGACGAAGGGCAGGTCTCCATCTCGACGTCGCTCGCGTCTCTCTACGTCGGCCAGAAACGGTTCGACGACGCCGTCAAGTTGCTCAGCCGCTTGCGCACGCAGTGGCCCCGCAACGCGGCCGTTCCCAAGAGCCTGGGCGATGTCCTGGAGATGGCGGGCCGTCACCCCGAAGCGCTCGCGGCGCGGGAAGCGGCCCTCGCCCTCGATGGAGCGGATCTCCCCCTGCGCCGTGCGCTCGCGCGCGCGAAGACCGGCAAGGAGCTGCTCGAGGAGTACGCCATCACCACCGAAGAGGCGCTCAAGTCGTACGAGGCCGCGCCCGGCAGTGAAGACGCCACCAGCAGCTTCGTGCTCGACGCGGCGGCGATTCAGGCGTTCCCCGACGGCACCATGGTCGATCGGGTGCACATCATTCAGAAGGCGCTCGATCAGCAGGGCGTTCAAGACGTGGCCGAGGTGGCGATTCCCCAGGGGGCCACCGTGCTCACCCTGCGAACCCTCAAGCCCGACGGCCGCTCGCTCGAGCCGGAGAACATCGAAGGCAAAGACGTGATGTCGTTGCCCGGCGTGCAGGTCGGCGATCTCGTCGAATACGAGTACCTGCTGGCGCACCCCTCGCGCGGTCCCGGTCAGCCCGGCTTCACCGCCTCGGCGTTCTATTTCCAGGTCGCGCGGCAGCCGAACGCCCGCTCCAGCTACGTGGTGATCGCCCCGAAGGGCAGCGGCATGGAGGTCGACGCGCACAACGTGCAGGCGCCCAAACCCCGCGTGGAAGGTGACGTCGAGGTGCTGCGCCACGAAGAGCGCCGCGTGCCCCCGTACATCCCCGAACCGCTCGGGCCGCCCAGCGCCAACGAGTGGTTGCCCTTCGTGTCGGTGGGCTCAGGTCAACGGGGAAACGAAGGCGTGGTGCACGCCTACGCCGACGCGTTCCTGGAGAAAGGCCTCATCACCTGGGAGGTCGAGGCGTTCGCGCGCGAGGCGGTGAAGGGGCTGGAGAGCAAACCGCTCGGCGTCGACGCGGTGAAGGCGGTCTACGCGGCGGTTCAGCAGAAGCTGTCGGGCCGCGACGCGGGGCTCTCGGTGTCCGCGGCGGCGTCGGTGGCGCAGGATCGCGGCAGCCGGGTGTGGTTGCTCAAGGCGTCTCTCGACGCGCTGGGCTTCGATGCCCGCCTGGTCGCGGTGCGCGCCTTCACGGCGGATCCCGCGCCGTACCTGTTTCCGAACGAAGGGCTGCTCCCGTACATCTGCTTGCGCGTCAACGTGCTGGGCAGCGACGCGGTGTGGCTCGACCCGTTGGTGCGCTTCGCTCCGTTTGGTGAGCTGCCTGAGTTCGCGCTCGGTGGGCTCGAGGCCTACGTGCTGCCGGAGTCGGGCAAGCCGATGGAGAAGATCAAGACGCCCGAGCGCAGCACCCGCCCCGGCAAGACGGTGGTGCTCGACTTCAAGCTCGACGCCGAAGGCCAGCTCTCCGGCAAAGGCGTGGAGACGTACACCGGCTTCGAGGCCGCGCAGCTGGCCGAGGCGCTCGAGTCGCTCTCGCCCGATCAACGTGATCAAGCGCTGCAGTCGGCGCTCTCGCGGTACTTCGGCGGGGCGGATCTCTCGAAGCTGCAGGTCGACGCGAAGCGTGACGTCGGTGCGCCGGTGATCGTCTCGTACGAGTTCGTCGCGCGGCGGTTCGGCCGGGTAGAAGCGCCGGGCCGGTTGATCGCCGCCTCGCTCACCTATCCGTTGATGGTGGGCCGAAGGTTTCTGGCCGTGCCCAGCCGCGTCACGCCGCTGTTCATCGACGCGAGTGAAGCGAGCTCCACCAGGGCGACGCTGACGTTGCCTCCGGGTTGGGTGCTGCGCAGCCCGGTGGGTGAAGTGAAGCTCTCGGGGCCCTCAGGGGAGTACGTGCGCAAAGAGGTGCAGCAGGGCGACACGGTGAAGGTGGAAGAAGAGTTCCGGCTCACCCAGAGCCGCGTCGCGCCCAAGAAGTACGACGCGTTCGCGCAGTTTGCGGGTGAGGTCGACCTGGTGCAGCAGCGAGACCTGCTGTTCGAGAAGAAGTGAAGCGCGGGCCAGGTACCCTTCTTACAACTGGGTTACTGAATCACCCGACTTGCGAAAGGGCCGTCAGCGGATTATCGGCTGATCAGCAGATGGCCACGCATTCCCACCCGCACGCAGCTCCGCCAGACACCGTGGGGCAGATCCTCTCCGCCGTGTGCGCAGTTCACTGCGTGACGATGCCGCTCTTCATGACCGTCGCTCCCGCCGCCGCGTCGGTGCTCGGGGGCGCGCACCCGGTGTTGTTGCTGCTGGTGATTGGCGTGGCGGTCTGGTCGTTCATTCCCGGCTACCGCTGCCATCAGAGCCGGCTCGTCGCGGGCCTCGCGTTCACCGGCATCAGCCTGTTGGCGGTCGCGGCGTTCCTGCTGCACGGCCACCTGCTGGCGGAGACCGCGGTCAGCCTGGTGGGCGCGACCGTGATGATGACGGCGCACTGGCAGAACCGGAAGCTGATGCGCGAGGCCCACGCGCACTGATGCGACGACGCGCCCGGCCCGCGGAGTTGCCGGATGTTCGTGATGGGTTGACGCACACCGAGCGCATCGTGTTGACCACGCTCCACGAACTGCAGAAGGGGCGCGACGGTCGAAGCGTGCCCACCATGGAGCTCTACGGCCGGGTGGTCGAGAAGGTCGATCTCAGCCAGGCAGAGCTGCAGGCCCTCCTCTCGCGGCTGGCGGGTCGCTGAAGCAGAATTTCTACTTCAGTGCATGGAGAGCTGCGCGCGCTGTGCGACGGCTTGCGAGAAGGCCTGAGGCTCAACGGCGGGCGGTGACCACGGAGGTCGCCGCCCAGGGCCCGCCGTACCAGAAGCGCACGCCCAGCCCGCGGGTCGTCACCTCGTGCAGGCCGGCTTCTTTCAACGTCTTCGAGTAGTCGGCGACGTACTTGAAGTCGGCCAGCAGCACCCGGCCACCCGGCCGGAGCACCCGAACGATCTCCTGCACGGCCTGCGCTCGCCCCGCGGCGTCGGGCACGTTGTGGATCGCCAGGCTGCTGACGATCAGCTCGAAGCTCGCGTCGGCGAACGGCAGCTTCCGCATGTCGCCGGTGTGCAGCTCGACGCGCTCGCTCACACCTTCCGCGGCGGCGTTCTGCTGTGTGGCTTGCAGTGCATTGCCCGACTGATCCGTCGCCGACCACAGGTCGATGCCCGTCGCCTTGCCGGTGGTGAGGCGCTCGGCCGCCAGCAACAACACCGCGCCGCGGCCGCACCCGACGTCGAGCACGCGCTCGTCACCGCGCAGGGAGAGCCCGGCGAGCAGCTCGTCCCAGACGCGGAACTTTCCGGTGCGGGTGGTGAAGATGAACGTGCCCGCGCAGAACACCAGGAACGCGGCGGACACGCCCATCGTCACGAAGCCCACCAGCTCCGACCGCATCAAGCTGCGCACCGCTCCGAACCAGAGCGGCAACGAGCCGAGCAGCATCAACGCCGGAACGTAGGGGGCATCGAAGCCGTACTCACCGCGCCGCGCCTTCATGGGGCCTTCGCAGAGAAGTCAGGCGTCCATGTGAAACCGAACAACACCCGGAACGCCGGAGTGCCCGGTGCCTTGCCGATGCCAGGACCACCGAGCAGTGACAGCTCGAACTGTTGGGCGATGGTGTACCGGACCGCCGCCAACACCTCGACGGACACGCCGGTGTTGGTGAACGGCGCCGTCACGCGCGCGGCCAGCTCGGCCTGCACCGGCAAGCCATGGGTGGACACCACCAGCGCGCCGGAGAAGTGAGAGCCGACCTCGTCACTCACCATCGAACTGGCCGGGCTGAGCACCTGGCTGCCGCGAATGAGGGCGCCGAGCTCTGCGCCCAGCCGCACGGGGCCGAACGCACGCCCCAGCCCGAGCTTCGGAGCGAACGACACGCCCAGGCCGGGATCCCGCGTGAACGCGCTGGAGACGCCCAACGGCAAACCGAGGTGCACGGAGATCGCGAGATCGATGGGCAACTGCTCGCCTTGCCGCATCAGCGTGCTGCGCACCGAGAGCCACGGCACGCCCAGCGCCGTGGGCGTCACCGGGTTCACCCCGTACGAGCTCAAGTCATCGCCGCTCTGCGAGAGCACCACCGGCACCTGCACGCCGGCCTCGAGGTACTCATGAATGCCCAACGCGCCCACGAGATGCGCGGTCCACCGGCTCGAGACGGCCGCGCCGACCTCCACGCCGTCGACCGTGTAGACGAGCGGGCGGTGCTGGTAGTGCCCGAGCAACGACACGCGCAGCCGCATCGGCTCGAGGCCGTCACCGGTCTGCGCGAGCCAGGTCTCCCGGGCACCGGCGTTGAGGGTGAGCCGTTCGAGCTCGAAGCCCTGAGCCGACGCGAAAGACGACACCACACAGAGCATCAGCAGCGAGCGCACGAGCGGGCCTCTACCCCAATCTCCTTCACCGGGCATGGGCTGACTTGACACGTGAAATGCGGTGCTTTAGCTCCGGGCCGTCAACTCGTTGCTCGTGAGAACGAAGATGCCGAACTCGATGATTCGAATCGAGAGGTTGACGAAGCGTTACGGTCCGACCGAAGCGCTGCGAAGCCTCTCCTTTGAGGTCCCGCGAGGGCAGGTGATCGGCTTTCTGGGCCCCAATGGCGCCGGCAAGTCGACCACCATGAAGATCCTCGCCGGCTACCTTCAGCCCACCAGCGGGAAGGCGCTGGTCGGTGACGTCGACGTGGCCGCCGAGCCCGTGCGTGCGCGCAAGCTCATCGGCTACCTACCCGAGAACAACCCGCTCTACGAAGAGATGATGGTGGTCGACTTCCTGCGGTTCATCGCGGAGGTGCGGCAGGTCGAGAAGTCCGTGCGGGCGGCGCGCATCCGCAACGCGGTCGAACGGTGTGGCCTGGGCGGGGTGATCGGCAAAGACATCTCCCAGCTCTCGAAGGGCTATCGCCAACGCGTGGGCCTGGCGCAGGCGATTCTGCACGAGCCTGATCTGTTGATCCTCGACGAGCCGACCTCGGGTCTCGACCCCAACCAGATCGTGGAGATTCGCGCGTTGATCAAGGACCTGGGCAAGGAGAAGACGGTCATCCTCTCCACGCACGTGCTGTCGGAGGTGCAGAGCACCTGCTCGCGGGTGTTGATCATCAACGACGGTCAGCTCGTCGCAGACGATTCGCCCGAACAGCTCACCTCGGCCGGTGAAGGCGCACTGCTGGTGGTGCTCGCCAGCCGCTCGGGTGCACCGCTCGAGCTCAACCACCTGCACAGCGTGCTGAGCGCCGTGCCGGGCGTGACCGCGGTCGAACCCGCCGAAGGCGAAGGTCACGGCACCGCCGGCTTCCGGCTGCGTTTCGGCGTGGAAGACCCGCGGCGAGCGCTGTTCGAGGCCGTGGTGAAGCACGACCTGCTGCTCCTCGAGGTGCGCCGCACACAGGCGAGCCTGGAGGACACCTTCCGCAAGCTCACCGCCGGCGAAGTCAGGAAGGCGGCCTGACATGGAGAGCACCTTCGCCATCGCCCGCCGCGAGTTCCGCACCTTCTTCGGCTCGCCCATCGCGTACATCGTGCTCGGCGGCTTCTTGCTGCTCGCCGGCTGGTTGTATTTCAGCACCCTGTTCCTCGCGGGCCAGGCCTCGTTGCGCGGCTTCTTCGCCGCCGTCCCCGTGCTCTTCGTGGTGCTGGTGCCCGCCATCACCATGCGCGCGCTCGCCGAAGAGCGAAAGAGCGGCACCCTGGAGCTGCTCCTCACGCTCCCGATGGAGGACTGGCAAATCGTCGCCGGAAAGTTCCTCGCGGCGCTGGGCATGGTGGCCGCGGGCCTGGTGTGGACGTTCCCCTACGCGCTCACCGTGGCCGCGTTGACCGGCCCGGGCACCGCGTTCGATTGGGGCCCGGTGCTGGCGGGCTACCTGGGCCTGCTGCTCCTCGCAGCGAGCTTCATCGGCCTGGGCCTGTGGGGCAGCGCGCTGTCGCGAAATCAGATCGTCGGCTTCATCGTGGGGCTGGTGCTCTGCTTCGCGTTCGCGTTCGTCGATGCCTTCGCGGCGCTGCTCCCCGAGTCGCTGGGCCAGGTGCTGCAGTACCTCTCCGTCAACTACCACTTCGACAACATCGCCCGCGGCGTGCTCGATACCCGAGACCTGCTCTTCTACGTCTCGCTGACCGCGGTGGGCCTGCTGCTGACGACGAAGACACTCTCGTCAGCGCGCCAGTGAGGAGCGCTCCCAGATGAAGATCCAACACGGACTGTTCCTGCTCGCAGTCATCGGCAGCCTGGTCATCATCAACCTGATGGGCCTGCGTTTCTTCGGCCGGCTCGACGTCACGCGCGACGGCACGTTCACACTCGCGGGTGCTTCCCGGCAGACCCTCGCGGCGCTCGACGAGCCGGTCACCGTCACCGCGTACTTCACCGAGAACCTGCCCGCGCCGTACGCGAGCAACGCCCGCTACGTGCGCGACCTGCTCGAAGAGCTCCGCGCGGCCTCGAAGGGCCAGGTCGCCTTCGAGTTCATCGACCCCGCGGGCCAGGAGACCGAGAAGGACAAGGAGACCAGACGCGAGGTGAAGCAGGACATCTTCGGCCGCCGCTTCCGTGAGCCGACCTCGGTGGAGAAGGAGCTCACCTCTGCCGGCGTGCAGCCCGTCGAGCTGCGGGTCATCGAAGACGATCAGCAGCAGACCCGCCGCGCCTACATGGGCCTCGTCATCAAGCACAAGGAGCAGAAAGAGGTCATCCCCGTGGTGAAGAGCGTCGAGGGGCTCGAGTACGACCTCACCACGCTCATCCGCAAGCTGGCTCGTACGCGCACGCCGGTGATCGGGGTGCTGCAAGGGCACGAAGGGCCGTCGCTGCAGGAGAAGCTGCAGATTCTCCAGGCGGCGTTCGCGCAGACGTACGAGCTGCGGCCGGTGGAGCTGGGTCAGAAGGATCGTTTCGACGGCTCGCTCGACGCGCTCTTCGTCATCGGGCCGAAGACGGCGCTCTCACCGCAAGAGGTGAAGGCGGTCGATCAGTTCCTGATGGAGGGGAAATCGGTCGCGCTCTTTCTCGACACGCTCCAGGTCGATCTGCGCGCGTTCAACCCGTCGGAGGCGAACCACGGCCTCACGCAGTGGCTGGGCACCCAGGGCGTGACCATCGGCGATCAGCTGGTGGCCGACGCGAGCTCTGCCAGCATCAACGTGAGCGAGCGCCGCGGCTACATGCTGGTGCAGATGCCGGTGCCGTTCCCGTTTCTCCCGGTGGTCAAGCAGCTCGAGGGTGAGAGCCCCATCAGCAAGGGCCTGAGCGACGTCATCTTTCCGTTCGTGAGCCCGGTCTCGGTGACGCCGCTGGCCGGCGTGCAGGCGCAGGTGCTGGCGCGCTCCTCGAACAAGAGCTGGCTCGAGGCCAAGCCGCCCAACGTCGACCCGCGGCGTGATTGGCGCTCGGAGTCGCCGCAGGTCAGCGGCCCGCACCCGCTGATGGTGCAGCTCAGCGGCCAGATGAAGAGCGCGTTTCCGGCCGAGCCCGGGGTGCTCAGCGAGAGCAAGGGTGAAGCGCGGTTGATCGTGGTCGGCACCTCGGCGCTCATTCAAGACGACTTCGCCGGCATGAGCCGCGGCAATCAAGCGCTGCTGCTCAACGTCGCCGACTGGCTGCTGCTCGACCCCGCGCTGTTGGCGATGCGCTCGCGCGGGCTGTCGGTCGCCACCTTGCAGCCCGAGCTCTCCGAGGGCACGCGCAACGCCGTGAAGTTCGGCAACACCCTGGGCCTCCCGCTGGCGCTCGCGCTGCTGGGCCTCATCCGCTGGCGAATGCGCGAAGCCCGGCGCGCTGCCATTTCGATTTGAGGCCTGGACGTCATGAACAAATCGACGCTCATCGCAGTAGCGGTCTTCGGCGCCCTGGCCATCGCGTTCTTCGCCACGCGCGAGACCGAGGTGAAGGTCGGCGTGCGCAAGCTCGAGCTCACGCCCGTCAGTAGCGATGCGCTGGTCGAGATGGTCTTCGGAAACATCAACCTGCGTTCGACCGCCGGCACGTGGACGGTGGGCATCGGGGACAAGCGGTACTCCGCCGATGAGGGGCAGGTGAAGGCGGCGCTCGAGGCGTTGGCGGGGTTGAAGTCAGACGACTTCGTGACGGATCGCCCGGAGAAACACGCCGAGCTCGAGGTGGACTCTGCGAAGGGCCTCGCCGTGACGGCCAGCACCGGCGCGGGCGTGGTGCGCGAGCTGCTGCTCGGTAAGGCCAGTCGCACGGGCGGCGCCTACGTGCGCGCGGCGAAGTCAGACGCGGTGTTCGCCTTGAACGGCGCGTTGCCGTACCTGGCGCGCAAAGACGTCACCGCGTGGCGCAAGAAGAGCATCGCCACCACGAAGGTGGATGACCTGCTGCGCGTCACCTTCACGCCGCCCTCCAGCGCGCCGTGGTCGCTGGTCTCCGATTCAGGGAGCTGGAAGCTCGAGGCCCAGACCCCGAAGGACTACCGCTTCGATCCCGCGGCCGCGCACCGATTGGTGTCGCAGCTCTGCACGCTCACCGCGCAGGACTTCACCGAGGCGCGCGTCGAGGCGCCGCTCACCCAGGTGAAGGCCGAGCTGAAGGACGGGAAGTCGCTGGTGCTCCAGCTGGGTGCGAAACGAGCCGATGGCACGGCCCCGCTGAGCATCGAGGGTGATGCGCAGACGTACTTGCTCGCGTCGTGGGTGGTGGAGCAGCTGACGAAGGATCCCGAGGCGCTCCGCGACACGCGCTTGCTGCGCTTCGACCCAGCCGAAGTCGAGCGGGTCTCGCTCGTGACCAGCGCCAGGAAGACGGTGGTGGTGAAGGAGGGGGAGCGCTGGAGGTTGGTGGAGCCGAAGGCACCCGGCTTCGACTTCGACGCCCAGCAGGTGACCGCGCAGCTCAACCGGCTCGCTTCGTTCCGCGCGCAGAAGGTGGTGCGTGACGCGGTGTTATCCAGACCTGCGGTCGAGCTCGAGCTCGTCACGAAGGGCGGGGTGAAGCAGCGGCTGCTGATGGGCGAGCTGACGGCGAAGGGTGACGATGGGCTGCTCTATGCCGTGACCGCGCAAGACAAGTCGTGGCTCGAGTCGGGGCCTGAGTTGTTCAAGCGCCCGCCGCCGTCACCGAGCGGAGTGCAGGGGCTCGATCAGCTTCCACCGGAGCTCAGGAAGCAGCTCGAGGAGCAGCTTCGCCGGCCGCCTTGAGTCAGACGACGATGCCTTCCCAACGCGACACCCACTTCGTCGGGTGAAACGGAGGAATGGGCTTGGGCGCCAGCAACGGCGACCCGTCTTCCCAGAACGTCTTGAACGGGGGCTTCTCGCCCGACGTGTAGAAGTGCGTCAGGTACTTGAAGTCGCACGTCGAATAGTCCGACAGCCATTGATCGAGATCGCCGACGCCCGCCTCGTGAAACAGCTGCATCGAGTAGCGACACGCTTCGGACTCGTATTCTTGCAGCCGCTTGAGCAGGGCGGCATCGGGGTTCGGGTACAGCCTGTAGCCGAGCTCACGCGCCGCTTCGTCGGTGTTCCACTGCACGGTGTGACCGAAGAGGTGGGCGATGATGAACAACGCGCTCTCGATGTCTTCCGCGTAGTCGACGTGAATCTCGGCGCCGTCGAGGTCGCCGGTGAACGGGTTCGGCACGTCCTTGATGCGAATGGGAATGCCGTACTTCGTCTCGACGTACTTCTCGAGAATGTTGAACGCGGCGCGAAGCCGCTCTTCGGGGGGAACGATCATGAGACGGAGCCGCCAGCAGCCCAGGGCTGCGCGAGACAGACGGAAACGAAGCGGACGGCGGGCCGAGGCGAAGTGACCGGGAACATGTTCAGTTGGCCGTGAGCAGCTCGTCGACTTCGGCCCGGAGCAGCGGCTCGTCACCGAACCGTTTGCCTGCTTCCAGGATTTCGCCGAGGCGCTTGCGATCGCTCTTCTTGGAGCGGCGCATGGTGCGCACCTCGGCGTAGAGGGCAGCGAGCTCAGCGGGCAGCTCGTCGGCCTTGCGCTGACGGGCGAGCGCTTCGCTGTTGCCCGCGGTGAAGCTGTCGAGCGAGCCGAAGTACTCGTCCCACTTCTGCGGATCTGCCGGGCCACCAGCGACCGAGGGGATCGCTTCTGCGACAGCCACGTACGCCCAGGTGGAGACAGGAATCTGCCGCCCGTGCAGCCACACGCGGAAGTCGACCACCTCGTGGCCATCGACCACGTAGCCCGACGCCTCGACCCCCGACGCAAAGCGGATGGAGAAGCGGCCACGTGACGGCAGCTTCTCGTCGCCGATGAGCACCACCGCGTCGATGCGCTTGGGGATCTCGGTGCACTTGCCGTTGGTGCTGATCATCGTGGGGCCGACCAGCTCGATGACCGAGGCGGTGAGGCCGGGGCCGGTGTCCTTACCCGCGCGGTGGATCTCACGGATTTCGCCGGTGACCTCGATGCTCTCGCCGCCACGCTTGCGCAGCACCAGGTGATTGACCGCGCGGCTGCGCAGCGCTTCGTCGAGGCCGTAGTCGCCACCGCGGATGTACGCGAGCGAGTGTTTGAAGTCGGCCAGCACGTCGTTCAGATGACGGAAGTCGCGCGCCACGAACAGCTGCGGCTGCATGCGGGTGATGTCGTACGCGATGTTCGCGCACTCCACCGAGAGCGGCAGCTTGCGCACCTCGGGCGTGAGGCAGTGTTCTGCTTCACCGATGGAAGAGAGCAGGCCCGCGCCGTAGAGCTTGGGGTGATCGACCGTGCCGACCATGCCGTACTCGGCGGTCCACCAGTACAGGCGGGACGCGCGCGTCGACTCAGAGACGTAGCGCACCGACTTGGCCGCTGCGTCGAGCCGCGCCTGGGCGTGCTCGACGTCGTCGGCGGTGGCCATCGGGTCTTCCTTGACCACCGAGAGGTTGCGAATGCCTTCGAACAGCGCGCGATCTTCTGCCGACGCGATGGCCTTGAAGCCCACCTCACCGGCGCTCCGCACGTACGCCGCGTAGGCCGCGTCCGCGATGATGGGGGCGTGGCCCGCGCTCTCGTGGATGATGTCGGGCGCCGGCGTGTACATGATGGTCTTGTGACTGCGGATGTCGGCGGCGATGGCCAGAATGCCGCGCGCCTGCATCTCGGTGAACACCGCAGGGGGAATGAACCCGCGCACGCCCACGCAGCGCCAGCCGAGCCGCTCGAGCTTCTCGTTCATCGTCTCCAGCCGGGGAATCTCTTCGAGCTCGATGCCCGTCTCGGCCAGCCCACGCAGGTATGAAGGATGCGCGCGCGACTCGAGGTGACTCGAGAGCCTTCGCATCACGTGCCGCCACACCGACTGATCTCGCGGCGTGTACGACGCGTAATCCTGCTCAACCACGTAGCGCTGAAGATGCGGTGGGAGTTCGACGCGGGCAGTGCTCATGCTGCTGGAACGTTTGTCACCGC
>JAUYRZ010000031.1 GCA_030695565.1 Archangium sp.
GTGAGCGTCCGCCCGACCGCGGTCGAGCGAGCGTTGACGTCGGCGTGGCGGTAGTTCAGCGCGGCGGGCGCGCGCGAGCCCAGGCGGCCGGCATGAGCGCCGGGATGTCCTTGAGCCGGACGCGGCGCGAGAGACGGGGCAGGACGTCGGCGAGGTACTCGACGGGGTTGATGTCGGCGAGCGCGCAGCAGCCCAGCACCGTGTAGGCGATGGCGGCGCGCTCACCGCCGGCGTCGCTGCCGGCAAACAAGAAGTTCTTCCTCGTCAGCGCGGTGCGGACGTGGAGACGTTCCACCGCGCCGTTGTCGATGGGGATGCGTCCGTCCTCGAGGAAGCGCGTCAGCGCCGCCGCGTTGCCGAGCAAGTAGCCGATGGCCTTGCCCATCATCGAGGAAGGCGGCTCGTGCGGCCGGTGGACGCGCGCCCACGACAGCAGCTCGTCATAGACGGGCCGGCTCTTCTCCTGTCGGGCCGCGAGGACCACGGCGGCCTCACGACCGCGGACCTCTTCCTCGACCTCGTAGAGCTTCTTCCACGCGGCCAGCGGCAGCGCCGCACGCGAGTCGCCCGCGTCGAGCGCCTTCGTGAAGTACCGCCTTCCGTGCATATTGCAGCCGCACTCGATGAGTTCGGGCCGCTTGAAGCTGGCGTCGAAGATGCTCGACGCGTCTGCGACGGTGTAGCCCTCGCGCAGGGCGAGCATGTCTTCGGGGCCGAGCTCGCCCGGCCGCTGGGCTTTCGCCTTGCCCGTCGAGCAGTACAGCGAGAGGGCCGTCGAGACGTCGCCCTCGACGCCGACGTAGCCCCAGAGGCTGCCCAGCTTGATGTTGCCCGGCGACTTGTCGTCCTGCACCGGCAGGGACGTGCCGTCGAGGTGCATCACCGTCGCGCCCAGCACAGTCGAGATGGCGCACTTCCAGAGGGGCCTGAGGCAGTCCGTGGCCCACGTCACCTGGTCCGCCAGCGTCGAGTTCGAGACCGTCAGGCCCAGTCGCTCGAAGCGCTCGCGCTGGCGGTTGAGGGGCAGGCCGTCGCGGTACTTCTCGGCCAGCAGCGTCGCCACCAGCGTCGTCCCAAACCGGCCGGCCGCCACCACCTTGTCGCCCGCGGGCGCACGCACGTGCTGGCCCTCGCACGCCTCGCAGGCCAGCTTCTCGCGCGCATCCAGCCGCACGATGACCTCAGCCGGAATCAGCTCGATGACTTCCGTGGTGTCGTGGCCGATGCACTGGCGTTCGACGCCACACTTCGGGCACGGGCGCTCTGCCGGCGGCACCATCAGCGGGTTGGGGACGCGGCGCAGGTGCGGCGGCGCAGGCTTCCTCAAGGGCGGCCGCTTCGGCGGCTCGTCCGTCTCGAGGTTGCCCACCACCTCGTCGATGCCCGACTTCTCTCGCAGCTTCTCGTCGGCCTGCTGCCGGTGCTCGTCACCGGCGGCCGTCGCCTCGTCGAGCAGCATGCGCAGCTGGTCGCTCGAGACGCCCTCGCTGCTCTTCATCTTCCCGCCCAGCTTCCGCTCGAGCTCTTCGTTCCGGGCCACCAGCTGACGCACCAGAGAAACCACCTCGTCCTTCTGGCCCGCGTCCAGCAGCTCGCGCAACATCGTCAGCACGCCGCCCCGGCGCTCCTTCTTCGTCGCTGTCCCTGGGGCCACCATGCACCTGCATTCTCGGCTTTGGCCTCCTGGCGGATCCGTCTTTTCGTGAAGAAGTCTGAAAATTCTTCAGCGCCCCGCGTGGGCCGGCGGCTCCCAGCGTCGCGACGTCTTCGCCCGCGTCACGTCGATGCCTTCGAGCAGCATCGACAGCTCGTGCACGTCCACCTCGACACTGCTCGCCTCGGGCGTGACGCGCGCGGGGAAGGTAAAGGTGCCGCGCTCAAGCCGCTTCGTCACGATGGTGAAGCCTCCGCGCGTCCACAGCAGCAGCTTCACTTGCGTCTTACGGCGGTTGAGGAACACGAAGACGTGGCCGCTCAGCGGGTCCTTCGCCAGCACCTGGCGCACCTCGTTCGTCAGCCCCTCGAAGGACTTCTTCAGGTTGCAGGGCGCGGTCGCCACGTACACGTGCACTGCCCTCGACAGCAGCAGCACCTACGCGCCCCTCGCCACGTCGAGGACGAGCGCAGCCACCCAGCGCGGGTCGACGCGCGTCGCGTCGACCTCGAGCACCAGACCGCCCGGCAGCTGCAGCCTCGCGAGCGAGCCCTCAGTCGGCACCGAGGGCTCGCGTGCAACGAGCGGGACAAGCTTCAGCTCGACCTCGTCACCGCCGTCGGCCAGGCGCTTCTCCCACCGCCGCAGTCGCTCGGTCGTGAAGCCCTGCTGCTCGGCGAACGCCGTCTTCGTCAGCCCGCTCGCCGCCCAGTTCCGCAGCACCGCGCGCGCCTCGTCGGCCGTCCAATGCTTCGTGCTCACGCCTGCGTTGTCTCGGTTGAACATCCCGCCGGCGTGCCACGGCGGCCGCGCCTACGCGCGCGCGATCAAGGCGCGGTCGGGCGGACGCTCACCTCTGAACCGCGTTCCTTCGGGAGCGGCAAAGCTCGTTAGGAGAGATCAGCCTTGAGTAGGGACTTTGTGCGAAAGAACGAACCCATCGACTCGTGGATTCCGGTCGGCCGTACTCCCGAGAGACCGAGCGCCAAGCGCCTCATTGCTTCGTGCCGCCCGGGGAGTTGGAGTTGAGGCAGCGCAGCAGCCTTCTCAATGAAGATACTTACGACGCCCAAGTTCCAATGCGCCTCAAGAACGCCAATCACCAGCTCAAACACAATCAAATGATTGTTTTCAACGATCAAGCTGATCAATCCGTCTATCACCGCCTCAGAGATGGAGGTGCGCTGCGACTGGGCGGACAATTCAAGAATGAGGCTTGCTAACCGGATTCTAGGATCCGGGTCCCTCATCATTATGCCTATGGAGTAAGGAACACTTGCTACACTGGCGCCTCTTGCTGCCCAGAGCGCTGCAAGAACCAGGGCGCCGGATTGTTGAGGCCGCGATCCCACCATTTCCACCAACTCGTTGACGGCCAGTTCCTCGTTGTCGCGGAAGACGAACTCATCGTGAAGCCCGACCGCGCTGCCGATGCGATCGCAGATGAGAAACCAAGCATCTGGCGCACTGCGAAACGACCGCGGGGTTACGCCAAACGATGACCGCTGACGTCGCTGCGATAGAAGGTGAATCACTTTCTGCGTGCTTTCGGGCCCGGCCCAGCCAAAGCCATCATTGCACTCGCCGTAGAATAGCAGACCCGCCGCCGCGGCAGGTTCATCCCCGACACTGCTCGCTGCGAGATGATTTGCGAGGGCCCGCATTGTTCCGGCAGTCGTGTCTGGGTCCAGCTCAGTTGTGACCCGAATACTGCGGTATCCAGTTGCGATTGAGAGTCTGTCGTCGCTAGCGCAAAATAGTGACTCAAGTGACTCGTCTGCGATTAACGCTGCTTGCGTTTGCGTCCAGAGTTCGAGACGGCGCAGGCCGGTCGCCCTCAGTCTGGCAGCGACCAAACGAAGTTCGTCCTGCGTCCTGGCGATGCGCAGACAGGCTGCGACGGGCCAGGGTACATAGGTGGCGAGTGCTTCGCGGGCCTTCTCTTCGCTGCATTCAGCTATGACGTCTAGGGTCGCGGCCAATGTGGCACCGGAGGGGTCAACATAGAAGTTTCGAAGCGGCTTAATGAAGGCCCAGTCGCGATGAAGTGAGGCAGTCGGCCGCTCCAAGAATGTGCTCCAAGCGGCATCGAACTGCTCGAGGTCATTGTCCTCTGGCAATCGGTGCCAGTCGATGCTCATTCCGCATTGTTTGCCGTTGATGACCGCTTCGGTGTCGAAATACGGCTGCCTCATGAGCCAGTTCATGGGTGCTTCCATGCTTCGGGCCATGCCATCGTCAGGGTTCAGGGTGGAGAGTATGTCGTTTGCAACTTCTAATCCTCCAATCGCAACCGTATCCGTCAGCGCGGTGCGCTCGAAGGCGCTCAGCGGAAACCCGCGACGATAGGCGCTCAGGTGTTTCATCCATGCGCGCACGATTTCATCGGCGTCTGCGGGTGATTTGCGCCGGAGCGTTTGCACAAGTTCGACCGCCCACCCCACTGATCGGTGGGACAGAAGAAGAAGAAGTTGCCAACTTGGCACGGTCTCGCTGCTTGGCCTTCGCGCAAGATGTAGCGATAAGGCCTCCTCGTAGCTGGTTCGAAGTTCGTCGGAGTATACTGCCGCTAAATCTTCGACGCAGTCGCCCTCTAGTATCGGACCGCGCAACAGGAGGAGGGCGCATTCGGCTAGCGAGCGGGTCGCCAATGGGACACCCATCGTCGTCCCGCTCTTGAGAATCTCAAGTGCGAAGCGGGAACCAGGCAGCAAGTCGCGGGGTTCGGGGGCCTCGAGGTTCAGGTCTTCACAGATTGTTCTAACTGCATCCCGACGAAACCTGAACCGTGCTTCGCTGAAAAGTCCGCCAACAACAAAAAGTGCAGTGTTTCGCCACGCGGCGGATTGCGCAATTCGCGCGAGCCGCAAAACAACAGCTTCAGAGTCGTCGCTCATGATGCAGCTGGCAGCCATGTATTCTTGCAACGATCTCACGTCGAAGCTGATTCTGTTCGGCGTCCGACTCGTTAGGAAGACCAGGCGCTGCTGGGAGGCCGCGAGAATCAACTCTGCTAGATTGTTCAGGTCATCATCAGCAAGCCCGTTCTCGCCTAGGCAATCCTTGACGAGAATCCGGAAGTCGTCCGAAGAAAGTTCGGAATCCGTTCCTCCGAGCTGATCGCCTCTCATCTGCAAAAGGAACCCGACCCGGTGATGTAATGCATCGATATCTTGTCGTCGTTCGCTGAGGACCTTGTCGAAAGGCGCGACAGCCTTTTGGAGCTCTCTCTCGTAGATAATTCGATAGTAGTCGCCGAATAGCTGCCATCTGCTTTCGCTGGGCTTTCCGCTGGCTGCGACCACGGTTACCATGAATGTCACCTGCAGCGGCGAGCGCATCAGATTGGAAATTAGTGGGCTGGCCGTCGCGTTTCGAAGCGTCTGCATTGCTTCAGCAGCGCGCTGGGAGCCGTCAGGAAACTTGGCGGAAACGTACTTTTGCGCACACTTCAGCGCCAACTCCCTCCCGAGAGGCTGAAGATAGAGTTGAAGACCCTCCTCGTCGGCGAACTCGTTCGAGTAGCCATCTGGGCGTGAACTGGCGACGATCATGAGATCTGATTCGACGTCGCGACACTCGATTAGGAAATCACTGATTGCGTTCAGTACCTCAGTTCGGTTGCTTGATGAGGGGACTTCATCAAGTCCATCCAAGATCAGCATCCAAGGCATCTTGGCGAGAAGCCCGCGCAGATCATTGTGTTTGATCGCGTAGTTGCCATTGCTTAGTCTGGATCTGATGTAGTCGGAAAGAGTGCGGCGTGGTTGTGCCGTTGCGAGATATTTGGCTAGGGATCTGAGCTCGATTCGGATTGGGTACCGGGGCGTGCGCGGCCATCGTGTGTTGTCTCGCTCGCACTGAAGCTTTAGTTCAAGAACCGCATTCTTGACGCGTGCTTCGAGTCTGTGGGAAGGAATCCTGTTTAGGAGCGCGGCCCTGTGCACTTGTGCTGCATATTGCCCGAGAGTGGATTTTCCGGATCCAGGTCCGCCCAAGAAGATGTACTTAGGGTGCGGGTCGGTTTGTTTCCGACCCACTGGATTCTCTTGCAATGAAAGGGGGTCCAATTTGCGCTCGCTTGCATTGAGTAGGAGCGCCAACGCAGGAAATGGCGGTATGAACTCGCCTGGCTGTGGAACCTCGGATACTGGCAGGTCCAAGAAGACTGAGGAGAGGCTTGTCGCATCTTCTCCCCTGTTTCCAGCTTGACTCAGTCGTGCTTCGCGATCACTCAGCAATTCTCTGGCGAGGTACGTGGTTAGCGTTGTTTCTGATGATGGTTGGTTCTTGTCGCCAACTAAAAACATCGCCTTGGCAAATTCTGAGACGATGTCTCCTGACGATAGGTGATGAATGAAACGTCGTCGAATGTCCTCGTGTGTGTCAAGGAATGCAGTTAGTTGATAGCCGTCCCAAATTCTCCATCCGAGAAGCTTAGGGGTGTGCGCGTTTAGGAGTTCCTCAATGCGCTCTCTCCCGCCGCCACCTCCAGATGTGAGCTCAACGTTCGTTACGAAGATATAGAACTGTGGCTTTGTATTTCGTCGTTCCCAGCTTCGCAGTTCGCCTTTGAGTTGTTGCTCGGCCCAGCGTTGCTCGGTCCTCGTGTCTTCGACGCGCTCCTTGAACTTGGCTTGAATGACGCCGTAACCATCCCAGATATCTGACGGTGGATGTGGGAATGAGATTCGTCCCTTGAACGATGCCTCTCGGCCTCCGTCGGGCCCTTTCCCAAATACCGTTGCGCCATCCCCAAGGATCTTGAGCGATAGCGCCCGCGCCAATTGTTCGAAGGAACCGCTTGAGAAGCCATGAAGTCCCATTCGCGCATCCTCCGTGGCCTAGCTCTTTGAATCAATATCTGTTCACCCTCCGTCTGCGCGGCTGGCGCAAAGGAATCGGCAGGTGCTTTCGCCAGTTTCCCTGCCGTTCGATCCCGCGATGCGCATCACTCGGGCTCTACGGAGGGGACGACCGAACGACACAGCGCGAAACGAAACCGGTTGCATTCTTCGCACTTGATTCCGAAGGCGGTTCGCGCGCCTCTCGCTCAGGGGTTCTCGGCCGCGCCTTCCACCTGGGCTGCCTCTTCGCGGAGCTTGATCATCTCAGCTCCCAACTCGGCGAAGGCCTCTTTCTTCTCGTTCAGCCCCGCGAGCTGCGCGGCCACCTTCACCGTCAACCGCTCGACGACGGGATCCGGCGTCTCGACCTGCTCCTTCAATTCCCTCACCGCACGCTGCACCAAGGCGAGCTCCTTCTGAACCGCCTCGAGCCGGGCTTCGAGCTCGTCGCTCATTTCCACTCCTGTCCCTGAAGCAGCCACCACATCACCCGCGAGTACCAGGGCTGCCCTTTGCGCCAACCGGTCGGATTGAGCACCTCACTGAGCGGGACCGATGGCGGCTCCACGTAGGGCGCCGGCTCGTAGCTGCGGGCGACCACGGACCGGCCCGCGCTGATGGCATCACGCAGCTGCGAGCGCTCTTCCTTGAACGCCGAGGTCTTCTGCTCCAAGTCGTTGAGCGCTGCCTCGATCGAAGCCTGCTGTGAACGAAGCGCGACCAGCTGCGCTTCACGACGCTGCTCGAGACCTGCCGCGCGCTCCTGCAGTGAGGCCAGTTCACGTTTGGCCTCACGCAGCGCGGCGTCACACGACTCGATCTCCTCGCGGATGTCGGTGGGCATGGCGCCAGTAGAGCCTCTCCGTTTGGGCGATCACAAGCGCCGCCTCGCGACCGGTGCGATGGCATGATTCGCCGGGTGCGCCGCCGTACCGCTTTCCTCATCGACCCTCAGGGCAGGTCCATTCCGATCGAGGAGCGGCTGGTCGTCGGCCGCTCGCGCGAGAACGACATGGTCATTCCCAGCGGCCGCGTCGCGCGCCGGCACCTCGCGTTGGTGCGCATGCCTTCAGGCGAAGTGGAAGCCGAAGACCTGCTGAGCACGAACGGCACCCGTCTCAACGGCGCGCCGTTGAGCAGCCGGGTGCTCGTGCCCGGTGACGTCATCGAGCTGGATGATCAGCGCTACGTCTTTCATCAGGGCCCGACGCTCCCCGCTCCAGTCGATCCCGCGGCGGCGCTGCTCGCTCGGGCCGGTGACAGCGAAGCGGCGATTGAGGTGGTGATCGACATGCTGCTCGAGCAGGGCAATCCGCTCGGGCCCCGGCTCGCCGCGGGTGAACGCGTGCCTCTGTCGGCTGACCTCGAGAGCGCCGTGGAGACAGGCGCGCTCGAGCTCGAATGGCAACGCGGCTTCGTCCGTTCCGCGCGGCTTCGAGCGCAGACCTTCTTTCACGCCGTGCGCGACCTGCTCTTCGGCCTGTTGTCTTCGGAGGCCGCGCGGTTCATCGACACGTTGTCATTGCCCGAGCTGCACCCGCGTTTCGGTCTCGAAGGAGCACCGCTCCCTGCGCTGCGCACGCTTCGGTTCGGGCCCTTCTTCAGACCCGAAGACGCGACGCGCTGCCGTGAAGCCTTGAGCCGAACCGTCTTCATGGGTGCGCCCTTCCTGCAGACGCCCGAGGTGCTGCAGCACGCACGCGCCTGGCTCGAGTTCGACGGAGGTCAGCGTCGTGAGCTCGAGCAGGGCCGTCAGGAACTTTTCCCCAATTTCGCCGTGCGCTGGGAGCCCGGTGGCTGGCAGGTGTTGCGCGTGCGCCAGATGCCGAACCTGCTGGTCAACGGCAAGAGCCGCTTCGCCGCCGTGCTCGCACCCGATGACGTGGTGTCTTCCGGAGGCACCCGCCTCACCTTCCGCGCCCGCTGATTCGAAGGCGAGATTCAAGACGAGGCGACGGCGATGACCACCTTCCCTCGCGCGCGTTTCGTCTCGACGTGAGCCTGACCGCTGCCGACTTCGGTGAACGGCACCACCCGATCGAGGACGGCAGCCAACGTGCCTGCGTGCGCCCATTGCGCGAGTTGTTCGAGATCGCGGCCGTTCGAATTCACCACCACCAGCCGCGCGCGCCGGGCGGAGAATCGCGTCAGCACGTGCAGCACGGCCGTGTTCACCGCCGGTACGGTCGACACGTATGTGCCGGTCGGCGAAAGTGCCGCGCGCACTACAGAGAAACGCCGGTTGCCGAACACGTCGAAGAACACATCCCAACCGGCGCCTGGCTCGAGCCCGTTCTTCGCCGCGTAGTCCCACGTCTCGTGTGCGCCGAGCGACCTGCACAGCTCGAGGTTGCGCGCGCTCGAGGTGGTGGTGACGTGCGCTCCGAGCGCGCGGGCGATCTGAATGGCGAACACGCCCACGCCGCCTGAGCCGCCGTTGATCAACACCTTCTGGCCCGGCTTCAACCGGCCCTCATCGCGTAGCGCCTGCAACGCGGTGAGCCCCGCGAGCGGCAACGCCGCCGCGTCTTCGAAAGACAATTTTGGGGGCTTGAGGGCGAGCTCGTCACCGAGCATGCAGACCTCTTCGGCGATGGTGCCGCCGGCCCAGGCCTGCTTCATGCCGAAGACGTCGTCGCCCACCCGGAAGCGCGTCACACGTTCGCCCACGGCCCCGACCACACCCGCGACGTCGTAGCCGAGCAGCCGGGGGAACCGGCCGCGCGTCACAGCGCGGAACTTTCCTTTGCGAATGAGCGAGTCTTTCGGGTTCAGCGCCGCGGCGCGCACCCGCACCAACACTTCACCTGCCGCGGGCACCGGAGAAGGCAGCTCACGAACCTCGAGCACCTCGGGGGGACCATACCGGTCGTAGACGATGGCTCGCATGTCACCGATGTGTACGACGAAGACGGCGGGTTGATGAGTGGAATGGAAGTTGAAGAGCGCCCGGCACATGAAACTCAAACTCCTGGCAGTGGTGTCTGCGGCGTTGATGTTGGGTGGTTGTGCGGTGACGCAGAAGGTCGACTCGGCCATCGATTGCGGAGCGATCTGCGACCGGTACTCGAGCTGCTTCGACAAGGATTACGACGTGTCAGCGTGCGCGAAGCGGTGCCGTGATTCGGCCAGCGAAGACCGGGACTTCCGGCGCAAAGCTGACGTTTGCAACGCCTGCATCGCAGATCGTGCGTGCGGCTCGGCCACCTTCTCCTGCGGTACCCAGTGCGCGTCCGTCGTTCCTTGAGCTGATCGTTTCCGAGGGTTGCACTGCCGCCTGGCGTGGCAAGGGCGCCCTCACCGTTTCTCCCGAGAGCAGTCGAAGGCGTACTGCCGCCTGGTGTGGCAAGTGCGCCTCGACTCTCCTCGGGGAGACCGTTGGTTTGTGCGAGAACGCGAGGCATGTCCGCTCCTGAATGGGCCCGCGAACTCGAGCTCGTCGATACCGCCCTCGCCTCGGGTGACGTGCCGCACGCCTTGACGCATCTGGGGGCGGCGCTCGGCCTGGCGCCCCATGAGGAGCGGGTGCACGCGAGCGTCGAGGCGATCGCTTCGAAGTATCCCTTGCTCGAGCTGCTCCCGAAGAACGAGTTCCTCGGCGCGGGTGTGCTCGAGGCGTTCGCGCTGCGACGGGCTGGCCGGGTCGACGAGGCGGTGGTGTTGCTCGCGCAGTTGACGGAAGCGTTTCCCGGCCGGCGTTTCGAAGTGTTGCTGGCGGCCTGGCTGGTCGCTGCGCGCGCCGCGAACCTCACGCTGAAGCCGGCCACGCATGATCAAGTGCTGCGGCTGCTGATGACGGTGGGGGAGGACACCATCGGCCTTCACCGGCTGCTTCCTGGCGAGCGTGAGTTGTTGTCCGGCTACGAGGCCCTCGCCGACGCGGCGCTCGATGCCCCGAAGTCGGAGCACACGCGCTGGGTCGCCTCAGGGCTGTATCGCCGGCTGGGCCGCTTCGAGAAGGCGATCGCCGCGGTGCAGGGAGAACAGGGCTACTTCAGCGTGATTCAACGCGGCCTCGCGCAGCGCGCTTCGGGGGATGCCGCCTCGGCGCTGACGAGCTTTCAGCAGTCGTCGCGACTTCCCGAAGCGAGCGTGAGTGACACGCTCGAGTTGGTGCGCTGTCAGTACGTGCGCGGTGACGCCGGCGCGGCGCGTGAGCTGCTGAAGAAGCTCGATGACTCCGCCCTCGACAGAGATCCCGAGCTGATCGGCCTGCGGGCGTTGTGTGAGAAGCCGCTCGAAGGAGACGGTGTCGATGCACTCGATGCGTTGCGCCGCTCCTTGAGGGGACCCATCGAGCAGCCGGGCGATGCGACGGCGAACATCTTCCGCGAACACCGGGAGCAGCTGCCGCCCGGAACGGCGCGGCTCGAGCTCGCGGTCTCTGGCTGGGAGTCGCCTTCGAATCATCTGCTCGTCGCGCTCTTCATGTCGGGCACCAGTGAACTCGCGCAGGCGAGCTACGAGCTGAAGGACCAGGTCACCTTCGCGCGGGATCCGCTCGTGCAGGTGCGTGGTGTACCGCCTCCGACGTGGAAGAAGTGGGAGACGCAGGTGGTGCACGCGGCCGCTGTTCCACCCGCGAAATTGCGCGCGCAGTTGGCGGAGGTGGGTGCGTCGACGGACTTTGCCGAGGTGTGGCGCCGGGCGGCTGCGTTGGCTGCGAAGCTCGAGGTGCGGCCTGAAGAGTTGATCGCGGCGATGGTGCATCCACCGTTCGAGGCGGCGTGGCTCGAGTCGTTGCCCGAGGGGCTCTATCGGTACCAGGTCGGCGTGGCGTGCGTGCTCGCGCAACTTCCCCGGCCGTGGGTCGAGCTGCGTGGGTGGTTCGAGTCGCTGCTGTTTGGTCCGGTGGATTGGACGTCGTCGGCGGCGATCCTGGCGTTGGGTGAGAAGGCGCGCCGGGATCCTGAAGCGGCCCGTGATGCGCTGGCGATGCTCGGTGACGCGACGGCTGACCTGCTGCCGCACACGGCCGAGCCGCGGGCTCATGCGCTGATGATGGAGCTGGGCACGTTGCCGGCGGTCTCGGGTGAAGTGCGCCGGCGGATCGCCGAGTGGTTCAAGGCGCAGTTTCCTCCGGAGAAGCCGGCTCCTGTTGCGGCACCGGTGGCGGCTGCGCCGGTTCCCGTCGCGAAGACGAGTGTTCCTGGCTGGGTCTGGCTGGTGGGTACGGCCGTCGTCGTCGCGGCGTTGATTGCACTCAGTCGAATTTGAAAACCTCGCCCTGCGCAGCGGGGAGAGGTCGGCCGCAGGCCGGGTGAGGGGCCCACTCCGCGCTCAGAACGGCCCCTCACCCCGACCCTCTCCCCGCTTCGCAGGGCGAGGGAGACTCAGGCGTTCCCACATCTGCAGGTACTGCTCTGCGCTGCGGAAGAGCGGGGCGATCAGCTCTGGCGCACCTGCCGCCCGCGCGACGTTCGCGGAGTCCTGAAAGAAGTCGGGGATCATTCCGTAGTGCGCCACGCCATCGAGGTTGACGTCGAACTCGCGCTTGCCGGCCACCGAGCGCGTGAGCGGCGCGTTGGGGCCTTCGTTCATCGCCTTCCACCGTTCGCCCACCACGCCCTGTGCAGGTCCTCGCTGTGCCACAGCCAACCACGCACGGGTCTCCTCTTCGGTGAACGCGCTGCCCTTCGCCGGAAAGCGCCACGGAGCGATCGCCGAGAGCGGCGTCTGGTACTGAACGCCATTGCGTTGCGCGAGGGCCTGGGTGCGCAACCGATCACCCGCGCTGCGCACCTTGTCGTCGCGTGAACCCGGACACGCTTCGGTTCCGAAACGCGGCGCGGGCATCGTGGCAAAACCTCCGACGTCACTGGCGATGGCCACGCCGCCGAGGTGCTCGACGCCATAGGCGACCAGCTGCAGGAAGCCCTTCGACGACGCGTCGCAGTCGAGAGGAACGCGGTCGCGCCAGCTCACGCCCACGCCATGCGAGACGAGCTGCACCCCGACGACCCCGCCGAGTTTCCGAATCACCGCGAGCTGCTGCGGAGTCCGGCTGCGTTCAGTACGCACCTTGAGCCCTTCCGACGTGCCGTAGCTGCCCGCGTTGTCTTCCGAGAAGGGCAGCGGGTTGATCTCGGTGGAATAGCCGCCGTCCTGCCACGTGACGCGCGTGCCGAAGGAGAGGTCACGAAAGTCGGCGTGCGAGCTGATCACCGGCACGTCCGCCTTCACCGCGAGGCGCAGCGTCTCGTCGACCGCGCGCTCCGACATGTGCTCGACGTCGACGATGAAGCCCTGCTGCATCAACGCCTCGACGAACATCACGCCTGCGTCGGTCAGCCCTTGCGCCGCGGCGATCGACTTCGCCTGAGGGAAGGGCTGCTTGCCCCCCACGATTCCCGCCAGCTCCACCAGGCCGGTGATGCTGGTGCCGGAAGCCCGCGATGGATCGAAACGAACGCCGCCATCGAAGGCCTCGGTGGTCGCGTAGAACTCACCCGTCGCCGCGAAGTTCATCGCGTTGAGCGTGGGGTTGAACACCGCGGGATGACCGAACGCGTTGCGCTGCAGGTGAATGGGAATCACGTGCCGCACGCCCGTTTCCCACAACGTCTTCACCAGCGCGTTCACCTTCGTGCGCGGGTCTTTCCCGAGCTGCGACTCGAGAGAGAAGTTGCCCGGTGACTCGACCTCGAGCCCGAGCACGATGGCCATCTTCCCCGACTTGATGATGCGGCGCGCGTCAGCCGCGGAGTAGGCGATGGCTGCGAAGTCGGAGGCCGGGCCTTCGTTGAAGAACAGCCGCGCCGCGCCCACCTGCAGCTCCAGCGCCGAAGCGTCATCGAAGGCGACCGGCGTCAGCTCGCCTTTGACGAAGTGCCTGTTGGTCGCGCCGTAGAGCGTGCCGAGAAAGGGCGTGTTCTGCACGTCGACCTGCACCAGCCGCATGCCGCCCTGCCACGCCCGGCGGATCCAATCGACGTAGGCCTGCTGGTGAATGAGCGTGTCGTAGCGGGGCCAGCCCTCGAAGTGGGGATAGCCCGAGGTGCGGTGCGCAGGTTCAGCCAGCAAGGCGGTGCTGGTGCCGTGTGCGTCTTCTCCGTGGTTCGAGCGGCAGTTGCGCAGCGCCTGGCGAATGCCGTTCGGCGCTGACGGCGTGCCGTGCATCACGCGCCCACCGAACGCGAGGTAGTTGAAGAAGTGAGCGTGAAGGTCTGCCACGCCCCACACTTCGCCTGGCTTCACCTCCGTGCCTTGCCAGTAGTCACCTCCGAGCGCAGAGGCAGGGCGGGAAGGATCGAGCTGGGCGGTGACGAGCAGCAGGCAGGTCAGGAGCACCCACGCGTTGTACTTCACATGGGGAGAACGGTGGTCAGGCTGAGAGAAATGCGGTGGTGCGCGCGATCACGTCGGGGTCTTTGAGCAGCCTGCGATGACCGAGGCCGGTGACCTGGTGCAGGGTGACTTCGGGCCACGCCTTCGCCACGGCTTCTCCGTCGGCGAACGGCACTTCTTTGTCGTCGCGATCGTGAATCACCAACGCAGGCACCCGCGGTGTCGAGGGGCCGGTGACGTCGAGCTCGTCCCACGAGAGGCCGATGCGTTTGAGCGCACGCGCCTGCCAGGCATCACGCACGCGCGGCTCGAGACCGAGTGCCTCGTTGAAGGTCGCGGCGTACTGGCGCGGCCGGGTCATCGGAGCGAGCAGCACCAGCCGTTCGACCTCCAGCTTGTTGCGCAGCGCGATGCCGGTGGCGATCGCTCCGCCCGAGTGGGCGACGATCGCGTGCAGGGGACCAACCTGCTCGCGCAAGGCGGCCAGCCCGGCAGCGAAGTCGAAGAAGGTGGAGAGCCGCACGCCCGCGGTGCTGCCGGCGGAAGCACCGTGCGAGAGCGCGTCGAAGGTCACCACCCGGAAGCCCGCCTTCACCAGCGGCTCGATCATCGGCACCAACTGGCCTGCATGCCCGCCCCAGCCGTGCATCAGGGCGACCCCCTTGCCGACGCCGAAGCTCCAGGCGGCGACGTGACGGCCGTCGACGGTGATCTTCAGCGGCGTGCCCCGCGCCAGGGCTGCCCGCGCTGCTTTCGAGACCGGAGGGCGGGGCGGGGTGAACCACATGCGTTCGGCAGCCCAGGCGGCCACCCCCGGAGCGACCGCGCTCACCGTCGCAAAGGCCCGCCGCAGCCCCGTGGGGCCGGCCGACTGCTGAACACCGTTTGAGACCACCACTCGCGTCGCATCCATGAAGGCTCCCGGGGTTAGAACGACCGTGCTTTTATATTGCCGCGTCGTACGCCCGGCGGCTTCGTGTCGCAGGGCGCAATTCGCTTGATAACAGCACGACCGTTCGTTTTGCAAGTCGAGTCCGGTTCGAGGAGGTACGTCCGCTAAGGTCCCGGGCACCATGACTCTGAAACGAGCCCTGATTCTCCTGGTAGCCACCGTGTTGAGCGCCTGCGGCAGCAGTCACAAACTTCTGGGGCGGGTGACGGTCACGCCCACCGTGAGCAGCGCGTACCTCTTCTCGAACGTGAACGTGTTCGATGGCGACGCGGCGTTGGGCTCACGTGACGTGCTGGTGCGCGACGGCAAGGTCGTGGCGGTGGCTGAGGGGGGCACGCTGAAGGCCGAAGCGGGTGATGAGCAGATCGCGGGCAACGGGTTGACCCTGATGCCGGGGCTGATCGACTCGCACGCGCACCTCGAGTCACACGGCGAGGCGATCTGGGACATCGGCTTTCCCAAGCTCGACGACATCGCGCAGACCTATCTCTATGCGGGCGTGACCACGACGTTGGTCATGACGGGCAACGAAGAGCACCGGAAGATGGAGCAGCAGGCGGCCGCGGGGAAACAGATGCTCCCCAGGCTGTATCGAACCGGCAAGCGGCTCACGGCGCCGGATGGTTTTCCGATGAACCTGATGCGGGCGATCTTGATTTGGCCGCTCAGCAGCATGGTCATCAACGGCGCGATGGTGGGCGCGACCACCCGGGAGGAAGCGTGGGCGGCCGTCGATGAAGCGGCCGACAAGCTGGCCCCTCCGTTCTTCAAGATCACCAGCGACGCGTTTCCCCCCGGCACGCCCAAGCTGAGCTCAGAGGCGATGGTGGCGGCGATTCAGCACTCGAAGCAGCGGGGCATGCGCCCGACCGCGCACGTGGGCGCACCGGAGGACGTGATGATCGCGGCCGAGGCCGGGCTCGAGCTCTTCGCGCACCCGCCCAGCAGCGCGACGTTCACGCCCGAACAGTTGACGCGGCTGGCGGAGCTCAAGATTCCTTTCGTGAGCACGCAGCGGTTTCTCACCGCGACCAATCACATGGCCGCGGATCAGGGCTCGGCGCTCGATCGCGAAGTGGTGGCGCCCGAGATGCTCGCGAAGTTCAGTCACCCCCCGAAGGACTTCAAGTACCCCACGGTGCCGGCCGACTTCGACGCGGACGCGTTGCTCAAGAAGTACGAGGGGAACCTGAGGGCGAACGTGCTCGCGTTGTGGACGGCGGGTGTGCCGATCTTCGTGGGCACGGATGCAGGTTCGCCCGGCGTCATTCCCGGCGCTTCGATTCATCGGGAGCTGGTGATGTTGGTGGCCGCGGGCATTCCGGTGATCGACGTGCTCAAGGCGGCGACGAGTGCTCCGGCAGACTTTCTGGACAAGGAGAAGTCGTACGGGCGGGTGGCTCCGGGGCAGCGGGCGGATCTGGTGTTGGTGAAGGGCGACCCGACGGTGGAGATTTCGGCGACGGCCTCGATCGTCGAGGTGTTTCAGGCGGGCCGGAAGCTCACGCG
>JAUYRZ010000062.1 GCA_030695565.1 Archangium sp.
GCTGCTCTCCCCGGGCGACGAGGTGGTCATCTTCTCGCCGTATTGGGTGAGCTACCCCGACATGGTGATGCTGGCCGACGGCGTTCCGCGCTTCGTGCAGACGTCGGTCGAGAACAACTGGACGCCGGATCCGGCCGAGCTGAAGAAGGCGCTCACGCCGCGGACCAAGGCCGTGATCTTCAACTCGCCGAGCAATCCGTCGGGTGCGGTGATCTCGCGGCAGGCCCTCGAGGCGCTCGCTGAAGTGCTGCGCGGTCACGACTGCCTCATCATCACCGACGACATCTACGAGCGGCTGCTCTACGTGAAGGAGCCCTTCTTCAACATCGCCAACGTCGCGCCTGATCTCGCGCCGCGCACGTTGATCATCAACGGCTTCTCGAAGGCGTTCTCGATGACCGGGCTGCGGCTCGGCTACGCGGCCGGCCCGAAGGAGCTGATCGCCGGCATGCAGATGATTCAGGATCAGTCGACCTCGAACGCGACGTCGATCATCCAGAAGGGCGCGGTCGCGGCGCTCCATGGGCCGACGGCGCCGATCGACGAGATGGTGGCGGCCTTCGCGCGCCGCCGCATCGCGATGACCGATGGGCTCAACAAGATCCCCGGCGTGAAGTGCCGGATGCCTGATGGCGCGTTTTATTGTTTCCCTGACTTGAGCGCGTTGATCGGCAAGTCGTACAAGGGCGCGCCGGTGACGGGTTCGCTGCGCATGTCGGAGATCCTCCTCGAGGATTTCCTGCTCGCTGCCGTGCCTGGTCAGCCGTTCGGCGCGGAGGGGTTCATTCGTCTCTCTTTCGCCACCAGCGACGCGAACATCGAGAAGGGCCTCGGCCGACTGGCAGACTTCGTCTCGAAGCTGAGCTGATGCATCGGCTCACTCCGTTCGTCGTGGCGCTCGCCCTGGGCTGTGCGCCGGACCAGTCGGTGCTCGGCCGTCCCTACGAGTTGGTCAGCTCTCCCGGCGCTGAGGGAGCGCTGCCGCTGCTGCTGCTCGCGCACGGGTACTCGGCCAGCGGGCCATTGCAGGACTTCGTCTTTCCCTTCTCGAAGCTGCAGGACAGCAGGGCGTTTCACTACGCACGCCTCAACGGCACGCTCGATCGTGTCGGCAAACGTTTCTGGAACGCGACCGACTTCTGCTGCAACTTCGAAGACGTTCCGGTCGATGACGTCGCGTACTTCCGCGCGGTGATCGAAGACGTGAAGGCCCAGCGCGCGGTGAAGCCGGGTCATGTGTTTGTGGTCGGCCACTCCAACGGCGCGTTCATGGCGCTGCGATTGGCCTGTGAAGCGAGCGATGTGATCGACGGCATCGTGGCGGTCTCCGGCTCGACGTGGACCGACTTCAGCCGGTGTCCCGATGGGCGGAAGATCCCAATCCTTCTCGTACACGGCACCGACGACGGAACGATCCTCTACGAAGGGGAAGAGGGAAAATATCCCTCGGCACATGAAACGGCGGCCCGCTTCGCCGAACGCGACGGCTGCAGAACCATCCTCAACGAGGGCGAGACGCGCGATTTCGTCGAGCCCGTCGACCAGGAAACGAGGATCGAGCGTTTCCTGTGCCGCACGCCCCTCGAACTGTGGACGCTTCAAGGCATCGGTCACGTGCCTGCCTTCAACGCCGCGTGGACGGCCGCCACCTTCGACTGGCTCGAGGCTCACGCCTCCCCATGAAGTGGCTCATCGCAGTTCTCTTCACCGGCTGCGCCACGGTCACGCCGATGCAGACGGCTTCCGTGGTCGACGTGGGACGTGTTCGGGTGGGAGGCCAATTGTCTGCGGGCCCCTGCGGTCAACTCGAAGACGGTCTGCTCGGCGTGTTGAGCTGCAACTCGTTTCCCGACGGCGTTCCGTTGCCTGAGCTGCGAGTCAACGCACGTGCCGGCTTCGCGCGCGGCTTCGACGTCGGCCTTTCGCTGCAGGCCTACGCCCAGCTGCTCGCCCCCGAGCGCCCGTTTCAAATGGGACTGACTGCCGACGTGAAGGGCGAGTTGCTGCGCCTGCCGACCTCGGGCCCGACGCACATCGTGTCGATCGGGCTGCTCGGTGGTGGTGCGATCGCAGGACGACTCGGGCTCCCGCTCTGGGCTCACCTCGAGTGGGCAGTGCCGTTGTTCTACGGCCTGCAGTTCGCCCACTGGGAGTTGGTCGCCAGCACCGCGCTTGGCCAACGCTTCAACGGAAGCCCGAACGTGTCGCCTTCGAGCAACGTCGCGAACGTGAGCTTCTCGCTGGGCCTCTACAAGCGCGACCCCGCCGGCTTCGCGGTGCAGCTGAGCTACCTGACCGACCCGCAGCGCTTCGCCACCGGGGCGATTCAGCTGCAGATCGGCTTGTTCTTCGACGTCGCGCTGAAGCGCTGACCCTCAGCGCAGCCGGGCGTTCAGGCAATAGGCGAAGCCCGACTTCGTCGTCGACGCTTCAGTCACTCGCAGGAAGTAGGTGCCCGGCTGCAGCGCCGTGGGCGTGTCGAGGCGCGAGCAAAGCCCCCGGCCACTGGTGTTGTCGCTGCGAAGGGTGATGCCTGCTCCGCTGAGCAGCTCCAGCCGCGAGTCGAGCCCGAGCGATTCACAGGTGGTGCCGGTGGTCGAGGTCTCGATCACCTCGGCCCGCAGGGTGGCCGGAGAGGCGAGCGTGAAGATGAAGGTGTCGGTCAGATCGGTCGTGCTGTTCAACGCACCGCACATCACGAAATCGGTCCCCGTCACGAGGTTGGCCTGGTTGGTGGTGTCGTTGACTTCGCTCTCGACGCCACGCGCGGTGATCAGGGTCGGCGTCAGCCAGTAGGGCAGCGGCTGCGAACCGGTCGCCGTGCGCGTCATCGAGAGGTAGTAGGTGCCCGGCTGAACCTGCGCCACCATCACCCGGCAGGCGAAGCTGGTGGTCGTGTCGTCGGCGCTCAGCTGCGTCGCCGTGGAGTCCAACAGTCCGAACCGGATGGTCCCGAAGTCCTGGCAGCCGTAGGAGTTCACCTCGACACGCAACACTCCCGCGGTCGCGATGTTAATTCGGAAGAGGTCTGCTTCGCTCACCGCGAGCTCGGCGTTCATCGCGGTGCCCGAGGTCAACGTCTGCCCGGTGGCGTCGGCCAGCACGCGCGTGTCGTTGGGCTCGATCTCCGTGGGCCCAGACGGGCGCACGACGAGGTCGGCCTTGATCTGGAAGCTGCCCTCGTCGGGGCTCGAGTAGCCGTCCACGATGAGGAAGTAGGTCGTCTCCGTGGTGGCGGTGTTCGTCAGCACGAGCGTCTCAGTGCCCGACGTGCCGTCGGACCCACTCGCGCACGTGATGCCCTGGGTCGCGCCGCCGACGAACACACCGCAATTCGAGGCAGGCGCCGCGACCGCGTTCAACACCATGTCCCACGTGGCCGAGGCCGTGACTACCACCGTCGAGTTGGCGGGAACGACCAGGGCATAGACCAGGTCGCGCGTTGCCGCGGTGACCAAGCAGTTGTTGGTGGTCGTCGCGGAGATGTCGAAGTTGTTGGTGCCCGCGGACGTGGTGTTCGTCAGCGTCATCCCCGTCGCCGGAAGGATGAGGGGCGATGCGCATGAGGCGCCTGTTCCGTTCACGCTGCCTCCGCCGCCGCCGGTCGCAGAACCGCCACCCGTCGCAGAGCCGCCGCCCGTCGCAGAGCCGCCGCCCGTCGCAGCACCGCCGCCCGTCGCAGAGCCGCCGCCCGTCGCAGAGCCGCCGCCCGTCGCAGAGCCGCCGCCCGTCGCAGAGCCGCCGCCCGTCGCAGAGCCGCCGCCCGT
>JAUYRZ010000073.1 GCA_030695565.1 Archangium sp.
GCAGGCGAAGCTCGCCTTCGCTGACCGCGCGTACCCCGAGAACCGCGACTCCACCTCGTCGCTCAAGCTCAACGCCTCGCCCGACGGGAAGAACGGCGCCCAGACCTGCAGCGCCATCCCGATGGATGCGTCGCTCGCCGCGCTTGGTCTGGGCCTGCTCGCGCTGGCTCGCCGCCGCCGCAGCTGAGTCGCTCGAATTGAACCCAGCCCCGTCGACTCCACTGGAGCCGGCGGGGCTGTTTTGTGTGTACGGTGTCCGGATGCCAAAGAAGGTATCGAGGCCGAAGACCCCGAAGAAGAAGGCGCCGCGCCGCAAGGCCGCCGCGGAGCTGCACGGTCAGTGCGGTTGTGGCTCGGTGATGTTCACGGTGAAAGGCCCCGTGAGCGACGTGGTGTGGTGCCATTGCAGCAAGTGCCAACGCTTCCACGGAGGGCCGGGCGCCTACGCCGCCGCGCCCCGTGGAGCGATCTCCTTTCAGCGGCGTGACGGGCTGGCCTGGTGGGATGTCTCTCCCACGGTGCAGCGCGGCTTTTGCCGGCAGTGCGGCTCGAGCCTCTTCGTGAGCGATTCGAACGAAGCGACCTTGTCGATCTGCGCGGGGGCGCTGACGCCGCCGACCGGGCTCTCCAGCGAGTCGCACCTCTTCGTGGGCAGCAAACCCGATTGGTACGAGGTCAAAGACGGCCTCCCTCAGCACCAGACCAGCTGAACCTTCGTTGCAGCAGCGCAGCGCACCTTCCCCGGTTAGTCAGGTCCTCGTGTCGTCACCTCTCATCGCCAGCGTCTCCCGGGCTCTGCCCGCCCATTACCACTCGCAAGAAGAGCTCTCGGCCGGGCTGCAAGCGTTGTGGTCGCAGCACCGATCGTTCAACCCCGCCCGGGTCAACGCGCTGCACGCGTCGGTGCAGGTGCGCGGCCGGCATCTGGCCATTCCCATCGGCGACTATCCAGCGCTCGACACCTTCGGCAAACGCAACGCCGCGTGGATCCGGGAAGCGGTGAAGCTGGGTGAGCAGGCCGTACGGGGTGCGGTGGAGAAGGCCGGCATTCAACTGCGCGACATCGACGTGCTGTGTTTCACCAGCATCACTGGGCTCGCGACGCCCAGCATCGATGCGCGGTTGGTGAACGTGTTGGGGCTGCGGCCTGACGTGAAGCGCGTGCCGATCTTCGGCCTGGGCTGCGTGGCCGGCGTGGCGGGCACCGCGCGCATGAGCGATCTGCTGCGGGGTTTTCCGAACCAGACGGCGGTGCTGCTCTCGGTCGAGCTGTGCAGCCTCACGGTGCAGCGCGACGACATCGCGGTCGGGAGCATCATCGCGGCCGGGCTCTTCGGTGACGGCGCGGCGGCGATGGTGATCCGCGGTGGAGACATCGCCGGCGAAGGCCCGCGCGTCGTCGCCAGCGAGTCGGTGTTCTACCCCGACAGCGAAGAGGTGATGGGCTGGGACTTCCTCGACTCGGGCTTCAAGGTGGTGCTCACCGCGCGCGTGCCCGACATGGTGCTGGAGAACGTGCGCGGCAACGTCGATGGTTTCCTCGCCAAACACGGCCTGACGCGCAAAGACGTGAAGCACTGGGTCGCCCACACCGGCGGGCCGAAGGTGCTCGAAGCGTTCGAGCAGTCGCTCGAGCTTCCCCCCGGCGCGCTGGATCGCAGCTGGGAGTCGCTGCGTTCGGTGGGCAACCTCTCATCGTCTTCGGTGCTCTACGTGTTGTCGGATCTGCTCGAGTCGAAGTCGGCCAAACCCGGTGACATCGGCCTGATGATGGCGATGGGCCCTGGGTTCTGCGCGGAGCTGGTGCTGCTGAAATGGTGAGTCTGTATCTCTACACAGGTCTCATCGCGGTGGTCGGTCTGGAGCGGCTCCTGGAGCTCCGCCTCTCGGTGAAGAACGCGGCCTGGGCATTCGCCCGCGGCGGCAAGGAATACGGTCTTCCGCACTACCGGTTCATGACGGTGTTCCACACGCTGTTCCTCGTCGCGTGCGTGGCGGAGCCGTGGGTGTTCGCGCGCCCCTTCGTGATGCCGTGGGGGTTCGTGGCGCTGGGCCTGGCGATCGCTGCGCAGGCGCTGCGGTACTGGGCGATCACCACGCTGGGCCCGCGGTGGAATACGCGAGTCATCGTGCTGCCTGAAGCAGCGCCGGTGACGGGCGGCCCCTATCGTTTCGTGCGGCATCCGAACTACGTGGCGGTGGTGCTCGAGCTGCTGGTGCTGCCGCTGATTCACAGCGCGTGGGTGACCGCGATCGTCTTCACGGTGGTCAACGCGCTGCTGCTTCGGGTGCGGGTGAAGGTGGAAGAAGAAGCGCTGGGCACGCACTACGCAAAGTCGTTCGCGAACACGCCCCGAATGGTCCCCGGAACTCCCTCTCCCCCTGGGAGAGGGTTGGGGTGAGGGCCAGGTGAAGTTCGACGTCGCCATCATCGGCAGCGGCCCCGCAGGTCTGGCCACCGCCATCGGCGCCGCCCAACGCGGCCTCTCGGTACACGTCTTCGACAAACAACCCGGCCCCATCGACAAGGCCTGTGGTGAAGGGCTGATGCCTTCGGGCCTCTCCGCGCTGGAGCGCCTCGGTGCTCTCAAACACCTCGACCGAACCGAGACCGCGCCGTTCGACGCCATCGCCTACGTGCAGGAATCCGGAGTGCGGGCGATCGGCAAACTCCCCGCACCGGGTGGACTCGGCCTGCGCCGGCTCGCGCTCTCCACCGCCTTGAGAGCCCGCGCGCTCGAAGCGGGCGTGGTGCTGCACCAGACCGGGGTGCGCGGTCACACGAAATCAGGCGTCGGCGTCGAGCTCACCACCGACACAGAGGCCTTCACCGCGGGCGTGTTGATCGGCGCCGATGGCCTGCATTCTCCGAGCAGAGCGCGTGAAGGCCTGTCGGGGCCGGCGGCGGGTCTGCGGCGTTTCGGGCTGCGCCGGCACGTGGCGATCGCTCCGTGGAACCGCATGGTCGAGGTGCACTTCGCCCCCGGCGTGGAGGCGTATCTGACGCCCGCGGGCTCTCAGCGGGTCGGCGTCGCGTTCTTGTGGGAAGACGGTGCGCTGCAAGGTGACGTGGGGTTCGAAGGGCTGCTCGCGCGTTTTCCGGCGATTGAAGAGCGGCTCCGGGGCGTGGGGTTCGATTCCACGCCGCGCGGGGCGGGGCCGTTGATGCAGCACGTGAAGCGGCGGGTGGC
Source organism: Archangium sp. (assembly GCA_030695565.1). Lineage (GTDB taxonomy): Bacteria > Myxococcota > Myxococcia > Myxococcales > Myxococcaceae > Archangium_A. The sequence continues at coordinate 3,192 of JAUYRZ010000073.1, forward strand.
CGAGCGGTTTGCGCTGGTGGGTGATGCGGCCGGGTACGTGGATGCGATTACCGGTGAGGGGCTGACGCAGGCGTTCGAAGGCGCGGAGGCGCTGGCGGCGGTGTTGCCCGAGGTGCTCGCTCGTAAGGGCGCGGTGGAGGCGTTCGCTCCGTATGAGGCGGCGGCGGAGGCGGCGTTCGTGCGCTACGCGCGGTTGGCGAAGTTGTTGGTGTGGACTGCGCAACGGCCCCGGTTGCGGCGTGGGGTGATTGGTTTGTTGGCGCGATCACCGGGACTGTTCGAGTGGGTTTTGCGGCGCGCGGTCGGTTGAAACCGGGGCCCTCCTCCGAACTCCCACCTCAGCGAGGCGCACCTTCGCACGGGAATGCACCTGAGCACCGGGCTCTACCCGGCCGGGAGGGGCGCGATGGGGTACATTCCCGGCTCCCTCTGAAGGAGCACCCGTGAAGAAGCTCGCCCCCACCCTGCTCGCAGCCGCCCTGGTTTCCTCCACGGCGTGGGCGCAGCTCCCGCCCATCATCGCCTCGTCGCAGCCCTACCAGCCGCTCACCGCGGGCACGGTGGTCTCGGCGCTCAACGGTGACGATCAAGGGGTGCTGGTGCCGCTGGGCTTCAGCTTTCCGTACTTCGGGCAGAGCTACACCCACGTGATGCTCAACTCGAACGGCGTGCTGGTGCTGGGCACCGCGGCCACCACCGTCTGCGCCACCGGTTGCAACGGCAACGCCACCTTCCCCTCCACCGCCACCCCCAACCCCGCGCTGGCCGCCTTCTGGGACGATCTCGATCTGCGCGTCTCGGGCTCGGTGCGCACGCTCACCTCACCCGGGCAGTTCGCCGTCGAGTACGTGGCCGTACCGCGTTTCGTCACGCCCACCAGCAGCGTCACCTTTCAGATCAAGCTGAACGCGTCGGGGACGATCACCTTCCACTACGGCAGCATCGTCGGCGCGGCGACCACCTTCTCCGCGTCGGCCGGCTTCGAGAACCCGACCGGCACGCTGGGCGCAAACCTGCTCGCCGGCTGCACCACCTCGTGCGCCGTCGCGAACTTCCCGCCGAACGCGGTGTTCACCATCGGTGAACCCAACGAAGCCGACCTCGCGGTGAGCACGGTCACCATCGCCAACTTCACCACGCAGATGGATGGCAACTTGAACTTCACGGTCAACTCCACGCTGCGGAACTTCGGGCGCACGGCGGCCAACAACTTCATGTGGCGCGCGTACATCTCGCGCGACCAGGAGCTCGATCTCACCGCGACCGACGGCGGCGCCGATCAACAGGTGGCCGAAGGCGGCCCGCACTCGCTCGAGGCGGTCGACGGCGGGTTCCTGCCCGATGGGGGGCTCTCCGTCATCGCGGTCACCGCGAGCGCGGCCACCACCACGCCCCCGGCCACCGGCGAATACTTCGTGCTGGTGCGGGTCGACGCCACCGACACCGTGATGGAGGCCAGCGAGGCCAACAACCTCGGCTCCACCACCACCGCCTTCGTGCAGGGCATTGACCTGGTGGCCACCTCGATTTCAGGGCCGCTCACCACGGGCGGCGGCAACCCCGAGAACTTCGCCATCAGCTTCTTCAACCGCGGCACCACGCCCGCGGGCAACGTGGGCTTTCGGATTCTCCTGAGCGCTGACACGGTGCTCGATGCGAGTGACTTCCCCCTCTTCACGGGCACCCGGATGGTCAGCGGCGGAGAGACCATCACCCAGACCGTACCGGTGACCATCCCCGCGAACGCTCCCAGCGGGCAGTTCCACTTCTTGCTGCAGATCGACCCGGCCGGCACGGTGCTCGAGGCGAACGAGACGAACAACGTGGTGGCCTCGGCGGCGAAGGTCGACGTGCGCCGGGCCGACCTGGTCAACGAGCAGGTGCAGTTCGTCGACCCCGTCACCGGCCTGAGCACGAGCTCGGCGCGCTTCGGAGACCCGGTGGTGCTCAAGGTGCGCTTCCGCAACACCGGCGGCGCGAACGCCAACAACTTCCGCGTGGCGCTGGTGCTCTCCACCGACTCTTCCCTCTCGCTGCTCTCCGACACCTACGTCTGTGATCAGGTGGTGCCGCAGACCGTACCGAGCACCGTCTCCACCGAGGTCACCCTCAACTGCACCTTGCCGGCGCGCAACACGGCGAGCGTGCCTTTCCGCACCGGGCCGTACTTCGTCTTCGGCGTGGTCGACTCGTCGGGCGCGGTGTTCGAGACCAACAAGGCCAACAACAGCCTGATGCTGGGCCCGATTCGCATCACCGAGCCGGGCGCGGATCTCGCGGTCACCTCCATCACCGCGCCTGCTTCGGCAGGTGTGGGGGAAATCGTGCCCGTGGTGCGCACGCTGCGAAACATCGGCAACCTCGACGCGCCCCAGGTCACCTACCGCTTCTTCGCCTCGGCCAACGACATCATCACCAGCGACGACGTGCCGCTGCGCATCGTGGACAACGCCGGCATGCCGCGCGACTTCGGCTCGATCACCCTGGGGCGCGGGGGCAGTGACACCGCCACCGAGCTGGTGCAGCTGCCCGGCACCATGGCGGCGGGCACCTACTACGTGGGCTGTCTCATCGACCTCGAAGGCACCGCCCAGACCGAGCTCGACGTGACCAACAACGCGCTCGCGTCCCGCAGCATGGTGGTGGCGCCGTCTTCCTTGCGCGTGGTGAACACCTCGCTGCCCGACGCGGTGGTGGGCCGGCCGTACACCTTCCGGCTCTCCGCGGTCGGGGAGCAGGGGCCTTCGACCTGGCGCATCGATCCACTGCTCGGCCCCGCGCCCGCCTGGCTGAACATCGGCGTCAATGATGGCCTGCTCACCGGCACGCCCAGCGGCGCGAATGGCTCCGAGGTGGTGGGCGTCACGGTGATCGTAGCGAACGCCGGCCGGCAATCGGCGGTGCGGCTCGCGTTGCGCGTGTTGCCGACCACCAGCAGCCTGGAGATCACCTCGACCAGCCTGCCCGCGGTGGTCAACAGCAGCGCCTCGCAGTACCTGTTCTCGCTGGGTGCCGCGGGCGGCGTGAGGCCGTACAGCTGGCGGCTCGCCGGCGGCACCTTGCCGACGGGTATGAGCTTGAGCCCTGAGGGCGTGTTGTCAGGCGCACCGCGCAACGCGACCAATGGCTCGTTGGCCTTGAACCTCGAGGTGCGCGACGCGGTGGGTGGGCGCGCCACCCGGGCGCTGGCGCTGCGGTTGATTGCCCCGGGGGCGATCACCTTCCGCACGCTGTTCATCACCGACGCGTTGGTCGGTCAGGAGTATCTCCAGGACATCGCGGTGGCGAACCAGGATGGCTCGATGCTGGCCAAGCCGCTCACCTGGCGCGTGACCGGGGCGGTGCCCAATGGCATCGCGGTCACCCCGCAGGCGGAGTTGATCACCGTGGCCGGCCGCCCCACGCAGGCGGGCAACTTCAGCTTCACCATCAGCGTGGAGGACAACAACGGGCGCACCGACAGCCTGGCGTTCACCTTGACGGTGTACCCGCCGCGCTATCGCGTGGTGACCGCGCTGCCCGAGGTGCTGCGGCCGGGCGAGGTGGTCTCGGTGTCACTCAACGTCTCGCCGAGCGGCGAGGTGAAGTACCAGGTCGTCAATGGGCTCTTGCCGCCCGGCCTCGCGTTGGATGAGCGCGGGCTCATCTCGGGCACGGTGGCCGAGGAGGGTGCGGAAGGCACGTGGTCCTTCGTCGCGGAGGTGCGCGACGCTTCGGGCATGAGCGGGCTCACCCCGTTGGCGTTGCGCGTGGAGCGGTTGCCGCGCGCGGTGGGATGCAGCGCGGCGGGCACGGCCGCACCGGCGTGGATGCTGCTCATGGTGCTCATGCTGCGACGCAGAAACCTCTCCCTGCGACGCGGGGAGAGGTCGGTCCGCAGGACCGGGTGAGGGGCTCACTGAGTTGCCCTGATGGCCCCTCACCCCGACCCTCTCCCCGCTTCGCAGGGAGAGGGAGTTTCAGCGGCGCAGGTTCTTCCAGCTCGACCTGAACGAATCGCTCAGGCTCGGCGTGGGTCGCAGCGCGGCGTGCAGCGCCGCACCCAACAAGGCACCGACCCCGACCAGCACGCCCGCGGCGGCCAACGGGTTCGCCCGGGCGGTCTTCTCCACCTGGGTGGCCACGCGCGACATGCTGCGGCTCGCCTTGCCGAACTCCTTGCTCATGGTCTTGCTCGCCTCGAGGGCGGCGTCTTCAATCTTGTTCTTCACTTCGCCGAGGTCGATCGCGGCATTGGAGAGGGCCTTCTTCGCTTCGGTCTGCATTCCGTTCGAGTTCATGGTGACTCCAGTTGTGGGGTTACTTACGCAGCCACGGTGTGCACCACCGATGCCGTCACGAACTCCCGCGCTTTCGTTGGGCCAGAGCCCTCACGGGAGATCGCCACGCAATCAGACTGATGGCACACCGCCATCACATTGGTGCCGCTCAGCGCATCGAGCGGCGCAGGCTGTTCCAGCCCGACTTGAAGGTGCTGCCCGTGCGATCTGCACCCTGGCCCAGCGCCTTCCACAACGCTTCGCTGGCGGTCGGGGCCGGGCGCAGCACCGAGTGCAACAAGGCGCCGAACAACACACCGACGCCGAGCAGCACGCCGGCGGCCGCGCGCGGATTTTCCCGGGCCGAAACTTCCACGTGCTTGGCCAGGCGCGAGACCGCGTGACTGGCGCGGCCCAGCTCTTTCTCGATGGTCACCTTCACTTCATCGAGGTGAACGTCGGCCAGAGGTGACTTCTTGATCGCGTCGACCGCGTGCTGAATTCCGTTGCTGCTCGCCATGGGTGACTCCCGAGCTTCGAGGTGAACCCTGCTCAGGTAGTCGCCGGTCTGGCGCGCGGCCACTCCGGAGCGCAGGAGGGGGCCCACCGGTGACATGGGGCGGTCTGGCACGGTCGATGCCTCCTTCTCTTCCATGAGAGCCCTGCCCCTGGTGCTGCTGCTGTCCGCGTGCACATCGTGCGTCGACACGCGGCTTTCGTCGTTTCGGCTCACCTCGAAGGTGCCTGCTGACCCCGAGGGGTTCTCCAACGCGCTCTCTCAATCGACCGCCGTCTCGCTGACTTCGGGCCACGAGGTCGAGCTGGTGAACAACGGCGCCATCTTCGATCGCCTCGAAGAAGAGTTCGGCCGCGCGCAACACAGCATCCACATCGTGCTGTTCATCTGGCGACCCAGCATGCCTTCCATGCGCCTGGTGAAGGTGGTGACCGAACGCGCGCGCGCGGGCGTGACCTGCCGAATCATCATCGACCCCCTGGCCAGCACCGACTTCGAGCGGGTGACCAAACCCGAGCTGGTCGCCGCCGGCTGCGACGTGCGCGCCTTCAGGCCCTTGTCGAAGGGCGCGACTGATCAACGCAATCACCGGAAGATCGTGGTGGTCGACGGCAAGGTCGGTTTCACCGGCGGCTTCGGCATCGCTGACGACTGGGTGGGCGACGGCGCCAGGAAGGGCCAATGGCGCGAGTCGAGCATCCGCGTGCAAGGGCCGGCGGTGAACCAGATGCAGCAGGCCTTCGCCGAGAACTGGCAGGAGGTCGACGGGCCCCTGCTGCCTGCCAGCGACTTCCCGGAAGTGAAGACCACCGGTCAGACGCGGGCGGGGTTCGTCTCCAGCACCGGCTCGGACCACCTCACCAGGGCCGAGCGGCTGACGCAGCTGATCATCGCCTCGGCCACCCGACGGGTGTGGATCGCCAACGCCTACTTCGTGCCTTCGCCCGGGCTGATCAGTCTGCTGATCGAGAAGAAGCTGCAAGGCGTCGACGTGCGCGTCATGGCGGCGGGCGAAGAGACGGATCAGCCCCAGGTGCTGCGGGAACAACGCGCCACGTACGAAAAGCTGCTCGAGGCCGGGGTGCGCATCTGGGAGTACGCGCCCTCGCTGCTGCACAGCAAGACGATGCTGGTCGATGATCACCTGAGCGTGGTCGGGTCGATCAACCTCGACCGGCTCTCGTTGGCCGCGATGGAAGAAGGGTCGCTGGTGATGTCAGACCCGCGGGTGGTCGCCGAGCTGGTGAAACACTGGGAGGGCGACCTCACCCGCAGCAAAGAGGTGACCGCGAAGAAGTGAAGCCGGTGGCGCGAGGTCTCAACAGGACGCAGCCAGCGGGCTCCCCGCACGCTTCAACTCAGCTCAGCGCGCTGAGTGCTCGTGAGTAGAGTGGCGGCCATGAAGATCGCCATCGTCGGCCCCGGCAAACTCGGCAGTACCCTCGGCAGGCTCTGGGTGGGCAAGGGGCATGACGTGACCGTCACCTTCTCGCGCGATCCCGCGAAGCTCGTGACGATCGCCAGCGAGATCGGCGCGCGTTCGGCGCCCGTCAAAGAGGCCGTCTCGGGAGCCGAAGTCGTGGTGCTGACGACGAAGTGGGCCGCGGTGGCCGACGCGCTCGCGCAGGCAGGCTCGTTCAGCGGCAAGGTGGTGCTCGACTGCACGAACACGATGAGCCCGCGCAAGACGGCTGACGGCAAACCTGAGCTCCGGTCTTGCGCCGAGGTGCTCGCCGAGATGGCGCCGGGCGCGAAGGTGGTCAAGACGTTCAACCAGGCCTTTCAGCAAATCTTGGCCGCCGACTCGCGCCTCTTCGATGGCCAGAAGCCGACGATGTTCCACTGCGGCGACGACGCCGCGGCGAAGCTGGTCGCCGCGCAGCTCATCGAGGAGACCGACTTCGAGGCGGTCGACGCCGGACCCCTCGAGAATGCGCGTCTGATCGAGGCCTACGCCGTGCTCGTCATTCGCCTCGGCCACACGCTGGGCCTGGGAACCGACGTCGCGATGAAGCTGATGCGGCGCTGAGCTGATCCGCCTCCACGCGTGCAGTGACCGCAGGAACACCTGGCCACGCAAGATCCTCGAAGCGGCTCACCTGCGTTCGAACTGGCACCAACTGGGCCGCAAGGGCGTGTACCAGGCAGAGCGAAGCAGATCCGATGGGAATGGCGGGTTTGCCTGGCGGCTCTCGAGCCCGGCAGACCTCAGGGCACTGCACGGCAAACAGGCGGCACTCGTCCCGCAGAGGGTCCGCGCGCTCTTCAGCGGATTTCCTGATTCACTTACACCGCTCGCCGAACGCGCTCCGATACAGAGCCTCGCGAGGTGGCTCAAGTCTCTGCGGGCCGCGACCCAGCGCCACCCCGCGCGCGGCCAGCAGCTCTTCGGCGTCGGCCAGCGAGAACGGCTCGACCCGTCGGCTGCGAAAAGTCGGCTCGTCGCGAACGAAGCTCGTCTTCGCGACTGAGCTCGACGGCTGCGAAGTGAGCCATCAACGACACCGGGATGATCTGGTTGTCGGCGGGGTCGAAGCCGTGGCCACCTTCGAACGAGAAGACGGCGGCGGTGTTGTCGAGCACCGAGCGGTCACCTTCGCGCGCCGCCTTGAGCCGACCCAGCAGGTTCGCCCAGTGTTTCATGTGCCAGTTGATGCCCTTGGCCAGCGCCTGGGTGGTGTCGCTCTCGCTCTGGTTGCCGTGGCTGCCATGTGAGAGCTCGTGCAGATCTGACTTCTGGGGCTGAACAGCGAGTAGACACCGACCCTGCGCACCGCGGCTGCGACCCAAAGCGAGCACCAGCGGGTGGTGCGTTCTGTCACCGAGGCGCGAAGCGCGCCGCTGGTGTCCATCGCGAAGAAGTGGGCCGGTGGTGAAGACGATCCGGCACCGAAGTGCTGCGTTGCCCATGCGGTGAACCTGCGCCAGAAGCTCGAGCGTGACCCGGCGGAGCCGAGGTATTTGCTGACTGAGCCGGGTGTCGGGTATCGGTTGAAGGACTGAGCTTCGGTCGCCTGCGAGAGGTCTTTCTTCAGGCAAACGAAGGCTGAGCGGAAGCGCGTCGCGATATAGAGTGGAGCCGCCGTGGCCCGAATTCTGCTCGCTGACGACTCTGAGATCGTGCTTCAGCTGATCGGTGGTCGCTTGACGGCAGAAGGCTTCGACGTCGTCAGTTGTCTCTCAGGCACCGAAGCCATCGCGCACGCCACCCAGCGAGGGCCTTTCGACCTCATCATTCTCGACGTGATGATGCCCGACCTCACCGGCCTCGAGGTCACCCGGAAGCTGAGGCGCGAGCCGAGCTGCTCGAACACCCCCGTGCTGCTGCTCACCTCACTCGACGGCACCGAGGACAAGGTGAATGGCCTCGAGTCCGGGGCCGACGACTTCCTCACCAAGACGGTGTCCGACGCTGAGCTGGTGGCCCGGGTGCGCAGCCTGGTGACGATACGGCGGCTCCGTCAGCAGTCCGAGGCGCGCGCGACCGCCGCGACCATGCTCGCCGAGCGCCACGCGCCCACCGACCGTGTCGAACCTCACCTCTACGTGGTGCACGACGACCCCGAGGTGCGTGAGCAACTCCTCTCGGTCTGTCGCAATGACCGCGAGCTCGCCCCTCAGACGACCGATGTGGCCGCTGAGCTCGCGCACCTGACGCGCGTCGCTCCTGATCTGGTGTTGATCAGCTTCCAGCGCGCGCTCGAAGGGGCGCTGCCGTTGTCCGAGATGATGCTCGAGTGGGCCTCGCCCCCCGCGATTCTGGTGCTCGACCCGCAGCCTTCAGCCGACCGGCGCATCGCCGCCTACCAGCAGGGCGCCGAGGACTACATCGTTCAAGGCACGCCCGAACAGGAGATCGCCGCGCGGGTGGCGAGCGCATTGCGACGTCGGCAGCGCTACCGCTCTGTCGAGAGCGCTCGTGATCGCGCACTTGAAGCTGCCATCACCGACCAACTCACCGGGCTCTACAACCGCGGCTATTTCGACGAAGTGCTGCGCGGCGAGTGCAAGCGCGCACTTCGCTACGGGCAGCCGGCGGCGGTGGTGCTGCTCGACATCGACCACTTCAAGCAAGTCAACGACACCTGGGGCCATGGCGCTGGTGACGGGGTGTTGCGCGAGGTGAGCCGTCGGGTGACTCGCACGATTCGCAGCAGCGATCTCGCAGCGCGCTACGGGGGTGAAGAGTTCATCTTCCTGCTCCCCTCGACGAACGCCGCCGACGCGCAGATCGTCGCAGACCGGCTGCGGGTGGCGCTCGAGGAGTCCCCCTTCGAGGTCGGCACCGAACGCATTCTCGTCACTGCGAGTCTCGGCATGTCCGTGACGACCACCGACGGCACGGACGCTCGGCGGCTGATCGAACTCGCCGATGAGGCGCTCTACGCCGCCAAGCGAGGCGGGCGGAACCAGGTGGTGACGAGCGGCCGGCGAGAAGGAGCGCCCGCGGTGCCGGCGGCGCGCTGCCACCTGTGTGACGCCGTCGATCTGGTCGCCGGGCTGCTCGCCGAGGACCTGGAGAACCCGCTGGCCGCGGTCCGGATGGCAGCGCAGCTCGCCCCGAACGTGGCGGACGAGTCGACGAACGTCATTCTGTGCGGGGTTCGCGACGGGGCCGATGCAGTGCTCGAGCGGCTCACGCAGCTCGAAGTCGCGCTGAACGAAGCTTCGCGCGAGCACGTCTGTCCGCGTCTCCACGGGCCCGTTCGGTGACGAAGGTGGTTGTCTGTTCCCTGCCTGAACGAACAAGAGGGTCCTCACTCCCGCGGACTTCGCGACGTCTCTCGCTTGCCCTCTCGGATTTGCCCGGGTTGTTTCACTCGTCCGTAGCTGCAGCGCGTCCAGTAAAAGGACGGTCTCCCGATGCCTCCTCCCTGGCTGCTCCGCGTCGCCCCGCTCCTTCTCGCCTCAGGTTGCGCCTTCACGTCGGAGGTCATCCGCATCGAGCCGCTCGCGTCGAAGGATCTCCCTGCGGTCTCGGGGGCGGAAACAGACGCAAGTCGTCGGCCGGAAGATCAACGGCTCCTGACTCGTCAGGCACGATGCATGACCAATGCCTGGTCGCCGATCCCTCCTCGCTGCGCTGGTGAGCGCGATGAGGGCATCAAGAAGATCCGCTCGCGCCCCGCGGCGAACTGACTCCCCGAAGCGCAGCGCTTCAGCCGAAGTCCCACGGGAAGCGCGGCTTCGCCTTGGGCGCCGGGGGTGGCCCCGCTGGCGTGGCGAGGATCTCCTGCTTCAGCTGCTCGATGACGTGAACGAGCGCGTCGCCGATCTTCCCCTTCTGCCCTTCGCTCGCCCAATGCATCAGCGTCGAGAGACCGACCTCCTTCAGGTACGCGAAGGTGAAGCCAGCGGTGAGCTCTGCTGCGCGCGCGAGCAGGTCGGCGTCGATCGCCGTGGTCGCCTTCGCGGCCCACGCCTCGAGGTAGCGGCGGCGCAGGTCGAGATCAGGCAGCTCGAACCGGTACTTGCGATCGAAGCGAGACGGCCTGTGGATGAGGCTCGGGTCGAGGCGCTCCGGGTGATTGGTGCTGGCGATGGTGAGGAGCCCGTCGTTCACCGCGAAGCCGTCGAGCTCGTTCAAGAGGAAGCTCCGGTTCTCATCGTCGACCAACGAGTCGAGATCCTCGAGCACCACGACGCACGGAGCGAGCTCCCGGGCACGCGCAAAGACCTGCGGAATCGAGCCGGCGGGATCGACGTGGCGCCCCGAGAACGACTTCACGTAGAGGCACGGCAGGCCCGCACGTTTGATGAGCCCCTTGATCGCGTGCGTCTTGCCGTTGCCCGGGGGCCCCATGAGCAACATGCCGCGCTTCCAGGCTGCTCCGGCCTTCGCATACAGCTCACGGCTGGCGAGGAAGTGCGTGACGTCGCTCTGCAGTGATTCGGCGAGCTGGGGAGGGAGGATCAGATCCTCGAGCCGGGTCTCCTCGATGGCCGCCTGCAGCTCGGCGCTCTTCGAGAAGCAGCCATTCGAGAAGACAACACCTCGCCGTGCACCTCGGAGTTCCACGCCACGACGGTGGCGAACAGCTCGCGCAGCAGGGCTTCGTCGTCTGAGACGAGCCACGACCAGCGATTGGGCTCGTATTGCGTCAAGTACTGAACGGTGAAGACCTCGACGTGATGACCCTTCCAGGTGAACGACTCGAGACCGTGATGGACGTGCCAGGTCGCGCTGACTGGCTCGGGCGTCCCGAGTTCACGACGGCGCATGCGCTGCACGAAGCCCTCGCGCACTCCCAGCTTTCGCAGGCTGAACTCGGGCGCGATGGTGACCTGTGCTTCTTTCGTCTCCGCAGCCCAGGCGCCGACGAACATCTGCGAGCTGTCGCTGAAGTAGATCTTCTTGTCGGGATACAGCTGCGAGAGGCGCTGCGAGATGGCGGCGCAGCGCGCCTGTTCGGTGACGGACTCGAGGTCGGCGAGGAGTTCTTTCATGGGCGATCTTTCAGTCGGGTGAGAGCTGGAGTTGCTGACGGCCACGCGCAAACGAGCGGGGGGCTGCCGTCACAACGCCGCCCATCGCCCACGCGTGAGCGTACTCCAGCGTGTACCCGTCGGGCGTCTGCTTTGCGGTCGCGGTCTTCAGCTGCGCGAGGTCGCCACGCGACATGGACGGGGGCGGCGCGACGGCCGAGGCTTTGGCCATCGCCTCAGCCCACGAAGCGGCGGCGATCGCAGTTCGTGAGGTGCGCGCAGACGTCTTCCCTGCCACCCTCACACCCGGGGACCTCGCGAGGTCTCTCGCGTGCCCTCTCGGATTTGCCCGGGCTGTTTCACTCGTCCGTTGAAAAGGCGAGGCTGGTCATCAGCGCGTTCTCGGCCTGCCGGCTCTCGAGCCGGGTGTGCTGCACCGATCAGGCTGGCGTCGATCAGGTCACTGAATGAAGTAGAGCACCGTCATGCCGACCCCATAGACGAGCGTGGCCGCCACGGAGTCCCAGCCCAGCCGCAACACGGTGCGGTCGTCGCGTTCGATCATCCCCCACACGTAGATGCAGGTCATCGCCGAGCCGATGGTGGCGGTGAAGAGGGCGGTGGAACCAGCGTGGGCCAGCACCGAGGTCTCGCGGTGGAGCAGGTCGGCCAGCAAGAGCAGCGTCACGTCGAACGCGTTGCTGCCGAACACGTTGGAGATCGCGGCGGTGAAGCGGCCGTTTCGCGCGGCCGAGACGGTGGTGCTCACCTCGGGCAACGAGGTCGCCATCGCCAGCAGGGTCGCCCCTATGAAGGCGTCACCCAGCCCCGTCTGGGCGGCCAGCCCCTCGGCGGTCTGGGTGGCCACCACCCCTCCCGCCAGCACGAGCAGGCTCAGCCCCGCGAAGGAAACCCAGAGCTGCAGGGTCGAGCGACCGTCGCGCGGCGGGGCCGCGGGCGGCTCGGGGGCCCGCTCGTCTTCAAAGGTCGGCTTCCACCGGGGTTTGCGCGAGCGCTGCACCAGGAAGACCGTGCCCAGGTAGGCGAGCAGCACCAGGACGAGCCACCCGCTGGTCGCGAACACCACCGGAACGCCCTTGGCGGCGATGCCGGCGATGGCCACCTGGAGCAACAGAATGAGCCCCACGCCTTGCGTGAGCAGCGAGACCCTGGGATCGAACGAGGTCAAGGCCCCCCGCCTTCGCTGCACCAGGTCGGCGATGGCGATGATGAGCGTTTGCAGCGCGACGCCGCCGAGCAGATTGTGCACCGCCAGCGTGGGGTTCTTGAGGATCACCACGGCGGTGACGGTCGTGGCCAGCTCCGGCAGCGAGGTCGCGGCCGCCAGCAGCAGCATGCCGGTGAACGCCTCTCCCAACCCGGTGCGCTCCGCCAGGGTCGCGGCGAGCTTCTCGAGGCGCGTGCCCGAGGCCCAGATGATCACCGCGGCGATCAGGAACAGCACCGCGTTGAGCCACATCGGCACGCTGTCCATGCTCACCGCTCCGTGGTCTGGCCGTCCATGGCCTGGAGAGAGGCGTAGTACGCAGCCACGTCTCGCATCTGCTCCGCGGTCAGCCGGCTGGCGACCTTGTCCATCAGGTGGGCGTACGGCGAGCCGCCGCGCCGGCGCTCTTTGAACAGCTCGAGCTGCAAGACGAGGTAGTCGGCGTACTGGCCTGCGAGCAGCGGGTAGGCCGGGTTCCTCTGGTGCGGGGCGGGGCCGTGGCAATCGGAGCAGCTCGGCACGCCCAGCTGGGGAAGTCCTTCTGCGGCGATCTGCCTTCCGCGCTCGATCCGCGCCGGGTCGGGCGGCGGCGCTTCGCTGAGGTTCGCCAGCCGTCCCTCGGAGGGGAGCTGGCTGTAGTGATCTGCCAGCTCGCCCCACTGATCCGGCCGCAGGCCCGCGGCGATCGGCCCCATGATTCCGCTGACGCGATCGCCGCGCGCGTAGGCCTCGAGTGCGTTGACCAGGTACTGACGACGTTGGTGGGCCAGGCCTGGAAACGCCGCCGAGCCCCGACCCCGGCCATCGTCGCCGTGGCAGCGCTCACACTGGGTGGCCACCAGCGACGGCGCAGAAGAGGGTGCTGGCGCCGGCCCGAAGACCAGCTGGCGGTAGCGCTCAGCGTCGAGGTGGGGGAGCTCTTCGAGAAAGGCGACCACGGCCGTCACCTCGTCGTCGCGTTGCTGGGTGGGCCAGGCAGGCATGCCGGTGAACTTGATGCCGTGCTTGATCACGTAGAAGAGCTGTTCCGAATCGCGCTGGCTGACGAGCTGCGCGAGCGCAGGCGGGTGAGGGGTCATCGCCCCAGCCACCCGAGGCAGGGGCAGCCCCGGGCTCCCGTGACAGGGCCGGCAGCCCCCCTCGTAGTGGCCGGCGCCCTTCATCACCAGCCACGCCGCCTCACGTGGCGGCAGCGTGACGGCCAGCGAGTGCGTCGCCACCGAACGATCCTTGGTGAACTCGAGGAACCACGCCGTGATCGCCCAGTGGCCCGAGCTCGCCTTGATGGGCACCAGCCCGGTGGTGACCACGAGGAGCGCGATCAGCACGACCGCTCCGCCGACCGCGGCGAACCTGAGCAGCCACCAGGCGGCCCGGCGCTTCATCGTTCACCCCGCTGGGGCCGCGCAGCGAGGGCCTTGGGGGGCAGCTCGCCCTCTGCGCGTGAACGGGCCCGACCCAGCAGCTCGAGCATGAGGAACAACCCTCCCGAAAGGTACGCGACGCCGCCGATCACCAGCATGATCGCCCCTCCGAGGTGCTGATCAGCCAGCGGGCTGAGCCAGGCGCCTGCGTGCCCGGGGTGCTGGTAGAGCACGCGGGGCGGCAGCGCCAGCAGCGCCCCCAGCAGCGTCATGTGCATCGAGGTCAGCAGCAGCGCCACCACACCTGCGCCACCTCGATCAGCCCGGCCTGACGCCGTGCCGCCGAAGGCGGCCAACCACACCAGCAGGCCGCTCGCGAGGAACGAGCCCTGCTCCAGCAGGAGCACCGCCGTCGAGTGCCGCGCCGCGTGGTGCAGGGCGGGCGCGTGCCAGCCCCACACCACGAGCAGCTCCACCACCGACGCAGGAAGGGGGGAGAACAACCGGGGCGCCCTGAGCACGGGGTCGAACGTGCTGCCCGAGAGCCCCAGCGCGAGCAGCGGCGCGGCCACCGCCACCACGCTCATGTGCATCGTCATGTGCGCCGAGAAGCCGCCGCCCAGCAGCGCCTGCCAGGGCATCAGCCACGCGCAGGCGAGCGCCCCCAGCCCGAGCGCCACGAGTGCGGGGCGCCTCACCTGCAGCTCCCGAAGAAGAGCGAGGCGAGCGCCGAGAAGATCACGGCGAGCGCGCTGAGCCCCGAGAGCAGCGCGCCAGCGAAGCCGAGGAACCGGTGCCGCCCCCCGGGCGCGTCCTGATCGTGCGGCGGCGGCGAGTCTCCCAGCCGGTGGCGCCCCCACGCGCGCCACCCGATCAGGCCGATCGCCGCCAGCGCGAGCACCGTGTACAGGCTGATCGCCCGCTGCACCGCGACCAGCGAGCCGTCGGCGCCCGCCACCTTCGCGCACCACACCGCCGCCGTGATGTACGAGAGCAGGAAGTGGGCTGCCCAGATCGCGGGGGCGGCCACCGTGCTCAGCAGGCTCTCGTTCGCCTCGGGCAGGTCAGGCGTCATCGCGCCACCAGGGGAAAGCCGGCGATCACCGCCGTGGTGGTCGCGGCCGTGAAGAACGTGAAGTGCCAGTAGAGCACCACGTTGTGCAGATCGAGATCGTGGCCGGCGGTGAGCACGCCCCGGGCGCGGCGCAGCAGGCAATAGAGCTGCATCACCACACCCACGGCGACATGCAGCACGGTCCACCCCACCAGCAACCAGACCAGCGCGGGGTACACGTGCGTGGTGGGCTGGAGCCCGCTGGACCACGGCCCTGCGAGCAACGCTGCGCTGCCCGCCACCTCGAAGAGCACCGCCACCCCGAGCGCGCCGTAGAACGCCCCCGCACGATCGCGGCCGTTCCACCGGCGCGCCAGCAGCGTGAGGAGCCAGCTCGCCGACAAGAGCGCCGCCGCCACGGTGGGCCAGAGCACCCCTGGCCCCGGCGACGAGCTCGGCGGGAAGTCGTCGTGCACCGTCCAGAAGAAGAAGTAGCCGAACACCAGGCAGATGAAGGCGGTGACGTCGGCCAGCATGGTGACGAAGACCGCCCACCACCCGACCGAGGCGGGGCCCGCAGCGTCGATGGGCAACACCACCCCCAGGCCCACGTCCTTCGTGGCCTGGGTGGGTTTGGCGGCGGTGCCCGTCCACAACCAGACGCAGATGACGCCGGTGGAGGCCACCAGGCTCCCGGTGGCCAGGGCCCAGAGGTGGAAGGTGCCGAAGATGAAGAAGCCGCCCAGCGTGAGCGCCGCGGCGAGAGGAAGGTAGCTGGGGCCGGGCAAGCGCAGGCACTGCAGGGGCTTGGCGTCGATGACCGAGGTGACCAGCGTCTCGCGCAGGCCCTCCTGGGCGTCGGGCAGGTAGAACCGGCCCTCGTCGATGTCGCGCAGCAGGTGAGGTTGATCCCAGAGCGGGTATCGGCTGTCGATCTCGGGAATGGAGCGGATGCCCCAGTCTTCGCCGGGCATCTCCTGCACCCATTCGAGCGTGCCCGCGCCCCAGGGATCTCGCGGTGCGACGCGCTGGGCCTTCTTGGGGCGAACGACGTCCCACAGCACCACGGCGATGCCCGCGGCCAGAATGAAGGCGCCGATGGTGGAGGCCAGGTTGAGCGCGTCGAGGCCCGACTCGGGTGGATAGGTGAAGACCCGGCGCGGCATCCCGCGCAACCCGGAGAGGTGCATGGGCATGAAGGTGATGTTGAAGCCCACGAAGACCAGCCAGAACGCGACCGTGCCCAGCTTCTGCGAGAGCAGCTTCCCCGCGACCAGCGGGTAGAAATAATAGAGGCCCGCGATGATGGGGAAGATCGCGCCGCCGATCAGCACGAAGTGAAAGTGGCCCACCACGAAGTGGGTGTCGTGCGCCTGGAAGTCGAACGGCGCGAGCGCCACCATCACGCCGGTCAGGCCGCCCAGCACGAAGACGGCCAGGCCTCCGATGACCCACAACATCGGCACCGAACGTTTCACCCGGCCCGCCCACAGCGTGGCGATGAAGCAGAAGAACTGAACCCCGGTGGGTATGGCGACCGCGGTGGACGCCGCGGAGAAGAGCCCCAGCGAGATGCCCGGGAGGCCCGTGGTGTACATGTGATGCACCCACAGGCCGAAGCTCAAGAAGCCCGTGCCGATCGCGGCCAGCACCACCCAGGTGTAGCCGCGCAGCGGTACGCGCGCGAAGGTGGGCACGATCATCGCCACCAGCGCGATGGACGGCAGGAAGATGATGTAGACCTCGGGGTGGCCGAACAGCCAGAAGAGGTGCTGCCACAGCAGCGGGTCGCCTCCGCGCGTGGCGTCGAAGAAGGGCCAGTCAAAGGCGCGCTCGATCTCCAGCAGCATGCTGCCGGCGATCAGCGGCGGGAACGCGAAGACGATCATCACCGCGCCCACCATCGTGTACCAGACGTAGAGGGGGATGAGGTTGATGCGCATGCCCGGCGGCCGGCACTTGAGCGCGCCGACGATCAGCTCGACCGCTGAGGCGATCGCCGCCACTTCGATGAAGGAGAAGCCCAGCAGCCAGATGTCGGCGCCGATGCCCGGCTGGTAGCGCGAGGTCAGCGGCGGGTACATGAACCAGCCACCGCGCGGCGCCGCGTCGAAGAAGATCGCCCCGCTCAGGAAGAGCCCTCCGATGAGGAAGCACCAGAAGCCGAACGCCGCCAGGCGCGGAAACGGCAGGTCGCGCGCGCCCAGCATCTGGGGCATCAGCGTCACCGCGATCGCCTCGAAGATGGGGATCGCGAAGAGGAACATCATCACCGAGCCGTGCACGGTGAAGGTCTGGTTGTAGAGCTCGGCCGAGAGGAAGTCGTTGCCGGGCCGGGCGAGCTGAATGCGCATCAGCAGCGCCAGCACGCCGGCGAACAAGAAGAAGATGAAGGCGACGGCGATGTACCAGAGCCCTACCTGAGTGTTGTTGACCGCCGACCAGTAGCGCCAGCCGGTGGGCGCTGCCCACACGCGCCGCAGCCGCTCCGCCTGGGCTCGCTGAAGCTCGAGCGGCGGCGCCTCGGCCAGCGGCGTGGGATCGGCGTCGATCACCGCAGCCCCGCCAGGTACTGCGCCAGCGCGGTGAGCTCGGGTGGGGGCAGCATGCCGAAGCTGGGCATCAGCACCCCGGGCTTGAGGTGGGCGGTCTTCGCCAGCCACTGCTCAAGACCCGGCACGTCGGCTTCGATGACGCCGGCGCCCACCGAAGCGCGGCTGCCCACGTGCGTGAGATCGGGGCCCAGCGCGCCATCGGCGGCGGTGCCCCGAATGGTGTGACAGGCGCCGCAGCCCTGCTCGAGGAACAGCGCCTCACCTGGCGAGGTGGCGGGCTGGGCTTGCGCTGCCAACCAGCGCTCCCAGGCCTGTCGCTCTTCGACCACCACCACCAGGCTCATCAACGCGTGCGAGGTGCCGCAGTATTCGGCGCAGACGCCGCGGTAGACGCCCACCTGGGTGGGTTCGAGCCGCAGCCGTGTTCGACGACCGGGGATCATGTCCATCTTCCCGCCGAGCGCGGGCACCCAGAACGAGTGGATGACGTCGTGGCTCTCGAGCTGGAGCTCCACCGGCTCGCCCACGGGCAAGTGCAGCTCGTTGGCCAGCTCGATGGTCGCCCCTTCGGCGCCGAGGTACTCGACGCGCCACCACCACTGGTAGCCGGTGACGCGCACCTCGAGCGAGCCGGCGGGAGCGGGCGCGAGCAGCCCCGGCAGCATCGAGAGGCTCCAGACAAGCAGGCCGGCCAACACCACCGTGGGGAAGATCACGCCGCCACCGACGATGAGCAGGCTGCTCCCCCGCGGGCTCTGCGGGCGCCGGGAAGCGGACACCGCGTAGAGGGCCAGCCCCACCACCACCAGCCAGATGACGGTGGCCCCGATGGTCAACACCCAGAAGAGCGTCGCGACGCGGTCGGCTGCGAGCCCGGCGGGCTCGAGCGTCGAGCCTTTCCCCAGGGGCAACACCGCGAACGCGAGCGCAAAACGCGCGCAGGTCAGGAGGTGCGGCTGCGCGCTCTTGGTGCTCACGAGCGCAGCCTCAGCAAACGAAGTGCCGGGTGCGCCTTCGAGGGCCAGAGCGCCTCAGGGGGCGAAAGTTCTGCGCGAGGTCACGCCTCATGCGCGGCGTCACGAGTCGTGGCGTTCTGGCCATGACAGAGATGGCCTCGAGCGGCTGTGCAGGGAGGGCGCGCGGCCCGGTGGCGAAGTGCCGACTCCGGCGCCTCGACGATGGCAGGTACCGGTACTCGCCGAAGAAGGGCACGACCTTCACCCTCACCGCCGCCGCGCTGGTGCGCCGCCTCGTGGCCCTCCTGCCTCCGCCGAAACGCCACCTCACCTCCTTTCACCGCCGCTGACCTCACCCAGGCGCCCGGCACCACGAACCACCGCGCGGTCGCCGTGCAG
Organism: Archangium sp.; assembly: GCA_030695565.1. GTDB lineage: Bacteria > Myxococcota > Myxococcia > Myxococcales > Myxococcaceae > Archangium_A. The sequence goes on from JAUYRZ010000073.1 coordinate 21,950, forward strand.
AACCTCTTCTATTTGAACAACGGGCACGGATCGCAAGGTGAGGATTCCTTCGGTGCTGGTCAGCCAGAACACCGCGGCGGCCATCATCACCGCGGCCAGCGCGACGGCTCGCAAGCCTTGGGCGTCTCAATCGCCGCCCACGAGTTTCAAAGCAACGCGAACTGGTTGCCGGCCCGCCCTTCGTGGGCCAGCCGTCTGAACCGATGACGCGGTGGCAACACCACCGCGACCGGGTTGGCGCCATTCGCGAGACTCACCGCACGCACTGTGCAGGTACGGCGTGAGGGCCGGGTCCGGAGCGCCGACTCGACTCAACCGGCGCGTGCGAGCCACCGCTCGAACGCAGCCCGTCCGCGGTCGAAGGTTTCCGGGGTCTTCCAGAGCTGAAGCTCGGCGGGTTCTTCAGCTACCTCGGTGGAGATCTGAAACGACAGCTCGGCCGACTCAGGTACCAACGCACGGCGCCCGAACAACGAGGCGTAGAGGTGACCGCGAAGAAGTGAAGCCGGTGGCGCGAGGTAGTAAGTGCCACTGCGCATGGCAGACACGCTCAACAAGACGCAGCCGGTGGGCTCCCGCACCCAGCTCTCCCCCGCGGTGCGCCGTTTTCGCCTGGTGGTGCTCGAGGGTCCCGACACCGGCACCGCCTGGGAGTCGACCGACGAGCGTTGCTCCATCGGCCAGGAGCGCGGCAACGAGCTGGTGCTCACCGACACCACCGTCTCGCGATTTCACTGTGAGCTGGAAGCGACCGATCACGGCGTGCGCCTGAAGGATCTCGGCAGCCTCAACGGCGTGCTGGTCGACGGCGTGCACGTGCTCGAGGGGTATCTGAAGAGCGGCAGTACGTTGCGCCTGGGCCGCACGGTGTTGCGCTTCGACTTCGCCCACGAGCCCAACCCGCTCAAGCTCTCGGCCCACGATCGCTTCGGCCGGCTGCAGGGCACCTCGGTGGGCATGCGCGCCACCTTCCACCTGATGGAGCGCGCGGCCGCCTCCGACGTCACCGTGTTGTTCGAGGGCGAGACCGGCACCGGAAAGTCGCAGGCCGCGCGGGCGATTCACCAGGCCAGCGCGCGCAAAGACGGCCCCTTCCTCACCCTCGACTGCGGCGCGTTGCCTGCCGCCTTGATGGAGAGCGAGCTGTTCGGTCACGAACGCGGCGCCTTCACCGGCGCTGACCTGCGGCGGGTGGGCATCTTCGAAGAAGCCAAAGGCGGCACGGTCTTCCTCGATGAGATCGGCGAGCTCCCCCTCGAGCTGCAGCCCAAGCTGTTGCACGTGTTGGAGAACCGCGAAGTGCGCCGGGTGGGCGCCAACGCCTTCCTGCCCGTCGACGTGCGGTTGGTGGCGGCCACCCACCGCGACCTGCGCCTCGAGGTGAACGCGGGCCGTTTCCGCGCTGACCTGTTCTACCGGCTGGCGGTGTTGAGGGTGCCGCTGCTGCCCCTGCGTCAGCACGTCGAAGACCTCCCGGCCATCGTGAACGAGCTGCTCAACGCGATGGGCGTCTCGCCTGAGCTGCGCGCGCGTTTCACCGAACCTGCGTTTCTCACCCGCCTGGGGCAGCTGGCCTGGCCGGGCAACGTGCGAGAGCTGCGCAACTACCTCGAGCGCTGCGTGGTGTTCGAAGAGGTGGTGGCGCCGACGGATCAACCGGCCGCCTCGAACACCCGCGTGCCCATCGACGTGTCCTTGCCCTGGGCCGAGGCACGCAAACGGGCCATCGACACCTTCGAGCGCGACTACACCGCAGCGCTCCTGGCGGCGCACGACGGCAACGTCACCCGCGCCTCCAGCGCCGCGGAGATGGATCGCGCCTACCTGCACCGCCTGATGCGCCGCAGCCGCAGCGAAGGCTGAGTGTGGCCTGGCCAGACACACGGCCGCCGCCGCGAGGCCTGGCAGTGCACAACTTGACCGTGCTTCCACCCGGTCGCTCGGCGGCCTCCCGTTTGCTTCTTCAGCGCCCTTCCCCGTACCGAAGGAACTCCCGATGACTGCGCTCTATGGCGATCGCTTAGGTGAGGGGGCCTTCGTCGATGGCTACGTGGTGGAGTCGCACAGCGCGCGGGGCACCTCGGCCGACGTGTACCGGGCAGAGGGTCCTTCGGGGCGCAAGGCGGCGCTCAAGGTGCTCCGGCGCGAGCTGGTGTTCGACGCCACCGCGCTGGCGCGTTTCCGCGACGAGAAGAAGTGTCTGGCGGCGGTCTCGCACCCGCACCTGGTGAAGCTGGAGGCGGGCGGCGACCTGGCCGACGGCCGGCCGTGGTTGGCGTTGGAGTGGTTGGAAGGCGAGAGCTGCGATCAGCTGCTCCTGCGCGAGGGCGCTCAGCCCGTCGAGCGCGTGAAGCAGATTCTCCGGGCGGTCGCGGGTGCGTTGGGGGCGCTGCACGAGAAGGGCTACGTGCACCGCGATGTCTCGAGTCACAACGTGATGTGCGCCGATCGCGTGGTGCTGCTCGACTTCGGAGTGGCGCGTGACGCTCAGCGGGGAACGAACCTCACCAGCACCGGGCATCTGCTGGGCACGCCGCTCGCGTTGGCGCCCGAGGTGCTCGCGGGGGGCGCCGCGTCACCGGCTTCCGACCTGTATGCGGTCGGCGTCTTGGGGTGGACGTTGCTGCACGGGGCGCCTCCGTTTCATGCGGCCAATCTGTTCGAGCTGACGCAGTTGCATGCGCGGCAGGTGCTGCCGCCGTGGCGCCGGGCCGATGCGGCCTCGCTCGAGCCGGTGATTCGGCAGTGCCTGGCGGCGGCGCCCGAAGCACGGCCCCTGAGCGCGGCGGCGCTGGAGAAGCTGCTGAGCGTCGAGCCGACGGAACAACTCGTGGTCGAGGTGTACGTCTGTGCGCGGGGTGACGCGGACGATGGCGACGCCTTCGACGCGTGGGATGCCGCCCTGCGTGATGCGGCGCGCGGGTGGGGGCTGGTGCCGGTGGTCGATGGTGCGGCGCTGTTGCTGGAGCTGCGAGTGAACGGCGACGGCCCACAGTGGGTCAGTCGATTGTCTGGATGGCTGGAGCAAGTGAAAGCCGCCGCCCCACCAGGTCTCGAAGTGGAGACCCATGTCTCCCTCTCTCTTCGGGAGAGCGGTGAAATAGCCCGTCGCGGACAGGTCGCGGCGGGTGACGAAGGTAAGTGGATCTGGAGTGGCTCAGGAGGCCATTTCCACGCTGACGGAAAAACCGAAGCACCAAGCGCCGTGGCGAAGGCGGACGGCGTA
>JAUYRZ010000092.1 GCA_030695565.1 Archangium sp.
CCTTGAGCGAGAGGGGTGAGCAACGTGAATCGTGCGACAGGGGTTCCCGGCTCCCAGCTGGCCACCCCCGGCGCGCTCGCTGTTTCGAGAGACGCCACCGGGCGGAGTGTGGGGGGCGGAAGCGGCTCCGTCAATTTACGACTGATCCCATCCACCCCCCCACGAGGTAGGCTGGCCGGGTTGCCCATGCGCGCCCTCTACCTCCTCGCAGTGACGGCTTGGGCAGGCGCTGCCACCCCGGCTGCGGCGGCGTCTTCCCCCAAACTCGAGGAGGCCCGGAAGCTCATCGACGACCTCGAGATGGAGGCCGCCCTCAAGGCCCTCGATGCGGCGGACAAGACCGAAGGCAACGACCGGGCGACCGTGCTGGAGATTTATACCCTGCAGGGCATCGCCTTCGGCAGCTTGAGCAAAGAAGCCAAGACGCGCGACTCGTTTCGCAAGCTGCTGATGATTTCGCCCGGCGCCACGCTCCCGAACGATCTGCCGCCCCGGGTGCGTACGCCCTTCTTCGAAGCGAAAGAATGGGTGGGCACCAACGGCCCCCTCACCGTCACCGGCGCCGCGAACGTGAACGAGGGCCAGGTGACGTCGGTCAGCCTGGTGGTGGAGAAAGACGTGTTGCGGCTGGCGCGCACCGCGCGGTTTCACCTGCGGGCGACCGACGGCAGCAAGCAGACCGTCGACGTGCCCTTCAGCGCCGGCAAAGCTGAAGCCACGGTGGGCAAGGCGGGCCTGTCCTGGTGGGCCGAGGTGCTCAGCGATCGCAAAGGCGTGCTGCTGATGGTGGCCAGCGCGGGCGCGCCCCGGCAGGACGGCCAGCTCGCACCAGTCGCGCAGGGCCCCCAGCCGTTGGACATCGAGACGCAGCCGGGAGCGCCGGGTGGGTGGCGGCGGACCACGGGTTTCGTGCTGCTGGGTGCGGGCGCAGTGGCCGCGGGCATCGGGGTGGGGCTGGGCGCGAGCTCGGCCGGTGCACGCTCCCGGCTGACCAACGCGACCCAAGATGATCAGGGCCGCGTCACCAGCATCACCCAGGCGGAGGCGGGCCCACTCGAGGCTTCGGCGAACACGCAAGCGACGATCGCCAACGTGCTCTTCGGCGTGGGTGGTGCGCTGGGCGCCGCGGGCGTGGTGTTGGTGATTCTCGGGCCTGCCAGTGAGCCCACCGTCGCGCTGAGTCCTGCGCCCGGTGGCCTGCTGGTCAGTGGACGTTTCTAGTTCTCTGCCCCGCCCTGCGAAGCGGGGAGAAGGGCGCTCAGGTCACCTGCAACCGATCTGCGTGGTCGTCGGCACCGTCGAAGCGGTGCACACCCCCTGCAAAGTAAACGTGCCGGCGCCCTCGCTGAACTTCCCGCATGCGCCCGGCAACGCGAACGGGGTGGGCGAATCACACGTGGCGCCCGTGCCGCTGCTGGTCACGCAGGCGCCATCGGTGAACAGCGTCACCCCTGCGGTGGTCGACGCGCAATACGTCGCGGTGGTGTTGGCCGTGGTGCCGCCCACGCAGTCGTAGTCGAAGCTCCCGTCGCCGCGGTGCACCACGAAGTAGGTCGTCTGGCCGAAGCGCGCGTTCGAATTCAAATCGTAACAATCGACGAAGCTGGCGCTGCAGTTGGAGCCGGTGGTCTGAATACAATCACCGCGACCCATCCAATAGCCGCCCGTGCCATCTGCGTAATACGTGCGGCCGCTCAGCGTCGAGCTCGCCCCCGTGCACTGGGGGGCATCGGTCACGCTCGCGGGGTAGCCGTCGCGATCGTCGTCGGGCACCATGTTGTTGCGGCTGGTGAACAACGCGCCGCTGCTGGTGTTGCAGTCGCTGCCCAGCGAGGTGGTGATGTACGGCAAGGCACCGGAGATGCTCCGGTAATAGGTGCGCCCGTTGACCACGCTGGTGCTGCCCACGCAGACCGCGGTGGCCGCACCGTTGGTGAAGCCGTCTTGATCGGTGTCATCGAAGACCGTCACCGTCTGGAAGACCATCGCCGAAGCATCGTTGCAGTCGCCGCCGGTGGCCGCCCACCCGGTTTGACGCGGGCACTGCACCTGGGGGCTCGCGGTCAGCCCGCGGCCGTCGCCATCGCCATCGAGGTAGTAGGTCTGGGGGAAGACGCTCCCATCGGCGTCGTTGCAGTCGATGGCCGCCGAGGCCGCCGCCAGCAGCGAGAGCGCGTTCGCCGCGTCGCGATAGTAGGTGCGGCCGTTCACCACCGCGCTCGAGCCGGCGCAGCGGCTGGCCGTGGTGGTGGTGGTGGTGAACGAGTCTTGATCCGCGTCGGTGGCCACGGAGCGCGTGGTGTGAATCGAGCCGTTGCTGTCGTCGCAGTCGGTGTTGTTCGAAACCTCTCCGGCGACCGGCATGCAGCGCGCGATGGCAGCGCCTGCGCCGAAGCCGTCACCATCTGCGTCGACGTAGTAGCTGGAGGGGCCGGTGATGCTGGCGTTGCCGTCGTTGCAGTCGGCCGTGGGTGACGCGCTGCCCAGCCAGTTCGGGTTGCCCGAGGTGTCGTTGTAATAGGTGCGCGTGTTGATCACGCTGGAGGCCCCCACGCACTGGGTGGAGGTCGAGGTGGTGGTGGTGAGGCCGTCGTGGTCAGCGTCGAGCGCGGCCGAGCGGCTGGTGAAGACGTCGGGGTCGCTGTCGAGGCAGTCGCCGCTCCCCACCGCGGCGCTGAGATCGAGGTACACGAAGGCGCCCGCGGTGTTCGCGTAATACGTGCGGCCGTTGATCACCGAAGAGACACCCACGCACGCCGTGAGCGTGGCGCCGGTGGAGTACCCGTCGCGATCCGCATCGAGCACCGTCATCGGCCGCGTCTCGAACACGTCGTCATCGGCGTCGTTGCAGTCGGCCATCGCCGAGGCGGAGGCCAGCCAGCTGAAGGTGCCCGTGGCGCTCTGGTAATAGGTGCGCCCGTTGACCGTGGTGGGCGGGCCCACGCAGGCCGTGGGGTCCAGCGTGGTGGTGGCCGTCACGCCGTCTTGATCAGCGTCGCGTGCCGCGGGCAGCAGGTCCTGCACGAAGGCGTTGGAGTCGTTGCAATCGCCGCCGTCCGCCACGTAGCCGGCCGGAGCCGGGCACAGGGTCTGCGGCATGGTGAGGTCGCCGCGGCCGTCGTTGTCCGCGTCGAGGTACGTGGTGCCCGGGATGCCGCTGCACACGCCGTTGCTGCAGGTGTCACCGGTGCTGCAGGCCAGGCCGTCGTCGCAGCTGGTGTTGTCGGGTTTGTTCACCACGTCACAGCCGCCGTCTCCCAGGCACAGCCCCGCCTCTCGGCAAGCGGTCACGCCGGGGCAGGAATAGCTGGTGCCGGTGCAGAAGCCCGCGGGGCTGCAGAGGTCGCCGAAGGTGCAGCCCACGCCGTCGTCGCAGCCGGTGCCCACGTTGCGCGGCGTCACGTCACAGCCGCCGTCGCCCGCACACACGCTGGTCGAGGCGCACTGGTTGGGCATGCAGGTGTAGGCCGCACCGCCGCAGGTGCCGCCGGTGCACTGGTCGTTGAACGTGCACGCCACGCCGTCATCGCAGGTGGTGCCGTCGGCCACCGGGGTGACCTCGCAACCACCGTCTCCCGCGCAGGCCAGCGCTTGTTGACACTGATCGGGCGCGGGGCAGGCGTACGGGGTGCCGCTGCACGCGCCCGCGGTGCAGGTGTCTGCGAACGTGCACGCCACGCCGTCACTGCAGCGCTCGCCGTCGGGCTGGGGCGCGCCTTCACAGATGCCGCCGTCACCACAGGGCTCGGCCAGCCGGCAGGGGAGAATGAGCCGGCAGCTCGAAGAGGCCTCGTCACACACTTCGCCCGCCTTGCAGCCGTCGGCGCAGGGCACCGGAGCGCAGGTGCCCGCGCGGCACACGCTGCCCACAGCGCAGGTCACCTTCGCGCACGAATCGGTGTTCATCACGCACACGCCGCCGGGCATGCACACGTCGCCGCTGGGGCAATCGAAGTCGGCGACGCAGGTGCAGCGCGAGTCGATGCAGGTCAACGCGTCGCCCAGGCGATCCGAGCAGCGCCGCCCGCACTCGCCGCAGTGGAGGGGGTTGCGCTCGAAACCGGGGCCGCTCGCGGGGGCGCACGAGGCCCAGCCACCGTCTTCCCCACACGGCCGCTCGCAGCTGGCCACCGCGCACGTCTGGCGCTCTCCGGGGAAACACGAGCCTTCGGCGATGTCGTCGGCGCGGCACTCTCCGCCCCGGCAGGCGTTTCCAGGCAGACAGTCGGTGCTCGCCTCGCAGGCGAAACGGGTCCGGGAGACCGTGTCCGCACAGGTGCAGCCCCCGAGGGCCGCGACGGCGATGGCAAGAAGAACGCGCTGAAACGATCGCATTGTCGCTGACTATCGCCCGCGTTCGCTTCCGTTGCCAACGCATCCCCGCGACGGGTGTCAGTGGTGGGGTACGCTGCGGTCTCCCCACCGCATGCGCGCTCCCACCCTGCTTACCGTGACAGGTCTGATGTGGTGCCTCACCGCGAGCGCAGCCGCGCCGAAGCTCAGCGAAGCCCGGAAGCTGATCGACGACCTCGAGCTGGAGAGCGCGATCAAGGCCCTCGACGCCGCCGAGAAGGCCGAAGGCAACGAACGCGCGACGCTCAAGGAGATCTACACCCTCCAGGGCATCGCCTACGGCACCCTGGGGAAAGAGGCGAAGACGCGCGATTCGTTTCGCAAGCTGCTGCTGATCGCCCCTGAAGCCACGCTGCCCGCCGATCTGCCGCCGCGGGTGCGTACGCCCTTCTTCGAGGCCAAAGACTGGGCGGGCAACAACGCGTTGATGGCCCGGCCCGGTGCCGACCTCGGCGACGGCCAGGTGCGTTCGGTGAAGGTGGTGGTGGAAAAGGACGTCTTGCGCCTCGCGCGATCGGTGCGGTTCCACTTCAAGGTGAACGGGGTGGATCAAGCCGTGAAGGTGCCGCTGAGCCTGGGCAAGGCGCAGGTGCCCGTGGGCAAGCCGGCAGCGACCTGGTGGGCCGAGGTGCTCAATGAACGCGAAGGCGTGCTGATCGAGCTGGGCACCGCGGAGCAGCCGCGCGAAGAGTGGACGGGCGTCGCTCCCGTTTCGGCCGTGCCCCGGGTGGAGAATGAAGGCGCCGGGGCTGGGGGGTGGCGCCGGCCGGTGGGCATCGCGGCGCTCTCCGCGGGCGTGGTGGCCGCGGGCGTCGGCGTGGTGATGGGCGTGCAGGCGACCTCCGCGCGCAGCCAGGTGAACGGCGCGACCCGCGACGAGCAGGGGCGGGTGACCTCGCTCACCCAGCGCGACGCGCAGGCCCTCGAGGTGAAAGCGCGCAGCCAGGCCACGGTGGCCAACGTGCTCTTCGGGGTGGGCGGCGGCCTGGCGGCGGCGGGCGTGGTGTTGATCATCCTCGGGCCCGCCAACGAGACCACCCTTGCGTTGAGCCCCGCACCGGCCGGTGTGCTGGTGAGCGGTACCTTCGAATGAGGTCTGATCTGATGCGCCGTGTGTTGCTCCGAGCCTGGCCGCTGCTGGTGTCGTTGGCGGGTTGTGAGTGCAGCCCCTTCGGCGTGGAGACCACCCGCTTCGTGTGCGCCGCGCAGGCCGACTGCATCGAGGGGTTCGAGTGTGTGGATCTGGGCAACGGGCTCGAGTGCGTGGCGAACGGCACGCAGGCCGACGCCGGCGAAGTGGATGCAGGCGGGCTCGACGCAGGCCAGGACGCGGGCGAGGTGGATGCGGGCGTCGACGCGGGGGCCTCCGATGCAGGCGTCGATGCCGGCGCCCCGGTGGCGCTGCGTTTTGCCACCGCCGCGCAGACGCTGGTCGCAGGCGCGTGTTCGCAGATCATCGCCCTGGAGACGGTCGACGATGCGGGCATGGTGACGCCGGTCACCGCGGCCACCGACGTACAGCTCTCCGGCGCGCCGGCTTCGGTGACCTTCTACACGGCCAGCAATTGTGCGGGCGCGGCGACCACCACGCTCACCATCGGCGCCAACCTCACCTCGGTGAGCTTCTACGCGAGCGCCACGCCTGCGGGGGCCTTCACGGTGACGGCCGACGCCCCGCCGCTCTCCGGCGCCACGCAGGCGCTGACCGCGTTGAACGCGCCCACCTCGCTCGTCTTCACCACCACGGCGCCCGATCCGGTGCGCGGTGGCACCTGCCTCGCGGCGACGGTCGAGGCGCGGCGCTCGGGCATGGCCACGCCGGTGGCCGGCAGCACCACCGTCGGGCTCAGCGCAGCGCCCAGTGCAGGCACCCGCTTCTATTCAGACGGTTCGTGCACCACGAGCACCACCAGCGTGACCATCACGGGCGGGAGCACGGCGGCCACCTTCTTCGTCAAGCCGCTCACCGCAGGGGCCAACGTCATCACGGCCGCGGCCCCGTTCGGGAGCGCCAACCAGACCGTCAATACCACCCAGGTGGTGCGGCGGGGGCAGTGCAGCTTCCCCACGAGAATGGCGTTGCCCGATGGCGGCACCCAGGGCGCGTTGAGCATCAACTGCCCGGTGTCTCCTTCGGTGAACGATGTGAACGCTTCGTTCTCGCTCTCGCAGGCGACGGCGGCGCTCTCGGGTTCCGAGCTGGGCGTGGCCGAGGTGCGCTGCCGGCTCTCTTCACCCAGCAACCTCGCCTGCTGGCGCCGGGAAGATGCCGACACCGCGCAGGTGCACTGGCAGGTGGCCGAGGTGCCGCAGGGCCTGCTCACCCAGCGCTCGACGGCCTTCAATTGTCCGCCCACCATCCCGCTCACCACGCCGGTCGACCCCGTTCACGCGTTCGTGATCAAGACGGTGACCAACGCCACGGCGACCTTCGATGACGAAGACATGGCGGTGGCTGAGCTCACCGCACCCAACCTGGTGACGCTGACGCCCACCCAGTGCAACGGTCACGACGTGCAGGTGGTGGCGTGGGACGGCGTGACGGTGACCCGCGGCATGGCCATCGTGCCGGCGGGCATGGCCACGGCGACGGTCTCGGGTCTCGCGGCGGCCTCAGGTGAACGTGCGCTGCTGATGCAACCGGGCACCGCCTTCAACGCCTCTCGCATCATCTGCGCCAGCACGGTGCGTGGCGCCATGCCCACCGCCACGTCGATCGTGCTCACGCGTGCAGGCGATCCCAACTGCGTCGCCCTGGAGATGGAGAGGGTGCTCTACGAGCGCCTCGACTTCGGTGGGAAGGCGGTGGTGCGCGAGTACACCGCGAGCTTCACCGCGGGCGACCTCTCCGACCCGGTGACCATCAGCCCGGTCGATACGTCGCGCACGCTGGTCTTCTCGGGCAGCCAGCTGGCGGGCGGGCAGGGCGCGGGCGAGACGAACCACGACGGCGTCTTTCGCTTCACCGAGGCGCTGTTCCGCACCGTGCTCACCAACGCCACCACGGTCACCGTGACGCGAGACGACGCGAGCTCAGCGGCGTTGATCACCTTCTACGTCGCCGAGCTGGTGCCCTGACGGTCGACCCCTCGGGGGGCCCGGTTCAGAAAGACTTCGGGCTCCGCGGCCCATGATGGCCGGGAGCCCGGAGGACTTCGAAACCAGCTGGATTCATCAGCCCTGGCTGTTGCGAGCGACTTCGCCCGCGGCCGTCGCGTCGGTCTCGATGCGCTGCGCGGTGCTGATGTCGACCTGCTTGAGGAGGTCCCACTCCATGCGCCAGTCACGCGACATGCTGGTGTTGCCGTTCTGGTTCTTGGTCGCGGCGGTGGCGGAGACCTGGCAGGTCTCGGGCGTCGGCGCCTGGCCCTGGAAGAGGTAGCGGGTGCTGCTGACCATGTTGCCGTTGGCCTGCGTCTTCCACTCGGTCTCGAGCGTCAGACCGGCGGCGGCGTCGGCGCTCTTCACCTGGAAGTCGCGGGCGAACAGCATGGTGCGCGCGGCGGCCCAGAGCTGGCCGCAGGGCTGCTGATAGGTGTGACCCATGACCGCATTCTCGATGAACTTGTTCCGCGCGGCAGCGGCCCGCATACCCGCACAACCGGAAACCGAAATCGCAACGATGGCCATGGCAACGAGCTTCTTCATGTGGACCCCTCCTGAAAGTGGAGCCGCGCTCCTAGCACAAAGAGCCCACCCCGGCGATTCACAGAGGTGGGCATCGGCATGGGAGCCTTCAGGTTCTTTCAGCGAAGTTCGAAGCGGTACGGGCCCGAGGCGCTGCGCAGCGCGCTGTAGAGCGCCTTGTCAGGTTGGGCAGAGGACTCGTTGTCGTCGGTGAAGCGGTAGAGCGGCGGCAGCTCGGTGACCTTGTTCAGCTCGGCGAAGTCGACCGAGACGAACCAGGCGCGGGGATCGACGATCAACGCGACCGTGCTGCCTTCGACCAGGGTGGTGTCGAAGGCGATGGGGCTCACGATGCGCTGGCGGCACAGCGGGTTGCTCCCGGGCAGCGCGGGGTTGCGCGGGGGAATGATCCGGTTGGTGCCGATGGTGAGCTGGCCTTCGAAGGGGAAACTGTCAGCCCCCCGGGTGGCCACGCCTGCGACGTCGAGCAACACGGTGTCGTCGTCGTCGGCCAGCAGCTCCCCCCCTGTCAGCCAGAGCTCGGCGGCGCGGGTGGGCAGGTCGGTTCCGTTGCCCACCACCGGGAAAGCCTGCGGTTGGGGGGAGAGCGCATCGACGGTGAGCCCGCCACGCACTTCGCCTGAGTAGATGCCCTCCTGAATGCAGCTCTCCTCGAGGGAGTAGTTCTGCGGGTTCTGCTGATTCAGGTACATCGCGCCGATGGTGACTTGCGCGCGGGTGAGGGTGACCTCGAAGCCGCGTGGCGTGGTGAAGGTAAGCGGGCTGCCGGTGACCACCGCGGGATCGCCGCTGGCCTGGGCCTCGAAAGAAACGACCCGGCCGCCGGTGGTCTGAATGCAGCCCGTGAGGAGCAGCATGCCCACCACCACCGGGTTGAACGGTCTGGGGCCTTTGCTCGGGTTCATGGTTCACCTCCCAGGTGCACACCCAGCGTGACCATCACCGCCCGCGGCGCGCCGGCGGCAAAATGCAGCGCCGGCACCAGCGAAGGCAGACTGCCCCCGGTGTGAAAGTCAGAGGCGTAGTTGAGCTCGACCTGCTTGTAGCGATTGTCGAGCAGGTTGGTGGCCGACACGCCCAGGCTCAGCGCCTTCCACGCCAGCTCGGCCGACGCATCGACCACGAAGATGACGTCGCTGCGTTGACCCAAAGGCAGCGCGCGTCTCCCGACGTACGTCACGCCCAGGCCCACGCGGCCTTTGACGGGTGAGCCCACCGGCTCGAGCTTCGGAATCGCGTGAAACGCGCTCGCGTCGAGCCGGCCCACGAAGTCGGGCACGTAGGGCACCAGCAGGTTGGTGTCGTCGAACTTCGACTGCACGTACGTCACGTTGCCGGAGAGATCGTAGAAGCTCCCGCGCACGCGAGCGGCGAGCAGCCCGCCCAGGCGAGACGTGCTGCCGCCGATCACCCCGCGGCCTTCTTGCGCGTTGAACACCAGGTCTTTGTCCACGCGGGTGCCGAACACCACCGCGCGCACGTTGGCGTCGAGGGTCTCCCAGCGCTGCGCCCAGGTCGCGCCGCCTTCCCACGAGAAGATGCTGGCGAAGGGCGTCTTCAGGTTCTCGGTGATGAACTGCGGGTCGATGCTGCGAATGCCGGTGCCCGCCGCGGCCGAGAAGGTGACGCCCGCGAAGGGGCCGACCAGCAGCGTCGCGCGCGGCATCAAGGCGCCACCCGAGGCGCTGTTGCGTTCGGTGGGGTCGCGGTAGAGCCCCAGGTCGCGCTGCGACAGACAGCTCTCGTCACCGGGGGGATTTTTCGTGGAGGGCCGGCGCACCTCTTTCTGCGCGCACAGATCCAGCACGTCGTAGGTGAGCAGCTCGCCGCGCAGGCCACCGCGCAGGGTGAGCCATCGGGTGAAGGAGAGGTTCAGGTCGGCGTACGCGCCGAGGTCACTGAGCTTCGAGTCGAGATCGTAGTCGCGTGCATAAGGCGTGTTGCTGCCGGCCAGCTGGCGCGTCTGCAGCCCGCGCGCGACGTCGAAGCGGCCGAAGTAGCCGACCTCCAGCTCCTGGGTGCGCTCGAAGATCTTGGTGCGCCAACGCGCTGCGCCCCGCGCGCCCACCGTGAAGGTGGTGGTGTCGCGATCGAGCAGGTCGCCCCGCTGTGCGTGCGGGTTCTGCTGCGCGAGCTGCGCGTCGGCCAGGAAGCCAGTGAAGTTCTCCAGGATGCGCGTCGAGCGGTAGAGCAGAAACACGGTCTGGTCGTGCGAGAACGCGCCGCCGTGGCCGTGCAGGTCGAGGTGCACCTGCGCCCGGAGCGCGTCTCCGCCCTGCCGCGCGTCGTAGGAGTCGAAGAACCCCACCGTGCCCCGGCTGACGTCATCGGCGCGCAGCACGCCTGCTGAACGGAAGGTGGCGGCGTACCCGAACGCCCCCACCCGGAAGCTGGTGGTGTCGGAGAGCCGGCCTTCGTACTGGCCCATCAGCTTCGCGTTCTGCGCCTCGCGGTTCTGCCCGAAGCCCGAGGTGCGAAAGAGCTGCACGCCTCCGAAGGTGCGCGACGATTCTCCCGGAGGCCCCCACAACCCGAGGATGCGCATCGTCTCGAAGCTGCCGTAGCTGGCCTTCATCAGCAGCCCCCGCTCGCTGAGGCCCAGTTGATAGTCGGCGCTGCCTGCCACCGCGTAGTTGCCCTGCCGTGGATCGAGCGGCCCTTCGAGCACGCGCAGGTTCTCCACCAGCTCGGGGATGATGAAGCCCACGTCGGCGTACCCGTTGCCGTGCAGGTTGCCCGAGTCGTTGATGGGCACGCCGTCGACGGAGAGCTCGAGGTCCTGGCCTTCACGCGCGTCGAAGCCGCGCAGGAAGATGCGATCGGGGTGGCCTTCACCGCCTTCGTTGGTGAGGAGGATGCCGGGCGCCAACTTGAGGAAGTCGGCGGCGCTCTTGCGGGGCACGGCCTGGAGCGCGCCCACTTCGATCACGAAGTCGGAGGCACCGCGCGATTTGGGGATGCCGCGGCCGAGCACGGTGGTGCTCAGCTCGTGGCGCGGGTGGCCAGCGTCGGCGTCATCCAGGGTGATGGCGGGTCCTCCGTCGGTGGGCTCCCGGGTGCCCGCGTCGGGTGTCACCATCAACTCCACCGGCATCTTGAACTCGAGCCGGGTGCGCGCGGCCACGGGCGCGCCTTCGTGCGTGGCGGCCTTGAAGCGCCACTTCGAAAGCGCATCGCTGGAGGCCTGATCCCACTTCGGGCCGGCCGACTCGACCACCAGGATGTCGGACGGCACACCGTCGGCGCCGACGGTGAACTCCAGCAAGACGTGGTCTTGCGTCGGTGGCGGTGCATTCGCAGGCAGAGCCGCTTCGACACGGGTGATGACCTCGGGGGGCACGACATCACCTTCCGCTTGCGCGGCGCCCGCGAACAGCATCACCACGAGGCTGAACCCTCTGCTCGAGAGGGCACGGGTACGAGACACAGACATGGAGGACTCTCAGCGAGAACAGGAGATCAGCAACGAACGAGCTGCGGGCTGATCAACCCTGGGGCGGAGAGGCTTTGGGGGCGCGGCTCAGCGCGTCGAGCTGCACGGCGACGAGCTGCGGGGTGCTGATGCCGCTGACGAGCGGGGCGTTCGTGCGGCCCAGTGAAACCGCCGAAGCGAGCAACGAGGGCGCTGCGAAACCGGCCACCACCAGGCAGTCATCGGGGGCGTCGGCGTGGATCGCCATTTCGCCTGCGCACAGGTGGCCTTCTTCGTCTTCGTGCGCATCGGCCGTCAGCGGGGCGACGTCGACCACCGAGCCGGTCTCACTCAGAGTATGACGGGCCAACGCCACGTGACCGAGGCTCAGCACCTGGAGCACCAGCAGGAGCGCAGAGACGATCGCGCGGGGCTGGAGGAGCAGGGTGAGCACGGCTGCGTGTGTAGTGAGCACTCGGGCCCGTGTCAAACGCTTATGCCATTCTGTTGCAACAACTGATCAGCGTGGCAGGCTGCTTCGGGTGACCAAATCGACCCGCACGGTGCTTCTGGTGTTGCTGGGCCTGGTCGGCTTCGGGGTCCTGGGTACGAGCGTGATCGCGTTCGTGCTGGTGCGCGCCGTGGGCGACTTCGGGGGCAGCACCGAGTGGAGCGAAGATGCGCTGCCCGAGCGGGAGCTCCCGGCGGTGTTCGGGGTGCGGCTGCCGATCAAGCCGCTGCGCTACCAGAGCCGCTCGATGGGCTTTCAAGACGCCTTCTTCGAGGTGCTGGTGCAGCTGCCGCCCGACGCTGCCGAGGCGTTCCTCTCCACCAACCACCTCAGCCGCGGGGCGGAGGGGGTGATGGATCCCGACGTGGTCGATCAGCTACGGGCGCTCGACCCATCGACGCCGGTGTTGAAGGCCACCACGATCGAGCTGCCCGAAGCGGTGCGGCGCGACGGGGGGAGCTGGCCCCTGCATCGCAGCGGGGAACTGCTCGAGGCCAACGGTGTGCTGTGGCTTCACTTCACCGCCTTCGAGACCTGATCACTTGATCATCGAACCGCGCAGCGCGACGCCGGTGAGGAAGCCGCCGGCGTGACACTCGAACTCGGTCTCCGAAGAGAAGGGGACCTTCTTGTAGAAGCTCTCGATGTTCACCACGGCGGTGGCGCCCATCGCCCGCGCGCGCTTCTGCAGATCCATCAGCGCGCTGAGCATCACCCAGCGGCAGGCGTCTTCGTCGCTCTTGTTGGCTGAGTTGGTCTTCGGGTTGGCCACCACCTCGCCGCGGTTCTCGCCCGCGGGGAAGGGCTGCTTGCCGAAGTAGAGGCCGATCTTCGCGTCGAGGCGGCCGGCGGCTTCGGGCATCGAGAGCACGTCGGCGATCTTCAGGATGTACTTGGTGTCACGAGCGAAGGCAGACCCAGAGCTCACGACCAGTGCGACCACGAGCCACTTGTTCACGGTGTTCTCCAAGTCTCTCCCTTTGGGAGAAGGTCGGGGTGAGGCCCATGAGTAACCCTACAGTTTGGTGAAGCGCACGGTCATCGAGTCGAGCTGGGCGACCGGCCCCACCAGCTTCGTTCCCGCGCGTAGGTGAGCCTCGGTCACCGTGCTGACGGTGCGAGGGGTGATGGCGTCGTCGCCGGAGCTGTCTTTCTCGAGCGCTTCGAACGCAAAACCTGCGGCCAGGAACTGGGCTGCCGTGGCCGTGCACCCGCCGGTGTTCCAGGTGGGGAAGTAGTCGTCGCCCACCTCCGGCATGATGGCGGAGACGCTGGTGGCGGTCGCGGGGCACCACAGGCGGATCTCCGTGTCGGGGCCGCTGGCGAGATCCCAGCCGGCGCCGCTCGCTT
Source organism: Archangium sp. (assembly GCA_030695565.1). GTDB lineage: Bacteria > Myxococcota > Myxococcia > Myxococcales > Myxococcaceae > Archangium_A. Next base: position 13,275 of record JAUYRZ010000092.1, read on the forward strand.
TGGTCGCCGCGATCTCGGCGGCCGTGGGCATCGCGCGCCACATGGCGGTGGGGTCGAGACCGCAGGTCTGATCAGCCTTGCAGACGTCGGTGCCAGGGCACGCGGCGCAGGCGACGCCCATGGCTCCGCATTGAGCGGCGGTATTGCCGGTCACGCAGACTCCGGCGGCGCAGCAGCCCTGGCAGTTCGCCGCTGAACAGGTCGCGCCGCCGCCGCCACCCGTGGCGCCACCACCACCGCCGCCCGTCGCGGTTCCTCCACCCGTCGCGGTTCCGCCGCCCGT
>JAUYRZ010000023.1 GCA_030695565.1 Archangium sp.
CCGCTCGAAGGCGGTGAGCAGGGCCGCCCCTGCAGGCGCGGGTTCTGCTGCCCGATCCAACGGCCGTGCATGCGGATGCCGCTCGCACGGAGTCACCGCGGGAGGCCAACCCATGCGCGAGGCCCCCACCGCGGCTTCCGCAGGCGACGTCTCCAGTTGCAGCAACAGCTCACTCGGCTGGAGCGGCACGCGCCCCTGCAGCAGATCCATCGTGGTCTCGATGGTGCTGTTGAGCGGATCACCCAACCCCGCGCGGCTCAGGCGCGTGGAGATCGCCGACTGCGCCGCGACTGCACCGGGCACCAGCAACACACTCGCCGCGAGCACGCCGAGAAACCCAGCCGCCCACCCACGCCACGGAAGATCTTCCTCACGCCGCGCCGCTCGAAGACGGGTCACCAACAGCACGAACGCCAACGCGCCGCACACCACCGCGGGAATCCAGATGCGCTCGTAGCGAAAGAAGCCCAGCGTGCCTTCGACGAACGAGGTCTGCACGGCGCCCGCGGTGATCTCCTGCATGGTGGAGAAGGCACCCCGTTCGGCCTTCACCTCCTGCTGCAGCACCGTGAGCACGTAGAGCACGAAGCACCACGGCAGCATGAACAGCGGCGCACCCAGGTGTTGCCACACCGTCTTGCGGCGCGGCACCACGGCGGTGAAGAGCACCACCAGCACCAGCGCCGCGAGAATCGGCCACAACACCGCCGAGAGATCGAGCGTGGTGCCGGCGATCGCCCTGGTGACGCGCTCGAAGAACGAGCCACCTCGCACCCGCATCGCCACCGCGAGCCGCGACGGCAACAACGCGAGGCCGATGAGCGCCAGGGTGGTGAGCGCGGAGCCCATGCCCCGGCGCGTGGCTGGAGAGATCACCGCAGCTGACGAGGGAAAGGAGTGAGCAGAAACGACACCGTAGCGCCCACCACCCCGAGCGGCACCAGGCCGAACAGCGGGAGCGTCGGCATCAGGCCAGGGCGTAGAAGACGTGCTGCACGTCGTCGTCCTGCTCCAGCTCGTCGACCATCTTGAGCACTTCGCTCGCTTTGTCTTCAGGCAGCTCGACGGGGGTCTGCGCCACGTACTCCGACTCAGAGGAGATCACGTTCAGCTTCCGCCCTTCGATCGCCGACTGGAGCTTGCCGAAGTCGTGGAAGTCGCAGCGGATGATGACCTGCTTCTCGCCCTTCTCGCCGGTGCCTTCACCGAGCTCCTGCAGGCCGTGATCGATGAGGTCCAGCTCCAGCGACTCCTGGTCGATGCCGGTGGGGTCGAGGCGGAAGACGCCCATGCGCTTGAACATGAAGCCGACGCTGCCGGTGGCGCCCATGTTGCCGCCCCAGTTCTTGAAGGCGACGCGCACGTTGGCCACGGTGCGCACCACGTTGTCGGTGGCGGTCTCCACGATCACCGGCACGCCGTGCGGCGCGTAGCCTTCGTAGACGTGAATCTCGTAGTCCTTCTGATCTTCACCGGCCGCCCGCTTGATGGCGTGGTCGACCTTGTCCTTGGGCATGTTCACCGCGCGTGAGTTCTGAATCGCGCGGCGCAGGGCCGGGTTGCTATTCGGGTCGGTGCCGCCTGCCTTCACGGCAATGGTGATGTCCTTGGACACGCGCGTGAAGGCTTTCGCCATCTTGTTCCAGCGCGCGAACATCGTGTGCTTGCGGGTCTCGAAGATGCGTCCCATGGGGCGCTCCTTAGCCAAAGCGCCGACGAGGGGCGACCTTGAAGCCGCAGTCACTTCCAGTTCGACATCGCGCCGAGGTCGACCACCCGGGAGAAGCCGGCCTCCTCGAGGATCTTCCTGGCAGCGGCGCTGCGCCGGCCGCTCTGGCAGTACACCACGATGGGCTGGTCCTTCTTCGCAGAGACCTGGGCCAGATTGGTCTTCAGCTCACCGACGGGCACATTCACCGCGCCCTCGAGGTGACCGGCGGCGAACTCACCGGTGGTTCTCACGTCGAGCAACACGGCCCCCTGTTTCACCAGCGTGCGGGCTTCGTCGGCGGTGACGGTGGGCCCGCCGGTGCCGAGGAAAAGGAACGCGGCCCCTACGAGCACCGCACCAGAGAGCAACTTTTGTACGTTGGACATGTGCGTGAGAGCCGCACGGCGCGCGCAAGGTTCAGAGCCCGGAGACGGGCGTCTTGAGGAAACGCCGCCCACCCTGCTCAGGCGCAGGCAGCCGCCCGGCGGCGATGTTCACCTGCAGCGACGGGTAGAGCAGCCGGGGCGCGCTCAAGGTGCGGTCCCGGGCGGTGCGCCGCGCCACGAAGTCTTCCTTCGGCGTGGCGACGCTCAGCTGCACGTTGCCGCGTTTCGCTTCGCCCACCGTGGTCGAGGCTTTCCACCCGCGGCCAGCAGGCGGGTAGTCGTGGCCCACGAAGAGCCGGGTCGACTCGGGCAGGCTGAACAGTCTGCCGGCCACCGAGTCGTAGAGCGCGCCCGCGTCGCCCCGGGGAAAGTCACAACGACCCACCCCGACGTCGTCGAGGAACAACGCGTCACCCGTGAAGACCGCGTCACCGACCTGGTAGCTCACGCAGGCCGGGGTGTGGCCCGGCGTGGGAATGGTCTTCAGCACGAGCGACCCTGCCTGAACGAGCTCGTCATCTTCGAGCAGCCGGTCGAACTGCCGGCCGTCGGCGGGAAAGTCGGGCCACGAGAACACGTCCTTGAAGACCGCCTGGACCTCGGTGATGCGGTGGCCCACCGCGACCTGCGCGCCGAAGCGTCGTTTGAGCCACTGGCTTCCCGAGAGATGATCGGCGTGCGCGTGCGTCTCGAGCATCCAGTGCACCTCGAGCTCGTGCGCCTCGACGAAGGCCGCCACCCGCTCGACCGACTCGGTCCACACCTTGCCGCTGCCGGGCTCGTAGTCGAGCACCGGGTCGATGATCACCGCGTCACGCGTGGCTTCGTCGAACACCACGTGGGTGAGGGTCGAGGTGCGCTCGTCGAAGAACGTTTCAATCTGCATGACCGTCTCCTTTCACCACGCCTGCATGGGGCCGATGTCTCGCACCGCGTACCCGGCTTGCGTGAGCAGCTGTCTGGCCAACGCGCTCCGGCCGCCGCTGCGGCAGTAGACGACGATGGGCCGGCTGACGGGGCCGACCTCGTGCAACCGCGAAGGGAGCTCCTGCACGGGGATGTTCTGCGCGTTGGCCAGGTGCCCTTCGCAGAACTCGGCAGGGGTTCGAACGTCGAGCAGCAGCGCTCCCTGCTCGACGAGTTGGCGGTGGTGGGATCCTTCGAGCTTCATGGGTGTTGCCTTTCGTTCGTGCTGCGAGGTTCGAAAGGTTGGAGCCAACCGTGCGCCAGAGGATTCTTTGAACCGAACCCGCGCGCTCCCGGCTCTCGCTCCACATGGTCAGCTTCCTTGCGGGTCTCGCTCTTGGCCTCGTGCTCTCCGTGCTCGGCGCCGGTGGCGGCATCATCGCCGTGCCCGTGCTGGTGCTGCTCTACGAGCTCCCCCTGGGGGCCGCGATCGGCAGCGGGCTGGCCGTGGTCTTCGCCGCCGCAACCCCCGCAGCGCTCGCGCACGCCAAAGCCGGGAGAGTCGACCTGCGCACGGTGTTGCTCTTCGGCCCGCCTTCGATGCTCGGCGCGGTGCTGGGCACGAAGCTCAACGCGCTGGTGCCCGAGCGCGTCACCTCCGCGCTCTTCGCCCTGGTGCTCGTGCTGGCCACCGCCTCACTCTTCTTTCCCCGAAAGCCGGAGGGCCGCCCCACCCCGAAGCCGGTGTTGGTGGTGGTGGGCCTCCTCCTGGGTGTGTTGACCGGCTTCCTGGGCGTGGGCGGCGGGTTTCTCCTGGTGCCGGCGTTGGTGGGGCTCGCGCAGTTGCCGCTTCACCGGGCCGTCGGCACCTCGACCGCGCTCATCGCCGCCAGCAGCTTCTCGGGCGCTGCGACGGCCGTGGTGCGCGACCCCTCGAACCTGGGCCTGGTGCTCCCCATCGCCGCGGGGGCGGTGGCCGGGGCGTTGTTGGGCGCGCCGCTCGCGGGCCGGCTTCAGCCCGGGCCGCTCCGTGCGGCGTTCACCTCGTTGGCCGTGGTGGTGGCCGGCGTGATGGCCTGGAAGGCGCTCGGGTGAGGGCCGGCTTCACGCCGCAGACAGGCGCAGCGCCTGACGCACGGCCGCGCGCACCGCGGCGGGCACCTCGCCCCCGGGAATGGCGCGGCACATCGAGACCGTGCGCTTGAGCGAGTCGCACGCGGCGGTGCAGCGGACACACCCGGAGAGGTGGGCCTCGATGCGGGCACACGCGGCCTGGTCGATCTCCGAGGCCGCGTAGGCCGCCAGCTCGGTCTGGAGCTCAGGGCAGCCGAGGTCGGACGACTGGTGCTCCAGCACGCTGGCGAGGCTTTGTTTGAGCTGCAGGCGCGCCCGGTGGAGCCGGCTCTTGAGCGCGCCGACTTCGATGCCCACCACCTCGGCGGCGTCTTCGGCCGACAGACCTTCGACGTCGCGCAAGACGAGCACCTCCCGCTGCTCTTGCGGCAACGTGCTCATCGCGGCCTGAATCACCTGGCCCACCTCACGCGCGTGCGCCGCGGCGTCGGGCGCGCTGGCGTCGGCGGCCAGCGCCTTCACTTCGTGCACCTCCATCGACTCGAGCCGTTCGGGCTCACCTTCGCGGCGGCGGCGCTGCTTGATGCAGAAGCTGCGCGCGACCTGGTACAGCCAGGTGGACAGGCGCGCGTCACCCCGAAACGTGGCGAGGTTCCTGAACGCCGACAAGAGGGTCTCCTGCAGCACGTCGCGGGCGTCGTCTTCGTTGCCGCACATGCGCAGGCCGAAGCGGTAGATCTGCTGCTCATGCCGGGCGAGGAGCTGGTCCATCGCGAGCGCATCGCCCTTCTTCACGCGCTCGACGAGCTCGGCATCGGTCACTTCAGGCATGCCCCAAGGTAGCTCGCCCCCGCTGCACTTGCTCGGAACCCAAACCCGCGGAGCCTGGCTCCCAGCTCCATGCTTCATCGCGTCGTCTTCTTCGCGCTCGCCGCGTTGACCCTCACCCCCTGGGTCAGCGCGCCCCTGGCCCTGGTCGCGGGGGCCGTCTTCGCGCTGATCGCAGGCAACCCCTTCCCGAAGCAGACCGCCCGGGCGCAGGCCTGGCTGCTGCAGGGTTCGGTGGTGGGGCTGGGCGCGGCCATGAACCTCGAGGTGATTCTGAGCGTGGGCGCGTCGGGGGTGCTGCAGACGGCGCTCACCCTCGGCCTGACCTTGACGCTCGCGTGGGGGCTCTCGCGCGCGTTCCGGGTCGAGCCGGTGTCCGCGCTCCTCATCGGGGTGGGTACGGCCATCTGTGGCGGGAGCGCGATCGCTGCAGTCGCCCCTGTCATCGGCGCCAGGCCCCAGCAGACCAGCGTCGCGCTCGCGGTGGTGTTCGTGCTCAATGCGGTGGCCCTGGTGCTCTTCCCCGCGCTGGGCCAGCTGTTCGCCCTCAGCCCTGCTGCTTTCGGGCTGTGGAGCGCGCTGGCGATTCACGACACCAGCTCGGTGGTGGGCGCTTCGCTTCAGTTCGGTGGCGAGGCGCTGGCCGTCGGCACCACGGTCAAGTTGACGCGCGCGTTGTGGATCATTCCGCTGACTCTCGTGTTGGCCCGCGTCTGGCCGCGCAGCGAGGCGACGGGGCAGGGCACGAAGCGGCCGTGGTTCATCCTGGGGTTCCTCGCCGTGGCCGCGCTCGTCACCTGGGTGCCCGCGCTCCAGGCGCCCGGCCGGGTCGTCGCCGCGGTGAGCCGGCAGGTGCTGGTGTTGACGCTCTTTCTGGTGGGGGCCGGCGTGTCGAGAGAAGCCGTGCGCGCCCTCGGGGTGAGGCCTTTGGTGCTCGGCGTCTCGTTGTGGCTGGTGGTCGCCTCGGCCAGCCTCGCCGCGGTGAAGCTCGGCTGGCTCGTGCCGCCACTCTGAAATGAATCCAGGCGTCGGGCGTGAGCTCGTCGCGTTTGCTACTCCTCGCGCGCGCGCGAAGACGACAGGCCGTGTCTGCGGAGCAGGTCGTGGAAGTCGGTGCGGTTGCGCCCCGCCAGCCGCGCGGCGGCGGCCACCACGCCATCACTGCGGCGCAGCGCCTCCAGCAGGTACGCGCGGGCAAAGGCGTCCCTGGCCTCCTTCAAGGGCGGCAACGGCACCGTCGGCGCGTGTTGCCAGCCGGGCGCTTCAGCCGGAGCCCGCGGCGGCGTCGGAGCGGCTGGCGCGGCCGCAGGCAACACGGAACGCACGTCGTCGGCCTCGAGCACCTCGCGCCGGGTGAGCAGGGCGGCGCCTTCCATCACGTTGGCCAGCTCGCGCACGTTGCCCGGCCACGCATGCGCCGAGAGCAACGCCATCGCCTCACGCGAAAGCGCAGGCGGGTCGATGCCGTGCCGCGCTGCGCACCGCACCAGGAAGAGGCGCGCCAACAAGGGCACGTCGCCTTTGCGCTCCCGGAGCGGCGGCATGGTCACCGGCACCACGTGCAGCCGATAGAAGAGGTCTTCGCGGAACCGGCCTTGCGCCACCTCGGCCCGCAGGTCGCGGTTGGTGGCCGCCACCACGCGCACGTCGGCCGCTTCTTCTGACGTCGCGCCGACCGGGGTGAAGCGCTGCTCCTGCAGCACCCGAAGCAGCTTCACCTGCACCGCTGGCGGCGCGTCACCCACTTCGTCGAGAAACAAGGTGCCGCCCTTGGCCGCGGCGAACACGCCCTCCTTGTCGCGGGTGGCCCCGGTGAAGGCGCCCTTCAGGTGGCCGAAGAGCTCGCTCTCCAGTAGCTCGCCAGGCAACGCGCCGCAGTTGACCGCCACGAAGGGCCCACCGGCACGATGCGAGCGGGCGTGGAGCGTGCGCGCGGCGAGCTCCTTGCCGGTGCCCGACTCGCCCAGGAGGAGCACGGTCGCGTCGGTCGGTGCGACCCGCGCGAGCGCCTCGCGCACCCGGTGAATCGGCTCGCTGGTGCCCACCAGGCCCGAGCTCTCCTGATCGACCAGGCGCCGCAGCCCGGCCAGCTCCCGTTTGAGCCGGGCGCTCTCCACGCCGTGCGCCAGCTTCTCCATCAGCTCGTGATCGTGGAACGGCTTGGTGAGGAAGCCGTACGCGCCGCGGGCCATCGCCTCGACGGCCGACTCGATGCTGCCGTGCGCGGTGAGGATGATGACCGGCACCTCGAGGGCGCGCGCCTTCACTGCCGCGAGCACCTCCATGCCCGAGCCCTGCTCCAGCTGGAGGTCGACCACCATCGCGTCGACCAGCTCGCTGTCGAGCAGCTCGAGACCTCGGGCCACCGTCTGCGCGGTGGTGACCCGGTAACCGTGAAACTCCAACCGCAACGCGAGCAGCTCACACATCTCGGGTTCGTCATCGATGATGACGACGTGGGCTTCGTGACTCATGCTTCTCCCGCGCGTCTTCCCGGCGCCATCGACAGGGGCATCCACAAGACGAAGGTGGCGCCGGGGCCTTCGCTGTCACTCAGCTCGAGATCGCCCTGGTGCGCACGCGCCACCTCGCGCGCCAACGCCAGGCCCAGGCCCACGCCGACCCCTTTGGGGCTGCCGTCGACGGCCTGGGTGACGAAGGCCTCGAAGACCGAATCGCGAATCTGCGGGGGCAACCCCGGCCCTTCGTCGCGCACCGTCACCACCGCGACGGGTGGTTGGCCCAACGTGGCGCGCACGGTGCGGCCCACCCGCACTTTTTGACCCCGCCGGCTGACGCCCAGGGCGTTGCGCACCAGGTTCGAGACCGCGCGCTCCAGCATCGCTTGATCAAGGGAGGCCCGCGGCACGTCACCTTCGATGGTCACCTCCAGCTCGACGCCGGCCTCCTTCGCTTCGTCGAGATGCGCTTCACAGGCTTCTCGCACCGCGTCGTCGAGCATCGCGCCCGCCTGGAATTGCACCGGAGCGCCCGCTCGCAGCCTCGAGAGATCGAGCAAGGTGGTGACGGTGCGAATCTCGCGCTCGCAGTTGCGGCTGGCGATGTCGAGCAGGCGCTGCTGTTTGCCGGTGACCGGGCCGGCCACGCCCTCCTTGAGCAGGGCCAGCGCTTCGCGCAGCTTCGACAAGGGGGTCCTCAGCTCGTGCGAGACCGAAGCGAGGAAGCTCTGCTTGAGCGTGTCCAGCTCGGCGAGGCGCGCGCGCATCTTGTCGAGCTCGAAGGCCAGTTGCTGCACCTCGAGGGGACCTTCGATGCGCTCTTCTCGGGTGAAGTCACCCCGGCCCACGCGGTGCGCCACGCGCTCCAGCTCGCCCAGCGGCTCGGTGACCAGCTTCGCCAGCCGCCGCGCGATCAACACGCCCAGGAAGAGCGCGAGCAGCGCGCTCGCCAGCCCCACCGCCACCGCCGCGGTGCCCACCCTGCGCGCTTCTTCGTCTTTCTGGGTGACCGCGGAGTGCAGCCCACTCATGCCGTCGACCCACGCGTCGGTCAGCTGCTCATCGAGCGCCCAGCGTCGCTCCAGGTTCTCTTGCGAGCGCAGCCCTTCGCACACGTCGGGTGCGGCCAGCACGGCCTCGGCCAGCGTGACGTAGTCGTGGGCGATCGCCCGGATGCTGGGGAAACGGGGCGTCTGAGGGAGCGCGAGCAGCTCTCGCAACGCCGCGGTGCGCGCCGCCAGCGTCTGGCCCATCGTGCCGGCCGGTTGCCCCGCCTGACACCGTTGCAGGCCGTGACGCATGGCCACCTCGATGCCCCAGCCCCCCCGATGCATCGCTTCGCCCGCCAGCAACGAGCCCAGCTCCTGCTCCCGCACCTCGGAGAGCAAGACGGTCATGCGCACCAACGAGACGAGCATCACGCCCAGGGCAAGGCCCATCACCAGCACGGGCATCGCGTGCGACAGCAGCAGCCGGGTCAGCAGGCGCATCGGGGCCCTCCGCGGTCTGAAATCTCCGACCCTGTCGGGAAATCCCGTCGGTCAGGCGTTGGCATTTCCCAACGCTCGTGGTGCGCCGAACGCAACTCCGATTGGCCCGCTGCTTGTAGAGCGAGGGCCGTCATGCAGGCAGTGACGGTCACCTGGAGCGAAGCAGCGCGCGACACCCTGGGCTCCTGGAAGGACCTGCGACGGGGAGCGCCCCAGAACGTGATGGCGGGGGTGACGGTGGCCTTCGTGGCGCTGCCGCTCAACCTCGCCCTGGCGATGGCGTGCGGGCTGCCGCCGGCGGCGGGCATCGTCACGGGGATCCTTGCGGGGGTGCTGGCGGGCATGTTCGGCGGCGCGAAGTTGCAAATCAGCGGCCCGGAGGTCGCCCTCGCTCCGCTCACCTACGAAATCGTCAGCCGCCACGGGGTGAAGGGGCTGATGGCGGCCACCTTCTTCGCGGGCCTGTGCCAGCTGGTCTTCGGCGCCTTGCGGCTGGGGCGGGTGGTGCAGGCGATTCCCCGGCCGGTGGTGGGCGGCTTTCTCACCGCGGTCGGCGTGCTGGTGCTCGACGCTCAGCTGCCGCGGTTGCTGGGCCTGCCGGCCGACGTGCGGTTGATCTCCGCGGTCGCGCCGCACGACGTGTTGATGCGCGCCGACTGGTTGTCGGTGGTGCTCGGCCTGGCGGTCATCGTGTGCTTCGTGGTGTTGCCCAGGCTGCACCCGCGTGCGCCGGGGGCGTTGGTGGGGCTGGCGGTGGTGGCGAGCGCCGTGGCCTTGATGCAGGTCTCGTTGCCGACGGTGGGTTCGGTCGCCGTCGAAGGGCTGCGCGTGGTGTTGCCGGCATTCGGCGAGGTCGACCTCACGGCGCTGCTGCCCGAGGCCATCGCGCTGGCGCTGCTCGCGTCGATCGACACGTTGATGAGCGCGGTGAGCATCGACTCGGTGGTGAAGGGCCCCAAACACCGGGCCGACCAGGAGCTGCTGGCACAGGGGTGCGCCAACCTGGTGAGCAGCCTGGTGGGGGGCATGCCCGTCGCGGGCGCGGTGGTGCGCTCGATGGCTGCCGTGCAGGCCGGCGCGACCACCCGGCTGGCCAGCGTGTCGCACGCCGGGGCGCTGCTGTTGATGCTGCTGGTGGCGGCGCCGTTGGTGGCCCGGCTGCCGCTGGCGGGGCTCGCCGGAATTCTCGTGGTGGTGGGCGTACGGCTCATCAACGTGAAGGACTTCGTCTTCATCTGGAAAAGCTCACGCTTCGAGGCGCTGGTCTTCGTGGTGACGGCCGTCTCGATTCTGGTCGGTGACTTCGTGGGCGGCGTCGCCACGGGCCTGGTGGTGTCGTTGCTTCACTTCGCGGTGCAGCACAGCAACCTCGGCGTGCGCGCGCTCACGGTGAAGGCGGGCATTCACGCGACGGCGCTGGTCGAGATCCAGGGGCCGATCTTCTTCGCCTCGCATGGGCAGCTCGAGGGGTTGAACGGTCACGACGCGGCTCATCCGCTCCTGCTCGATCTGCGGCAGGTGCCCACGGTCGACCTGACCGGTGCCGACGCGGTGCGCGGCCTGCTGCAACAACTCTCGGAGCGTTCAGTGCGCCTGGCCCTGGTGGCCAATCGCCCTGCCGTGACGGCCGCGCTGGTCGACGTCGGCGTCGCCGAGCTGCTGGCGGGCGGGCGCATCTACCCGACGGTGGATGAGGCGCTCGCGGCCCTGCAAGCCCAGCCCGCGGCCCGCCCCGCGCCGCCATCGTTTCAGTTGACGCGTGACGAGCAGAAAAATCAGGCGGGCGCGGCGTGAGCCGCTCGGCCTCAGCAAGAGGAGAAACGCGATGGAGTTGATGAACACCCTGCGCTCAGAGCGCACCGCTGCGCGTTCGCAACCACGCCCGGTCTCCGAAAGAAGGCGCGCGGTCGTCACCGCCGAGCTGCGCGGGCTGGCGGCCTCGCGGCACTATGGGCACACGCTGTGGGGCACCGTGTTCCTCGCGCTGGGGGCGTGCGCTGCGTTCTGGGTTTCGCCGGGCTTCAGCGCGTTGCCGGTGGTGGTGCTGGTGGGCGGCGTGCTCGCGGGGGTGGTCACCAACGCCCTGGCGCAACGCCGGCTGGAGAAGGTGTTGCTCGCGCACGCGCGCGCGCAGGACTTGAGCGACGCTGAAGCAGAAGAGTGCGTGGCCGAGGTTCTCGACGCTGACTGAGCTGGAGCCTCAACGACAGCTTCCCTGTGTGTGCGGCCCCGGCGCGCCCGTGTTCATGACGCGCATCACGGCAACGATGACGAGTCGTCATCGTCGCCCTGTCCCCAGCCGCCCGGTGGTCAGTAAGGTGAACACATGTCGAGGTCTTGCCCCTCCGCTGCGACGAGCGCCCTGTCGGCCCGTTTTCAAGCCGTCCGCGACCGCACGCTGGTGCTCTGCGCGCCGCTGACCGTCGAAGACCAACAGGTTCAGCCGATGCCGAACGCGAGCCCCACCAAGTGGCATCTCGCGCACACCACGTGGTTCTTCGAGACGGTGGTGCTCAGCTCGGTCGATGCCGAGCGGAACTTCTTGTTCAACAGCTACTACGAATCGCTCGGCACCCGCGTCGAGCGGTCCTCGCGGGGCCTGCTCTCCCGTCCTTCGCTGGTGGAGGTTCGTGCGTATCGCGCAGAGCTCGAGCAGCGGGTGCTCCACGCGATCCAGGTCGCCACTGTGGATCTGGCGCTCCTCGAGCTTGGATTGCAGCACGAGCAGCAACACCAGGAGCTGATTCTCACCGACATCAAGTACACGCTCGGAACTCAACCGTCGCGTCCGGCCTACGGCGAGCTGCCGCGTGACGCGCGCGCTGGCAGCGCACCCGAGTGGCGCTCCTTCGAGGGCGGGCTGATCGAGCTGGGCGCAGCCAACGAGGGGTTTGCGTTCGACAACGAGCGCCCGCGGCATCGCACGTTCGTCGAGCCGTTCGAGATCTCGAGCGCACCTCTGCTGAATCGAAACGTTCAGGCGTTCATCACCGATGGCGGATACCGGGACCCGCGCTGGTGGTTGTCGGACGGTTGGGCGCGCGTGAAGGCCGAAGGGTGGCACGCCCCGCTGTATTGGCACGACGACGGGCTCTACACGCTCGGAGGCGTCCGCCCGATCGACCCCGACGAGGTCGCCTGCCACCTGAGCTACTTCGAGGCCGATGCGATCGCACGGTGGAGCGGCGCCCGGCTCCCCAGTGAAGCCGAGTGGGAGCTGGCCGCGCGTGACACCCCCGCCAGTGACGGGAACTTCGTCGATGACGGTTTCCTGCATCCAGGCCGAGGCAGTGGCTTCCTGGGAAACGTCTGGGAGTGGACGCATTCGAGCTACGGCGCGTATCCCGGGTTTCGAGCGCTCGGCGGCGCAGTCGCTGAGTACAACGGCAAGTTCATGTCGGGGCAGCAGGTCTTGCGAGGGGGCTCGTGCTTCTCTCCACGCGATCACGTGCGAGCGACGTATCGCAACTTCTTTCCCCCCGAGTCGCGTTGGCAGATGAGCGGCGCCCGGCTCGTACGCGATGGGTCCAGATGAACTCGATCGCTGGTGATGACGCGATGTTGCTCCTGGGTGCCGATTCGAATGACGACCAGGGCGAGCTGCTTCGCGCGTACGACGATGGCCAGGCGTGACGGCTGGTCGATTTCGGCGCGGCGAAGCCATCGTGACCGAGCCTTGCTACAAACCTTCGCCCGAGGTGATCGCCGCGATCCTGCAGCGGAGCGGATGGCGTGTGCTCGAGGCCTTCGTCGATGACGAGCGGCGCGTGCGGCTTTGGCTGGCGATGCGCGTCTGAGGCGTTCAGGGGACCAGAATGATCCGCCCGCGAACTTCGCGTCGTTCGAGCAGGGCGTGCGCTCGACTGGCTTCTTCGAGTGGCATTGAGGTGGTCGGTGGCGAGGGGAGCGACAGCGCCAGCAGCTCGGCCGTCGCCGCTCGCAGACCCTCCCCGGAGAGGTCTTCGCTGGAGTAGCCCGTCAGCACGCGACGCTCGAGCAGGTTCCAGAGATCGAACCGAACGTCGCCCCCTGCTGCCGCGCCGTACGCGCAGTAGCAGCCACCCGGCCGCAAAGCCGCGACGAGTGCCGGGAACGCCGGGCCCGCGACGCCGTCGAGTACCGCGTCGACGCTCCCCGCGGTGGGAAGGGTGGACGTTCGTGTCTGGGCGATGACGGTGGCGCCGTGAGCCTTCGCGATGTCGACCGCGACGGCCCCCACACCGCCCGTGGCTCCGGTCACGAGCACGGTCTTCCCCGCGACGTCGCCGACGCGTCGAAGCGACTCGAGCGCGGTGACGCCGGCCAACCCGATGGCCGCGAACCTCACCGGGTCGAGCTTCGGCGGAAGCAGTGCGAGCACCTCTTCGTTCACAGTGACGAACTCGGAATACCCCCCCTCGCGCTCGGCGCGAACGCCGCCGAGGCCCTGCATGGTCGTCCACACGCGGTCTCCGACTCGCACGCGGGTGACCTCTGAGCCCACTTCGACTGCTTCTCCGACGACCTCCAGCCCCGGGACGTAGGGGAAGGGCGAGGCCTTGCGAATCTTCCAGTCACCGGAGCGAACGTGGAGATCCGAGTGATTCACCGCAGAGGCGAGCGCGCGCACCCGCACGTCACCCGGGGCGAGGGGGAGAAACGGCCGCGCGCCGACGGTCAACACCTGGGGACCTCCGAAGCGCATCAGCTCCACGACCCGATACGAGCTCATGAGCACGCCCGTACCAGCGGGGCGGCCCACGCACGATGAAGAAGAACCACGAGACGCGGCACCGGGGAGTCGGCACCATGCCGTCGTGATCGAATTCGCAGACGTCTCGAAGCGGTACGGCGGGGTGTGGGCGCTTCGCAATCTCACGCTGCGGATCGCGTCTGGCGAGCTGGTGGCGGTGCTGGGAGAATCGGGCAGCGGCAAGACCACCCTCGTGAAGATGGTCAACCGGCTGATCGAGCCCGATGAAGGCGAGCTTCGCTTCGAAGGTGAGCTGCGTGGGTCGACCGACGCCGTCTCGCTGCGGCGCAAAATCGGCTACGTGATCCAGCACGCTGGCCTCTTTCCGCACTGGACCGTGGCCGCCAACGTCGCGACCGTGCCGAGGCTGCTCGGCTGGGAGGCAGGCGAGATCGCAGCGCGCGTCGACGAAGTGCTGGCGCTCGTCGGGCTCGAGGCGCTTCACCGAGATCGGTTCCCCGACCAGCTCTCGGGCGGCCAGCGCCAGCGCGTGGGGGTGGCACGTGCGCTGGCCGCGCGTCAGAAGGTGCTGTTGCTCGACGAGCCGTTCGGCGCCGTGGATCCCATCACGCGCGTGGCGCTGCAGGGTGAGCTGCGGCGCATCCACCGCGAGCTCTCGTTGACCACCCTCATGGTGACGCACGACATCATCGAGGCCCTGACCCTCGCCGATCGCATCGTCGTGATGTACCGCGGCGCGCTGCGCCAGGTCGGTACGCCCGCTGAGCTGATGATGAAGCCCGCCGACGACTACGTGGCGCAGCTGATGGGCATGGCGCGTCGCCAGGCAGAGGCGATCGGCAAGGTGGGCGCATGACCCAGCACCTGCTCGGGTTGCCTTCGCTGCTCGCCAGCCACCTCGTGCTGGTGTTGGTGTCACTGGCCGCGGCGATCCTCGTCGGAGTTCCTCTGGCGATCGCAGTGGCAAGCCGGCCTCGCCTCGCGTTCCCGATCGTCACGATCGCGGGCGTGATCCAGACGATCCCGGGCCTCGCATTGCTCGCGCTGATGGTGCCGGTGCTCGCCGAGACAGGCGGCCTCGGTATCGGCGTGTCACCGTTCGGGTTCCCGCCGGCGGTGATCGCGCTGACCCTCTATGCCGTGCTGCCGATTCTCCGGAACACGATCACAGGCCTTCGGGGTGTTGATGCAGCGGTGCTCGAGGCGGCGCGGGGAATGGGCATGTCGCGCGGCCAGATTCTGCTGCAGGTCGAGCTGCCGCTCGCTGCACCGGTGATCGCCGCAGGCGTGCGCATGGCGACCGTGTGGACCGTCGGCGCGGCCACCCTCGCGACGCCGGTGGGCCAGGCGTGCCTGGGCAACTACATCTTCGCCGGCCTGCAGACCCGAACCTGGTCGATGCTGCTGGTCGGGGTGGCCGCTGCAGCGGCGCTCGCGGTCGCCCTCGATGCCATCCTCGCGGCGACCGAGCGCGCGCTCTGGGCCCGAGGCAGACGACGCGCCTGGATTCCGGCGGTGGCCATGGGCGCGTTGGCCGGGCTGGTGATCTTCGTCTTGCCGCGCGCGGTGGCCGTGCCCCAGAACCGCGAGCCCGCGGCGGTGGCGGCGCCTCGCGCCGGAGACAGCAGCGTCACGAAGCTCCGCCTCGGCGCGAAGACGTTCACCGAGCAGTACATCCTCGTCGAGGTCCTCCGCGCGCGGCTCGCGCAGGTCGGCATCGCGGTCGAGGTGGTCTCGAGTCTCGGCTCGACCGTGGTCTTCGATGCGTTGCGGCTCGGCGACATCGACGCCTACGTCGACTACTCCGGCACGATCTGGGTGAACCACATGCATCGGTCTCCCGGGCTGCCACGCTGGCAGATTCTCGCCGAGGTCGAGGCGTGGCTGGCGCGCGAGCACCAGATCCGCAGTCTGGGGTCGCTCGGTTTCGAGAATGCCTACGCACTGGCCATGCGCCGCGAGGCGGCGGCGCGGCTGCAGGTGAGCGCGATCGGCGATCTCTCGCGACACGCGCGGTCGTTGGCCATGGGCGGCGACTACGAGTGGTTCGGCCGCGGCGAATGGGCCGCGGTGAACTCTGCGTATGCGCTGCGGTTCGAGCGCACGCGCACCTTCGATCCAACCCTGCTCTACGATGCGGTCGCGCGCGGAGAGGTCGACGTGATCTCGGCATTTTCGACCGACGGCCGCATCGCCGCCAACGATCTCATCACGCTCACCGACCCGGCGAACGCGCTGCCTCCTTATGACGCGATGATCCTGCTCGCTCCGCGGGTGGCAGACGATCGGCGCGTCGCCTGCGCGCTGGCCCCGTTGCGTGAGGCGATCACCCTGGAGCGCATGCGACAGGCGAACCTCATGGTCGACCGCGCCGAGGACAAAGCATCACCGGCCGAGGCGGCGCGTTGGCTGCTCGCGGGTCTCCCCTCAGCCCGTTGCGACCCGTGAAGGCCGGTCATGGCTGGCCAAGACGAGCCCGTGCCGCTGCGGCCGCGGCGCGGAGTTGCGGCATCACCTTGTCGGCGACGTGGGAGGGCATGCCGTGGGCATCGTCGACGCCGATCAGTGGCGCGGCGATCGACGCGACATCGATGGGCCCGACCTCGGCGGCAAGCCTGGCGAGGCGAGGCCCGAGCGGGCGCCGCCGCGCGGTCAACGCCAGCGCCAGCCGCGCTTCGGGCGCGCTGCCGACGCACTCGAACGGCGTGTGTGCGGCGAGCCCGAGAAGCTCGCGCAGCCAGCGCTCGTTGACGGGGCGCTCGCCGAGGTCGGCGCCGAACGTCGCCTCGACGATGGACGCAGGGAGGTGCGCAGACATCTGCAGCCAGACGTACACGCACTTCGCGCACGCACCGCACCAGGGCTTCTTCACGTTGCAGGAATGCGTGAGCGGCGCGAGCTCGGCGTCGCGTGCGAGCAGCTCGAAGATCACCTCGTCGTGGATCGGCTGCAGCACGCTGAAGTAGCGGATGTCGGCGCACAGCTCGGTGCGGACATAGAGGTCGAGAAGGCGTTCGGCCTCCCAGCTCTTGCCCCACTGGTGGTTCACGCCTTCTCCGGTCGCCTCCCAGACGAGGTTCGCGGCGTTTGCGCTGCGCTCGTGCGCGACGACGAGGCCGCGGTGGCCGCGCGCGACGGCGAGGGGCAGGGCCGCGAACACGGAGGCGGGCGTCTCGGCAGCGAGCAGCGACCTGACGCCGAGCTCGGGTCGGAGCGAGACCACGGGCGAATCGAGGAAGTCATCGAAGATCCACTGGCGCTCGCGCCGCGCGCGCGCAGTGCCCGCCGCAACACGTTCGAGAAGGGCGTGCTGCGAGGCCGCATCGCCGTAGATCGAATGTGAATAGCCCAGCGTCGAGAATAAAAGCCCCGCGCGCTCGAGCAGCTTCGCGGCGACCAGGCTGTCCTTGCCGCCACCGCAGAACGCGAGCAGCTCGACAGGGCCTGCCGCCGTGTGCACGGGGCCCGGCGAAGACGCGCCTGCGGCGTCCGCAAAGCGTGGACCGTCGTAAGCGGGCAGGTCGTGCTCCCACCGCCACTGCGCCCACACGCGCCGAAACACCGTGGTCCACAGCTCCACGAATCGCGGCGTCGCATGATGTGCATAGCGGCCCAGTTCGATCGCCTCGGGCCGCAGGCTGGCCACCGAGTTGAGCTGAAAGAGCGCGGCGTGGAACGCGAGCCGCTCCATCAGCCCGCGATCGACCGCGAGCAGATCGACGTCGTCGTACCAAATCGTGAAGTGGAACTGCAGATCGTCGATCCCACAGGTCACGCCGATCTGATCACGGCCCAGTCGAAGCTCGATCAGTCGAAGGGTTCGCACGACGACGCTCTACCACGCTGGCCGGCGCAGATTGGTCTCACCCGGGTTCTCGAGCAGCGCCTTCGCGGCCGCGATGGCGTCGTGCGTACCCGCCAACGCCAGGGTGTCACCCGCGCGCAGCACCTCTTTCGCGTCCGGTACCAGCAGCCCTTCAGTGCCACGCGCGATGGCGAGCACCGACGCCCCGGTGACGCTGCGCAGGTTGAGGTCTGCCAGTGACCGCCCCACCGCGCCGCTGCGCTCGTGCAGGTAGACCGGGGTCGGCTGGCCCATGCCGGGCAGAATCTTCCGCACCTGGGCCAGCACCTCGGGTGGTGGCTCCGTCGTCGGCAGGTTCGTCACGCCGCCCTTCCGTGCCTGGGAGATCAACGCCTCGACGATGGTCTGCGCGCCGGCCTGCACGTGACCTTGCAAGTTCGCCGCGCCTCGCCAGAAACCAGGGCCCAGCGCGAGCACCAGGGCGGCGAACGCGATGGGGGCGTAGACGCCACCGAGAAATGGCTGGGTCACCGCCAGCAGCGGTAAGCCGGTGATCAACACCATGCCCAGTTGCAGGGTCACCACCAACACGCGCCGGGGCGCCGCGGCGAGATCGAGCGCACCTGCTTTCACTGCCGGCATCGCAGCCTCTGCGATGGCCAGCCCCAGCCGGCGCGACACCCGCACCACGCCCGTGCCCAGCGGTATCGCCAGCACCGCCGCGGCGACCAGCACCACCACCCGCGCCATGCCCTCGTCGAGGCCCACCCGCTCGTCGATGAAGGCGCTCAGCGGCGCGAGGCCGAGCGCCGTGCCCAGCACCACCAGCAGCAACAGCCCCGCGTCGAGCACCAGCAACCAGATCAGCCGGCGGATGATCATGCCGTGCGTCTTGTCTTGCGGCTTGCTGCGAATCTGCTCGAGCCAGCTGCCGTAGAGCGCCACGAAGGTCTGCAGTGGCGGGGGCATCTTCCGGTCGACGAAGTTCGCCAGCGGGCCGGACGCCTTGATCAACCACGGCGTCATCAAGGTGGTGAGCGCCGAGACCGCCACCGCCACGGGATACAGAAAGTCCCCGGTCGCCTTCAGCGACAGGCCGAGCCCCGCGATGATGAAAGAGAACTCGCCGATCTGCGCCATGCTCATGCCGGCTTCCAACGAGGTGCGCACGCTGTTGCCGGTGAGGAACGCGCCCAGGGAAACACCGACCACCTTGCCCACCACCACCACGGTGGTGAGCACCACGATGGCCACCCAGTGCTGGGCGACCAACGAGGGGTCGAGCAAGACGCCCACCGAGACGAAGAAGATGGCCGCGAAGATGTCGCGCACCGGCGTCACCAGGCGTTCGATCTCGTGGTGCTCACCCGACTCCGCGATGAGGGAGCCCGCGATGAACGCGCCCAGCGCGACGGAGTAGCCGAGCTCGTGCGCGAGCAGGGAGACCGCGAAGCAGAAGCCGACGCTGGCCACCAGCGTGGTCTCCGGGCGGCCGAGCCGGTTCACGAAGCGCACGGCGCGCGGCACCACCAGCAGCCCCACCGCCACCAGCCCCACGAGGAAGGCGGCCAGCTTGCCGGTGGTCGCCGCCATCGTCGCCGCCGAGAGCCCCGTGCCGCTGGCGATCGCGGTGAGCGTGGCCATCAACAGAATCGCCACCAGGTCTTCGACGATGAGCACGCCCACCACCAGCTCGCGCAGGGGCTTGCGCACGTTCTGCTCCTCGAAGGCCTTGGCGATGATGGTGGTGCTGGAGATCGCCATGATCGAACCCACGAAGAGGCTCTCCAGCGTGGTCCACCCGAAGGCCTGCCCGGTGACGAAGCCCAGCCACAACATCAAGCTCGACTGCAGCACCGCGGTGAGCCCGGCGGTGGTGGCCAGCTTGAACAACTTGCCCAGGCGGAACTCGAGCCCCAGCGAGAACATCAGCAGGATGACGCCGAGCTCCGAGAGCGTCTCGACGACCTTGCGGTCAGCGAAGAGCGGGAAGGGAAAGTTCGGGCCGATGAGGAAGCCCGCCAGGATGTAGCCGAGCACCACCGGCTGCTTGAGGCGCTGGAAGAGCACCGTGGTGACGGCCGCCACGCCGAGCACGGTGGTGAGCGCGACGAGAAATGCATGCGCATTCATCCCTCGCCACTAACGCGACGGGTACCCGATGGCTGGCGCACGATTTGCGAACTTCAGTTCATCGGCTGCCCGCTCTTGACGCGCTCGAACAGGTTCCGGCGCTCCATGCAGCTCGTCGTCGCGCCCCCTTCACCGCTTCAGCACGCTCTTCGTCTCGAATGCCTGGTGGCGTCCGACCTCACGCGCGCTGACCCACCTCCCCGGCAAGACCCAGAGGCGGCACCGACCCTTCGCGTATCGAGAGCGGGGGGATTAGATCTCCCAGACGTGTCAGCGGTCTGGAGCCACATCGAACGTGTGTTGATCCCGCCCGTGCACGCGGCCGACTGGCGCACGCGCTTCTTCATTCGAACGTGGGCGTATGGCCTCGGCTTCTCCGTCGTCTTCGGCCTGGTGGCGTTGAGACAAGGGCTGTGGTGGCTGGTGCTCGCGCAGCTCTACATGATGGTCAGCGGCCTGGTGTGCCTGGTGGTGCTGCGCTTCGCACCGCTGCGGTTGGCCGCGCATCTCTCCCTCGCGCTCGTCTCTCCTTTCCTCGCCTCTGCCGGGTTGCTGCAGAACCCGCCCAACCCGATGACGCCGGTGTTCCTGGTGCTCGTGCCCCTGCTCGCGAGCTTCCTGCTCTCGGGCTGGGAGCGCCGCTTGTGGCTGGCCATCGCCATGGCGCTCGGCGGCACCGCGGAGTGGATGATGGTCTCCGGCTACCACCTGCAGGGGCCGCTCCGGCCGCATCACGGCGTGGTGACGGCCCTCAACCTGGGCGCGCTGATGTTGTTGGTGGTCTCGTTCGTGCGCTGGTTCGACGGCGTGCGCCAGGAGACGCTGGAACGCCTGGAGGCCGCCAGCCGCGCGCGCACCATCTTCCTCGCCAACGTCAGTCACGAGATCCGCACGCCGATGAACGGCGTGCTCGGCCTCACCGAGCTGGTGCTCGGCGGCGCGCTCGAACCCGAACAACGCAAGCGCATCGAGCTGGTGCAACGCAGCGGGCAGACGTTGATCACCTTGATTGATGATCTGCTCCTGGTCACGCGCGCGGAGAGCGGCCGGCTGGTGCTCTCGCCCCGGCCGGTGGAGCTGGAGAAGCTGGTCGCCGACATGGTCGAGCTCTTCACGCCGGTGGCGAAGGAGAAGGGGCTGACACTCAGGTCGACCGTCCCTCCGTCGGTGCCGCAGTGGGTGTTGCTCGATGGCGTGCGCTGGCGGCAGGTGCTCAGCAACCTGCTGAGCAACGCGGTGAAGTTCACCGAACGGGGTGAGGTGGTGGTGCACCTCGAGGCCCGCGCAGGGCGGCTGGTGCTCACCGTGAAAGATGAAGGGCTGGGCATCACGCCCGAGGTGCTGGCGCGGTTGTTCCGTCCGTTCGAACAGGGCGACGATTCGACCACCCGGCGGTTCGGTGGCTCGGGTCTGGGCCTCGCGCTCTCGCGGCAGTTGATCGAAGCGATGGGCGGCACCTTGACGGTGAGCTCGCGCGTGGGAAGTGGGAGCGAATTCACCGTCGACCTGCCGTTGGTGTTGGCCGAGGTGGAGGTGGTGCCGGAGCTGCCCGCGTCTCGTGCCACGCGCTCTTCGCGGCGCGTGCTGGTGGTCGACGACAATCCCATCAACCTGCTGGTGGCGCGCGGCCTGGTGGAGAAGGCCGGCTACGCGGTCGAGGTGGCGCGCAACGGCCGGGAAGCGGTCGATGCGGTGGGCCGCGAAGACTTCGCGTTGGTGCTGATGGATTGTCAGATGCCGGAGATGGATGGGCTCGAGGCCACCCGCCGCATTCGCGCTTCGCCCAACCGCTCGTCGACGCCCATCGTCGCGTTGACTGCGTCGGGCCTGCCCGAAGAACTCGCCGCCTGCCTGGCCGCGGGCATGGATGACTGTCTGGTCAAGCCGGTGTCGGCCAGCATGCTGCAACGGGCGTTGAGCCGGGCTCGCTGACTTCGCTTCGTCAGCGGAGTAGCAAGGGTCATGCGCTTCTCTGCCGAAGACACGTTCAATCTCGAAGTGCTCAAGCTGATGCTCCACGTCGCATGGGTCGACGGCGAGGTCGAGCAGCATGAGATGCAGATGGTGATGGGCCTGGGCCGAAGCTGGTCGGTGCCTGAGCAGCCGTTGCACGATCTGATGGTCGACGTGAGGGCGGGGCTCAAGCCGGGTGAACCTGACTGGGCGCTGCTCAAGACGCGCAGCGATGACGCGATCACCGCGGCGCGGGCGTTGGTGTTGGCCGACGGCAAGGTGAAGCCGGAAGAGTCGGCGCTGCTCAAGAAGGTCGTGGCGTCACTGAGCTGAGGAGGAGAAGCGGCCCCGCTTCGCAGGGAGAACAGCTTCGAGTCAGCGCAGAGCCCAGGGACGGGCTGCGTAGCTGACGATCACATCAGCCCCCGCACGCCGGATCGCCACCAGCGATTCCTCGAGCGCGCGATCGAAGTCCATCAGGCCCGCGTCACCCGAAGCGCGCAGCATCGCGTACTCACCTGACACCTGGTACGCGAACAGGGGCAAGTCCGTCGCCTCGCGTGCATCGCGAATGAGATCGAGGTTGGTCATTGCGGGCTTCACCATCACCGCGTCTGCGCCTTCGGCCACGTCGAGCAGCAGCTCCCGCCGCGCCTCGCGCCGATTGCCCGCGGGCATCTGGTAGCTCTTGCGATCGCCGAAGCCCGGCGCCGAGTGCGCCGCTTCACGGAACGGCCCGTAGAACGCGCTCGCCATCTTGATCGCGTAGCTGAGGATGGAAGTCTGCGTGAGGCCCGCTTCATCCAGCCCGCGCCGCATCGCCGCGATGCGCCCGTCCATCATGTCGCTGGGACACACGAAGTCGACGCCCCACTTCGCGAGCAGCACGGCCATCTCGGTGAGCACCACCACGCTCTCGTCGTTCAGGATCGTGTTGCCCTTCACCAGGCCGCAGTGACCGTGCGTGGTGTACGCGCAGAGGCACACGTCGGCGAACAGCGGCAGCTCAGGCGCGGCTGCCTTCGCTTCGAGGATCGCCTGGCGCAGCGGCTCGAGCTGCACGTCGAGGCCCTTGCCGTCATCACGCTTCTGCTCGGGCACGCCGAAGAGCATCACGCCGCCCACGCCTGCTTTGGACAGCAGCCCTATCTCTTCCCGCAGCACGTCGGGCGAGACCTGCCACAGGCCGTAACCGGGGCGGGTCTCCTGCTTCACGCCCTTGCCGGGCACCACGAAGTAGGGCTGCACCAGCTGGCGCAAACTGACCTGCGTCTCGGAGAACATCGCGCGAATGGAAGGCGTCGAGCGCAGCCGGCGGAGGCGAACGGGGAGATTCGGGTTCATGACGCGACCTTTTCGGTGAGAGGGGAAGCTTCGGGCCAGTCTTTCGGGCGGCGATCATTCCACGCGCGCACGGTGGACGCGCCCAGGCAGGCGGCTTCTTTCGGCGCGCTGGTGATGACCGCGCGGGCGGCGAAGAAGTGGTGCACCGCCGACGGGCTGGCGAACGAGATGGCCCAGTCGCCCTTCGCGGCGCCCTGGAGCGACTCGCGCAGACCCGCGGGCGCAGTCACTTCGTAAGCGACCCGGCGATCGACCTTGCCGATGCCGGAGAGCAGGTCGATCGCCTCAGCCTGTTCGGGCGAGTCGAGGCCTGCGTTGCTGGTGGGGTACCGGAAGTGAACGGGGAAATTGCACCAGGCGCGGATGGCGTGGGCGAGCGCCACCACGCCGCCTTCGGCCGTGATGTCGGGGGTGATTCCGTGCTTCTCGAGCTCGGATGAGGTTGCGGGTCTGAGGGCGGCGACCTTTTGCAGGGGCGGGCGGTTTGAACCGACCCAGGCCGCCACTGATTTTGCGCTCGTGAAGAGCGTCAATTCGCAGCCCCTCACCCCGACCCTCTCCCCCGGGGCGGAGCGGGCGGAGAACGGCCACGGGAGCACCTTCGTCTCGACGCACGGCACCACGATCGCGTCGGCACGCGGTTCGTCGGTTTCTCTCGTGAGCAGCCACGTGGTCGCCACGACAGAGATCTTGCAGGCTTTGGGCCCACGCGCCCGGCCGCATGACGGAGTTGTGACACGGCCCCCCACCCGTCACTGCATTCATCCTGAACCTTCATGGACTCCCGCGAACGATTCCTCGCAGCGTTGTCTGGTTCTCCCGTCGACCGGCCGCCGGTGTGGCTGATGCGCCAGGCCGGCCGCTATCTGCCCGACTACCGCGCGGTCCGGAAGACTGCGGGCTTCTGGGAGCTGTGTCACTCGCCCGAGCTGACCACCCGGGTCGCGCTCGAGCCGCTGGCCCGCTTCAAGCTCGACGCGGCCATCGTGTTCTCCGACATCCTGGTGGTGCCTGAAGCACTCGGCCTCGGCGTCACCTTCGGTGCCGGTGAAGGGCCTCAGCTCGCGCGCACGCTCTCCACTTCGGCGGATCTCGCCGGGTGGAAAGTGGAAGGCGCCGCCGCGCGCATGGGCTTCGTGGCCAACGCGGTGAAGCACCTCAAGGCGGCGCTCGCCAACCGCTACGGGCTCTTCGGCTTCGCGGGTGCTCCCTTCACGCTCTTCGCGTACTGCACCGAAGGCGGCGGCAGTGACGACTTCCTCAAGGCGCGCGTGATGCTGCACCAGCAACCCGCGCTCGCCGAGAAGGCGCTGGCCACCCTGGCCGACGTCACCGCCGAATATCTCGACGCGCAGTGCGAGGCCGGCGCCGACACCGTGCAGCTCTTCGATACCTGGGGTGGCCTGCTCGATCGCGAAGACTACGTGCGCTTCTGCCTGCCGGCGATCCGCCGCATCACCGAGCCGCTGCGCGCGAAGGGCCGCAAGGTGATGCTGTTCGTTCGGGGTGGTCAGCACCTGTTGCCGGTGCTCGGTGAGGCCAATGTCGACGGCTTCTCGCTCGACTGGCGCGCGGATTGGCGTGAAGCGCGCGCCCGCTATCCACGGCACGTGTTGCAGGGGAACCTCGATCCCGCGCGGCTGCTGGCGGGCGCGGAGCCCACCGTGGCGGCCACCAGGTCGCTGCTGAGCGTGATGCGAGAGACCGACGACGCGAAGCGCTGCATCGTCAACCTGGGCCACGGCATTCACAAAGACACCAACCCCGACACCGTCGCGGCGCTCTGCGAGGAGGTTGCTCGAAATGGCTGAGCACCTCGACGTGCTGGTGGTGGGCGGCGGCCTCGCGGGCATCACCGCGGCGCTCGAGCTGCAGCGCCTCGGCCGTCGGGTGTTGTTGGTGGAGCGTGCCGCGCAGCTCGGCGGCAAGGCGGGCTCCACCGAGACGTCGTTGGGTTCATTTCCCACCGGGCCGACCAGCTTCAACGGCCGGCATCCGGCGTTCTGGCGGCTGCTCGAGCTGCTCGGGCTCACCGAAGACGCCACCCGGCTGCGTCCTGCGTCGGCCAGCCGCTTCATCGTGCGGGGTGGAAAACTGCGTGGGCTTCGGCCCAGTCCCCTCAGTGTGCTCAGCACGGGTGCGTTGACGCTGGGAGACAAGTGGTCGCTGGCGAAGGAGTTCATGTGGCCTTCCCCTGCGCGCGCAGACCTGAGTGATGAGTCGCTCGAGTCGTTGCTGGTGCGGCGGTTCGGTCAGAAGACGGTCGACCATTTTCTGGCCGCGGTGATGACGGGCATCTTCGCGGGCGATCTGCGCGCGCTCTCGGCGCAGGCCTGCATGCCGGCGCTGGTGACGGCGGAAAAAGAATACGGCAGCGTCATCAAGGGCGCGCTCAAGGCGATGAAGACCTCGGAGCCCGGTGCACGCGCGGGGCTGTACACGTTCAGCAAAGGCTTCGGCGTGGTGGGCGAACGCGCGGCGCAGCGGTTGTCGTGTTCGATGGAGACCGAGCTCGATTCACTCAGCTTCACTCCAGAGGGCGTGACGGTGACGGGGCGCCGGAAGAACGAACCGGTGGAGTTTCATGCGGCGCGCGTGGTGATCGCCACCGAAGCCGACGTCGCCGCGCGTCTGCTGGGCCGGGCGCTCCCGGCCGCCGCGCGCGTGTTGTCGGAGTTCACCTACGCGCCCGTCACGCTGTTGCAGTGGGCCGAGCAGGTGCCCGGCGATTCGCGCCTGCCGCCCGGTTTCGGCTATCTGGCGGCCCCGGTCGAGGAGCTCTTCGCGCTGGGCACCTTGTTCGTGGGCGACCTGCTGGAGGAATCACCTCGCAGGTTCTCCACCTTCATCGGCGGCGCACTCAATCCCTCGCGGGCGGCGCTCAGTGATGGTGAATTGCTCGCTGGGTTTCGGGGCGACCTGAATCGACTGACGGGAGGTTCCGTGGGGCAGGTGATGCAAGTCGTGCGGTGGCCTCGCGCGGTGTTTCAGCCGACGGTCGGTCATGCGGGGCAGGTTGCTCGACTTCGTTCTTCGCTCGCAGGACAGCCCGTCGCTCTGGCTGGGAGTTACTTTGGGGGCGCCGCGATGAAGGACGCGATCATCAGTGGTTTTGCGGCGGCGGAGGGATTGTCAGCCCTCTCCCCGACCCTCTCCTTCGCGGGGGAGAGTGAGGTTGTGGGTCAGGTTGAGAGTTTGGTGAGCGCATGAGTCCTCCTCTGGCGGTCGTCGGCGTGTCGTGGCGGGCGGCGAACACCGTGGTGCGCTCTCAGTTCGCGGCGCTGGCTGCGGAGTTGGAGCCGATCGCCTCGTTGCGCCAGGCGGGCTACGTCTCGGGTGCTGCGTGCGTGACGACCTGTTCGCGCACCGAGTGGATCATCACCGCTGATCAACCGGAGTGGGCCGGCAGTCTGCTTCGCGGCGCGCTCGCTTCACGGCTCCCCGACGTCGCTCCCGAGGTGATCCAGGTGCGCGCGGGCACGGCCGCCGTGCACTACCTGCTGCGCGTGGTGGTGGGTCTCGACTCGGTCGCTGAAGGTGAAAGCGCCGTCGGCCGCCAGGTGCTCAAGGCCTTCGAGCTCGCGCGCAGCACCGGCGTCTCCGATGGCCGTCTGCACCGCGTGTGGAAACACGTGGAGCGCCTCATTCACAGCCGGCGCGATGAAGTGCCCGGTGCGCCTTCGCTCGGCGTGCAGTCGCTGGTGCGCGAAGTGCTTCGGGAGCGCCCCGTGAAGACCGTCGCGGTGCTCGGCCGCGGTGAGTTCGGCCAGGCGATGGAGCGCAGCTTGAAAGCCGTGCCCGGCTGGGAGGTCAGCACCTGGACCCGCCAGTCGATGGACACCATGTTCTCCCAGGTGAACTCGTTCGACGCGGTGGTGGTGTGTACGGGGGCTGCGACGCCGTGGCTCACCCTGCCCGCGCGCCGCAAGCACGGCATCGTCATCGACGCGGGCGCGCCGCCGCAGCTCAGGTCCGCTCCGGGGTGGACCACGGTCGGTCTCGACACGCTGCTCGCGCGCCCTGAGCTGCACCTGAGCGAGGTGGATCGGGAACGCCTGGGTGAGCTGGTCACCACCGCGAGCACCACCTTGACCGGCGAGCTCGCCGCGCCCGCGCCCGCAAGTGCGTTGGCCGCCATCGACGCAGAGCGCTTCACCTTCTTGAACGAACAGCTGCCCCAGCTTCTGGCAGGCATTCCGGCGAAGCAGGCGCGCCGCGTGCGTCAGGCCGTGGGCGCCTTTACCCATCAACTCTTGAAGAAGACCCGAGAGGCGTCATGAGGCACTACACGGTCGGCACGCGTGGTTCGGCGCTCGCGCTCTGGCAGACCCGTCACGTCAGCTCGTTGCTTGCCACCGTCGGCGTCAGCATCTCTGAGCGGGTCATCACCACCAAGGGCGATACCAGCCAGGCCGAGAAGCTGGCCGGCAAGCTCGAGAAGGGCTTCTTCACCGAAGAGCTCGAGTCGGCTTTGCGCTCGCGGGAGATCGACTGGGCGGTGCACTCGCTCAAGGATCTCCCCACCCGCATGCCCGCGGGTCTGGTGCTGGGCGCCGTGCTGGAGCGCGCCGCGGCGGCCGACGTGTTGATCGCCCGGTTGGAGGCCGTCGACGAGAAGGGCCTCATTCCCCTCAAGGCCGGCAGCAGGGTGGGCTCGAGCTCGTTGCGACGCGAAGCGATGCTCCAACACTTCGCCCCGGAGACCATCTCACAACCGCTGCGTGGCAACGTGCCGACGCGGGTGGGCAAGCTGCGCGACGGGCTCTACGACGCGATCCTCCTCGCTGAAGCAGGCGTCTCCCGGTTGCAGCTGCCCCTCGACGGGCTGGCCGTGTTCCGCTTGAACCCGCTGCGCTGGCAGTGCGCGCCGGGGCAGGGCGCCGTGGCCGTGCAGTGCCGGGCCGACGACTCCGAAGTCATCGGGTTGGTGCGCGCCCTTCATCACGAGCCGACCGCGTACGCCGTGAACACCGAGCGCGACTTCTTGCGAATTCTCGAAGGCGGTTGCACCACGCCCTTCGGTTGTTACATCGCAGACGGCCGCGCCTCGCTGGGCCTGGCAACTGAGACCGGCTGGAAGCGCCAAACCGTGATGATGTCCGAACGACCCGATACGGCGTGGCTGGCAGCGCGCCTCGAAGAACTCACCACTTCACGAGAGGAATCCCATGACTGGCTCGCCCGGCGCATCTGAGCGTCTCTTTTCCCGCGCACGGGCCTTGATGCCCGGCGGTGTCTCCAGCCCCGTTCGTGCCTTCGGCAGCGTCGGCGGCACGCCCCGGTACATGTCGCGCGGTGAAGGCGCGTGGATGTTCGATGAAGACGGGCGCAAGTACCTCGACTTCTGCATGGCCTGGGGCCCGAACATCCTGGGTCACGCGCACCCGGCGGTGATCGACGCGGTCCTTCGCGCCGCGAAAGACGGGCTCGCGTTCGGCACCTGTCATCGCAACGAGCTCGCGATGGCCGAGTTGGTGCTCGAGGCGTTCGCGCCGGCCGATCGGGTGCGGTTCGTGGTGAGCGGCACCGAAGCGGTGATGACCGCCATCCGCCTGGCGCGCGCGCACACCAGCAGGAAGCTGCTGCTCAAGTTCTCGGGCTGCTACCACGGTCACGCCGACGCGATGATGGTGAAGGCCGGCAGCGGCGTGGTGACCCTGGGCCTCGCCGAGAGCGAGGGCGTCACGGTGGCGCACGACACGCTGGTCGCTCCGCTGGGCGACATCGAGGCGCTCGAGCAGGTCTTCCGCGAGCACGGCCGCCAGCTGGCCGCTGCGTTCATCGAGCCGCTCCCGGCCAACAACGGCCTGTTGATTCAGGAGCCTCGCTTCTTGAAGCGCCTGCGTGAGCTCACCTCGGAGCACGGCGCGCGGCTGGTGTTCGACGAGGTGATCAACGGGTTTCGCTTCGGCTTCCACGGCTACTCGAAGGTGGTGGGCGTGCAGCCCGACCTCACCACGCTGGGGAAGATCATCGGTGGTGGGCTGCCCGTCGGCGCCGTGGTCGGCCGCGCGGAGATCATGGAGCGCCTCGCTCCCCTGGGAAAGACGTACCAGGCCGGCACCATGGCCGGAAATCCGGTCGCGCTCGCCGCGGGCATCGCCACCTTGACCGAGCTGCGCACCGGCGCTCCCTACCGGCACCTCGAGGCGCTGGGCGGGTTGATGGACAACGCGGTGGCCGAGAAGAAGAACCGCGCGTTCCGCATGGTGCGCGTGGGCAGTTTGTTCTGGCCCTACTACTCGCTCAACGGCCCCATCCCCACGCAGGCCGAGAAGATCGCGCCCGAAGCGGTGGCAAGTTTCAAGAGCCGCTACGGCCAGTGGCTGGAAGCGGGCCTCTACCTGCCGCCCTCCGCGTACGAAGTGGGCTTCTTGTCGGCGGCGCACTCACCCAACGACGTGGAGCAACTCGTCGCGGCACTCTGACCCATGAACCGCTTTCGCCAGTTTCTCAAACGGAACCTCGACGTCATCGCTTTCGCGGCAGCGCTGTCGACCGTCGGTCCTCTGATGGGCTGGTGGGCGGTGCTGGTGCGCCGGAACATCGTCGCGAGTGACCTGCTGCTGCGCGGGCAGATCGAAGCCACCTTCGACGGCGTGGAGCGGGCCAACCGCCTGCTCGCGCTCGATCAAGCCACCGAGCGTCAGCTGTTCATGATCTCCGGTGAGTCGACGCTGGCGGGCCTGCTGCTGTGCGTGCTCGCGGTGGTGCTCTTCATGGTGGCAAGGCACCGGCAGCGCGAGACACAGCGAATGCACTCGATGCTCTCGCTCACCACGCACCAGCTCAAGACGCCGCTGGCCGGGGTGCGCGCGCTCTTGCAGAGCCTGGGCAACGGCAGCATTCCCCCAGAGCTCCATGCGCGGTTCTTGAATCAAGGCATCGCCGAGTGCGATCGCCTGGAGCACATGGTCGAGACCACGCTCGCCTATCAACGCACGGTGGCGCGGGGCGCGAGCACGCCCGAGGTGGTGCCCGCGATGCAGCTGGTGGGGGAGATCCTCGAGCACCGGCGCGCCAGCTTCCCCGACGACGACGTGCGCTGGGAGCCCACCGAGCCGGTGTCGGTGACCTGCGACCGCGACGCGGTGCGGGTGGTGCTGGAGAACCTGCTCGACAACGCGCGCAAGTACGGCGGCGGCCGGGTCGATCTGGTGGGCCACTCCAGGGGCACGCGCTGGCGCCTGGAGATCCGCGACACCGGCCAGGGCTTCGACCCCCAGGACGCGGAGCGGCTGTTCGAGCCGTTCGAACGCGGCGGAGGCCAGGGCGTGGCGCACGGCAGCGGCCTGGGGCTCTACATTTCCCGCCAGCTCGCCAGGCGCATGCGCGGTGAGCTCACCGCGAAGAGCGCCGGCCCGGGGCAGGGCAGCGTGTTCGCCCTCGAGCTGCCGTTGGCGGTGGCCCGTGGCTGAGAAGCTTCTGGTCATCGAAGACGAAGCGCTGGTGCGCGACCTGGTGGTGCTCAACTTGAAGCACGCGGGCTACCAGGTGACCTCGGCGGCGACCTTCGCCACGGGCGCCACAGCGCTCGCGCAGCCCGACATTCAGCTCGCGGTGGTCGACGTGATGCTCCCGGGCGGAGAAGGTTTTCAGCTGGTGCGTGACGCGCGAGATGCGGGCGTGCGGTGCCCCATCTTGATGCTCACCGCGCGCAGTGAAGTGCAGGCGAAGGTGCGCGGGCTCGACTGCGGCGCCGACGACTATCTGACCAAACCCTTCGACGTGGCCGAGCTGCTCGCGCGCATTCGTTCTCTGCTCCGCCGGGCCTCGGGCACGGTGGCCGCCGCGCCGCTTGCGCTGCAACTGGGCGAGGGCTTCTCGGTGCGTTTCGACACCGGCCGCGCGGTGACCTCGGAGGGTGAAGTCACCTTGTCCGACAAGGAGCTCAAGTTGATGGAGCTCTTCTCGAAGAACGTCGACAAGGTGCTCGCGCGCGCCGACATCCTCGAAGAGGTCTGGGGCATGGACGCGTTTCCCACCGATCGCACCATCGACAACTTCATTCTCCGGCTGAGGCGGCTCTTCGAGCCCAACCCCGAGAGCCCGGTGCACTTCGTCACCGTCCGCGGTCGCGGCTACCTGTTCCGTCCATGAACGCACTCGCGTCGATCCAGAAGAAGCAGGGAGTGGTGCTGGTCAACGTCGGCACGCCGGATGATCCCAGCGTGCCCGCGGTGCGCCGGTACCTCGCGCAGTTCCTCAATGATCCGCGCGTCATCGACCTTTCGCCGCTCGCGCGTTGGTTGCTGCTCAACCTGATCATCCTCCCCTTCAGGCCGAGCCGAAGCGCGCACGCCTACCAGCAGATCTGGACGCCGCAGGGTTCGCCGCTGCTGGTCAACTCGAAGGCGCAGGTCGAAGCGCTGCGTGCCGAGCTGCCCGGCGTGGAGGTCGAGCTGGCGATGAGCTTCGGCAAGCCGTCGATGCAGGACGCGTATTCGGCGCTGCAGGCGCGCGGGGTCACGCACATCACCATGGTGCCGATGTACCCGCAGTACGCCTCGGCCACCTCGGGCGGAACGGTGGAGGCGTGGCACAAGTTGATGGGGCTGCAGATTCAGCCGCCTTCGACCTCGGTGATGCCGGCGTTCCATTCGCGGCCGGGGTTCATCGAAGCGGCGGCCGATCAAATCCGCGAGACGGTGAAGTCAGTGAACGCGGATCACGTGCTGTTCAGCTTTCACGGCCTGCCGGTACGCCAGCTCAAGCCGGTGTGCGGTACCGCCCGGTGCGCCGAGAAGACGGCGGCGTGTCCGCCCATCAGCGCGGAGAACGAAAACTGCTACCGCGCGCAGTGTTTCGCCACCAGCCGCGCGCTCATCGCTGCCGCGGGTCTGACCGTGAGCGAGACCACCACCTCCTTTCAATCGCGCATCAAAGGCGCGACCTGGCTGAGCCCTCACACCGACGAGGTGGTGGCCGAGCTGGCGAAGCGGGGCGTGAAGCGGCTCGCGGTGGCCTGCCCTTCGTTCGTGGCGGACTGCCTGGAGACCCTGGAGGAGATCGGCATGCGCGCCGCAGAGACGTTCCGTGAAGCGGGCGGCGAATCACTCACCCTCATTCCCGCGGTGAACGCTTCGCCAAAGTTCATCGCCATGCTCGCGCACGAGTTGCGGGCGGGGCCGTGAAGAGCAGAGAGCTGATCGCCAAGTACGACGTGCCGGGGCCGCGCTACACGAGCTACCCGACGGTGCCGTACTGGCAGGTCGCTCCCACGCAGGCGCAGTGGTTCACGCACGTCGGTGACGCGATCACGAGAAGTCGTGCGCTGGGGCAGGGGGGTGCGCTCTACGTGCACGTGCCGTTCTGCCGCTCGCTGTGCCACTACTGCGGCTGCAACACGGTCATCACCCGCGACACCTCGGGCGCTGGGCCCTACGTCGAGGCGCTGCTGGCCGAGTGGCAGCTCTACGTGTCGCGGTTCGGTCGTGTGCGGCTCGATGAAGTGCACATCGGTGGTGGCACGCCGACGTATCTGACGCCCGAGCAGCTGGAGCGCCTGGTGGGTGGGCTGCTCTCGTTCGCAGCGCTTCCCGCCGATGCGGAGCTGGGCATCGAAGCGGATCCCCGGGTGACCACGCGCGCGCAGCTCGAGGTGCTCGCGAAGCACGGCTTCAAGCGGCTCTCGCTGGGAATTCAGGACTTCGACGAGAAGGTGCAGCACGGCGTCAACCGCTACCAGACGGTGGAAGAAGTGCGCGTCGTCACCGAGCACGCGCGCTCGCTGGGCTTCACCAGCATCAACTACGACCTGATCTACGGCCTGCCTCGGCAGACGGAGCAGAGCATCGAGCGCACGGTGACCGAGGTGCGCGCTCTCTCACCTGATCGCATCGCGTTCTACGGCTACGCGCACGTGCCGTGGATGAAGACCGTGCAGCGGCGCTTCGAAGACGAAGACGTGCCGGGTGGTGAGGCGAAGCGGGTGTTGTACGAACGCGGCCGCGAGCTGCTGCTGGGAGCGAAGTACAAGGAGATCGGCCTCGATCACTTCGCGCTCGAGAGCGACGGGTTGTGGAAGGCGTACGCGCAGGGCCGCATGCACCGGAACTTCATGGGCTACACCGACCGGAGCACCATGCCCCTGTTCGCGCTGGGCACTTCGGCGATCGGCGACACGTGGACTGCGTTCGCGCAGAACGAGAAGTCGTTGCCTGCGTGGCACGCGCGCATCGCGAAGGGTGAGCTGCCCATCGTGAAAGGCCATCTGCTCGATGAAGAGGATCTCCTGCTGCGCCGGCACATTCTCGACGTGATGACGCGCTTCGAGACGAGCTGGGCGCCATCGGCTCAGCCGTACTTCGCGAACCTCGGTGAGCTCGCGCGTGATGGCCTCATCGAGCTGACGGCGTCGTCACTGAAAGTGACGAGGGCAGGTGAACCGTTCGTGCGGAACGTCTGCATGGCGCTCGATGCGCGGCTCGCGAGGCAGGCGCCAGACCGACCGCTCTTCAGTCGGACGGTCTGAAGTTCAGAAGTTCAAAAGGGCCGCTCTTCACGAACGGACTGACATCAGGTTCTCAGCCTTCGTTCGACTCCGACAGGCCTCTCTCCGCGGGCGAAGATCCTCAGCTCGACAGGTCCTCCCGGGGCGACTTTTCTGGCCATGACAACCCTGTTGTCATGTGTGAGCAACAGGGTTGTCACAGCTTGGAGAGGTGCACCAGCCTGGTCGAAGCCAGCCTCAGCGCGTAACCCCAACGCGCGCGCCGGGAGGCCTGCTCACGGGGCCTCGGAAGCTGAGAGAACGAGAAGCACCACCTTCTTCAAGGCTCCCCGCGAATATTCCACCCCACCAGCGCCCATCGCCCGCGATGCACGTTGATCACGCTCACCGACGCCGTTTCATTGAACAGCGCCGCCGCGGTGGTCACCGGCAACCCGAGCAAGCGCGCGGTCAACACCCGGCTCAAGTGCCCGTGCGTGAACGCCACCACTGCGCGCCCTGGAGCAGACCGCTGCAACAACTCGACGAACGAATCGCACC
>JAUYRZ010000025.1 GCA_030695565.1 Archangium sp.
GCCGCTGCTCAGGCAGCCGATGCGTCTTCGTCGACCGTCGTGATTGCTTCACGCGCACCCAAGATCACGACAGGGTGCGGGTGGTCAACCACTCCCGACTAGATCAACAGCCTCCGAGGGGGAGAGGGTCGGGGAGAGGGCAATCTAGAGAGATGTCCCTCCTCAGCCACCTCGGGAGTCAAAGCCACATGCACAGGCTGACGCTGGTGGCGGTCTTGGTGGTGGGGGCGAAGGCCTGGGCATGTTCTGGCCTGACCTGCGACGCGGTCGCGATACCGGTACCTGCAGCCGGCGCCACGATTCCAGCCAACGCGACAGCGGTGGGCGTGCAGAGAACGATCTTCAGCGACGCGCTGATCGACGGTGGCATCGAGTACCAGTCGCCGACCGCCGAGATGTTGCAGCTGCGAGCGCCCGATGGAGGCCTGGTCACTGGCCCGGCGGTCGATCCGCAGATCGGCGTCTTCGTCGACACCACGCTGTCTCCCGGGAGCTGGTCGATGGCGCTCGGGCAGCCGGTGTGCCCGACGAACTCACAGTTCACCGTGGGCGCTGCCGCCGCGCTCCCGACGGTTTCTGCGACGGTCACGCTGTCCGAGACGTTCTTTACTCGCGAGGTGGTGGGCTTCAACAGTTGCTACGGGCCCAGGCCTGCCCAGCAGGTGGCGAGGCTGAGAATCGAGCCGAGCGTCGAGATGCAGCCCTGGCTCGCGCTCGCGCGGTGGGAACTCCAGGTCGATGGTGCGAACGTCAACACCTCGATGTTCGGTGCGATCACCGGACAGGCCTTCGATCCGGCGCCGTCCCTTCCTTCTCACTCGCTCAACGTCTTCACTGTTCAGTGCGGAGAGACCCCGGATGGCGGGGGCCCCGACGCTCGGTACCTTCAGCCCGGGCTGCACGAGGTGAAGGTGCAGGCCCGCATCCTGGGCGTGAGCACTCCCATTCCAACGAACGTGCTTCAGGTCAACCTGGTCTGCACGGCCGACGCGGGAACGATGGTACTCGAAGATGCCGGAACCAACATCGGCCCGCCTGCGAGTGGTTGCTCCACCACCGTCACCGGGCTGGAATTCTTCGCCTTGCTGCTGGTGTGGCTGTCCCGCCGCTGCTTCGCTCGAGGGCGCTCATGAGCAGAGTGATTGTTCTTCTGGGCTTGGTGGCGGGTTCGAGCGCCTGGGCTTGCTCGGGGCTGACGTGTGAGGCCGTCGTGGTCCGCGTGCCGAAGGCGGGTTCGACGATTCCTTCCAATGCACCTGCTGTCGGCGTGCAGTTGACGGTGTTCAGCGACGTCTCCATCGACGGAGGCATCGAGCACCCTCAGACCACCACGACGCCCTTTTCGTTGCGGGGGCCCGATGGCGGCCTGGCGATGGGGCCTCGCGTCGAACCAGAGCTTGGAGTCTTCGTTGCCACGACGCTGGTCGAGGGCGCGTGGTCGATGAGCCTCGACGACTCGTTGCCTTGTTTTGCTCCATCGGGGTTTTCGGTGGGGCCGCCGTCTCCGTTGCCCACGGTGGCCGGCACGGTGTCGCTCGTCGAGACGTTCTGGTTTCCACCAGCCTCCTCAGGCTGCACAGGGCCGTATCCGGACCACCAGATCGCGCGACTGCGCATCGAGGCCAGCCCCGAGATGGTTCCGTGGCTTCCCCTGGTTCGGTGGGAGGTGTTGGTGGATGGTTCGAACGTGACGAC
Source organism: Archangium sp. (assembly GCA_030695565.1). Classification (GTDB taxonomy): domain Bacteria; phylum Myxococcota; class Myxococcia; order Myxococcales; family Myxococcaceae; genus Archangium_A. Next base: position 1,696 of record JAUYRZ010000025.1, read on the forward strand.
CTCGGGCTTCGGCCGGGTCTCCGACGAGCCTTTCGATCCCACTCCGAACGCGCTGTTTCGCACCTTCAACTCGATCGCGGTGCAGTGCGGAGAGGCCCTCGATGGTGGCACCGCAGACGGCGGCCCCGCTGGCGGACCCGACGCGCGGTACCTGCGGCCCGGGCTTCACGAGGTGAAGGTGCTGGCGCGCATTCTGGGCGTGAGTGCTCCGATTCCGACGAACACGTTGCAGGTCAACCTGGTCTGCACGCCGCCGCCTGCGGAAGACGCGGGGACGATCGCGACAGAGGACGCCGGTTCGACCCCGACTGTCGATGCGGGTTCGGCCGCCGATGCTGGCAGCACTGCTGGGCCGCCGCCGAGTGGTTGCTCCGCAGTCACCGGGCTGGAGCTCTTCGCTTTGCTCCTGGTCTGGATGCGCCGTCGAGTGAGCTGATCAGGCCGCGACTTCGGGCAAGTCGAACGGCACCATCGACGCTTCTTCGCGGCGCATCAGCTTGAGCAACGACGCCTCGTTGTGCACCACGCCGGTGATGCGGTCTTCGAGCACCAGGCTGCGCTGGGTCTCCGAGAGGTGCGAGAAGAGCGCGTAGACCAGGTTGAGCGTGGTCTCGCCTTCGATGAACAGGCTGCCATCGCTGGTGATCCACACCTCGACCACGCCGCTGCCCTGAGCCGAAACCCGCCACGCGCGCCGGCCATCACGGGTGCGGCGGGCGAACGGAAAGCACCCGACCGCGACATCGAGGCGAAGCTGATCGAGCTGGTTGAAGGGGCCGGCGAACGGAGAGACCTCGACGTCGTCCCACGAGAGGGGAAACTCCCACTTCGTGACTTCGCTCTTCACCCGGACAATCGAGAACTCGCGGCGCATATGAGTCCGGAACCCGGCACCCAGGTACGCCGCGCAACTTTCGTAGAAGCCCGCCAAATATCAGGCAGTTGACGGATCGCCCCCTCGTCAATACATCACGTCCCACCATGGCGACTCCCAACCGTTTGCCGCTGGCCCAGAGCACTTCCACCGGCAAGCCCGACTGGCTCAGGGTGCGCCTGCCCAAAGGCGAGGGCTACGAGAAGGTGAAGGGCCTGGTGAAGTCGCTCAAGCTCGCCACGGTCTGCGAAGAGGCCAAGTGCCCGAACATCGCCGAGTGCTGGGGCGGTGGCACCGCGACGGTGATGCTCATGGGCGAAGTCTGCACGCGCGCCTGCCGCTTCTGCCACGTGAAGGTCGGCTCGCCGCCGCCGCTCGATCCCGAAGAGCCTGAGCATTTGGCTGCCGCGGTGCGCGAGATGGGCCTCGAGTACATCGTGGTCACCTCGGTCAACCGCGACGATCGCCCTGACGGAGGCGCCAGCCACTTCGCCGCCGCCATCACCGCCCTCAAGCGCGAGTCGCCCAAGACCACCGTCGAAGTGCTGATCCCCGACTTTCAGGGCGTGGAGGCCTCGCTGGCCATCGTGGCCGAAGCCCGCCCGCACGTGGTCGCCCACAACATCGAGACCGTCGAGCGCCTCACGCCCACCGTGCGCGATCGCCGGGCGAAGTACCGCCAGTCGCTGCGCGTGCTCGAGTACCTCAAGCAGCGCCCCGAGAAGCTGTACACCAAGACCTCCATCATGATCGGCCTCGGCGAGACCGATGAAGAGGTGGAGCAGACCTTCAAGGATCTGCGCGACGTGGGCGTCGACGTGGTGACCCTGGGCCAGTACCTCCAGCCCTCCCAGTACCACCTGCGCGTCGAGCGCTTCGCTTCGCCCGAGAAGTTCGCCGAGTACAAGCAGATCGCCGAAGGCTACGGCTTCCTCTACGTCGCCTCGGGGCCGCTGGTTCGCTCCAGCTACCGGGCCGCCGAGTTCTTCATGAAGGGCCTGATGGAGCGCGATCGCACCGCCGCTCCGGCACAAGTCGCTGTCGCAGCGCCCTGACCTGAAGTACGAGCTTTTCTCCATGGCGCTCTTCGAGTTTCAGCTCCCGGACATCGGTGAAGGGGTAGTCGAGGGTGAGATCGTCAAGTGGCTGGTGAAGCCCGGCGATGTCGTCACAGAAGACCAACCGCTCCTCGAGGTCATGACCGACAAGGCGACGGTCACCATTCCCAGCCCCAAGGCTGGCACGGTCGTGAAGACCCACGGCAAAGAGGGTGAACTGGCCAAGGTGCACAAGCCGCTGGTCGACCTGGAGATCGTCGGCAACGGCGCCCCGGCCAAGAGCAGTGGGCCGGCTCCCGTGGCAGCGAAGGCCGCCCCGGTGGCTGCAGCCGCGGCCCTCAGCGCGCCTTCGGGTGAAAAGGTGCTCGCCACTCCGGTGACCCGGCGCATGGCCAGCACGCACGGCATCGATCTGGCGAACGTCTCGGGCAGCGGTCCGCAGGGGCGGGTGCTCAAGACCGACGTCGAGGCGTTCATGGCGTCCGGTAACAACGGCGCCGCCAAGGCCCCGGTGGCTGCCAAGGCCTGGGCTCCGCTCGCTTCTAACGCGGTGGATCAGCGCATCCCGATTCGCGGGCTGCGAAAGAAGATCGCCGAGAAGATGGTGAAGTCGAAGTTCACCGCGCCGCACTACACCTTCGTCGAAGAGGTCGATGTCTCGGCCCTCGTCGCGCTGCGCACCAAGTTGAACGACTCGCTCGCGAAGGAGAACGTGAAGCTCTCCTTCCTCCCGTTCTTCGTGAAGGCGGCCATCGCGGCGTTCCGCAAGTACCCGCAGGTCAACGCGAACATGGACGAGGCCGCTCAGGATCTCATCGTGCGCGGCGACTTCAACATCGGCATCGCGGCGATGACGGAGCAGGGCCTCACCGTTCCCGTGGTTCGCCACGCCGATCGCCTCAGCCTGCGCGGGCTGGGCACCGAGATCTCCCGCCTGGGGACGGCCGCGAGAGATCAGCGCCTCAAGCTCGAGGAGCTGACCGGCGGCAGCTTCACCATCACCTCGCTCGGTCAGACCGGCGGGCTCTTCGCCACCCCGATCATCAACCACCCCGAGGTGGCGATCATGGGCGTGCACAAGCTCCGCAAGCGCCCGATGGTCACGGAAGACGACCAGATCGTCATCAAGCCGATCATGTTGTTCTCCTTCGCGTTCGATCACCGGGTGATCGACGGCGCGACCGGCGCTGAGTTCGCTTACGAGCTGATCAAGTTCATCGAGCAGCCCGAGCTGCTGCTCGTCGACATGATCTGACCCCTCAGCGGGGAGGAAATCGCCGGTGATGCCGGTGTCCCCCGGGCCGATCAGCCCGTGACGCGGTCCGAGCCGGCCACCTTCACCAGCTTGTTGTAGAGCCCGAGGATCAAGATCGTCGGCGCCCACATGCCGATGAACTGGGAAGTCGGGGCGCGGGTGGGCCGGTAGATCTGCTTCACCCGGTTCTTCGTGCCTCCGAACATGCCGATCGCCTGAAAGACCAGCGAGCCGATGATCGAGGCGCCTGCTGCCCAGAGGAAAAGATCAGACGGGAGCTTGGAGGTCTGCTCCTCGATCTTCCTCGCGACCTTGCCTTCACGCTTGCTGGCGAAGTCGGACTGCAGGTTGCTGCCATTCTCCAAGTAGGTTTGCGGTTCCATGTTCTCTCCGAAGGGACGGTGAGAAGCCGTGTGTCCCGCAGAGGGTGGCTGCATTCGGCAGACCACACGGAAGCGTCAGACGCCGAAACCGCGCGAAGGCGCCTTCTTCAGCTTTTCGTGCAGGGTGGCGGTGAGCAGAAACCAGTACTGCACCTCGCCGAACGACAGAATGTCGCCATCCTTCAGGGTGGTTTCCCGGCGCAGCCGAACGCTGGCGTTCAGGAACGTGCCATTGGTCGAGCCGAGATCCTGAATCGAACAACGCTGATTCGCCTCATCCCAACGGAGCATGGCGTGCGTCTTCGACACCGACGGATCGTCGAGCACCAGGTCGCTGTCGGGCTGACGGCCCACCGTGAGCTGATCGACGCCATGCAGCGGGGGCACGGAGGCCACCACCAGCTCGTCGAACTGGAACAACAGGCCCAGGGCGCCCGCGGAGACCTTCTCCGGCTTGGCCACCGTGGTGCGGTGCACGTTCGAAGGCAGCCCCATCATCTGGGTCGTCGGGGTGCCGGCTGCCAGGCCAGGGGGTTGCTGAACGAGCACGAAAGGCCCCATCTGGTCGCGAAACTGCTTCGCGGTGAATCGGGCGACGAGACCTCTGAGTTCCTTCACGGACAGCACCAGCCCACGCTAGACCCGACGAGGTACTGTCCGCTACGGTCCGCCGCTTTCCGAAAGGAAGTTAACGAGATGTCTGATCGGTACCCCACCACGGCCTCTGGCCTCAAGAAGATGCAAGAGGAGCTCAAGCACCTCGAAAGCGTGGAGCGCCCGAAGATCTCCTCGGAGATCGGCATCGCGCGCGCTCACGGCGATCTCCGGGAGAACGCCGAGTACCACGCGGCCAAGGAGAAGCAGGGCTACATCGAGGGCCGCATTCTCACCTTGAACGCGTGGATCGGCGGCGCCGAGGTCATCGACGTGACTGCCTTCAAGGGGCAGAAGAAGGTGCTCTTCGGCGCGTCGGTGCAGCTGCTCGACTGCGAGACCGACAAGAAGGTCAGCTACCGGATCGTCGGCGAGTTCGAGGCGGATCTGAAGAAGCGCTGGATCTCGGTCAACTCCCCGGTGGCGCGGGGGCTCATCGGCAAGGTGGTCGGCGACATCGCGACCATTCAGAGCCCGGGCGGAAACCGGGAGTACGAAGTGCTCTCCGTCGATTTCGAGGATGGCGCCTAACCCGCACCCGCTCGAGTCGCTGGTCAGGCCGCTGCAGTTTGCCTGTGCGCGCGACTTCGCCAACCTGGGGGCGGTGAAGGGGCTGCGCACCACGCTCGCCGCGGCGCTCAGTCGCGCGAAGCCCACCCTCGCCGCGGCGCGGTTGGCTGCGCTCGAGAAGGAACTCGATTTCATCGACGCGCCGGTGACGGAGGCTCGCAAGGGATCGATCCGCCGGGTGCTGCAGGTGTTGAAAGACGAAGGGCTGGCGGTGACGACTGACTCCCTCTCCCCCGCGGGGGAGAGGGTCGGGGTGAGGGAAGTCGTTCCGCCCCCCAAGCCCGTTCCCGTTCCTGCTCCGGCTTCCGTGAAGAAGACGGCCCCTCACCCCAACCCTCTCCCCGCTTCGCAGGGAGAGGGAGCGCCTCCGAAAAAAACTCGGAAGAAGAAGGCCGCCCCGACCGACGAAGAGAACGCGACCGCTCGCATGTTGAGCATCGCCCCCTCGGCCGGCCCGCTCGCCACGCCCCTCAAGCTGGTGGGCTGGCGAATCAACCCGCGGCTGGTGGGCATCCTCAACAAGAAGGGCCTGCAGCGCACCGGCGACGTTCTCTTCCTGCTCCCGCGCGTCTACGAAGACCGCCGCACGCTCAAGAAGATCGCCCAGCTCCAATCGGGTGAACGCGGCACGATCATCGCCGAGGTCAAACGCGCAGACGAAAGCTTCGGCCGTGGCCGTAAACAGTTCCGCGCGGTGCTCGCCGACAGCTCGGGAAGCATCGCCGCCGTCTTCTTCCAGACCGGCCCCTGGCTCAAAGCCCGTTTCCCCGTCGGCAAACGCCTCGTCGCCAGCGGCGAAGTCCGCCAGACCAACTTCGGCTGGGAGATGCCGCACCCCGAAATCGAACCCGCCGATGACGTGGAGACCTCACCCATCCACTTCAACCGCGTGGTGCCGGTGTACCCGGGCTTCGAGCGTCACGAACAACGCGCCTTGCGTGAGCTCGCCTTCCGCATCGCAGACAAGTTCGCCACCTCGATCGAAGAGCCGCTGCCCGACGCGCTTCGCAACCGGCTCGGTCTCTTCGGCCTGGGGGAAGCGCTCAAGTACCTCCACTTTCCTCCTGGTGACGCGGCTCTCGACGCCCTCGACGCGCACCTGTCGCCCGCGCATCAGCGCCTGGCTTTCGACGAACTCTTCTTCCTCCAGCTGGGCATGGCGCTGCGACGGCAAGGCGTGAAGGTGCAGCCGGGCATCGCCTTCGACACCTCGCCCGCGTTCGTGGAGAAGGCGAAGAGCCTGCTGCCGTTCACCTTGACTGGCGCGCAACAACGCGTGGTGGGCCAGGTGACGCGCGACATGGCCCGGGCCGAGCCGATGAACCGGCTGCTGCAAGGTGACGTGGGCAGCGGCAAGACCGCGGTGGCCCTGGTCGCCGCCGGAGTCGCCGTGCAGAACGGCTACCAGGTGGCGGTGATGGCGCCGACCGAGATCCTCGCAGAGCAGCACTACCGCACTTTCCAGAAGTGGTTCGAGCCGCTGGGCGTCGAGGTTGGGCTCATCACCGGCAGCGGCACCGCCAAGGTGAAGACGGCCCAGCGCGCCGCGGTCGCTTCCGGAAAAGTGCGCATCGCGGTCGGCACCCACGCGCTCATTCAGGAGTCCGTCTCGTTCGAGAAGCTGGGCCTGGTGGTGATCGACGAGCAGCACCGCTTCGGGGTGATCCAACGGCACGCGCTGATGGGGAAGGGGGTTCGCCCCGACGTGATGGTGATGACCGCCACGCCGATTCCCCGCACCCTGGCGATGACCATGTACGGCGATCTCGACGTGTCGGTGATCGACGAGCTGCCGCCCGGCCGCACGCCCATCGAGACCCACGTCATCTCCGAGAAGACCCGCACGCGCGCGTGGGACGTGGTGCGCTCCGAGCTCGAGAAGGGCCACCAGGCCTACGTCATCTACCCGCTGGTCGAAGAGAGCGAGAAGATCGACCTCGCCGACGCCACCCAAGGCGCCGAGCAGCTCAAGGTGATCTTCCCCAAGGCGCGGGTGGGGCTGCTCCATGGCCGCATGAAGCAGGACGAGAAGGACGTGGTGATGACCGCCTTCCGCAAGCACGAGCTCGATCTGCTGGTCTCCACCACGGTGATCGAAGTCGGCGTCGACGTGCCCAACGCCTCGGTGATGGTGATGGAGCACGCCGAGCGGTTCGGGCTCTCGCAGCTGCACCAGTTGCGCGGGCGCGTGGGCCGTGGCGCGGCCAAGTCGTACTGCATCCTGGTGACCGGCTTTGCGCAGAGCGCTGAATCCGCAGAGCGGCTCAAGGTGATGGAGGAGAGCACCGACGGCTTCGTGATCGCCGAGCGGGATCTGGAGATCCGCGGGCCCGGTGAGTTCCTCGGCACCCGGCAGAGCGGGTTGCCCGAGCTCGCCGTCGCCAACCTGGTCAGAGATCAGGCCTTGCTGGCCACCGCGCAGGAAGAAGCGCGCGCGATCATCGATCGGGACCCCGAATTGAAGGCCCCCGAGCACCAGCGGCTGGTGCGCGCGCTGGAAGAACGGTGGGAAGGTCGCCTCAAGCTCGCTCGCGTCGGCTGATACACTGCGCGCATGATCTGCCCCGTCTGCGAGCACAATCAGGACTTTGGCGTCGAGTGCGAGGTGTGCGGCAAGGCGCTGGGCGGCCTGGATGATCTCGGCCCGCCTCCGGTTCAGATCGAGGTGGTGGAGGGGCTCGAGGCCACGCTCCAGTCGCCCCTGGGCGAGGTGGCCGTGGAGAAGATGGGCGAGCTCGAGGTCACCCGCTTCGCCGCGGTGAACGTGGCGCCCGACGTGACGCCTGACGTGGAGTTCACCGCACGCGCGCCGGTCGGCGACATCGCCATCGAGCAGGTGCCTGACCTGTCGGAAGATCGGGTGCCCGATGACGGCCAGCGCACCCCGGTCGCCACGGGCCCGGTGACCTGCCGCTACTGCCGCAACGTGCAGGCCACCGGTTCGATGTGCGATCGCTGCGGCATGAAGCTCCCGGTGATCGCCGCAGAAGGCGAGCTCATCGTCGGGAAGATCATCGGTGATTTCGAGAGCAAGGTTCGGTGCCGATCGTGCGGTGCTCCCAGCAAGGCGGGGGAACGCTGCGGCGACTGCGGGCGCGAAGTTCCGTACCCGGACGCTTGATGCTTTGGGCAGGGGTCGGTAAGGCGATTGTGCGATGTCGACCGATCCCGTCCGAGCCGAGCACGACGCTGTTTTGACGTCCCTCTCGACGCGGGTGAGCACCATGCACTTCGCGCACGCCGCGGTGAGCATCCTCATCGCCGTGGCGCTGGCGGGCACCGCGGCGAAGCTCTGGTGGGACGACTGGTCGACCAACCCCGAGTGGGCGATCGGGTTCTTCGGTCTCACGGGTCTGGCGCTGGCCTACGCGGCGCTTCGGCTCGGTCTGGGCGCTCGCGCGAACGGCAAGGAGCGGTTGCTGCTCACCCGGCTCCGCGCACTGCGCAAGGAACTCGGCGTCGACGCCCCTGCTTCAGTGACGCAAACGGTGTCATGAATCACCGCGCCGTCTGCGCGGTGATCATCGGGAACGAGGTGCTCACCGCGAAGGTGGTGGAGGCCAATGGCGCGCACCTGATCCGCCGGCTGCGTGAGCGCGGCATCGAGCTCAACTCGGTGCACATGGTTCGCGATGAGATCGACGACCTGGTGGAGATCCTCGCGGCGTGCCGGCGGAAGACGAAGTTCATCATCACCAGCGGCGGTGTGGGGCCCACGCATGATGACGTGACCGTGCGGGCGGTCGCGCTGACGCTGCAGCGGCCCGTGGTGCGTCTGCCTGAGATGGAGGCGCGCATTCGCAGCTACTACGGCGAGCGGCCGGTGCCGGTGGAGGCCCTGCGCATGGCCGAAGGGCCCGAGGGCAGCACGCTGATTCCCTGCGGCGACCTGCGGTTTCCGGTGCTCGAGTGCGACGGGGTGTTCATGCTCCCGGGCGTGCCGCAGTTGTTCAAGGTGCAGCTCGAGGCGGTGTTGGCGCAGCTGCCGGGGACTCCGGGCGTGTTGCGGCAGCTGTACTTGTCGGTGGGTGAGGCGGACATCGCGGCGGCCCTCGATGGCGTGGCGCGCGCGTGGCCGCATGTCGCGTTCGGCTCGTACCCGACCTGGGGCGAAGGGACTGATCACCGGGTGCGGCTCACCATCGAGCACGCGTCGGGTGAGGTGGTTGACGGCGCCGTCGCCGCGCTCGAGGCAGCGCTTGGGTCGAGCATCATCCGTAAAGACTGAGTGTCTCCCTCTCCCAGCGGGAGAGGGGACCTCACGCCATCACCCGAGCGAAACGCCGACGCGCTGACGCAGCCGGAAGAAGTCGTCGGTGATCGCGAAGCTCATCAGCTCCTTCAAATCCGCCCGGCTCTGCACGGCCGCCGCGATCGCCTCCGGAGTCTCGGGCTTTGCTTGATTGCCCGGCACCTCTTCCTTCAGGATCAAGTTCAAGCCCGCCGTCGGATCCGCCGAGACCACCAGGCCCGCACGGTCAGCCGCGAACATGAGCGCCTGCACGATGGGCTCGATGACCACCTTGGTGAGCGACACCGCTGCCTGAGCCGGGTCTTCCAAGACGCGCAACGCCTTGCGTGAGTAGGCCCGCCGCAGCTGCTTGCTCTGCTCCTCACTGCGCCGTCCCAGCCCCTCGAACGTCGGCTGGTGAATGCGCACCGAGTTGCCGAGCATGTCGGCCAGCTCTGCCGGCGCCAGCTTGCGCAGGATCGCTGCCTTGTCCGACAAGCCCATCGCCGCGCGCCCGTAGAGGAAGCGCTGCTCGCGGATGTTGAAGCGCCGCACCACGTCGGGCCCCAGGCACACGCCCAGCGGCTCGGTGGTCTCCAGGAACACCAACCCACGTTTGGCCTGGTAGACCTCGAACTCTTCGATGCCGAAGAGCGCCGTGACGGTCTGCAGCGCCTTGAACACGGCGTGATCGTTCTTGAGCCGATCCACCTTGCGATCGATACCCAGCACCTCGAACTGCGGCGGGTACAGCTTCACGAACTGATCGCCCACCGCGCGCAGCACGTCGACGATGGGATGCCGCGCCGCGACCGGGTGCAGCGTCACGAGATCCGAGGCCTGCAGCGAGCCCTTCAGATCATTGCTGAGGCGGTTGCGGCCCTCGCCGTAGAACGCCGCTTCGGTGTCGTTGGCCTGCTTGAGGAACACCAGCAGCGCCGACGCGCAGAACGCCTTGTCGACCTGCCGCAGTGCTTCCCACATGCGGAAGAGCGAATGCAGGCTGTCGACCCGGGTGGGTTCGAGGCGAATGATGTTGCGGTGCGCTTCGACCGCCAGCGCCGTCGACGCGCTGTCACGGCCGTACAGCTCGGCCAGCGCGCTCCATGCGGCGACCTGCGTGGGGTCGAGCTCCAGCACCTGCCGCAGCGTCGCGATGCCACGCGGCGGATCGTCGAGAGAGCGGGCGTAGAGCGAGGCGATGCGCAGCTTGAGCGCCACCACCTTCTTCACGTCAGAGGCCTGTTGCGCCTGCTGCTCCAGCATCACGGCGAGCTCAGCCAACGAGCCGGTGCGCTCGTACAAGGTGGCCAGCCGGTCGAGCGTCACCGCGTCGCCGGGGATCAGCTCCAGCGCCTTGCGGTAGAGCGTGATGGCCTGGGCGATGTCGCCGAAGCCTTCATCGGTGATGCGCGCGAGCGCCAGCGTGTGACGCGCCCGAACCTGCGGAGGCGGATCGAGCTCGAGCAGCCGGCGCATACAATCGGCCGCGCCCGTCCAGTTGCGGCCGTGGCTGTGAATGTTCGCCAGCCGCTCCAGCGCTTCGACCGAGGTGGGGTCGCCCGACAACGCGGTCTGCAGGTGCGCAGCGGCGCGGGTCATGTCGCTGAGGTGATCGTGGTACAGCGCGCCCAGCTTGAGGTTGAGCCGCGCCAACGCGCGAGGCTCTCCACCCTGTTGCACGCGCACGGCGTAGGCCGCCGCTGCTTCGGCGTAGTCCTGGTTCTCGAACGCGAGCGCGCCCTTCATCTCCAATGCTTCGGAGAGCGTGGGCATGGCCATCAGCGCGCGATCGAGCATGGTGATCGCCTGGTCACGCTTCTTGAGCGCGTCCAGGGAGATGCGGGCGGCGTCGTAGAACTCCCTGGCGGCCGCGAGCAGATCCTTCTGGGCGAGCTTCGCTTCACCCCGGCGTTCATGGAGCTTCGCGAGATCATCCGCGCCGCCTTGACGCGCCAACATGTCTTCGAGTGCCGGGCCGGCTTCTGCGTGCAGCGGCTCGTAGGCCAGCACCCGCTGGAACAGCGCTTCGGCAGCGGGCTGGTTGCCTTCCACGTCGCGCGCCAGCTTGGCGGCATCGAGCATCGCCTTGAGCGCGGTCTGCGGATCGCGCGCGGTCTGCGCGATCGCCTCGTAGGTCGCGCGTGAGCGCGGGTGATCGGCGAGCTTCAGGTAGCAGCGAAGCTGACCCTGGAGGGCAGGGTAGAGATCGGGCGCCGACTGGAGCGCCCCTTCGTACGCCTTGAGCGCCCCCACGGTGTCGCGCAGCCGGGTCTCGTAGAGATCGCCGATGCGCAGCTGCAGTTGCAGCAGGTCAGCCGAGTCGGTCGCCACCACGCGGCGGCGCTCGTAGAGATCGATGAGGCCCTTGCCGTCGCCGACCTTCTGCAGCGCCTTCTCCAGCACCAGGCCGAGCGCTTCGTCGCTGGGGTCGGCCAGGTACGCCGCCTTGAGCTGCTGCAGCACCTCGGCGTCGGGCGTGCCGTTGGGATCCTTCGCTTCGACGTTCGACAGCTTGATCGCCGCGGCGAGCTTGTCGTCACCGATGGCCTCGGCGATGCGCGCACGCAGCTCGGCACGGCGGGGCTTGTCGTTGGCGCGGATGCGCTCGAGCAGGCGCAGCGCGGTGAGGTTGTTGTCGTCGAGGGCGAGCGCCGCTTCGCAGCAGGTGGCCGAGCGGGTCGGCTCGTTGATGCGGTCGAGATACAGCCGGGCCAGCTTGAGCCACGCGCCGATCTTCGCGGCGTCGGTGCCGGTCTGCGTCTGACGATCGAGGAGCACGATCAGCTCCTTCACGTCGTCTTTGGCCGTGAGGAGCCGCTCGAGCTGCTGCAGCGCGGTGGTGTGGTTGGGCGCGAGCCGGAGCACCTCGTGGTACGCCTCGATGGCGGCCTCGGGCTTCTGCAGCTGGTCTTCCCAGATCGCGGCGGACTGGAAGATGGCGTTGGCGCGTTCGGTGGGATCGCTCCGGTTCGCCGCTTCAGCGCGGAGGATCTCGATGAGCGACTCCCAGTCACCTTGCGTGCGGTAGATGCGCGCGAGTGAACGCAACGCCGGCACGTGGTTGGGCGCGAGCGTGAGCACCTCGCGGTAGGACGAGATGGCCTCGTTCAGATCCTTCACCTTCTGCTCGAACAACTCGCCGACCTTCTGCACCAGGCTCGCGGCCTGCTCGGTGGAAGGCGCGATCTCGGCCTCGGCCCGGTACATCTTGATCAGCGCGTCCCAGCGGCCGTCCTGGCCATAGAGCCGGCCGAGTGCACGCAGCGCAGGAAGGTATGCGGGCGAGAGCTGCAACACGCGCTCCCAGGCGTGGATGGCCGCGGGGCGATCCTTCAAGTGCTCTTCGAGGATCTCCGCGTTGCGGTGGGCCAGCGAGACGATCTGCTTGGTGTCGCTGGCGAGGCGGGTCTCCGACTCGTTGAGATCGAGCAGGTCTTGCCACTTGCCGCCGCGCTCGTAGAGGCGGCCCAGGTTGCGCATGGTGGGCAGGTGATCGGGTGCGAGCTCGAGCACGCGCTTCAAGCACTCGATGGCGTGCTCCACGTCGTTGATGCGATCTTCGTAGAGCGCAGCGATCTTGTTGAGCGTGGAGACCTGCTGCTCGCGATCGCTCGTCTGGAGCAGATCCTGCTCGTACATCGCCACCAGCTCCTGCCACTTGCCGAGCTTCTCGTAGAGGCGAATGAGCGCCTTCTGGGCCGGCAGATACCCGGGCGAGAGCTGGAGACAGGTGTTGTAGCGGGCGATCGCGTCGTCGATCTGGTTGAGCCGTTCTTCGAGCGTCTCGGCCGCCTTGTAGACCCGGCCGGCTCTCTGGCGCGGATCGTCCATCGACGCGGCTTCGGCCTCGTAGGTCGCGAGCAGGCCCTGCCAGTTCTGCGAGCGGTAGTGCAGCTTGCCCAGGCCCGCGAGCGCACCGGCGTGACCGGGAACGCGGTTCAGGATCGCGTGGTAGCGGCCGACCGCGTCGACGTCGCGCTGCAGCTGCTCGTACAGAGCGGCCAGGCGCTGGTTGATGCTGACGAACTCGCTCTCGTCGGTGTTCGAGCCACCCCAGGCTTGCAAGACGTCGGCGAGCTCATCGAAACGGCTCTGCCCTTCGTAGATGCGCGCGAGCTCGGAGAGGATCAGCGGATCGTTCGGGCTCACCCTGCGCGCGGCGAGCAGGGCAGAGAGCGCATCTTCAGGGCGGCTGAGCCGCTCGTAGGCCTTGCTGATCTGCAGGAACGTCGGCGCGGCCGCGGCGCCTTGCCCTTCGGCTTCGGCCGCGAGCGCCGCCAGCTCTTCATCGACCGTGCCTTCGCGCTGCGCGACGCGCTTCATCGCGGCGAGCAGCTGGGGATCGCGGCGGTCGAGGGAGAACGCCTGACGGAAGGCCTCTGCAGCGCCGCGCGGGTTCTTGAGGCGGTCTTCCAGCAGCAAGCCGGCAGACGTCAGGTACACCGCCTTCGCGGTCGGCTCGGTGACGGCCTCGGCGAGCAGGCGATACACCTCGACCAGCGCGGGGTAGTCGCTCTTCTCCGAGTACACCTGCTCGAGCTGCACCAGCAGCGTGACGTCTTCGGGCTTGAGCTCGAGGCACTGCGCGATGACGGCAGCGGCGTCTGCTTCACGCGAGAGACGCTGCTCGAGGATCTGCCCCTTTTCGAACAGCAGGGCGGCGCGCGCGCGGCGGGCGTCACTGGCGGCCAGCTCGGCGTCGATCAAGGTGACGGCCATCACCCAGTTGCCCACCTCCGCGAAGAGGCGACGGGCCGCGCGAATGTTGGCGAGGAACCGGGGCGCCAGCTTGAAGGCCTGCTGGTAGGCGACGGCGGCGTTGCGCGGGTGTTTGAGCGGCGACTCCCACAGCAGCCCCATCTCGTGAAAGAGCAGAGAGGCGCCTGGAGCGCCGCCCATGGCTCGGGCTTCTTTCTCCAGTGCTGCGATTCGGGCCTTGGCTTCGTCTTCGCTCGCGGTGGCCGGCTCGGTCGATTCAGCGGGAATCGAGATGGCCTGGATCGCGGTCGAAAGCGTTCTCGGAAACTCGTTCCGCTGCTCGCTCATGTGGGCGAGTCGTAGCACGCAACGCGCAACCCGGCAGCGGTTCTGTCCGACTCAGAAGAGCACAGTGACCGCATCTCTCCCTCTCCCCCGCGGGGGAGAGGGTCGGGGAGAGGGCTGACCGTGTCTTCTGCCGCCTCCCCAGAATCGACGGGGCAGTCTCGGAGGGCTCGCTTGACCGAATGACCACCGGCAACGGCTGCGATGCTCTCATCGCTCGATGCCGCCTCCGCGCTCATCCGCGACACGCCTCGAAAGTGGAGCCAACAAGGCTTTCGAGCATCGAGCGCAGTCAAGATGCCACGGCTGCACGATTCGGAACGGCTCACTCTCGACGTCGATTCGCAGCCGAACGGTGACTAACTGCAGGCCGCGCGCACGGTCGCCAGCAGCTCGCCGGAGTCGAGCAGCGCCGCGACCGCGTTGATGTCCTTGTGTAGCTCCCGATCGACATCCATGTGCGAGACGCGCGAACGAATGAGATCGTGCGCCGCCTTCACGCCCCGGCCCGGCACGGTCTTCTTCGGGTCGCGGAAGTCGAGCGCCTGCGCCGCCACCAGCAGCTCGATGGCCGCCACGTAGCGCGCGTGCTCCACCACCTGCCGGGCCTTGAGCGCCGCGGTCATGCCCATCGAGACGTGATCTTCGCGCCCGGCCGAGCTGGGAATGGAGTCGACCGAAGCGGGGTGACAGAGGATTCGCGATTCCGCCACCAGCGCCGCCGAGGTGACCTGCGCGATCATGAAGCCCGAGTTGAGGCCCGAGTTGCGCGCGAGGAAGGGCGGCAGACCCGAGAGCGCAGGGTTCACCATCTGCTCCACCCGGCGCTCGCTGATCGACGAGAGCTGCGTGAGCGACATGGCCACCACGTCGAGCGCGAAGCTGATCGGCTGGCCGTGAAAGTTGCCCGCCGAGACGATCTCTCCGGTGTCGGCGAAGACGAGTGGGTTGTCGGTACCCGCGTTGACCTCCACCTCGAGGATGCGCCGGGCGAAGGTCAGACCTTCACGCGCCGCTCCGTGCACCTGGGGAATGCAGCGCATCGAGTAGGGATCCTGCACCTTCGCGCAGTCGGCGTGCGTCTCCACCAGCGCGGAGTCTTTGAGCAGCGAGCGCATGTGCGTGCTCACCGTGCCGTGACCGGGGTGTGGCCGCACCGCGTGCACCGCTTCGATGAACGGCTGATGCGAGCCCAACATGCCTTCGATGGTCATCGCGCCGGCGATGTCGAACAGCTCGGCCAGTTCTTCCGCGTGCAGCAGCGTCGGCACGCCCACCGCGCACATCGCCTGGGTACCGTTCACCAGCGTGAGTCCCTCTTTGGCTTCCAGCACGACCGGCTCGAGGCCCGCCTTTCGAAGCGCATCGCGGCCCGGCATGCGCACGCCGTCGAAGAACGCTTCACCCTCACCGATGATCACCAGCGCCAGGTGCGCCAGCGGCGCGAGATCGCCCGACGCGCCCACCGAGCCTCGCTCCGGAACGACCGGGGTCACGCCGCGATTGAGCATCTCCACCGCCAGCTTCAGGGTCGAGGGCCGCACCCCCGAGAAGCCCTTCGCCAGCACGTTGCAGCGCAAGAGCAGCAGCCCCCGCGCTTCAGGAATCGAGAGCGGCTGCCCCACGCCCGCCGCGTGGCTGACGATCAGGTTGCGCTGCAGGGTCTGCAGATCCTTCTTCTCGATGCGCACCTCGGCGAGCGTGCCGAAGCCGGTGTTGATGCCGTACGAGGCCTCGTCACCCGCCGCGACCTTGTCCACCAGCGCCCGGGCCTTCGCCACGCGGTCGAGCGAATCGGCGGTGACCTCGACCGGGCGATTGCGCGCGGCCACGTCGCGGATGTCGGAGAGCGAGAGCGTGTTTCCATCGAGCTGCAGAGGCGTCGTCATGACCTTTGGCTATCCACCACGGCACCCGGCTTCGCAAGAGACTCGCGTGACGCGTCGCGACAAAGTAAGGGGCCTCCCCCTTATGTTGATTGTTCAGAAGTACGGCGGCACGTCGGTCGGTGACGTGGAGCGCATCAAGAACGTGGCGAAGAAGGCCATCGCGGCCAAAAAGGCAGGTCACCAGGTGGTGGTGGTCGTCTCGGCGATGAGCGGCGAGACCAATCGCCTGCTCAAGCTGGTGCACGGCATCACCGAGCGGCCCAACGAGCGCGAACAAGACGTGGTGGTCGCGACGGGTGAGCAGGTGACCATCGGCCTGGTGTCGATCGCCATCGAGTCGCTCGGCGGCAAGGCCCGCAGCTTCATGGGCCACCAGTGCCGCATCGTGACCGACAGCACCTTCAGCAAGGCGCGCATCAAGCGCATCGACGCCGACGGCATCTTCGAGGCCCTCAAGAAGGGCGAGATCGCGGTGATCGCCGGGTTTCAGGGCGTCGACGAAGAAGGCAACATCACCACCCTGGGCCGCGGCGGCAGCGACACCACGGCGGTGGCCATCGCCGCGGCGATCAAGGCCGACGCGTGCGAGATCTTCACCGACGTCGACGGCGTCTACACCACCGACCCGAACATCGCCCCCCGGGCGAAAAAGCTCGATCGCATCAGCTACGAAGAGATGCTCGAGCTCGCTTCGGTGGGCGCCAAGGTGCTGCAGATTCGTTCGGTCGAGATCGCGATGAAGTTCAAGGTGCCGCTCTGGGTGAAGTCGTCGTTCAGCGACGATCCCGGCACGCTGGTCTGTGAGGAGGATGCAACGATGGAAGACATTCTGGTCAGTGGCGTGGCGCTGGATCGCAACGAAGCCCGCGTCTCGGTGCGCGACGTCCCCGACAAGCCGGGCATGGCCGCGAAGATCTTCGGCGCCCTCGACGAGCGGGCCATCAGCGTCGACCTGATCGTCCAGAACACGCCGGTGAAGGGCAAGACCGATCTCACCTTCACGGTGGGCAAGGCCGATCTCATCAAGACGCAAGACGTGATGAAGAAGGTGGTCAAGGCGCTCAAGGCCGGGCCCATCGAGGTCGACGATCAGTGCGCGAAGATCTCCATCGTCGGCGTGGGCATGCGTACGCACTCCGGCGTGGCGGCGCGCATGTTCAAGACCCTCTCGGCTGAAGGCGTGAACATCCTCGCCATCTCCACCTCGGAGATCCGGGTGTCCTGCCTCATTCCCGGCAAGTACGCAGAGCTCGCCGTGCGCGCGCTGCACACCGAATTCGGTCTCGACACCAAGGCATGAGCCGGCCGCGGGCGATCGCGGTCGTGCTGGCCCTGGCCGGGCTGCTCGGCCTGGCTGCCGCGTGGCGTTGGCCCGTCACCGCGCCTTCGCTCGATTGCGCGGATGGGGGCCTCGTTCAGTTGGGGCCCGATGGCGTCGCCAGCTGTCAGCCGGGGGGGCCGCTACCGGCTGGGCAGGCGCTCACCCTGCATCAGAAGTTCGACTGCAACACCGCCACCGAGGCCGACTTCGCCCTGGTGGCCGGGGTGGGGCCGTCGTTGGCCCACGAGCTGGTGGCTGCCCGTGATTCGGGCTTCGGGAGCTGGGACGAGATCGACGCCGTCTCTGGGGTCGGGGAAACCCGCCTGAATGCGCTGAAGGCCGCGTGTGAGATCCGAGTGATGGACGCAGGGGTGTGGTAGAAACCGCGCGTGCTCATCTCGTGCGAGAAGTGCTCCACGACGTATGTCCTTGACGATGCGCTGATCCCACCTCAGGGGGCTCCAGTTCAGTGCACCCGGTGTGGACACGTCTTTACCGCGCGGTTGACCGCCGCTGAGCCCGCTCCTCCTCCTCCTCCTCCTCCTCCTCCCCCTCGGGCGCCCGCGGGCATGGGCAGCACCACCATGATGTTCGGGAGCCAACCCCCGCCCCCGCCGCCGGCTGCGCCCGCGAAGAACACCACCATGATGTTCGGCACGCCCGGCTCGAACGCCGCGCCCCCGCCGCCCGCTCCTCAGGCGCCTCCGAGCGCGCGCAGCACCATGATGTTCGGCACGCCCCCGCCTGCGCCTGCCGCCCCGAAGAACCAGACGATGATGTTCGGCACGCCGGTCTCCAACGCCGCGCCGCCGCCGCCTGCCGCTCCGCCGCCTGCGTCGAAGGCCACCATGGTGTTCGGTGCGCCCCCAGCTGCCCCCGCGGCCGCCGCGAAGAACCAGACGATGATGTTCGGCACGCCGGCCTCGAACGCCGCCAGCGCCGCGCCGCCGCCGCCGCCGGCTGCGCCCAACCCCAGGCAGACCATGGTGTTCGGTGCTTCCCCCGTCGCTCCGCCCCCTGCGGCGAAGCAGACGATGGTGTTCGGCACCGCGGCCTCGAACGCGGCGGCAGCCAACGCACCTCAGGCCGCCGCCGCGCCCGCCTCGAAGCAGACGATGGTGTTCGGCGCTCCCGCACCGGCGGCCCCGAAGAATCAGACGATGATGTTCGGCACGCCTGCTTCGAACGCGGTGTCCGACGGCAACGTGGTGTCCGAAGGGTCGGAAGAGACGATCATGGACATGCCCGGCCAGTCGTCACGCACGGTGCTGTTCGGCCAGCCGCCCGCCGGGCAGGAGCCTGAAGCCCCAGAGCCGGCGCCTGCGAAGAACCAGACGATGATGTTCGGCCGCCCGGCCGCGATCCCCAAGGTGACTGCGGGCGTGGTCGAACTTGCGGGCATGTCGGCCAACGAAGGCGCTCCCAACGAGAGCACCGTTCGTGTCGACGTCGCCCAGGTGATCGAAGAGCACGGCGATGATCCCGCGCCCGAGATGCCCCGTCACGATCGCACCCAGCGGTTCGCGATGACCGAGAGCGGCGGGCTCACGCCCCCGGAAGGGCAGAGCCCGGTTCAGGATCGCCACAACCGCACCCAGCTCTTCGCGATGTCCACCTCGCCGGATCGCACGTTGCCGATCGCAGGCCCGGACGACGGCGCGAGCTCGGTGTTCGTGGGTGAGACGACCTTGCCTCCGGGGGCGATGCCTCCGTTCGGCACGGCCGCGCGCATGGATCTCAGCTCCACGCTGCCGCCCGACCCGATCATGATGGATCCGCCCGGCGTCTCGCTGCTGCACGACCCGGCGAACATGACGCCGCCCGAAGCGCAGCCCGCGGCCGAATCGCCGGTGGCCACCACGCTGCCGAACCTTCCCATGCTGCGCGAGCGGCCGATGGCGCCGCTCTCTCTCGAGCTTCCGCCCGAGCCGATGGGCTCGCCCCAGGATCTCCGGGTTCCCCCTCCACAGAGCCAGCAAGCGGCCCATGAAGACGCGGCAGCCCTGCGCGCGGCGCGCGGTGGTGGGGCAGGGCGCGCCATCGTGGTCATCCTGATCATCGTGGCGATCGTGCTCGCCGGCGTGCTGGTGTACCGGCTCTTCGGCCGCGACCTGCTGGGCAGCGCGGTGCCGGTCGAGGCGATCCAGACCACCGAGCAGGCGCTGGCCACGTTGCGGCTCGACGATCAGGCTTCGCAGGAGAAAGCGGTGGCCCAGCTCACCTCGGTGCTGGCCGCGCATCCCGGGCTTCCCGAGACGCAGGGTGCGCTGGTGATCGCCATGGCGCTGCGGCTCGACGACGTGCAGGGCCAGGTCACCCGCGCCGCCAGCACCTTGCGTTCGCTCAAGTCGAACGAGGGGCCCGCCGGAGACATCGCGAAGCTCGAGGCGAAGATCGCCGCGAACGAGGTGGCTGCGAAGGAGCTCAAGACGCAGCTCGAGGCGGGCGTCGCCGCGCTGCAGAGCCTGACCCCGAACGTGGTGGCGGGTACGTCTGCACACCTGGCGATGATTCGCGCCGACGGGCTGGCGCGGGGCGTGTTGGGTGACGCCGAGGCGCTCACCCGGCCGGTTGCCTACAAGCAGCGCACCGAGACTCGGGACGACTGGGTCGATCTGATCGAGCCTGAGTACGCGCTCAACGGCGGCTCTTCAGTCGACGAGGCGATCGCCCAGCTGATCGCGCTGAAGGCCCGCGGCTCGAACAAGACTTTCCTGCGGCCCTACGTGTTGCTGGCCCGGTTGCAGTTGAAGAAGGGCGAAGCGCAGGCCGCACGTGAAGAGCTCGAGCAGGTCACCACGATGAACTCGCGTCACGAGATCGCGCGCGAGCTGCTGGCCTCCATCGCCAAGTAGTCACCGCTGAGCCAATCGAGACTCGACCGGCAGCAGCGTCGCAAACCCTGCGAACAGCTCCGCCGTCAGCCGCGGCTTCGAGCCCGGCGCTTCCGTTCTCAACCAGTCATTGAGCCGCTTGCCCGAAGCCGTCCTCATTTGAGTCGGAGCGTTCAGGTTCATCCGGTACCGCACCACCCCGCGCGCGACCCGGTGAATGACCAGCACCGTGCCGTCGGCCTCGACGTCTTCCACCACGCCGACATGGGTCAGCCCGTCGTTGACCTGGCCATCGCGGTTCTGATCGGAGGTCTCTTTGAAGAAGACCAGGTCACCGGGGAGCGGCCGGCCGCCTTCGAAGATGCGCCCGTGGCGTGAAGCGAAGCGCCACATCGCGGTCACGCCGTTGTCGCCGGGCTCGGCCTCGGTGAGCAGGTTGACCCCCAGCGGCTCGTAGATGGCTTTGACGAAGCTGGTGCAGTCGTCGCCGTAGCGTTTGCCGCCCACCACCACGCGGTTCTTGCCCACCAGGCCCTGCGCCGTGCCGACCGCCGTCGCGCGGGCACCCGCGGCCACCACCAGGGGCGCGGCCGGGCGCTCTTTTACCTCGGGGATCTCCCGCGTCGCTGCCGGCCGGGCGAAGGGCTCGTACCGCTCGACGAACAGGTGCCTGCCGCCGACGGGCGCACCGGTCGCGCAGCCGGTGCCGACGAGAGCGAACGCCGCGCTGAGCAGGAGGAAGCGCATGGCACACAGCCTCGCCCAGGCCCGGTCGAGGTCAAATAAGTGCTCCCTCTCCCGTCGGGAGGGTCGGGGTGAGGGCCGAACATCGGTGGTAAGAGCACCCCGTGCGTCACTTCCTCGCTCTTCTGCTGCTCCTGGCCGGTTGCCGCGACAGCGCTTTTCAGACGGCCACGCGCCTCAACACGCTCGACGGCTGGAAACGGTTCATCGCCGACAACCCGAAGGATGAAGGCGTCGACGCCGCCCAGCAGCGCGTGGAGGAGCTCGCCTTCGCCGACGCGCAGGGCGCGCACACGGTGGTGGCCTACAAACGTTTCCTCGAGGAGTACCCCGAAGCCGAGAAGGCGCCGACGGTGCGCAAGCTGCTCGAGTCGATCCGCTTCAACGCCGCGATGGAGCGCAACACCGCCCACGCCCTGAGGCAGTTCCTGCGTGATCACCCCGATGGAGCGCACCGGGAAGAAGTCGACGCGAAGCTCTCGAAGCTCGAGCTCGAGGAGCTGGTCACCTCGGAAGATCCGAAGGCGCTGGAGACCCTGGTACGCAAGCACCCGGAAGATCCCCGCGTCGAGCAGGCGAACACCCGGATCGACGACGCGACGTGGGCCGAGGCGCGCAGTGCGCAGGCGCTCTACAGCTACCTGCGCGATTTCCCCGCGGGGCGTCACCGCGATGAGACGCGCAAGAAGCTGCTCTCGCTGCAGCTCGACGGGCTGTTGGTGTCAGGAGCACTCGAACAGGCGCGGGTGATCGCGGGTAAGGCGCCGCTCGCCAAGGAGCTGCCCGACCTCACCGCGCGGCTCACCCGGGCGGAGCAGGTGGCCGTGTTGCAGCGCTCGAAGGATGAGCGGGTGGCACAGGCGTTCGCGGGCCAGTCGTTGCGTTCGCTCGATGATCTCGTCAAGTCGTTCGCGGCGCGGGATGCCCTGGAGCGCTGGCAGGCGGCGGAGGAGGCGGGGGCGCAGGTCAGTGTGCTCGCCATCGACCCGCTCCTCGAGCAGATCCGCAGCGCGCGCTCGCCCCTGGTGCGTCAGCGGGCCTTCGACAGCCTGGGCCGGGTGTTGCGCTCGTTGCCCCGCGCGGTCGCCGAGTACGAAGTGGCGACCCGGGTGGAGCTGCTGCAGGCGCAAGCCAGCGACGCTCAGCTGGTGTTGACGTTGGCCGTGCTGCTCGATCTCACCGGTCAGCTCGATCGTGCGTCGACCGAGTACCAGCGCATGTGGGACGCGTTGAACCCCGATCCGATCGTGCTGCGGCGTTGGTCGGACATCCGGCGTGAGCGGCGGCAGTTCTTCTCGTCGGCGGTGGTGGCCAGGCAGCTCTCGGCGTGGGCCAAAGGCGTGGCGGATGCGGCGATCGAGCCCGGCCCGCTCTCTGCGCTCTCGGCGAGCCGTGAGCTGTGCGGCGCGGTGGAGATGGCGCGTTTCGCCGAGCAGATCATCGAAGGCGCTTCGAAGGAGAAGACCGACTTTCCCGACGACATCGCCGCGTTCCTGGTGCGAGCGCGCGAGGCGCGGAGGTTGACCGAGGCCAAGCTGCGCGACGCTGAACTTCAGCTGCTGGCCGTCGACGCCACCGCGAGACGATGTGACGACGCTGCGGTCACCGAGCGGCTCAAGGAAGGCGAACAGCGCCGCATCGCTTCACTCGGTGCGCTCAAGCAGAAGCCGCCGCGTGAGCTGGCCCTGATCCTGGAGATCGTCCGAGAGCGAGACCCGTCACCTCAGGTCCGCGAAGCCGCAAAATAGTCTCCCTCTCCCTGCGACAGCGGGGAGAGGGTCGGGGTGAGGGGCCGCACGGCGACGCTGCTCGCGATGGCCATTTCCACCGCGCGAAGAGAACTTTCAGGTGCGCAGGGTGGCCCCTTGTATGTGCGCCCGCTGGCGCAGGGCGAGGGGGATCAGAGGCAGGAACAGTTGCAGACGTTGCACGCCGCCGAGTTCCCCGAGCAGGTGTCGTCAGACACATCGCAGCCCAGGGCTCCGCCGCCGCAGTTGCCGATGTTGTCTCCAGCGCAGTTCGTCTGGTTTCTCGGCAACGGCCCCGTGTACGTCTGATTGCCGCAAGAGGTCGTGCTCGGGCGGAAGCCATCTGCGGGGCACAGATCGCTCGAGCCGTTGCAGACCTCGCTGACATCGCAGTTGCTGACCGCGCTCCGGCACACGGTGCCCGCACTCGCGAGGCGGGAGGGACAGGTCACCCCGCCAGTGCAGATGTCGTCGACGTCACAAACAGCGGCTCCACGCGGGGCGCACACGGTGCCAGGCGCAAGAACCTGATTGCCCGGGCAGGCATTGCTCGAACCGGTGCATCGCTCGACCGCATCACACGGTCCGGTCGCGCCGCGACAAACGGTGGCCGTACCCGCGAGCCCATCGCCGGGGCACGCTGCCGCTGAGCCCGTGCAGTTCTCCGCCACGTCACACTCGCCGTTCTGTGCCCGGCACACGATGGACGAGGGCTGAAATCCATCCGCAGGGCACGCGGCCGACGATCCGCTGCAGCTCTCCGCCACGTCGCACCCGCCCGCTGAAGCGCGGCACACGATCGCCCCCATGAATGCGTCGGCAGGGCACTGCACCGCCGAACCGGTGCAGAACTCCGCCACGTCGCAGGTGCCCGCAGCAGGGCGGCAGTTCGTCGAAGCGGGCGAAAGCGCATTGGCAGGGCACTGGCCGCTGCTGCCCGTGCAGTTCTCCGCTGGGTCGCAGTTACCACCCGACACCCGGCACACGGTCGAGGCCGGTGACAGCACATCACCCGGACACACGCCGGAAGACCCGGTGCAGCGCTCTTCGACATCGCACTCTCCGACCGACGCGCGGCACACCGTGGTCGAAGGTTGCAGCGCATCAGGGCAAGCGGCCGACGTTCCACTACACGTGTCGGCGATGTCGCAGCCGCCGGTGCTGGCCCGGCACTGCGTTCCCCCTGAACTCAACAGGTCAGCCGGACACGCGGAGCTCGACCCGGTGCACGTCTCGGCCGGATCGCACAGGCCGGTCGACGCGCGGCAGACGGCGCTGGTGGGGGCAAGCGAGTCAGACGGGCAGCCCGCCGACGTTCCATCACATTGTTCCGCCGGGTCGCAGGCCCCGCTCGACGCGCGACAGATCGTGTTCACCGCCTCGAGCACGTCGGGGCAATCGAAGGCCGTGCCGTCGCAGAAGTCGGGCACATCACAGGTGCCGGCAGCCGCGCGGCACTGGAATGAGTTGTCGCGTCGCACATCGGCGGGGCAGAAGCCTTGCGCGCTGCACATCTCAGGAAGATCGCAAACGCCCGCCGCCGCACGGCACTCGGTGTTCGGCGTGCACAACGTGCCTCCGCCGCCACCCGCGGTACCGCCGCCCGTGCCCGCATCTCCGGAGCCCGCGTCGGTCGCGCCACCACCACCACCACCACCACCCGTGGAACCACCGCCGCCGCCACCACCCGCGCCCGAATCAATCGAGCCCTCAGGGACGCAGTACTCAATGCGGGTATCGCAGACCGTGCCGGGAAGGCACCCGTCGAAACAGCTGCGTCTTTCCTCCGGCGGCAAACAACCCGCCACCACGAACAACACCACGACCCCCAGGCGGTTTGTCATGACCCGTCTCTACGCCAAGACGCGTCGGCGCCGCTACTTCCCCGCGATGTAAGGAGCCGACGAAAAGAACAGCCGGCACACCAACAACGCCCCGACCGGCCCCGCGAAGTCAGCCACCAGGCACGCGGCCAGGGTGTGCCGAAGCGCCTTCACCTGCACCGCGCCGAAGTAGAGCGCGAGTACGTAAAAGGTCGTCTCGGTGCTGCCGTTGAGCACCGACAGCAGGTAGCCGACGAACGAGTCGGGCCCGTACGCCTTGAGGCCTTCACCCATCACTCCGAGCGCGCCACTCCCGGAGAGCGGGCGAATGAGCGCCATCGGCAGCGCCTCGGGGGGAAACCCAATCGGGGCCACCAGCGGCGAGAGCACGCTCACCAGGAACTCCATCGCACCCGAAGCGCGGAACAGGCCGATCGACACCAGCACGCCGACCAGAAACGGAATGATCGACACCACCGTCTGAAAGCCATCTTTCGCGGCGGCGATGAACGCTTCGTAGACCTTCACCTGGCGGCCGAAGCCGAGCGTGACGATGGTGAGGATCAGCAGCGGGAGCAGCCAGTCAGACAGGATCCCGCGAGTGAGATCGAAGGCGCTCTCGGACGCCGGTGACTGCATCACGTGGCTGACCAGCGCGAAGACCACGGTCGCGCCGATGGTTGCTGCGACCAGCTGACGCCACAGCGGCGTCTTCGGAGCGACCGCTGCGAGGGCCTCGGCCTTCTCCAGCGCGGTGGCATCGGGGGCCTTGAGCTTCGAAGCGTCGATCTCCACCGCGCCGTAGCGATCCATCGAGAACAGCTTCCGGCGCTCCAGCAGCTTGCAGGCGAGCACCGCGAAGAAGGTGCTGAACGACGCGGCCAACAAGGTGGGCACGATGATGCCGGCGGGATCTTTCGATCCGACCGAGGCCCGCACGCTGATCACCGTGAGGGGCAGGGCGATGCACGAGGTGTTGATGGCGAGGAAGAGAGCCATCGAGTTGGTGGCCACGCCCTTTTGCTGGTTGAGCTTGTCGAGCTCCTGCATGGCCTTGAGGCCGAAGGGCGTCGCGGCGTTGCCCAGGCCGAGCACGTTGGCGGCGAGGTTCAGGATCATCGCGCCCATCGCGGGATGATCGGGCGGCACTTCGGGGAACAGCCGGCTCATCACCGGCCGCAGGAGGTTCGCCAGCGAGCGCAACAACCCAGCTTCGCGCAGCACGCCCACCAGCCCCAGCCACAAGGTCATCTGCCCGATGAGCCCGATGGCCAACTCGACCGCCGATTTGGCCGACATCACGGTGGCCTGGGTGAGCTTGGGCATGGTGCCGTTGAAGGCCGCCGTCAGCACCGAGACCACTATCAAGGCGAAGAAGACCCAATTCACGATGGCAGGCATGCCACGGCAGCCGCGCGAAGAGACCAGTTTTCTGACACCCTGCACGCATGGCCGAATTTCCCTCGGAGGCGTGGTGCCAGATGGCGATCCGCCTGCTGAACGAGGATCCCGACGCGGCGGGTGCTGCCCAGGGGTGGGACGGTGACTTTGGGGTGGTGGTCGATCGCGCTGAGGGCCCGATGGGCATCGCGATCGGCGCGCCGGTGAACGGCAAGCTGCCCGAGCCGCGATTTCTGTCAGCGGAAGCGGTCGAGGCCGCCAAACCCCGGTTCTTTGCCCGGGCCAGTCAGGCGGACTGGTGGGCTTTGATCGAGGGGGGGCTGGATCCCATCGCGGCCATCGTGCAGAAGCGGCTCATCGCGCGGGGTGATCTTTCGCCGGTGATCGCGCGGTTGCAGTACCGCGGGCTGGCAGAACGCTGGCTCGAACGGATTCGAGAGCAGTAACCGGGGGACGCCATGAGCATTGCAAGCAAGCTGAAGCAGCGCGCGTTGGGTTTTGGTCAGAAGGCCATGGAGCGCCTGTTTTCCGACGAGAAGCGCGCCCAGAAGGTGGTCGAAGCGCTCGGCAAGGCGCAGCAGGCCAAGAAGAGCATCGACTCCACGCAGCGGGTGGTGATGCATCAGCTCAACTTCGCCACCAAGCAAGACTTCAAGGACCTCGGCCGGCAGCTGTCGGGTCTCAAGAAGCGCCTTCGTTCGCTCGACGACAAACTGCAGGCCCTCTGAGTCAGTCGACGGCGTTGGCTTCGTCCTTGACTGCCTCGGAACTGCGTGGCACTTACCGCGCGGCTTCTGGGCACATAGCTCAGCGGTAGAGCATCGCCTTCACACGGCGGGGGTCCCAGGTTCGAAACCTGGTGTGCCCACAGAAGTGCAGCACTTCGAACCCCTCGGGAAACCGAGGGGTTTTTTATTGCCCGGAGTGGCCGTTACACTGGTCCCGTGAGCCCGCTTCTCCTCGCGCTGATGGTGATGCAAGGCACCGTCTATTCGTGGACGGACAAGTCGGGCGTGGAGCACTTCACCGACGATCTCGCCGCCATCCCGCGGGGCGTGAAGGTGAGAACCACCGAAGGCGCCGAGATCTCGCGCATCGACAGCGACGTCGCGAAGAACCCGCGGCCCGTCGCGGTTCCACCGACGACCCAGCCCGCCGTGCCCAGCACCTCCGAGCAAGCCTGGCGTCAACTCTTCCGCACGGCGCGCACCCGGGTGATCGAGCTCGAAGAAGAGATCGAGTCAGACCGCAAGAAGGTCGAAGAGGTCAACGGCCTGCCCGTGCGCTCCGGCTTCATCTGCAACACCGGCTTCTACAATCAGCCCATGGTCACCACCGGGGTCGTGGTGAACGGTCAGCCGCTCCCCGGTCTGGGCGTCAGCGCCACGGTGACCGGCACCACCGTCATCCATCAGCAGGTGCCGCTCTACGCTTCACCCTGTTTCTTCTCGTTCAACCCGGAGTTCGAGCGCATTCGGGAGCGCCTCGACAAGAACCGCCGCGAGGTGGTGCGGGCCCGGGAAGAGCTCGCCGATCTGGAGAGGCGGGCTTCGTTCGAGGCTGTTCCGCTCCACTGGCGTCGCTGATAGACGGCTCTTCGATTCCCAAGGTCTCGTAGCTCAGTTGGATAGAGCGTTGGTTTCCTAAACCGAAGGTCGCTGGTTCGATTCCAGCCGAGATCATTTGAGTGACCTGCTGACGAAGCGCACCGTGCCGCCCGCCGTGCTCGAGGTGGTGAAGGGGCTTCAAGACGGCGGCTTCCGCGCCTTTCTCGTCGGCGGATGCGTGCGCGACATGCTCCGCGCACAACCTCCGAAAGATTTCGACGTGGCCTCCAGCGCACGACCGGAAGACGTGCAGCGGCTCTTCAAGAAGGTGATCCCCACCGGCATCGAACACGGCACCGTGACCGTGGTGCTGCGCGGTGAACACGTCGAGGTGACCACCTTCCGCTCCGAGGCCGACTACGTCGACGGCCGCCGGCCCTCGAAGGTCGAGTTCCACGAAGACATCGAGGTCGATCTGGGGCGCCGCGACTTCACGATGAACGCGATCGCCTGGGATCCGAACACCGGCGAGCTCGTCGATCCTTTTGGCGGTCAGAAAGATCTCGCGCTGCGCACCGTGCGCTGCGTGCGCGACGCGATGGAGCGTTTCACCGAAGACGGCCTGCGCCCCCTGCGCGCCGTGCGTTTCGCCACCGTGCTCGACTTCACCCTCGAGCCGCTGACCGAAGCCGCCATTCCGAAGACGCTCCCGGTGTTCCGCAAGGTGGCCGTCGAGCGCATCAACCAGGAGTTCGTGAAGCTGCTGCTGGCGCCTTCGGTGACCAAGGGCCTCACGCTGCTCGCGAGCACCGGGCTGCTCGGTGAGTTCCTCCCGGAAGCGGCGCAGGCCGACTTCGAAGCGGTGGGGCGCGCGGCGCGAGACGAAGTGATCCGCATGGCGGTGTTGCTCTTCGGCCAGCCCCAACCGCGCGAGGTGATGATTCGCCTCAAGTTCCCCAACAAGACGGCCGACGACGCCGCCGCGCTGGTGCTGCGTGCTCCGTTGCCTCCCGCAGAGCCGAGCGATCCGCAGCTCCGCCGCTGGCTCTCGAAGGTCGAAGCGCAGCGGGCGCCCGCATTGCTCGCCGTGCACGAAGCGCGGGGTTCTTTGCCTGCCGGTTTCCGCGCCCGCGTAGAGGCCCTCCTCGCCACGAACCCGCCGCTCACCACCAAACAGCTCGCCCTTGACGGGAAGGGCCTGATGGACGCCCTGGGCACCGGCCCGTCGCCTGCCATCGGCCACGCCACCCGGCACCTGCTCGAGCTCGTTTTGGATGACCCTTCTCTCAATACCCGAGAGGGGCTTCTGACCGCGTTGAAGGCCTGGAAGCCGCCCTCCTGAGGGCCTCGAGGTTTCCCACAGGCTTTCCCACAGCCTGATCTGCGACGAGCCGCCGCTCTCCCGCCTGAAAACGGGTTCGCTCGGAAGAATTGCCGAAAGCCGAGTTGTTTCAGTGGCTTGAGTGGGTTTCAGATTCGTAACGTGCGGCGTTACCCACACTGGCACCCATTCAGGGGCCTTGTGGAAAAGGTGCCCGCGACCGTTTCCAGAGCAGGGGGTTTCAGGAACCCGCTGGCTGTGGCATCGGGAGCCCATGCGCGTCGTCGTTGCCATGTCCGGAGGGGTCGATTCCTCAGCCGCAGCGGCTCTGCTGGTCGAGCAGGGTCACGAGGTGATCGGCATCACCTTGCGCGTCTGGAGCTACGAGAGCACCGCCCAGTGCGGCAGCTGCTGCAGCCCCGACGACATCGATGACGCGCGCGCGGTGGCCGAGAAGCTCGGCATTCCGTTCTACGTGGCGAACGTCGAAGAGATGTTCAAGGACAAGGTCGTCACGCCGTTCGTGCAGCAGTACCTCGGCGGCCGCACCCCGATTCCCTGCGTCGCCTGCAACCAGGACGTGAAGTTCGGCTTTCTCCTCAAGCGGGCTCGCCAGCTCGGCGCGCGCCTGGCCACGGGTCACTACGCCCGCGTGACGGAAGAGGACGGCCGCTTCCAGCTTCAGCGCGGTGCCGACGCCACGAAGGATCAGTCGTACTTCCTCTTCACCCTCGGCCAGGAGGAACTGAAGGATCTCATCTTTCCCATCGGCGACATGAAGAAGCCCGAGGTGCGCGCGATCGCCGAGCGCCATGGCCTCATCACCACCCACAAGGCCGAGTCGATGGAGATCTGCTTCGTGCCCGACGGCGACTACGCCCGTTTCGTGGAGAAGGTGGCCGGCGCGCAGCCCAAGGGCGAGATCGTCACCGCTGACGGCTCCGTGCTCGGCGCGCACGACGGCATCCACAAGTACACCGTGGGCCAACGCAAGGGCCTGCAGGTGACGCACGCCGAGAAGCTCTACGTGCAGCGCATCGAGCCCGAGACGAACCGCGTGGTGGTGGGCCCGGCGTCGGAGACCGAACGCGCCAGCTTCCACCTGCTGCGCCCGCATTGGGTCGATGGCGCGCCGCCGATGGAGAAGCCGGTGACCGTGCGCATCCGCCACCGGCATCAGGGCTCGCCGGGCAAGGTGAAGCTCGAGCTCAACGGCCACTTCAAGGTGACCCTCGACGAGCCCGCGCGCGCGGTGACGCCGGGCCAGGCCGCGGTCGTCTACGAGGGCGAACGGGTGCTGGGGGGCGGATGGATCGCCTGATCCTCGCCTCGTTGCTGTTCCTCGCCTGCACCAAAGAACCCGAAGTCGCGGTGTGTGGGCTGCAAGCGGCCTCGAAGCCGGTGCTGCTCGAGGGCAAACGTGAAGTGGCCCTGAGCGTGGGCGCGCGGTTGATGCCGTCCGATCGCATCGAAGCGAAGGGCTTCGCGCTGCTCGAGTGTTTTGGTGGCGCGTTGCGCGTGCTCGACGACGAGAAGGTCACCGTCGGCGATCTCAAGGAATCGAAGATCGAAGCGACCACCATCCCGCGGTTCGTCTTGAAAGACGGCCAGCCGGTGAAGGCCACCATGCTCGCGCCTTCGATGATGCCCAGGTACTCCGACAACCGCTTCACGCCGGCCAGCGCGTTCTCCGCGGGCAACGAGCCGACCTCAGCCGATTATTTCAAAGCGTTCTTCACCCCCAACGGCATCGAGAACATGGCTTCGGCGCCGCGGGAAGACGGGCCGGTGAAGCTGCCGCCGCCTTCGCAGCGGGTGAGGGTGGCGCGCATTCACGCGGGGCCGCTGGGGCAGGGCGGGGCGCGCCTCGAGGTGGACGACGAGGTGGTCTTCGCCGAGACCGACGATCTGGCCACCGCGGCGCTGCCCGAAGGCCACACCTACGAGCTCGGAGCGACCGTGCGCCTGGTGTTGCCCGACGGCGCCGAAGCGACCCTGATTCGAGACGGCGTGGAGTTGGAACTCGAAGGGCCGATGGATCTTCGGCTCCGCTGACCTGTAGGCTGCGCAGCCGATGCGGTCGTCACGAGTATTCCTGTTGAGCTTCCTGACTGGGCTGTTCGCTTCCGTCACGGCTTCGTGCGGGCCAACGATGGCGCCTGCCAAGAGCTGCAGCGCGGCCAGCTGCGAAGGCTGCTGCACCGAATCGGGCGACTGCCTGGCGGGTACGGCGGTGTTCGAGTGCGGAGCCGGCGGTGGGGCGTGCTCGGCCTGTGCGGCCAACGAGGTCTGCCAGGCGGGCGCCTGCGGCGTGTTCGAGAACGGCGACTACGACGCCAGCTTCCCCGAGCTGCCCGACGCCTCGATTCGCTATGACGCCGGCGTGTACCGCCCGCCCGATTCAGGCGTGGTGACGGTCGATGGTGGAACCGATGCGGGGCCGATGACCGTCAGCTACGCCGCGCAGATTCAGCCGATCTTCGATGCGCGCTGCGACTCGTGTCACTCGTGGAGCTACGACACCATCGTGAGCATGAACGGCCGCATCATTCCGGGAAACCTGAACGGCTCGGGCATCTACACGCGCACGCTCGGTGGCGACATGCCGCGCGGGGGTGGGGCTCCGCTCACGGCGACGCAGCAGACGCTGCTGCGCGATTGGATTCTCAACGGAGCCCCCCGCAACTGACAGGGCGCGAAATTGACGCAGTGCTACCGCACGCTACTTTGGTGATGCGCCCGCTCCAGCAGTGATCAGGGGCGCCCAGGAACACATGCGCGACTCCCACCGCCTCAAAGAGAAGTACGAGCTCTCGCTCGACAACCGCCAGATCGTCAGCATCACCGTCGCCTCGCTCGTGGTCCTGGGCGGCGTCTTCATGCTCGGGGTCGTGGTGGGCAAGAAGCTCTCGGCTGAGACCGCCGCCATTGCGCAGCAGCCGACGGATTTGTTGGGTCAGCTCGACCGCAAGACCGAGGCGCTCGAGAACATGAAGGCCGATGCGGCGTTCACCTTTCAAGACGAGCTGACGCGCAAGGCGCCTGCGCCGGTGGTGGATGCGCCGATCGTCGCTCCCGCGCCGAAGCCGGAGCCCGTGGCGGTCGCGCCTCCTGCACCGCGGCTTGAAGATGCCTCGGTGCCTGAGGTGGCGGTGGTGACGCCCAAGCCGGTGCCGCTCCCCGAGACGCCCCGGGTCGATTCGGTCGCCACGCGCACCGTCGATGGGGGCGGCCTCAAGGAGGCGTTCGGCAAGGTGCAGGCCCAGCGCCCACCCACCGAGACCGTCGCCGATGGTTCGTGGACGGTTCAACTCTCTGCGTACCAGGACAAGACGGAGGCCGATCGGTTCGCCGCGGGCCTGCGCGACAAGGGCTACGCGCCGTTCATCGTGGAGGCCCGCATTCCCGGCAAGGGTACCTGGTACCGCGTGCGCATGGGCCGCTTCGGCTCCAGGGACGCGGCGTCGCGGTACATGGAGGACTTCCGCCGTGAGACGTCGATGAACGCGATCGTCACGACGGCCAACTGAGACAGAGCGGCCCCTCACCCCGACCCTCTCCCCGCTTCGCAGGGCGAGGGGGGCTTTTGCTCAGCCTTCGGAGTCGGGGTTCTTCGTCCACTTGTCGACGTTGCCGTCGCCGTCGAGATCTTCACCGATGCGGTCGACCTGGTTGTTCTCCCAATACTCCCAGTAGTCGACCTTGCCGTCGGAGTTGGTGTCGCGCTCTTTGCGGACGATCTGGCCCTTCTCGTAGAAGACCCAGAGCGAAGGCTTGCCGGCTGACGAGAGGTCGCGCTCTTTGCGAACGACCAGACCCTTCTCGTAGATGATCACCTCATCGACCTTGCCGTCGAAGTCGAGATCGAGCGTCTCGCGGCTGATCTGCTCCTTCTCGTCATAGGTGCGGGCGATGTCGACCTTGCCGTCCCAGTTGATGTCGAGATCCTTCCGAGCGAGGCGGTCGATGTCTTTGCCGTCGGCGCTCTTGGCGGCGACCGTGTACGTCCACACGTCTGACTTCTTGTCCTTGTTGAGGTCGAACTCGGTGACCTTCTCGTTGCCGGCCTGCTTCTGGCGGATGTTTTCGGCGACCTGCTCGCCGTCGGCCGACTCGCCGTCTTTCTTCTCACCAGAGGAGGTCGTCGCGCAGCCCACCAGGGCCAGCGCCGCGCCGAGGAACGTCATCCGTACGGAGTTCTTCAAGGTCATTATTTTGCCCTCGGCCTGAGTCGACATAGCGTCACAGACGTCCATGGCGCGCAAGAAGATCAGCACGACGATCTACATCACGCCCGAGCAGAACGAGCTCCTCAAGGAGTTGAACCAGAAGACCAAGGTCCCGGTCGCTGAGTACATCCGCCAGGGCATCGACCTGATCCTCGAGAAGCACAAAGAAGAGCTCCCGGGTCAGCAGACTCTTGATCTGAAGTGAGGCCCTCACGCCCTCTCCCAGCGAGAGGGGAACTCACATGACGACGCCCGCGAACCTTTGGGCTCGCGGGCGTCGGGTGAAACCTCAGCTCGAGACTCAGGCCCTGATTTCGGCCTTGGGGTCTTCCACCACGGCAGGCACCACCACGAAGGGTGACCGCTCGAGGTTCAGCTTCAGCGCCTCGTCGACATGCGCGACGAAGTGGAACTCGAGGGCCGTGCGCACGACTTCGGGCACGTCGACGAGGTCCTTCTTGTTCTTCTCCGGCAGGAGCACCCGCTTGATGCCGGCGCGGTGAGCCCCGAGCACCTTCTCGCGTACGCCGCCGATCTGGCCGACGTTGCCACGCAGGGTGATCTCACCCGTCATCGCCGTGTCGGACCGCACCGGGATGCCGGTGAAGAGCGACGAGAGCGCCGTGATGATCGCCACGCCCGCCGAGGGCCCGTCTTTCGGGGTCGCCCCGTCAGGGAAGTGGAGGTGCAGGTCGGTCTTCTCGAACATCGTCGGCGCCAGCCCCATGCGCTCTGCGTTCGCGCGCAGCCAGGAGAAGGCGATGTTCACCGACTCCTTCATCACTTCGCCGAGCTGGCCGGTGAGGGTCAACGAACCCTTGCCAGGCATCTTGGTGGCTTCCACGAAGAGGATGTCTCCGAAGCCGAGCGAGGTGTAATACAGGCCGACGCTCACGCCGGTCTGCGAGGTGCGCTCTGCCACGTTGAGCTCGTGGCGCTTGGCCCCGAGGATCTCTTCGACCTTCGCCGCGGTGATGACCTGCTTGGTCATGTTGCCGGAGGCGACGCCGACCGCGACCGAGCGGCAGATCTCAGCCACCTTGCGCTCGAGCTGACGAACACCGGGCTCGATGGCGTACGAGCTGATGATCTTGTCGAGCGCTTCAGGCAGCAGCTCGATGTGCTCGACCGTGATCCCGTGCTCCTTGATCTGCTTGGGGATCAGGTGGTTGCGGGCGATGTGATCCTTCTCGATGAACGTGTAGCTGCTCATCTCGATGATCTCCATGCGGTCACGCAGCGGGGCCGGAATGGTGTCGAGCCGGTTCGCCGTGGCGATGAACATCACCTTCGAAAGATCGAACGGGATGTCGAGGTAGTGATCCGAGAACGTGCTGTTCTGTTCGGGGTCGAGCACCTCGAGCAGGGCCGCCGAGGGGTCACCACGGAAGTCCGAGCCCAGCTTGTCGATCTCGTCGAGCAACATGATCGGGTTGCGCGAGCCGGCCTTCTTCATCTGCTGAATGAAGCGGCCGGGCAGGGCGCCCACGTACGTGCGGCGGTGACCACGAATCTCCGCTTCGTCTCGTACGCCGCCCAGTGACAGGCGCACGAACTTGCGGCCGATGGCGCGCGCGATCGACTGACCCAGCGACGTCTTGCCGACGCCCGGAGGTCCCGACAGGCAGAGGATCGGGCCTCGCATGTCGTTCTTCAGCTTGCGCACGGCCAGGTACTCCAGCACGCGCTTCTTCACCGTCTGGATGCCGTAGTGATCGTTGTCGAGCTGCTTGCGGGCGTTGTCGATGTCGAGGTTGTCCTCGCTGATCTTGCTCCACGGCAGATCGGCGATCCAATCGAGGTACGTGCGCGCGACGGTGTACTCGCTCGACGCCGCGGGGATGGTCTTGAGCCGGTTGAGCTCTTTGTTCGCGACCTTCTCCACGTCGGGCGGCAGGCCCGCCTTCTTGAGGCGCTCACCGAGCTCATCGAGCTCTTCTTCGTCCTCACCCATCTCGCCGAGCTCTTCCTTGATCGCCTTGAGCTGCTGGCGCAGGTAGTACTCACGCTGGGTCTTCGACATCTCGCCCTTCACGGCGGAGTCGATCTTGTTCGACAGCTTGAGGATCTCGCGCTTGCGGTTGAGCAGCTCGAGCACCAGCTTCATGCGCGCCTTGAGATCGACCGTCTCGAGCACCGCCTGCTTCTCTTCGATCGGCACGTCGACGTTGGCGGCGATCAAATCGGCCAGGTGGCCCGGGTGCGTGATGCTCTCGACGAGCTCGGTGGCCGCGGCAGGCAGCTCCGGCATCATCTCGATGACTTCACGGGCGAGCTTCTTGAGGTTGATGGTGAGCGCCTCGATCTCGACGTTGTCGGGCGCCGTCTTGTCGTCGACGGGCTCGATGCGCGCCTTGAGGTAGGGCGACTCCTGCACCAGCTCCATCACGCGGAAGCGGGCGAGGCCCTGAACGACGAGCGAGTAGTTGTCTTCGCCCATCTTCAGCAGCTTCACGATGCGGGCGACGGTGCCCATGTTGTACAGATCGGTCGCGCCCGGATCTTCTTCTTCGGCCTTGCGCTGGGTGACGACGCCGATCACCTGATCGTCACGAACGGCATCCTTGATCAGGGCGATGGTCTTCTGACGTCCGACGGCGAGAGGAAGCACTCCGCCAGGGAAGAAAACCGAGTTGCGGAGCGGAAGAATGGGAAGGACCTGGGGAATGTCGTCCTTGTTGATGGCGCCCGGAGGCGTCATCGTCGTCGGGAGCGCTTGCGCACCGACTGCCTTCTTCTTGTCATCAGACATGTGGGGGATCTGCCTTTTCAATGGGTTGGGTGGGAGCGCCCGCCCGCGGTTTCACACTTACGGAGGGTAGCAGCGAAAAAGTGCACCGCAACCGCGTCGTTGAGGAATTCCGGTTCCTCGCCCCCACTGATTGTCCGGTGCATGATGCGCGCTTGCCGGGCCGCGCCAAAGGCTGGAACCACACATGAAACAACGTACGTTCTTCGCGACTGCCGTTCTTGCGCTCGTCGCCAGCTGTCAGGGCTGCTTCGGTTGCCCTTCGCCGGTCGAAGACCCGAACCTCGTGCTGGTGCGCAGCTGTGAGTCAGCGCCGCCCCTGATCGAGCCCCCCAGGCTCGACATCTTGTTCGTCATCGATAACTCCAACTCGATGCGTGAGGAGCAGGAGGCCGTGGCCCGCGAGCTCACCGCCTTCATCGACGAGATCAAGAACAGCGGCGGGGTGCCCACCGAGTTCAACGTGGGGGTGATCACCACCAGCATCTATTTGAACGGCCGCGTGGGCGGGCAGCCCTTCGTGCTCAATTACCCCCGGCAGAGCGGCAAACTTCGCCCGGTGCCGGTCGAGCTGGCCGACGGCGGCATCGATCTGGAGCCGGCCGATGCGCAGCGCCTCTTGTCGGGCACCGACCCCGAGCTCATTCCCAAGTTCGCCCGGCTCATTCGCCAGGGAACACAGGGTTCGGGTCAGGAGACCCCCTTCGAGGCCGTGCGCCTGGCCCTGTTGTCCGACCTCGCCACGACGCCCATCGCCAACGGCGGCAACCAGGAGTTCCTGCGCGACGGCGCCCGCTTGTTGGTGGTGTTGCTGACCGACGAAGACGACTGCTCCGAGACGGCGCGGCCTCCGACGGTGAGCGTGGGCGACAACGGCGCGGTCGCCGATTGCACCACCAACGAGATGAGCCTCACCACGGTCAGCGAGTACCACCGCATGTTCACCGAAGACCTGAAGAACGGGGACGGCACGGTCAAGGAGGTCATCTGGACGGCCATCGCGCCGGTCGGGGTGGGCACCAAGGCGGCCCTGGCGGTGGTGGACAACAACCAGGTGCGCAACATCGACTGCCCCACCTCGAACCAGGGCGGTTTCCGGCAGCGTCAGATGGCCGAGATGTTCGACAGCACGCTCATCAACCTCGACTCGATCTGCCGCACTTCGTTCCGCGAGACGCTCATCAACATCGCGCAGCTCGCTTCGGTGGCGCAGACCATCGAGATCAAGAACGTGCCAGACGAGCGGCTGATGCAGTTCGTCATCACGCGCAAGACGGGCGAGGTGCAGAACTGCACCCTCTCCAACGAAGGCATCGTGAACTTCTCGCGCAGCACCGAGGGCACCACCGCGAAGGTTCAGTTCGGCAACCAGTGCCGCCGCCGGGCTGACGATCAGGCCATCATCATCAAGATGATCTGCGCGACCTGAGCTGTTCCCTCAGGTGGGAGCGCTTTTTTTCGCAAATCGTTGGTCGAAAATTTGCTCGATCACCAGAGGCGGGCAGCATGCCTGCCCATGCCGAGCCAGAGCTTCACCTTCTTCTTCACCGTCGACGTCCAGCGCGCGACCGATCACAGCCAGACCCCCACCTGGTCGGTGCCGAAGTCGAGCAGCAGTCTCCCGGCGCAGACCCTGTCCTGGGTCGCCCACAAGTTCGCCTGAAGTGCACCTGAGCCAGAGGCGCGGTACCGTCGCCTCTGCCCGTGCGCATCGCCTTCTTCGATCTCGACAAGACGATCCTCTCCGTGAACTCCGGAGTGCTCTGGGTGCGCCGTGAGGTCGCGCTCGGGCACCTCTCCAAGCGCAAGGCGTTCCGCGCGATGGCCTGGCTGGCGCGCTACCACCTGGGGTTCGCCT
Organism: Archangium sp.; assembly: GCA_030695565.1. Classification (GTDB taxonomy): domain Bacteria; phylum Myxococcota; class Myxococcia; order Myxococcales; family Myxococcaceae; genus Archangium_A. Next base: position 39,231 of record JAUYRZ010000025.1, read on the forward strand.
CGGCCGAAGCGATGGTGGCCGAAGCGGTGAGCCACGTGACGGGCACCTCGTCGGCCTCGCTCAAGGATCGCACCGGCAAGTTCTATGAAGAAGAAGTGCGGCGCACCTACCGGCCCGGCGCGCTCGAGGCGATCGAGCAGCACCGCCGCGAAGGCCGCAAGCTGGTGATGTTGACCTCCTCGAGCCACTACCTCGCAGAGCTGGTGGCGCTCGAGCTGCGTTTCGACGGCGTGCTCTGCAACCGGCTCGAGGTCGACGCGGCCGGGCAGCACACCGGCAAGGTGGTGGGCGGGGTCTGCTTCGGGCCCGGCAAGCTGCCGCACGCGCAGGCCGAAGCAGACCGGCTCGGCGTGCCGCTGCGCGATTCGACGTTCTACACCGACTCCTACAGCGACCTCTCGGTGCTCGAGGCGGTCCGTGAGCCGGTGGCGGTCAACCCCGATCCCCGATTGCGGCGCCACGCCCACAAACGGGGCTGGCTGGTGGTCGACTGGGGCGACTCCACGGCGCGCGCGGCGTGAATCCGCTCGAAGGGTGGGCCGCGCTCGAGGAGCAGTCGCGCCGCGTGCTGCTCGATCAGGTGCTGGAGCGGCTCCCGCCCTGGCTCGAGTTGGCCGAGCTCGGCGCGCAACCCCGTTTCAGAGACAACCGCAGCAGTGAGACCTGGCGGCTCTTCTGCGGCGGGGCGGTGACCCTGGGCGCCACGCCGGAGCGGCTGGCGGCGGTGGAAGACTTTCAGCGCCGCGACCCGATGACCCTGTTCGATCCCACCGTCTACTGGCCGGTGCGGGAAGTGAAGGTCTCTCCGTTTCTGCTGATGGAAAAGGTCATCTCGGTCGGCGACGAACCCCGGGTGTTCTTCCGCGACGTGCTCGAGGAGCAGCAAGCGCTGCTGGCCCAACGAGGTCAGCGCCTGCCCACCGAAGCCGAGTGGGAGTTCTCCTGGTGGACGGTGCAGACGCAGCGCGACCACTGGGATCCCGCCACCAGCGAGCTGTGCGCCGATGGTTGGCGCCCCCATCTGCACGATCTCACGGCCGAGAACCCGCTCGTCCCGGGTGGGCCCCAGGTGGTGAGGACAGGAAGCTTCGACGCGCGCGCGCTGGAGTCGGTCTTTCCGCCGCGGCTGCCGCTGTCGTTGATGCGCCTGGTGTCGATCAGGCCGGCGCTCGACGTGCCGGCGCTCTCAGCGTGAGACGAACTTCGCCGGGTCGAGCTTCCTGATTTCCCGCGCAGGTGCTCCGGCCACGATGGTGAAGGGGGGCACGTCAGCTCTCACCACCGACGCCACCCCGACGATCGAACCGCGCCCGATGGTGACGCCGGGGAGAATCGACGACTTCGCGCCGAGCCACACGTCGTCTTCGATGATCACCGGTCGAGGCTCGGGCATGCGCGTGCGGTCGTAGATGCTGTGAAATTCGGTGTCGATGATCATCACGTACGGCCCGATGTGAACGCGCGAGCCGATGCGTATCGAGCGCATGGCGCCCACCGAGACGCCGTAGTTGAGAAAGGAGTCGTCACCTATCTCCAGCTCCGCGCCGCTGCCCACGACGAGCTCGACGGGCACGTTGATCGATCGGATGAGGGTGCCTCTGCCGATCACCATCCGGCCCAGGTTCTCCACACGGGGCCGCTCGAGCGTGCGGGTTCCTCGTCCAACCGAGGTCGCCTCACGCAGGTAGAGCGGAGCGGTCGCCAGCTCCCTCGCGTACCGAGCGCCCTTGGCCACCAGCCGGGGAAGGCCCTCTGCTCGATCGCGCTGCCATTTCCCCAGCAGGCTGTTGATCAGCTCCTTCATCGGTTGGGGACTTTAGCCCCATTCACGTGGCGGATGCGGGCCCATCTGTACCCATGGGAGCACCGCATGGGTGGAAAAAGACCGCACGGTTGGCGTGTAACGTGCGCCACCCATGCTGGTACCGCTCGTCGTCACGCTGTTGATCGCCGCGAAGCCGCCCGCAGATCCCCGCCTGGATCTGCTCGACGCGATGGTCGAAGAGATCAACCGCAACCAGGTCGAGCTGAAGCTTCGGGAGAACCGCGGCCCGTACTTCATCGGGTACCAACTCAAGGACTACGACTCGCGCGAGGTGATGGCGCGGTACGGGGCGCTCTTTCAAGACGCTACCCATCGTGATCGGAAGATCAGCGTCGACGTGCGCGTGGGCGAATACGGCTTCGACTCCTCCATCGGTGACGAGCTCGATCTCAGCTTCTCGCTCAAGGGCACCAGCTACCTCGCGCGGAAGAGCGCCCCCCTCGACGACTCGCCGGCCGCGCTGCGTACCGCGCTCTGGCTGCTGACCGACGAGAAGTACAAACAGGCGCTCTTCAACTATCTCAAGAAGAAGGGAGACGACGTCTACTCGGTGGAAGATCCCAAACGGCCGCCGTCGTTCTCGAAAGAATCACCCGAAGTGCAGGTCGGGGTGCGCGCGCCGTTCGTGTTCTCGCGTGATCGCTGGGTCGCCTTCTCTCGTGAGGTCTCGTCGCGGCTGGCCGGAGAGAAGGCCTTCTTCGACTCCGAGGTGCGGATCAGCGGCGACAAGGTGGTGCGCTACTTCGTCAACACCGAGGGCACCCGCATCGTGACCGAAGACACGCTCTACGGCGTGCACGTGCAGGTCTACACCCGGGCCGACGACGGGCAGTTGCTGGAGAACTCGCGCGAGTTCTACGCGCCGCTCGAGTCGCAGCTGCCGGGCGACGCGCTGATGAAGAAGGAGGTCGAGGTGATGGTGACCGAGCTGCTCGCGCTGCGGCTGGCGCCCACCATCGATCCGTACACGGGCCCCGCGATCCTCGACGCCGAAGCTGCGGGCGTGCTCTTTCACGAAGCGGTCGGTCACCGGTTGGAAGGCGAGCGGCAAGACAACGAGGCCGAGGGCAAGACGTTCCGCGGGCAGGTGGGCAGGCAGGTCTTGCCGCCGTTCATCTCGGTGATCGACGACCCCACCGCGGTGGAGCGTGCGGGCGAGCAGCTCAACGGCCACTACCTCTTTGATGAAGAAGGCGTGAAGGCGCAGAAGGTGACGCTGGTGAAGGCGGGCGTGCTGCAGACCTACCTCCTCTCGCGCAGGCCGGTGGAGGGCTTCCTCAAGTCGAACGGCCACGGCCGCGCGCAGGGCAGCCGCAAGCCCATCGCGCGCATGGCGAACCTGTTGGTGGAGTCGACCAAGCGCTTCTCCGCGGCCGACTTGAAGGCACAGCTGATCGCCGAGGCGAAGCGGCAGGGAAAACCGTTCGGCTTGCTCATTCGCGACATCACCGGCGGCAACACCAACACCACCAGCTTCGGTTACCAGGCCTTCAAGGGCACGCCGCGCATGGTGTACCGGGTGGATCTGAAGACCGGCGCCGAGACGCTGGTGCGCGGGGTGGAGATCGTCGGCACGCCGCTCTCGTCGATCAACCGCATCCTGGGCACCGGGCAGACCGACGGCGTTTTCAACGGCTTCTGCGGGGCGGAGAGCGGCATGGTGCCCGTGTCCACCGTGGCGCCTGCGGTCTTGCTGCAGGAGATCGAGCTGCAACGCGCGTTGGAAGGCAAAGATCGCCCGCCGCTCATCCCCAGCCCGGTTTCGCTGAAGAAATGAAGGAGCTCACGCTCGCCGAGTGGTGGGCCCTCGACGAGTCGGGGAGGGCGGTGGTGGTCGATCAGCTGCTCGAGCGCGTGCCTGCGGGCTACATCGATCCGCGCTCGACCGGTCACGAGCCGCAGGTGCTGCCGCAGTTCATTCACGAAGCGACGGGTGTGCTGTTCCACGTGATGTTCGGGGGGCCGGCCGTCATCGGCATGTCTCAGCGGCGCTTCGATCGGCTGCGGCTGATCTCCGCGGATGACGACGAAGACCTGATGGTGCCGGTCGCGTACCTCGAAGAAGCGAAGGCCCTGCTGCCGGCGCGCGAGGTGATGGTGCCCACCGCCTTGTTCGCTCGCGACGCCTTGCCGTTTGGCGTGTTGCGGAAGTTGGGCCTCGATGAACGGCACCTCACGGTCGCCGCGATGAGCCCCGTGGCGCTGGGCTCGTTGCTCCGGGCGCTGACGCCGCTGCAATGGCGAGCGCCTTCAGAGGCCGAGTGGGAATACGCCGTCCGCGCCGTGGAAGATGAAGTCACCGATGCCCCGCTGAACCGGCCCAGCGGGCGGCTGCTGCGCTGTGGCCTGGGGCGCATGGGGCACCAGCTCGAGTTGTGCCGCGATGATTGGCGCGACGATCTGGCGCAGCAGCCCGCGAGCGGGAGTTTCGGGAAAGGTCACGAGGTGCTCCGAGGGAGGGGCAACGGCGCCCGGTTCGCGGGCTGGAACGTTTCAGCCGCGTGGAACGAAGCCCTCTGGCCCGGGCGCACGCGCGTCGGATCAGCCGCCGTGGCCTTTCGGCCATGGGTGGATCTCCTGGCCTGAAGGAGTCACCACCCAGTTGTAGTAGGTCAGCGGCATGCGCTTTCTCCCCCTCCTGGCCCTGGTGTTCTCGGCTGCGTGCGCGAGCCTTCCGCTTTACCCCTCGCGTCCCGGTGCCTCGACGGGAGCGCCGCACGCCGATCCGCTTCCTTCCAAGGTGGTGGTGCACCTGACGGCGACCTCCGAAGGCCTGCGCAACGCGCTCGAGACGCGCGTGCCGAAGAGCGGAGAGACCTCGTTCGAACTCCGCGGTCCGCGCGCGGTGCTCTGGAGCCGGGGCCCGTTCACGCTGCGCTTCGCCGATGGCCGGGTGGAGCTGAAGACCGACCTGACGCTCGAGGTCGCGCTGCCGCTGCTGGGCAAGCAGATCGTGCCCGTCGCCGTGACGGTGGTGGGCGAGCCCATCATCACCAGCGATTGGAAGGCGAGGCTGCAGGGCGCGCACGTGAAGCTCGAGTCGAAAGACATGCGCCTGCGCACCGCCCAGGGTTTCGGCGGCGCGATGGAGAGCGCCACCAAGACCACCGAAGAATTCATCGAAGGCTTTTCCTGGGACCTCGGGCCCCAGATGAAGGAGGCGTACCAGAAGCTGGCCATGCCCATCACCTTGCCCGCGGGCGGGGCTGACGGCTGCGCGTTGCTGCGCGTCACGTCGATCGAAGCGGGGCCCACGGTGATTGCGGGCGGCTTCGAGAAGGATCTGGCGATCGTGGTCGAGCCTTCGGTCACCATGCCTTGCGGAAACCCGGTGCTCCCGGCCGACCCGCCGCGGCTCTCGAACGTGGCCACGCTGCCTTCAGGCCCGTTCACGGTGGTGGTGCCGATCGCCGCTCGCTACGAAGAGCTCGCCAAGGCGATGTCGCTGGCCTTCACCGACGGGAAGCTCTTCTTCTCCGACACCTACAAGGAGCTCTACCTGAGCAACCCCGAGGTCTACGCCTCGGCGTCGGATCAGCTGGTGGTGAAGCTTCACCTCGCAGGGCCCATCAAGGCCGGCAGCCTCACCGCCAACCTCGATGGCGATCTGTACTTCGCGGGTCACCCCGAGGTGGTCGACAACGAGCTGCGCATTCCTGATCTCGAGCCGACCGTCGACACCAGCAGTTTCCTGCTGGGCTTGAAGGCGAGCCTCGACAAGGACGGCATCCGCAACCAGGCGCGCGCGGCGCTCAAGCTCGATCTCGGAGAACGGTTCGCCGCGGTGAGGGAGAAGCTGAGCAAGGACGTCGCCTTCGAAGGTGAGCTCGGCTGCCTGCGCGCGAACGTGGCG
>JAUYRZ010000056.1 GCA_030695565.1 Archangium sp.
GGGCGTCGATGGAGTCCAGACCCAGACCCTTCACGAAAAGAGGCGCGGACGGATCGATGTCGGACACCTTCACGTCCTCGAGGGACAGGGTGTCGATGATGAACTGCGCGAGTTCCTGCTCAAGGGGCTGCACGAACGGACTCCTGCTCGAAAAAAGACGTCAAATGCTCATTCAGCCGACGGACTGCAACAGGTTCCGCGGCGCCCGACTCCAGAAAGGGGTCTACCTGAAGATCATCGTGAACACGGATGACGAAGTGAATTCTTCTCGGAGGCACCCTGTACCATTTTTGACCCTTGGCCAACCCCCGCGGGTCAGCCGTGATGGTCACCGGAGTGACCGCCTTCCTGCACCGGACGGCCACGTTGGCAGCCCCCCGTTGCAGCGTGACCTCCCCGCTCAGTGGGGTGCGGGTGCCCTCGGGGAAGATGATCAGCGTTTCGTTGCTCTCCAGCGCTTCCCGACAGTCGTCGACCATCGCCAGGCCCGCGTCGTTGGCGATGTAGCCGGAGGCCTTCACCGGGCCCCGGGTGAACGGGTTTCGCATCAGCGCCGACTTCACCACGCAGCCTGACTGCGGGATGAGCGCGATGATGAAGATGACGTCGATGAGCGTGGGGTGATTGGCCAGGATCAACAGGCCGGGCCGCTGAAGTCGATCGATGCCGTGCAGCTCGTAGGTGAGCACCTTCACGAAGTTCATCAGCCCGATGAAGAAGCGAAAGCAGTGATGCACCACGAAGCGGGAAAACCGCACGCGCTTCAGCGGGTCTCGCACGAAGAGCGTCATCGGCGGGATCACGAACAGCGTCACCGCCACCCCGCCCAGCCCGAACACGAAGAAGCAGAAACCCGTGGCGACGATGCGCCAGGCCCGTTCAAACATGCCGGGTCCACTTCCACCCGGCGGTGCCGTCGCTGCGGGTGAAGGCGTGCTCGTTGCCCAGGATGAATCGGAGCACCGAGAGGCCATGCGGGAGCACGGTGGAGCGGCTCGCGGGCAGCTCGGCGGACTCGAGACTGAAGGTGGTGCCCCTGGTGATCCGCAAAGCATAAGCGAAGTCGGAGGGCGGCTCGTCGTAGTGGCTGGCGAAGAGGGCCGGCGGGCTCGCGTCGTAGACCACGATCATCACTTGATCGTGGCCGTCGTGGAGCAGCCCCACCGCTTCCACCACCGCGGCTTCGGCCGTGAACAGGCCGTTGGAAATGGCGCTCACGTTGGCCGTGTCGGCGTTGATGATGGAGTACTGCGCGCCGATCGCGTTGTGCACGGAGAGGGCGAAGCTCGCGGGGGAAAGGGGCTCGATCTTCGCGAGGGAGATGAGCAGGTCGGCGCCGCGGCCGGGGTCTCCGTGACGGGAGGCGAAGATCAGCGGGAAACCGTGCGCCTCGCCCTGGCACCATTGCGCGACCTGGAAAGCGGGGCGTCCGAGCTTGTCCACCCGGCGACGGGCCATCGCGGGCACTTCGGTGAGCGGCGGCGTGTCTGCGCCTCGGGGGGCGACGGGGGCAGCGGCGGCCCACTCGCGCCAGGCGTCTTGCGTGGTCAGACCAGGGGCCCAGGCGGACCAGTTGCTGATGGAGAACTCGAGGCGCACGGCGACGGGAGGAATAGCTGGTTTCGGCCGGGAGGTCGAAGGCAAGCGGGCTGGGGCAATTCGGGGCGTTCAAACGAACAGCCCCTGGGGTGCGTGGGGGTTGTGAATCTGGCAGTTGCTCGTCTCGCGCAGGCCTCTTCGGCTCCGGGCGAGGACGCGTTCGGTCGCCATCGGGTGCGTTCAGGCGACGCTCGCGACGGGCGTCGAGCCGCCTGTACGCGGGTGACTTGTACGCCTGAGCCAACTCGCCTACCGCCTCCGTGGCCCCCGGAGACCTAACTGACCTTCCGATAGAACGGCGCTACCAGCTCGCGCCAGATCGACCTCGTGCCCACCGGATGCACGCCCACCGCCAGCTTCACCGGCGACGACGGCTTGAACGTACCGAAGATGCGATCCCACACGATGGTGTGGCAGCCGAAGTTCGAGTTGCTCTGCTCCAGCTCCGGCGAGTGATGGAGCGCATGGTAGCCGGGCAGGTTCACCACCCACCCCAGCCCGCGCTCCGACACGTTCACGTTCGCGTGCGCGAGAACGCCCAGCACCGCCCCGAACGTCGTCGCGGTCACCACCTCATCGACCCCCGCCCCCACCAGCATCAGCGGCACCGTGCGCACCACGAAGAACAACACGTTGTCGACCGGGTGCGTGCGCAGCGCCTTGAGCCCGTTGAGCTGGGTGATCAGATGGTGCGTGCTGTGGAACTGCCACAACAACGGGATGCGGTGTGCCGCGCGGTGAAACCAGTACGAGAAGAACTCCGCCACGAAGAACGCCAGCGCGACCTTGAGCCCGAACGGCGCGTGACCCGGCCACAGATGCGGCAGGTCGAACCCGAAGCCCTGCGAAGCCAACGCCGGCGTGAGCCACCTCGTCGCGAACGCGATCAACAACGCGCTGAACTGCGTGATGAAGAACAGGAACACCAGGTCACGCCGCAAGCCGCCCGGCTCGGGTGAAAACAGGTGCCCGTTCGAGCCGGCATCGGCCGGGAAGAATCGCTCGATGAGCCAGATGAAGAAGATGAGGCTCAACAACACGCACGACGCGTAGTCGATGCGCACGCCCTGCGCCGCGAGCACGCGCTGCCCTTCGTCGCGGAAGACGATCGAGCCGATCGCCGACGACAACACCACGGGTACGAAGGCGAACCTGATCAAGCGCGCACTTCAGTACTCCGCGCGGATTCCGAGGAACGGGCGAATGGGCAGGTGCTGAAAGCGCCCCTGGTTGGGCATCACGCCGTTGGCGAGGTCGCCTTCTCCGTAGACCCACGAGAACACGTTCATCGTGTTCGTCACGTTGAGCACCTCGGCGTAGAACGCGCACGACAGCGGCCCGATGTGGAAGCGGTACTCACCGCGCAACCCGAGCTCGAAGAAGAATGGATACCGCTCCCCTGAGGTGCGGCCGAACACCGGCAACCAGAACTCGTTGGTGGCGTTGGGCACGAAGGTATCGACCGGCGTGTAGGGCCGCCCCGTGCGGAAGTTCGCGCGCGTGGTGAACAACCACTTCGAGTTGGGCGACCAGGAGACGCCAGCCGAAGCGGTGAACTGCTGCTCCCACTGCACGGGGTAGGTGCCCCGCGTGGTCGCCAGCGGGTTCGAGCGATCTGCCCGCAACGCGCCGATGCCTGCGTTGTACGAAAACTGCCGCGTGCGCCCGAAGAGCATCAGGTCGAAGCCGTACGCGAGCCCGGTGCCGTCGTTGGTGTACACCGGCAGCCCGCCTGCTTCGCGCGCCAGCACCGCGTCGACACTGTCGGGGTTGACCACCAGGTTCGACATCCACTTGCCCCACCCCTCCACGCGCAACAGCGCCTCGAACGGCAGCGGCTGTTCGATCGCGCCAATCAACTGCGCGCTGCGTTCGGGCTGCAGCTTCGGATTTCCGTACGTGGCATCGAGCGCGAGCGGCGTCTGCAACGGCTGCAGCACGTACCCACCCGACAGCTTCACCACCGTGTGGGTGGGCAAGGTGAGCGCACCCGCCAGCCGCGCCGAGCCGGTGAAGACCTGGTTGGTCACGTCGTACTGCCCGCGCAGGCCCGCTTCGAACGCCAGCGGCTCGAGGGGCACGAAGGTGTGTTCGGCATACGCCGAGAGCAGGTTTCGGGTGAGCGAAGGCTGAATCATCAACGCCCGCCTGCGCGAGTCGACGATGGGCTCGCGGGCCCACGGAGCGATGCTGCGCGCGTCGGCCACCGTGCCGGTGAGGTTCACCTGCCGCCACGCGTATTGCACGCCCGCCGAGCTGCGGTTCTGCTTCGAGAAGACCCACTTCAAGTCGCCACGAAGGACCACGTCGTTGCGCAGCGCCTGGGTGGCGAGATCGATGGTGCCCTGCACGTCAGACGCGTTCTCGTCTCGCAGGTACGCCGCGGTGAAGCTGAGCTCGCTGTCACCGGGCAGATCGACCTCGTGCCGCAAGCTCACGATCTGCGCGGTGTTCGCGAGCTTCAGATCGCCCGCGAAGTTGATCAGCACTTCTTCCCCGGGCTTGACCACCAGGTTGAAGCCGTCGGACGCGTGCGTGAAGGTCAACATCGTGAGGTGTTGGCCGCGCCGGTACGCCACGCGAACGAACGCCTCGGTGATGTCGGGCGCCACCACGTTCTGGCCGAACAGCTTGAACGCCTTGAGCACCGCGAAATACGCCTCGAAGTAGCTGCGCCTGAAGCTCACCACCGCCGAGAGGCCTTCGATGCCCAGCGGCACGTCGGCGCGCACCTTGGCGGTGAGCATCGAGACGTCGGCGATCACCTTCACCTTCTTGACGTCACCGCGCACGTAGCGGATGTCGAGCACACCCGAGAGCGCAGGCTCGTACCGGGCGGGCGCAGCGCCTGCGTAGAAGTCGGCCGAGTCGATGAGCAGCGGGTTGATGATCGAAGCGAACCCCCCCAGGTGGTACGGGTTGCTCAACGGCACGCCGTCGATGAAGACGATCGTCTCGTCGGGCCCACCCCCTCGCACGAAGAAGTTGGCGAGCAGATCCGGATCTGCCGCGACGCCGGGCAGCTGCTGCACCACGCGGGTGATGTCTTCCAGCGCGCCGGGCGTGCGATCGATGTCGGCGCGGGTGAGGGAGAACCGGCTGACCTGCGGTGAGCTGTCGGCGTCGGGCACGCTGGGCAACAACCGGCTGCCCTCCACGCGCGTCTCGAAGCCGCGGCTCTTCACGATGCCGTACCGCACCACGGTGCGCTGCCCGCTCTTGAACACCTCGGGGAAACCCTTGAGCGCGTAGCCCTCTTTCTCCACCGTCACCCAGGCATCGCCCACCGGCAACGCTTCGAAGGTGAGCGAGAAGCGACCCTGTGCGTCGGTCTTCGTTTCTTTGTCACCCAGGCTGACCGAAGCACCTTCGATGGGTTCGCCCAGTTCTCCTCCCACGACCTCGCCTTCGAGCGTCCACGGGAGCACCGGCGGCACGAACTCGATCGCCATCTCGATCACCGAATGCGCCGGCACGCCGTCGACCTTCGCGGGCCTCAGCTCACACGTCTCGATCGATCGAAACGCGGCCGCCGAGAAGACCAGCGAAGGCGAAGAGATGATCGCCCTGTCGGTCACCTTGCCGTCAGGCCCCACGCTCACGCGCAGCACCACCGTGCCCCGAATGCCGCTGGTGCGCTCGGAGGCCGGGTACTCGGGCGCTCCGGAACACTTCGCAGAAGGCGGTTCGATCACCGGCCCGGCGTCAGGCGTCTCCACCCCTGCGCCGGGGAGGAGCTCGAGGCCAGCGTCTTCGACAGGCGCCTGCGACACGACGCTGGCGACCAACAGGGTGAGCAGCATGCGTTCAGGGCGTGGGCGGAGGAGGAGGCGGCGGCGGGGGCGGCGCGTTCGGGTCACCGCTGCCGACCGGCGGCGGCAACACCACTTGATCCGCGGGCACGTTCGCGCCTTCGATGGCCGAGATGCGCACCGGGCCCTGCTCGCGCGAGTAGGTGTAGACGGCGCGGCGCCCACACGCTTCGGCCAGGTACTGGGCCCCCGATTTGGAGACCGTGGAGAGCTTCACCTGGCTCTCGGAGCAGCCGAGATCGCGACCCGCCTGCTTGCGGATGTACTTGTTCTTGTTGCCGCCGCAGCCGACGGCGAACACCACCAGGGCGAACAACAGACTGAACCGCGCCATGACCTACCTCCACGAAGGAACGGCCCGGTTGTACCAAACGTCGGGGGATTAAGTGCTGCAACACACGCCCGCTCACGCTACGAGCGCGCGAGCATGGCGCAGCTGCTCACTTTCGACGGTCACCCGCTCCACATCGAAGACGTCACGGCGATCTCCCGAAGGGAGCTCAACGCCCGGTTGTCAGGCGACTCGACCTTTCTGGCCCGCATCGAAGCGGGCGCCGCCCACGTGGCGCGCACCCTGGCTGAGCAGGGCGTCATCTACGGCGTGACCACCGGCTACGGCGACTCGGTCACCACCCCGGTGCCGCCAGAGCTGGTCCCCGAGCTCGGTCACCGCCTGTTCACCTACCACGGCGTGGGCCTCGGCCCCCCGTTCGGCATCGAAGAGACCCGCGCCATTCTCGCGGCGCGATTGCAGTCGCTCTCGCAGGGCCTCTCGGGTGTGAGCGTGGTGATGCTGCGCCAGCTCGAGCGGTTGTTGGTCGACGACCTTCTGCCCGTCATCCCCCAGGAAGGTTCGGTCGGGGCGAGCGGCGATCTCACCCCGCTCTCCTACGTGGCGGCCGTCTTGTGCGGCGAGCGCGACGTGTTCGTCGATGGCGTGCGCACGCCCACCGCCGAGGTGTTCAAGGCCCGGGGCATCGCGCCGATTCAGCTCAAGCCCAAAGAGGGCCTGGCGATCATGAACGGCACCGCCGTGATGACCGGGCTGGCGTGCCTCGCTTTCGAACGCGCCGAGGGGCTCTCGCGGTTGAGCGCGCACCTGACCGCGATGGCCTCGGCGGCGATGGGCGGCAACCCGCACCACTTCGATGAACGTCTGTTCCAGGCCAAGCCGCACGTGGGCCAGCAGCGCGTCGCCGGGTGGATCCGCGCGGATCTCGCGGGCTCGGAGCGCAGTGAGTCGCGCCTGCAGGATCGGTATTCGATTCGGTGCGCACCGCACGTGATCGGGGTGCTCGAAGACACGCTGCCGTTCCTGCGATCGTTGATCGAGAACGAGCTCAACAGCGCGAACGACAACCCGTTGATCGATCCCGAAGATGGCCGGGTGATGCACGGCGGGCACTTCTACGGCGGGCACATCGCGCTCGCGATGGACACGCTCAAGAACGTGGTGGCGAACCTGGCTGACCTGATGGATCGGCAGATCGCGCTGCTGGTGGATACCCGGTTCAATCACGGGCTCCCGGCGAACCTGAGCGGTGCGACCGGGCAGCGGGCGTCGGTCAGCCACGGGCTCAAGGCGCTGCAGATCGGCGCGTCGGCCTGGGCGGCTGAAGCGCTCAAGCTCACCATGCCGGCGTCGGTGTTCTCGCGTTCGACCGAGTGTCACAACCAGGACAAGGTCAGCATGGGCACCATCGCGGCTCGTGATGCGCTGCGCGTGCTCACGCTGACGGAGCAGGTCGCGGCGGCGCACGTGGTGACCGCGCGGCAGGCGGTGTTCTTGAAGGCCCGCTCGGGCGCGAAGGTGCCGGCGGGGGTTTTGAAACTTGCCGAGCAGATGGGGGTCGAGCCGTTGATTGAAGATCGGGTGCTCGAGCCGGAGCTGCGGGGGTTGATTGCTCGCATGCCGGCGCTCGGGAAGATCTGAGAAAAACCTCTCCCTGCGACGCGGGGAGAGGTCGGCCGCAGGCCGGGTGAGGGGCACGGCTCCGGAGCCTGAACGGCCCCTCACCCCGACCCTCTCCCCGCTTCGCAGGGCGAGGGAGACACTCAGTTCAAGTATTTCTGGATGAACTCGCTGGCCTGGCGCAGGGCTTCGGGGCTGCGTTGCGTTTCCACGTGATGCACTCCGGGGAGCACCAGCAAACGCGCTCCCAGCCAGGCCGCGACTGCCTTGCCCTGCTCGAGCTCGTCGTGTTCACCCTGGATCACCAGCGCGGGCACTTTCGGCGGTTCCTTGCGGATGCGGTAGCGATCGGGTTCCTTCAGACGAATGAACGGGCTCGCGTCACTCGCTTCGAAGACCGACGCGGTGCCCATCACCACCGTCGCCCGCACGTCTTTCTCAGCCGCAACCAGCGCCGAATAGATGCCCATCGAGAACCCACCGGTGACGATCCGCTCGGCGCCTTCCTGCTGCTTGAGCCAATCACGCGCCAGCACCGCGTCGCGCTCGAGAGACGCAGGTGAAGGGTGCCCTTCGCTGTCATAGCCAGGCGGCGCCACCACCAGCAGGCCAATCTCCGGCGGCAGCTGCAGCCCCTCGATCGTGCCCAGCGCTTCTCTGAAATACGTCGAGGTGTTGCCACCCCAATAGAGCAGCCACGAATGACCGCTGACCGGCCTGCGGATGAGCGCCGTCAGCGTGCCCACCTTCACCGGCTCGAGCCCGAGCGGCTTGCCCTCCGCGGCGACTTCGCTGAGCGGGCGCGTCGCCAGATCGTACGGCGTCACCGTGGCGGTCGAGCGATACCGCTTCACGCCGAGGCCCAGCCCGACCACGACCGCCACGATGCCCGCCACGGCCAGCCCTCTCATTCCGCGTGTCTCCGCGCGAACGAGATCAGCTGGCCCAGGCGCGACGACCGATCGCCGAGCTCGAGATACGCCCGGTGCACCAGCCCCCCGCGCAACGATTGGCTGGGCAGGTAGACCTCCCGAAACGGAATCTCCACGGGGTCCCACCGGGTCTTCGAGACGTCGCGGCCCGGCGAGAGGTTGACCACCGCGAAGCGCTGCTCGATCGCCCAGCGAATCGCCTCGGCCACCGTGGTGGTCATGACGCTGTACTGCTTCCACGCGGGGTCGAAGCCCGAGAAATACAGATAGAGCTGATCATCGAGCGCGAAGGCCAGCCGGGTGGCCACCACCTGCCCGCCGATCTCGAGCTGAAAGACCCGTGCTTCGCCTGCCCCCGCCGCCGCGGCCATGCAGTCGCGCAAGAAGAGGCGCGAACGTTCGAGCGCGAAGACGTCTTTGTGATCGGTGGTGCCCGTCAACGTCGAGCGCGCGTTGTGCAGCCGGAAGAAGTGATCGAGCGCCTCGACCATCTCGTCGGGCCGGCTGCGCACCCTCAGCTCGAAGTGGTGGTTGTCGCGCTTGAGCGAGTTGTAACACTTGCGCAGCGACTCCTTGAGGTTGCGCCCGAGCTGAGCGCGCAGCGCATCCCAGGTGGGCGGCAGCTTGAGCACGAAGCAGGGCTGCTCGCTGCCCCAGTGCACGTTGCCCCGCGCCTCCAGCACGTTGGCCGCGCTCTCGCGGATGCCGTTGAAGAACACCAGGTCCCACATGCCGTCGTTGGCATCGAGGTACTTGAGCAGCGCCTCCAGCACCACGGGCGCGTGCTCCGGAGCGCAGATGGGCGAGCTCAGCTCGGTGATGTTGGGGTCAGCCCCGATCATCCGCAGCATGCGCGTACGCACCGGGCCGATCGACGGGCGCTGCGAGAGCACCATGGGCGCGAGCCCGCGCAAGACGCCCGTCTCGTCACGCAGGGCGAGCAGCATCAGCTCGTCTTTGATCAGCGCACGATCTTCAGCGAAGTGGCGCAGCCACAGGGAGGTCCACCTCGCCGACGAGAACGGCAGCCGGGGAAAGGTGGTGCGATCGAGCTGCTCCCATTCGGGGCGCAGCGCCTCCAGAGAGGCCACTCGCGAGACGGTGAGCTTCACGAGAAAGGGCTCCTCGCGGCCAGGGTGGCGGCGTTCTGTTCGGTGGCCCCCGCGGCGCGCGCAACCTCGAGCAGGGCAGACAACCGGGCCGAGTCGACGCGCGTCGGGGCTGCCGGCTTGCCCGCGGCCACCTTGTAGGGGTTCTTGCCCGCGGCTGCCGCCTGCGCGTTGCGAGGATCGACGCGGCGCCAGAAATCGCCGGCCACCGCGCGGAGGTGCCGCCGGCTGCCCACCCTGAAGATCTGCACGCTGTGGGTCTCGATGGTCTTCGCGCCCCAACGCGCCTTGTAGTGACTGAAGTCGGGCAGCATGTCGAAGGCCACGCTCTTGCGATCGATCGCGTCGGCGATGGTGACCCAGGTCATCAAGGTGCCGGGGGCGAGCGCTTCGTGCGTCTCCGCGTAGATCGTCTGCAGGTGGTAGGTGTGTCGGCCGTAGTGCACCCACACCGAGCCGGCCATCGGCACGCCGTCCAGACAGGCGATGCACGCCGCGGTCTCCACGGAAGGGTCGGCGATCGCCGCGCGATAGGTCTTCTCCCGCCGGCCCACGGTCGCCTCCACCCTTGCCTTCCAGCTGCGCTGTTCGATGTCCAGGAACACCTCGAAGAGCGCCGTGCAGCTGGCCGCGGTCTTCGCGGTGATCAACGACAGCCCGGGCGAGGACAGCAGCCCCTTGAGCTGCTTCTTCGTGCTGTGCCGCATGTTCTTCGAGAGCGAGGCCGCGTAGCTGGCGCTGTCGGTGAAGGGCAAGGCGAGCACGTTGTTCTGCCGATCGCCCAGGCGACGCAGCCAGTGCCGCGAACCCAGTTCGGCGGGCCCGGGGAAGAGGGGCGAGGTCTCGTCTTGTTGCACGAACTCGAGCAACTCCCACTCGTCACCGCGGTGAAGCAGCGCGCGCAGGAACGCCTGGGTCACCCGCTCGTCGTCTTCCGGAGCGGACACCACGCGCGGCCGTTCGACCTCGAGGGTGATGAGCGAGCTGAGCGTGTGGCCATCGGGTGAGACCTTGAGCGGCAGGTAGCCCTTGAGCGCGCTGCCTTCCCAGGCGGTCAGAATGTACGGCTTCGCGCCCCGCTCCAGGAAGTCGACGTCGTGGGCGAGGAAGTGCCGCAGCCAGGCGGGGCTCGAGAAGAGCGACGCGCGGTGGGAGGCGGCGTTGACCTTCTCCATCGCGGCGGGATCGAGCTGGGTCAGCTCCTGATGCACACGAACTTCGATCACGGCGAAGCCTCACAGTGCGGTTCAGCCCGGGCAGAGCCCAGCACGTTGCGCAGCTCAGCCACATCGACGGGGTGGCTGTTCTTCCACGCAGCCAGCTCGCTGCTCACGCGCGCTCGAACGCTCGCTTCGGTCATCGGCGTCACCCGCTCTCCCCACCCTTCCAACGATTCATCGACCGGCTTGTCGAGGGCCCGCGACAGCGCCACGTCGCCGAGCTCCTTCTTGTAGTGCGAAGACTCCCAGTACCACCGGGTGCGCGACATGGTGTCGCCCGGCGGGGGCACTTCTTCGGCGGTGGTGCGAGGGTCGGCGCCGCTGAACTCCCACAGCTCGAAGTCCTTCGAACGTTCGGCGAGCAGCCGTTTGAAGCGCTCCACCTCGGGCCACAGCCCCGCTTCGTCCAGCAGCGCCAGGCTGCGCGCATGCGAAGGCGACCACAACACGATGAGCCGAATCTTCCGCTCGGTGCAGTAGCGCACCAATTCGTCGAAGTCGGCCAGATGGGTCTCCAGCCGCGAGGGCTGCGCGCAGACGTAGCTGTCGGCGTAGTCGCGTTCACTCCACACGAAGGCGCCCCGGGCCCCGCCCTGCTCCTCGATGCGCGCTTCCATGGTGGCCGGCCGGCGGCGCCCCGTTTCGAAGAAGTAACTGGGGGTCTCCTGTTCCAGCATCGTGCGCCGGCTCAAGCGGAGCGTGTCGAGACTCAAGAGGGCGGAGGGCACGTCGTCCAGCCAATGGAAGAAATGGGCCTCTCGGCGAGGTGAGACCGCCAGCCGCGACTCGGTGAAGTCGGAGGTGAAGCGGCCGCTACCGATGAAACTCAAATAGTCGGCCCCGAACACCACCACCTTCACCGGCGATTGGGCGTCGGCGTGCTGCAGGTAGCGCAAGGCCTCGTAAGGGCTGCCGTCGGAGAAAGCGGCGTTGGCGGGCCGGGTGGCCACGCCTGCCCAGGCCTTCGCTTCGGGGTCGAGGCCCACCTGCGCACGCGAGGTGCCCAGGATCACCGCGTCGGGCGCCAGCCGGGTGAGGTCGGCCGCGCGCACCATGCGTTCATGGCCTTTTTGCCGCGGCTTTTGCACGTTGAGGCCCGACCGCGAGGGCAACACCCGGTACAGCCCGAAAGGATCGACGCCAAGGCTGAACGCGCCCGTGGCCAACATGGCCACCGTGGGCAAGCCGAGCAGCAAAGACAGATACGTGAGCGGGCGTTCGGTGGTCATCTTCAGAACTGAAAGTAGAGGAACTCAGAGACGCGGTTGAGCAACAACAGAGACGTGGCCGTGAGCGCCGCAAGACCCAACGCCCATCGCGGCGTGAAGGCCACTTGCCATTTCGGTGCCCCTTCGACGGGGGCGAGCAGCGGGTCTTTCGCGGCGAGCCACTGCTGGCTGTTGGGTGCCCAGCGGCACCAGCCGTAGAGCACCAGCAGAAACCCGATCGACGCCCACTCCGCGCGCAACACCGAGAGCCCCAGGCCGCCCTGCCCCACCAGGCCCGCGAACACCCGGCCCGCACCGGCCAGCGAGTTGCTGCGGAAGAACACCCGGCTGGCCATGATCAAGACGAACGTCGTGGTCAGCCCGACCTCGAGCCGCCAGCGCTGTTTCGGGGGCGCGTTGTCTTTGGGCAGCCCCCAAGCGCCGCGCCAGAGGTGATTGACCACCAGGTAGAGCCCGTTGAGGCCGCCCCACAAGACGAAGCCCCAGCCTGCGCCGTGCCACAAACCACCGAGCACCATGGTGATGAAGAGGTTCAGGTAGCGGCGGAAGGGGCCGCCGCGATTTCCACCCAGCGGGATGTAGAGATAGTTCCGCAGGAAACGCGACAGCGTCATGTGCCAGCGCCGCCAGAACTCGATGATGTTGTGCGCGCGGTACGGCGAGTCGAAGTTGGCCGGCAGCTTCAGGTTGAACATGCGCGCGAGGCCAATCGCCATGTCGGAGTAGCCGGAGAAGTCGAAGTACAGCTGCACGGAGTACGCGACGGTGGCCAACCAGGCGGCGGCCAGGGTGGGCACCGGTGCACTGGCCGACACGTCGTAGACCCCACCCACATGCCCCGCCACGCTGTCGGCCAGGGCCACCTTTTTGAAGAGCCCGATGGCCAGCAGGGAAAAGCCCAGGGCGAGGTTGTCGGCGCGCGGCGTGCAGATGCGCGCGTCCATCTGCGCGAGGAGCTCGTCGTGTTGAATGATGGGGCCCGCGATCAGGTGCGGGAAGAAGGTCACGAAGACGCAGTACTCGAGAAACCCGTAAGGCCTGACGTGGCCCTTCGACGAGTCGACCACGTAGGCAATCTGCTCGAAGGTGAAGAACGAGATGCCCAGCGGCAACACGATGTGGCGCAGCGCGTAGGGCACGCCGGTCAGCGTGCTGACCGTGCTCAACGCGAAGTCGGTGTATTTGAAGTAGCCCAGCAGCAGCAGGTTGAAGGCGATCGCCACGGCCAGGAGCGCACGAGATGCGGGGCCCTTGCGACGCTGCGCATCACGGGTGAGGGCGCGCCCGAAGGCGAAGTTCACCAGCAGCGAAGGAATGAGCAGAAAGAGGTTGTGCCAGTCCCACCAGGCGTAGAAACCAATGCTCAACACGGTCAGCGCGGCCAACGCGCCCCGCAGGCCCGATCGACCCGAGGAGAACACCGCCAGCAGCGCCAGCGGGAGAAAGCCGAAGAGGAAGAGGTGAGAGTTGAAGAGCACGGGAAGAACTTCGATCTAGTGAGTCACCGAGGGGAGTGGTCAAGCGGCCATGTTTGAGTACGCAGAAAGTCCCGCGCGGGATAGCTGGGTATTGCTCCGCAGTGGCGCCTCATTTCAACAGCTCAGTGGCGTGCTCAAGGGCACCACCGATCCCCTGGCCATCACCTACGTAGGGTCGACCGCGCACCAGGAGCAGTGCAGCGTCTTCTTCGCGGGCCCCTGGGAGCGCAAGCTGGGCGCCTCGCTCCGCCCCGACGTGCTGGTGGTGGCCGAACCGCTGCCGTTGCCGCGCAGTGACGTGCTCCGGTACTCGCCTTTTCTCGACGCGGTGCTCGACGTGGAGCCCACGGTGGAGGCGCAGGTGAAGTCGGTGCGCTCGAAGGCCCATCGGCGCCGCCTGCGTAAGGTCTCGCGCGGCCGCGAGTGGGATTGGAAGGTCAGCTCGACGGCGGAGGCGATGGAGGCGTTCTACCGGGTGTTGCACCGGCCCTACGTCGAGGCCCGGTTCGGCGAGAAGCAGCTGATCGCCTCGTTGCCGGGGCTGCAGCAGCGCATGGCGCGCGGCGGTCACGTACTCACGGTGACGCACCGGGGCGAGCCGGTGTGCGGAGCGGCGCTGTTCGAGACGCCCGAGGGGCTCGACTACGACCGCAATGGGTTTCGCCTCGATTCATTGAAGTCGCCGGTGCTGCTCTCGGAGCGCACCGCGGCGCTCGAGCTGGCGATCTTTCAATTGGCGCGAGAGAAGTCGGCGAAGACGATCTTCCTGGGGTTCTGCCGGGCGCTGGTCGATGACGGGTTGTTCACCCACAAGCGGCGGCTGGGCTGCCGGTTCGTTCCGGCGCGCGGCAGTGGGCGCAGTCAGCTGTGGGTTCGCCCGGCGCTGCGGCCGAAGTTCTTCTCGGTGTTCCCGCTGGTGATGGGGCCTTGCGGGGCGTTCGAGGTGCACGTGGGTCTGTCGAAAGAGGCGGCTCCGCTCACCCGCATTCAGTGGCGGGCGCGGCTGAAGAATTTTGCGATCCCTTCGGTGGAGCGGGTGGTGGTGTGGACTGATTTCCCGCAGGTCGCCTCACAACGGATCGAGTTCGAGGCTTCGCTTCGAGGCGCGCTGGGGAAACGCCCGGTGGAGTTTCGCGAGGTGTAGTTCGTGGGGCGATCGCCCTATGGTCGTGGCTTGCTCTCGTTCACTTTGATCGTGCTGACCCAGATTGGCAGCCCCGCAGGCGTTCACCTGCTCGACGACGCGCCGTTGCTGGCCCAGGTCGCGCCCCCGATGGTGCCCAGTGACGCGCAGGTCTCGGCGCAGCAGCTCCAGATCGACATCGACGCGCTCAGGAAACAGCGGCCCAGTCTGGGTGGTGGCATCGCGCTCGCCTCGACGGGTGGCGGGCTCGCGTTGCTCGGCGGCCTCTACCTCGTGGTCAGCGTGGCCATTCCCTTTGGCGGAGCGCTCAGCCCCCTGCTCATCCTCGGCATCATCGGCCTGGCCGTCGGGTTGCCGCTCGCGGGTATCGGCGTGTGGCTGCTCTTCACCCGGCTCGCCGATCGCCAACGCATCGACGACGAGATCAAGAGCCTGCGCCAGCAGCTGCAGCTCGTTCAACCGCGCGGGCCGTATCAACAGCAGCCGCGTCAGTACCAGCCGCCTTCGCAGGACATTCCGCCGCCGCAGGTCAGCGCGCCCGACGCCTCGATGTTGATTGCGCGATTCTGAAGTCCCCTCACCCCGACCCTCTCAGCGGGCGAGCAGCTCACCCAGCACCCGCATGCCGTCGGTGGTAGTGAAGACGCCGACCACCTTGTCGTTCTCGAGCACCACCGCGCTGCCGAGCTTCTTCTCGGCCATCACGGTGGCGACCTCGACCAGCGGCGTGGTGGGCAACACCGTCCACGGGGCCTGGGTCATCGCGTCTTCCACCAGGATGCAGGAGGGATCGATCTCCGAGACCGAGCTGATCACCTGCACGTCGCGATCGCTCAAGAGCCCCACCAGCGCGTTGCCCTCGAGCACCGGCAGGTGCCGAATGTGGTGCTTCTTCATCAGCCGGGCGGCATCGGCCAGGGTCAGGGAGGCGCCAATGGTGTGCACCGACCGCGTCATCGCGTCGCGAATGAGGAGCGTCATGCAGCTCCTCAGAAGCAAGGAGAACGCCAGCGTGTCCCCTCGGTAACGAGGTCAGGGCAGGCGCAAGACCTGCGGCAGGCGCCCAGTCGGCGAAAAGTTAGCGGTTCTTGAGCTTGGCCATCGCGTTGCCGATGCGCTCGGCATAGCCCGGCGTGCGGAAGCGCGGGCTCTTCTGCATCCACTTGAGGAAGTCGCGCAGCTCGGTGGGGCGGCGGACCTCGGCGGCGCGCAACATCGCCCAGCACATGCCGTCTGATTCCCGGGCCACCGTGCGGCGGCGGTACAAGATGTTGAAGAGCCCGTCGTCTTCGGAGAACTCGGCCAGCACCGCAGCGGCCACGTCGCGCACCCGGAAGTCGTCTGAATCGAGGGCGTGCGCCAGGCGGCCGGCGGTGTCTTCGTCGGGTTTGCCCAACGCGAGCAGCGCGGCCAGGGGCATGTACGCGGGGCGATCCCCGTCGTTGGGCGTGGGGTGCTCCACGATGCTCAAGAGGCACTCGATCACGCCGGGCTCTTTGAGCTCTGCCAGCAGCGCGTCGACGTGCAGGAGCACCTGCGCATCGGGGTACCGCAGCGCCAGCAACACCACGGGCAACACGCCGTCGACGTGCTCGCGCAGCCAGGCCCGGCTGAGGTTGGGGTCGCGCGGCTGGCCGGTCTCCCACCAGGTCAGCTTCTCGATCGCTTCTTTGGCGAGCGGCTCACCCCCTTCGATCAACTGGGCGCGCAGCACGTCGGCGTCGAAGCCCGCATCGTCGGCCTCCCAGAAGGTCACCAGCTCGTCGAGGCGGCGTTTCCAGTCGGGGGGCGTGTGTTCGGTGAACCCTTCGGCCAGCTGCTCGCGCACCGAAGCGTCGAGATCGTTGGCGCCCAGCACCGGGGCGTCGAACTTGCGCTGCCGGGAGACCGTCTCGCCGTCGCTGGTGATGCGCAGCTCGACCACGCTGCCGACCAGGCGAATTTCCCACTGCCGGCCATCAGGGTGGGTGAAGCGTCGAAAGGGAGGTGGGCGCGCCATGGCACGCTCCTACCACCTGCCGCTCAGGGCCACCTTCGGAAGATGAGCGAAGTGTTGATGCCCCCGAAGGCGAAGTTGTTGGTCATCACGAACTCGGTGTCGATCACCCGGTGATCCCCGCGGATGTAGTCGAGCACGCCGCACTTCGGGTCGATGGTCTCGAGGTTCAAGGTGGGCGCCATCCACTTCTCGCGCTGCATCTCGATGGTCATCCACGCCTCGAGCGCACCGCACGCGCC
Organism: Archangium sp.; assembly: GCA_030695565.1. GTDB lineage: Bacteria > Myxococcota > Myxococcia > Myxococcales > Myxococcaceae > Archangium_A. The sequence goes on from JAUYRZ010000056.1 coordinate 16,674, forward strand.
CAGGGTGTGGCCCATGTAGCTCTTCAAGCTGCTGATGGGCATGCGCTCGCCGAACACCGACTGCGTGGCGTGCGATTCGGCCACGTCGCCCTGGGCGGTGGCCGTGCCGTGGGCGTTCACGTAGCCGATCGCCTCGGGCGGCAGCTTCGCGTCGGCAAGCGCGAGCCTCATGGCGTTGGCCATGGTGGAGCTGTTGGGGTTGGTGACGTGGGTGCCGTCGCTGTTGGTGCCGAAGCCCACCAGCTCCGCGAGGATCTTCGCGCCGCGCGCCTTCGCGTGTTCGAGCTCCTCCAGCACCAGCGTGCCGGCGCCTTCACCGAGCACCAGGCCGTCGCGGTTGGCGTCGAACGGCCGCGGCGTCTTGCGGGGCGCGTCATTGGTGGTGCTGGTGGCGAACAGCGTGTCGAAGACGGCCACCTGGGTGGCGTCGAACTCTTCCGCGCCGCCGGCCAGCATGGCGGTCTGCGCCCCGTGGCGGATCGCCTCGTAGCCGTAGCCGATGCCCTGGCTGCCCGAGGTGCACGCGCTGCTGGTGGTGATGATGCGGCCGGTCAGCCCGAAGAACACGCCCACGTTCACCGGCGCCGTGTGCGACATCATCTTGATGTACGTGGTGGCGGTGATGCCGTCGGTGGTCTTGTTGAGCAGCATGCGCCCGAAGTCGGCGATGAACTCAGGCGAACCCGATGAGCTGCCGTAGCTGACGCCCATCTGACCGGTCTTGATCCACGGATCACCGAAGAGCCCGGCGTCGCGCAGGGCGATCTCCGAGGCGCGCGTGGCCATCATCGCCACCCGGCCCATGCCGCGCATGGTCTTCCGGTTGTAGACCTTCTCGTCGAGCGTGAACGGCGCCGCCAGCGCGGCCAGCCGGGTGCCCATGCCTTCGTACTGCTGGAGCACCTCGGCCACCTGGATGGCGTTCTGCTTCGCCTTGAGGCGCGCGAAGACGGTCGGCCAGTCGTTTCCCAGTGGGCTCAAGGCCCCGACTCCTGTCACCACCACGCGTCTCATCAGCCCAGGCCTCCGTTCACCGAGATCACCTGCCGCGTCACATACGACGCTTCGGGTGAGAGGAGAAAGGCTACCGCGGCCGCGACCTCTTCGGGCTTCCCCAGACGACGGGCAGGGATGAGCTCGAGCGCGTGTTTGATCACCTCTTCAGACACCATCTCGGTCTCGATGAGCCCGGGCGCCACGCAGTTCACGGTGATCTCACGTTTGGCCAGCTCGAGCGCGAGCGCCTTGGTGGCCCCGATGATGCCGGCCTTGGCCGCGCTGTAGTTGACCTGCCCGCGGTTGCCGAGCACCCCCGACACCGACGAGATGGTCACGATGCGGCCCGGCTTGCGGCGCTGCACCAGCGGCATCACCAGCGGGCGGAGCACGTTGTAGAAGGCGTCGAGGTTGGTGTGGATGACGCTGTCCCACTCCTCGCCGGTCATCGCGGGGAAGGCCGTGTCGCGGGCGATGCCGGCGTTGCACACCACCCCGTAGTAGGCGCCGTGCGCTTCCACGTCGGCTTCCAGCGCCGCGGCGGTGGCCGCCCGATCGCTCACGTCGAAGGTGAGCAGGCGGGTCTTCGCCCCCAGCGCGGTGAGCTGCTCCATCACGGCCTTCGCTTCGTCGACCCGCGAGCGGCAGTGCACCACCACGTCGAACCCGTCTTTTCCCGCGCGCAGGGCGATGGCGCGGCCGATGCCTCGCGATGAGCCGGTGACGAGAACCGTCTGCCTTTCAGCCATGGGTGTTGCCTCGCAGGTATTCTTCGACGTTGGGGGGTTGAAAGGCGTTGAGCTGGGCCGTGGCGATGAGCTCGTGCTTCAGCGTCAGGCGGCAGGCGAAGACGGCCAGCCCGTTTTCACCCACCATCTCTTCGCGGGCTTCGATCTCCAGCCGCGAACCGACGGGGAAGAAGGGCCGGGCACACTCGTAGCGGCGGGTGCCCAGCAGGAACCCCAGCTTCACCGGTTCGTGCTTCGCCAGCGCGCGCAAGCCCGCCCAGGACGCCACGGTCTGCGCCATCAGCTCGATGCCCACCCAGGCCGGGAGGCCTTCGGGGGTGAGGAAGAGCTGGTCAGGCTTGACGATCGACTCCACCCGCACCAACTCGGGGGTGTCTTCCAGCAGTCGATCGATGAGCAGCATCGGCCCGCGGTGAGGCACCAGGTTCGAGATGTGACCTTCGTACGAACGGGCCATGTCAGCTCCGCACCAGCGCGAGGGAGGCGTTGCTGCCCCCGAACGCGAACGAGTTGCTCAGCGCAGCGCGCACCGGCGCGCGTTCACCCGGCGTCACCAACCGCAGTCGAGGCAGCTCGACCTCGCGTTCGCCGTCGAACCAGTGGGGCGGCAGGCGGTGGGCGGGGTCGGTCAGGGTCAACCAGCAGATCGCGGCTTCGAGCGCACCGGCAGCGCCCAGGGTGTGACCGGTGAGCGGCTTGGTCGAGCTCGAGGGCACCTGGAGACCGAGCACGGCGTCGACCGCGCGGGACTCCATGGCGTCGTTCTGCGGCGTCGCGGTGCCGTGCAGGTTGAGATAGCCGATGTCGCTGGCCTTCAGCTGCGCGCGGGCGAGGGCCTGGCGCATCGCCTCGGCGGCGCCTTTGCCAGTGGGTTCAGGGGCAGAGAGATGGTGCGCGTCTGAGGTCTCCCCCCACCCCGCCAGCCGCACCGGGCCCGCCTCGCGGGTGACCAGGAAGAGCGTGGCGGCCTCACCGATGTTGATGCCGTTGCGGTTCTTGCTCATCGGGTTGCAACGTTCGGCGCTGACCGACTCCAGCGCGCTGAAGCCGGCGATGGTGAAGCGGCACAGTGAATCGGCACCGCCGGCGATCACCGCGTCGACGAAACCCGCTTCGAGCCAGCGGGCGGCCGAAGCCAGCGCCTTCGCGCTCGAGCTGCAGGCGGTGGAGATGACGCAGGTCGGGCCGCGCGTGCCCAGCGTGGCGGCGAGGAAGCGCGCCGGAGAGCCGAGCTCCTGCATGGTGTAGTGGTAGCCCGGAGTCAGCGCGCCGGCCTTCACCAACGCGTCGATGGCCAGCTCGGCTTCACCGATGCCCGAGGTGCTGGTGCCCATCACCACGCCGATGCGCGCGGGGCCGAAGCGGGCGATCGCCGCGTCGACCGCGGGGCGGATCTGGGCGAGCGCGAGGCGCACCAACGCGTTGTTGCGGCTGCGAAACTCGACCGCGGCGTCTTCGAGTGAGGGCATCACCGCGTCGATGCGGCCGAGCGCGAGGGGGCGATCGGGGGCGTAGAAATCGGTCGTCTTCACGCCGGAAGGTGCGGGGCCGAAGAGCGCTTCACGCACGGCGTGTTGGCCTTCGCCCAGTGCGCAGACGAGGCCGAGCTCTGAGAGGTAAGCGCTCATGAAGACACCGTAAGCAACTCCGCTCCTGAGGAACTGCCCACCGCGCTCGATGCGAACGGTGCCGCTCGGGTCTTCACGGCGCCACCGATTCGATCTCGAGCACGTACCCGAACCGCTGCTGCGTCAGCCGCACGAGCTTCCACGCCGGCGCCGCACCTTCGTAAGCGACCGAAGCAAACGCCCGCCCGTCTTGCGTCAGCACCCGCGTGCCACTCGCCTCTTCCAGCGCGTAGCCGGCGGGCAGCCCGGCCCTGACCGCTTCAGCCGGCCACCAGGCCAGCTGCACATCACTCAAGATCCGCGAAGCCGTGACCGAAGGCGGCACGTGCACCGAGACCTTGTGTTCCAGGGTCTTCCCATCCCAAAGCAGCGTCGCGATGGTCTGACCCATCGCCACCGCGGCGATGCGCACGGCGCTGGCATCGACCTCGAGCTGCGCGTCGAAGCTGCGCCGCTCTTCACCCCGCACCACGGTCACGCGCTGCGAGAGCTGCAGCTCGCGGCCCAATGACGCAGGCGAGAGGCGCAGCCCGAACTCCACCTCAGCCGGAGGTTTTGGAGTCGTGACGCACCCTGAAGCCAGCAAGAAGACGATCAGCCCTGCGCGCACACCTGCTCCAGCACCGTGAGGCGGCGCTTGGGCTCGGCCACGTACGGATTGGTGGTGTCCCACGCGTAGCCCGCGAGGATCGAGCAGATCATCCGGCGGATGTCGGCCTGGGGCGCGGGGTGGAAGATGATCTTTTGAAAGCCGCCCGCGTACCAGGCCTCGACGAAGGTGCGGAACGCGTCGACGCCCTTCCGCAGCGGCACGGCAAAATCGGCCTGCCAATCGACCGTCTCGCCGCCGAGCTCGCGGTGCGCGCACTTCGCGGCGAGGCTGGCCGAGGTCATGGCGATGGTGACGCCCGACGAGAAGACCGGATCGAGGAACTCGCCTGCGTTACCCAGCAGCGCATAGCCCTTGCCGCACAGCTGCTTCACGTTCGACGCGTAGCCGCGCAGGGTGCGAGCCGGCGTGTCCCAGACCGCGTTCTTCAAGAGCTCCTTGAGCGACGGATCTTCGTTCACCAGCGTGCGCAGCTTGGTCATCTCGTCGCCCTGGTAGGTGTCGAGGAACTCCGCCGAGGCGACCACGCCCAACGAGCAGCGCCCCCCGGAGAACGGAATGACCCAGTACCAGACGTCAGGACGCTCGGGGTGCACGGCCACGCGGATCTTGTTGCGATCGAAGCCGTTGCCCATGGCCATGCGATCTTCCACGTGCGTGAAGAACGCCTGGCGCACCGGGAAGGCCGAGGGCTGCTCGAGCTCGAGCAACCGCGGGAGCAAGCGGGCAAAGCCGCTGGCGTCGAGAATCAGCTTCGTCTCCACCTGGTACGACTCGCCGGTGTCTGACTTGACGGTGATCGTCGGAGTGCCGGTGACGTCGACCGCGGTCACGGTGTGGCGGTAGCGAACGTCAGCGCCCATGCGGGCGGCGGCATCGGCGAGCACCTTGTCGAACTTGCCGCGCTCCACCTGGTAGGTGGTGCCCCAGCCCTGGCTGAACTTGTCGCGAAAATCGAACTCGGTGGTGCGGCCCTGCCACGAGAACGACGCGCCGTTCTTGTGCTGAAAGCCGGCTTCGACCACGTCCTTCAACATGCCGGCCTCTTCGATGTACGTCATCGTCTGGGGCAGCAGGCTCTCGCCGATGGAGAAGCGCGGAAAGGTCTCCTTCTCGAGCACGAGCACCTGGTGACCCTGCTTGCGAAGCAGACCTGCAGCCACCGCGCCCGACGGACCTGCCCCCGTGATGACGACTTCAAACTTCTCGACGCGCATGAGACGGCCTCCAATGGGAACTGGGTACCCTCCTACACAAGGCGCGCCCGGGCTCCAAGACGGCGCTACCCTCCCCGGCATGATCGGCACGATCGTCCTGGCGGCGGTATTGACTCAGGCAGCGCCGCACCAACTGAAATGGGAGCCCCGGGTCGACCTGCCGGTGACGGGCGCGCTGGTCACCGGCTGGCTGGTCTCTGAGTTCGCCTTCAAGAAGCAGCTCGCCGCCAACCCCTGCCGCTGGTGTGAGCCGAACGGCTTCGACACGGCGGTGCGCGTGGCCTTCAACCCGAACCTCACGCCCAGCGCCGAAGGCATCGGGCCGGCGCACGTGGCGAGCAACCTGGTGGGCTTCATCGCGCTGCCTTTGGCGATGATCGGCCTCGACGCCTTGCTCTCCTGGCGCGACGGCGTCTTCCGGGACGCCTTCTGGATCGATCTGGTGCTGATCCTCGAGGCGACTTTCACTGCGCAGGGGCTCAACCAGGCCGTGAAGTTCGCGGTGGGCCGGGCGCGGCCGTACACCATCGGGGCGAGCGACGAGCTGCTGGCCCAGGGGCATGACTTCGCCGACAACAACCTCTCGTTCTTCAGCGGGCACGCCACCTTTTCGTTCGCGCTGGTCTCGTCGGCGGCCACGGTGGCCGGGCTGCGCGGCTACCGGCACGCGTGGGTGCTGTGGGCCGCCGGGCTCCCGCTCGCGGCGACCACGGCGATCCTCCGGTTGGCGGCCGACAAACACTGGGCGAGCGACATTTTGCTGGGAGCGGCGATCGGCACCAGCATCGGGATCCTGATGCCCACCCTGCTCCATGGGCGCGTGGGGCCCATCAGCGCGCGGCTGACCCCCATGGGCAACGGGTTGGCCCTCAGCGGACGTTTCTAAACGGAGAGTGGACGGGCCTCGGGTCATCGTGGCAAGTGACGCCTCGATGGTTCGCCCCCGCCTCCCAGTGTTCTTTTCCGTCTTCATCGGGCAGGTGGTCCTCGATCAGTGGACGAAGCAGCTCGCGATCGCGCACCTGAAGGACACCCCGACGTTGGTGTACCTGGGTGACGTCTTCCGGCTGCAGTACGCGACCAACGAAGGCGCGTTTCTGTCGCTGGGCGCGAGCCTGCCCCCGGGTGCGCGCTACTGGCTGCTCACCATCGGCGTGGGGCTGCTGCTGGCGGCGTTGACGGTGTACGCGTTGTTCAGCGAGTCGATCTGGAAGACCAAGCTCGATCGCGTGCAGGTCGCTGCGTATTCGTTGATCGCTTCGGGTGGGTTCTCGAACTGGGTCGATCGCGCGCGGTTCGACGGCAGCGTGGTCGACTTCATGAACCTCGGCCTGGGCTCGCTGCGCATCGGCAACTTCCCCCTGCGCACCGGCGTCTTCAACGTGGCCGACCTGGCGATCCTCGGCGGCATCGGGATCTTGTTCGTGCATGGCTGGAAGGAAGAGCGCCGGATGAAGGCGCTCAAGACCGCGCCTCAAGCCTGAGCTGTTCGCTCCGTCGTCGAAGATCAAAGTGACAGCGCCGCCGAGAGTGGGGAAGCCACAGAGCGGGCGGGCTCATGCAGGCCCAGCCAGGATCGAACCCGAGGCGGCTCTTGAGAGTCGCGCGATCAGGGGGCGTCCAGGACTTCTTCTTCGGGGCGGCGCTGTCGACGAGTTCAGACGAACGACCGTCGCGTTTCCTGACTCAGGGCCGAATGGCGAGCAGCTGCTGGGTCTGGCCCGGTGCGGCCAGGGTCATCGCGTCGATCATCGCGCGTGGCTCGGAGGGCCCGAACTCGCCCAGATCGCGCACGCCGGCGGTGCGGCTGAGCAGCCAGATCAGCGTGTGGAGCATGAACCGCGGCATCCTCGTTACCGTGCGACCGGCGGCGTTGAGGGTGTGCCCCAGGCCGCGGACCATGGTCATTCCTTCCAGGATCGCAGCGGTCACCTTGCGCGCCTCGGCCCAGGTCATGGGTACCGCGTTACATGGCACCCGCCGGTTAAGTTTCGTTGCGGCTCAGTAGACGCCGACCAGGTCGAGCACCAGGTGCTGCGGGGCGATGGTGGTGATGCACAACGAGCCCGTCGAGCGCACCACGCCGAAGGTGGCCACCACCTCCCCCACGGTGGCGTTCTGATTCGAGTGCGTCGCCTCTCCCGTACAGTCCCAGACGCGGGCGAACCCCGGCGCCTGCGCGTCGATGCCCGTGAGCGTGAACGCCACCGCGCTGCTGCCCTGCCAGCCCGGCATCGACGAGAGCTCCACCCGCATCACCTGACCGGGCGTGGGCCGGCCCAACCAGCCACCTTCGCCGGTGCGCGTATCGAGCACGCGCGCGGGGGAGACCAGGGTGAGGCTCGCCCCACCCGCGCCGTAGTAGCCGGCCACGTCGATCACCACGTCGACCGGCACGTTGGAGAACAGACACACGTTGCCGCCGCTCACCGCCGCCAGCGCCGCGCTCGAGGCCACGCCGTCGGTGCCGAAGTTCACCGCCGAGGTCTTCACCGGAGCGCCACACGGCACCACCGAGACGAAACCCGGCTGGCCACGCGAGATGGCCGCGATGCCCAGCTGCGCCGCCATCGCCGAAGCCGGCACGCCGAAGGGCAGGAGCGAGATCGTACGCACTTCGCCGCCCCCGATGGCTGCGCCTGCGCGGGTGTCGAGCGCGCGCGTGGGGCCCAGCGCCGTGAAGCCGGCACCGCTGCTCCCGAAACGCGCCTGCTCATCGACCACCACGTGCGTGCGCTGCGGCGAGACCATCGACACCACGCCCGAGCTCAATGAGACGATGGTCTGGTTCGCGCGCACCGTGCCTTTGAGCGCGTTGACCGTGGAGGTGGGCGCGGGGCTCCGGCCACCGAAGAGGGACAAGAAGGTGTCTGCCTCGGGCTGAACGAGCGCCACGCCCAGCGCCACCGCACGAGCACCACCCAGGTCAGCCGCGGTGAACGCTTCGGAGACCTGGTTGCCGCCGAGCACTCCGGAGTTGCGCGTGTCGAGCAGCCGCTCGGCGCCCACGCTGGTCAGCCGCAGCCCACTCGCGCTCACGCTGAAAGCAGGCAACTGGGCAGGCACCGCCACCGCGCCCGTGGGAGCAGGCGTCGTCGCGCCAGCCGCGGCCACCCAGGCATCCAGCTTCGGGTACGCGGTGTTACCGGGGCACGAGGTCTGGCCCACCTGGCGATGACCGAGCACCGTCTGGCGATTGACGGGGAAGCGGTACTCCGCGGCGATCGCCCTCATCATCTTCTGCAATGAAGCGACCTGCGCCGCCGACGGAGCGCGCGCGGTGTAGTCGCCCATCAGCACGATCGCGACCGTGCGCGAGTTGGCGTCGCTCGCGTGCGCGCCTTCCACCCCGGTGGCCACCATCTCGTAGACGATGCCCTGCTCGTCGATCCCGAAGTGGTACATCAAATCGCACCAGCCGCGGTTGACCCGCACCTCGCGGTCGTACCAGGCCAACCACGCCCGCGAGTCCGGCACCGAGCCCGCCACGTGATGCACGATCACCCGGTTGGGCACCTGGCCGCGGCGGCACGTGCCGGCGGGCCGAGCGCCCCACGCTTCACGCGAGACGATGCCCAGCCCCCGGCTCAGCAACGGGCGGGCGGCCGACAGCTCTGAAGAGACGCTCGCTTCGGGCGCCACCACGTCTTCGGTGGCGTCATCGAGCACCGACAGCGTCGCTTCACCGCAGCTCAGCAGGCACAGCGACAACGCCAACGACACAGCAGTCATGTGGTTTCGCATGACCCGTTATCGGAAGCGCCCAACTGGTCTGACCAGTTCAAAACGTCAACGGCTCAGACGAAATCGGCGTCTTTTCAGCCCCGAATTCCGGGGCGAATTTCAGAAGTAGTACTTCAGCGAGAGCGTCGAGGCGATGACCGAGCCCGCGTCACCCGAGAGCGAGGTGGAGAAGCGGAAGGTCTCGTTGGTGAGCGTGTTTCCCCCGGGGCCGAGGGGGGCGAAGTTCGAGAGGCCCTGCGCCTCGCGCATGAAACCCACGCGGATCGCCGCCTCCAGGGAGAGCTCGGGCACACCGATGAAGCCGAAGAACAACTCGACCGCGCCGCGCAAGGCGAGCTCGAGCAACGAACCGGTGAGGGCGAAGCTGCCGTCGTTGAGCAACGTCGAGTAGCCCGCGCGCAGCTCGGGGGCGAGGAGCACGATCACGTGCTGCGTGCTGGCGATGGCGATCGGCAGGCCCGCGTGCGCGACCAACTGCAGGCTGGGCGTGTTCGTCAGTGCACCCGAGGTTTCAGAGCCTGCGGTCACCATGGCGCCCAGGCCCAGGTCGAGGCCCAGGCGCGAGTCGCGAAACCACCAGCGCACCCCGAGAATGGGCGCCGACACCCGGAAGGCGCTCAACGAGCCCAGCCCGCCGAGGCCGCCACCGAGGCCACCGAACAACGGCGTCATCCCGGCCACCCCGAGGTAGCCGACGCCCACCGTGCCACTGCGGGCCTGGCGCGCCGTCGGCGGCGGAGGCATGGGCTTGAGCATCACCTTCGTGGACTCCAGGGCCTTCGGCTCGACGGCCTCCTGCTCGACGGCGGGGGGCGGCGGGGTCGGTTCAACGGCGCCCCCCTCTTGAGCGAAAGAAACAGAGGCCGCGAACAGCAGGAGGGTCGAGAGGAGACGAGCCATCGGCCGGGTGTAGCAAGCTCGAATCGCGCGCGACATGACTCGCATCAGTCCGACGTTCTTCCTCGCCGCGCTCGCGATCAGCTGCAGCGGTGCCGGCCCCGACGACAGCTTCTATCTTCGTTTCGACCCGCTGCTCGCGCCCGACACGCCGCAGTTCATCGGCGAGTTCCGCGTGGCGCTCTTCAAAGACCGCATCTTCTCCACCGGCCGCACGGGCACCGGCGAGATGCTGGCGACCAGCGTTCGGCAGATGGATCCGCGTGATGCTCCGTCAGCTCGACAACCAGCTGCGCTGGCAACGCCTCAAGGAGCTCGACGTGGGCGAGCAGGTCAAAATCCGCTCGTTGAGCAACAACGCCGCGAAGCAGAACGGTCTCGGATCCCGCCGATGAGACCTGTCTCGGGGTCTACGTCGTCTCGATGGCCAAAGAGTCGACGATCGTGGCCAACAAGCCGGAGTCGACAGTCGAGCCCCTCACCCCGACCCTCTCCCGATGGGCCCGATGGGAGAGGGGGATCAGCGGCGAACGACGAACTTCACGGTGTCGAGCAGCACGCCCGAACGATCGCGCACCTCCATCACGTGCGCGCCCTGGGTCGCGGGCAGGTGGCCGGTGAAGGGCGGCGCCAGCTCGAGCGCCCTTTCACCATCGACCCAGATCGCGAGTGGGCCCGAAGACGACGCGGCCCTGACGCGCACGGGGATGGCTTGATCAGCGAGCGGAAGATCAGCCAACAAGAGGAACTCGCCGCCGTTCACCGGGTGGAGCACGCGCGCGCTGCCGTCACGCTCCGCGCTGCCCATGCACGCGGCCGCCAGCCAGGGCTCGCGCGCGAGGCCTTCGTTCTTCGCCCAGTCGTAGAAGTCGAGCCCGAGATCGACCAGCCGCCCCTGCGAGGCCGCGAGCTGCAGGCATTGCTGGCGCAGCTCGGGCGACAAGGTGGCCGAGAGCTCGCCGTGCATCTCGCACGAGCTGGTGGGGCCGGTGCCGGGCACGAAGAGCTCCTCCATCGCGGCCGGGCAGCTGGCCCCTGCGAGGTGACCGGAGAGCGGGCAGATCGCGAAGGCGTCGAGCCCGCGGCGATCCACGAGTGACTGCGGCACCACGTCTTTCATCGCCTTGGTCATCACCCGCTTGAAGATGGGGCCTGCGCCGGTGATGCCCGAAACCTGAATCATCGGGGTGCCGTCGAAGTTGCCGGCCCAGACCGCGACCGTTCGCTCCCGGGTGAACCCCACCGTCCAGTTGTCGGAGTAGCCCTTCGAGGTGCCCGTCTTCGCCGCCGCGGGGAAGGGCAGCCGCAACGCGTTGTCGATGCCGAAGGCGCGCGCACGGGCGGCGTTGTCGCTGAGGATGTGCGTCACCAACGCGACGGCGCGCGATTCAGCAAAGCGGCGTGGCTTGAGCTCGCGGCGAACGGGCAGCGGGTTGCCTTCCGCGTCCCACGCACGAAGCACGGGCACCAACGGGTGCACCACGCCGCCCCGAGAGAGACCGGAGTACGCGCGCGCGGCTTCCCACAAGGAGACCTCTCCGTTGCCGAGCGCAAGGCCGAGGCCGTAGTGCTCTGCGCCTGACTTGAGCGAGTCGAACCCTGCGCGGCGCAACACGGCCAGCGCGTTGCCCAGGCCCACGTCGTCGGCCACCCGCACCGCGGGCACGTTGTAGGAGTTCGCCAGTGCTTCTCGTGCACGCACCGGTCCGTGCAGGCGGCGGTCGTAGTTCTTCGGCGAGTAACTGCCCTTGGGTGCGTTGAAGGCCGTGTCGAGATCGGGAATGACCGTGGCCGGCGTGTAGCCATGCGCAAAGGCCTCGGCGTAGATGAACGGCTTGAGCGCCGAGCCGGGCTGGCGGTGCATCTGGATGCCGTCGTTCTGGCCGAAGATCGCGTCGTTGAAGAAGTCGGCAGAGCCGGCGTACGCGAGGATTTCTCCGGTGGCGTTGTCGACCACGAGGCTGGCCGCCGAGGAGACGCGCCGCTCGGTGAGGCGTCCGACTTCCTGAGCAATCTGCTCTTCGACTTCGGGTTGCAGCCGCGGATCGAGGGAGGTCTCCACCACGGCGGCCTTCGCGAGCCCCCAGTCGGAGAGGTGCGCGGCGATGTATTCCACGAAGTGTGGCGCGCGGAAGGCGGCCGTGAAGGCGGTGAGATCGAGCGGCTCTGCTTTCGCCGAAGCGACCAGGTCAGGGGTGGCGAGGCCGGTGACCTCGAGGCGTTGGAGCACCCAGGCGCGGCGGGCTTCGAGCTGACGGGGGCGGCGGTAGGGATCGTAGGCGGTCGGCCCGCGTGGGATCGAGGCCAGCATCGCGGCCTGCCCGAGGGAAAGGTGGCGGGCGCGCTTTCCGAAGTAGAGCTGCGCGGCGGCTTCGAGGCCGAAGGTGTTGTTCCCGAAGGGGATGCGGTTCAGGTACTGCGTGAGGATCTCGTCTTTCGACAGGTGCGCTTCGAGGCGCAGAGCCCAGAGCGCTTCCTGCGCTTTGCCGAAGAAGGTGCGCGGGCGCGGGACCAGGGTGCGGGCGAGCTGCTGCGTGATGGTGGAGCCGCCGGCGACGAGGTGACCTGCTTTGAGGTTCTGCTTTGCGGCTCGGAGGATCGCGGTGGGCGAGATGCCGACGTGACCGTGGAAGCGGTGATCTTCGGCGGCGAGGAACGCGGCCTGGACTTGTGGGGTGAGGTCTTCTGATTTGAGCGGCGTCGATCGGCCATCGGTGGTGCTTCGCAGCTCACGCAGGAGCTGACCGTCTCGGTCGAGGAGTTTGACCGAGGAGATCGCGCGGTAGTCGAGCAGGCCTGCTGGCAGCGGCGCTGCGATGAAGGCCAGCAGCGGCATCAGGGGGATTGCCAACAGGAGATACCTCTCCCTGCGACCGCGGGGAGAGGTCGGTCCTGAGCCTTGCGAAGGACCGGGTGAGGGGCGCTTTTTCAAGTGAGGCCCCTCACCCCGACCCTCTCCCCGCTGGCGCAGGGAGAGGGAGAGAATTGATTCACTTCTGGGTCACCGGCGTGGGCAGCTCGACGGTGAACGTGCCGCCTTCACTGCGACCCCAGACCTCGGGCTCGTACATGAGCTCACCGCGTGCAGGCTTGAGCACGAACACACCCGGCGTGGTCGCGCGCGCCACGAAGCTGGTCACGTGCACACCCGGCGGCAAATGATCCGCGAAGATCACCACCCGGCTGTCGCGCATCTCCACGTGGTTGAAGGGGCTCCAGAACCGGTACGCCCACGGGTTGTATTCCTCTTCTTCCGCGTCGCCTTCGGCCCCGTCTTCCCCGCCCTCGTTCTCGTACCCGACGTCGTTCTGCTCCTCACCAGGTGAACGCCCGAGCTTCGCGGTGGTGGAAAGCGAGGTGTCGACCGGCTCGAGGCCCGCAGGCAGCGGTACTTCGAAGGCCGCCCAGTGACGTTCCTGGTTCGACGCGATGCGCACCCGAATTCGCACCAGATCGCCCGCGAAGAACTTGGTCGACTGCCCACCACCCGCGTACGGCTCGAACCACCGCTGCACGAACAGCCCGCTGTCGAGCGGCTTGGTGGGCATCTCCTTCGGCGCGTACTTGAGCAGCGCCGAGTAATAGAGCACGCCCGCGCCCTCCTTCTTGAAGGTGAGCTTCTGCTCTGCCCCGCCCGACTTCGCGAGCAGCTCCTTCATGGGAATGGCCTTCACCTCGGTCTTCATCGAGCGGCCCTTGAAGGCGATGCCCATCAGCTCGGCGGTGCCCATGGTGAGCGAGGCCTTGAAGTCCGGGGTGTCCTTCTCCTTGGTGCGCAGCACCTGGGTCAGCCCGATGAGCGACCAGGCGGCCTCCTGGGTGGTGCGCCACTGGCCGTCACCCTGCCGAACACCCGTGAGGTACTTCGCCATCTTCCCCACGAACGGATGCTCGGGGGTGATGTCGGTGAGCGCCTGCAGCACCACGCCGGTGGTGCGCGTGTCGGAGTTGAACAGCGTCGCGTAGGTCTCGTTCTGCACCTCGGCGATCGACAGGCCCTTGGGCGACTCCTTCGCGTTGTTGAGGATCTCCTGCATCAGCGCGTTGGCCTGCTTGCGATCACCCCCGCCGACGAACATCGCGTTGGCCAGCAGCGCGCGGGAGAAGATCGAGAGCTTGTCGCGCCGCGCGTAGAACTCGGCGTAGCTCGAGGGCTTGGGCTTCTTCATGCGCGCCAGCACGTAGCTGGCGAACACCCGCGTCTCGTCACCGCAGTAGATCGAGTTCCAGCAACCGCCGCAGTTACCGCCGACGACGTTGCCGAGGTACTTCTCGGCGCGCGCGAGGCGATCGGCCGGCACCGTGAAGCCGACTTCCCTGGCCCGGTAGAGCGCCATCGTCGCGTACGTGCTCGACCACGGGTCGGAGCACATCGACGAAGGCCAGTACCGGAAGCTGCCGTCACCATCCTGCAGCGAGAGAATGCTCTTCACCGTCGCGTTGATGACCTCGTCGGGATCCTTCTTGTCGGAGACGTCGAGGGTGCTGAAGAGATACGTGTTGATGAGCGCGTTCATCTCATCGTTGGCCGCTGCCTTCTTCTTGTCCGGCCCGGGCCACGGCACGCCGAACTGACCGGCGATTTCACGCAGCGCGATGAAGGGCACCAGCCGCGACGACTGCTGCTCGAGGCAACCGTACGGGTACTCGATCAACTGCTGGAAGCCGCGATCGAAGCCACCCAGTGAGGTCGACGACATCGACACCGTCAGGCCGCCGAGATCTTCGTACACGTCCTTCGGAGGCGTGATGCCTTCGACCCGCTGATCGGTGGTGTCGCCGTAGGTCGCCACCGCGTCGGTCTCCACCGGCAGCTCGATGGGCAACTTCTCCTCGACGCCATCCGTCGCACCGCCGCCCACCACCTTGAAGCGGAACGCAGTCACGCCCGGCTTCATGGCCTTGAAGGAGAAGCGCACCTCGCGCGGGCTGCCTTCTTTGAGCGACACCTTCTGCTCGGCCGCGCCGGTGAGCTGGGCGCCCGCGCCTTCGATGGTCGCGGTGACCGTCACTTCACTCTCCGGAATACCGTGCGCGTGCACCACCACGCCGGCCTCGAACGCATCACCCACGCGCGCGAACCGGGGCATCGCGGGCAACGCCATCACCGGCTTGTTCACCTGCACGCTGGTCTCACCGCTGCCGAAACGATCGGTCTGGGTGATCACCACCGCCATGATGCGGAAGGCGGTCAGGTTGTCGGGCAGCGAGAACGAAGTCGTCGCCGAGCCGTTGTTCACCTCGAGCGTCGGGTTGAAGAGCACCGTGGTCTTGAACTGGTTGCGGAACCCGCCCCCCGAACCATCACCACCACCACCGCCCGCCTCTTCACCCTTCTCTCCGTACGAACGCTTGCGCACCAGGTGCAGCAGCGGCTCGCCCAGGCGCATCGACAGCGGGCGCTCCGGGTAGATCGACGCGATCGGATCGGGCACTTCGTAGCTGGTGAGCCGCAGCACGGCCTCATCGACCACGTAGAGCGTCACCTCACCCGAAGCCGGCTTGCCCGCCGAGTCCTTCACGTCGAGCGTCACGTTGACCGTCTCGCGCGGCTGGTAGTCCTTCTTGTCGGTCTTCACGGAGACCGCGAGGCGCTTGGTCTTCTTCTCCACGTTCAACTTCACCAGGCCGATGCGCGCATTGGGCCGGCCGGGATCGTCGCCGGTCTCGATGCCGCCCTCCTTCACGCGCGAGCGCATGATCAACACGCCGGCGAACACGTTGGGCACCATCTCTTCGGTGATCGGCACGTCGATGGTGACCACCGAACCCTTGAGGTCGACCAGCTTGCGCGACAACACGCCTTCGCGCTCGACGGTGAACATCGCCTTCGCTTCGGGGTACGGCGACTTGATGAGCACCTTCGCGACGTCGCCCACGTCGTAGGTCGGCTTGTCGGTGATCAACTCCACCCGGTCGGTGTCGTTGCGCTGCCAGGCCACCCATTCGTTGCCCGTCGCGTACACACCCATCGACGACGAGTGCTGGCGGCCCTGCTCGTCTTTCACCACGCCGCGCACGATGAAGAAGCCCGCGTTGGCCGGCTTGAAGGCGCAGGGCACCACGCCTTCGGCGCTCTCCAGCTCGCACTTCTTCACCTCGGTCTCCACCGGCTCGGAGATGGTGGTGAAGCCGCCCGAAGCGTCTTTCTGCTTCACGGACTTCCAGGTGCGGCTGGTGATGGTGACGGTGACCTTCTTGCCCCTGGTGCGCTTGCCTTCGGTGTCGAGCACCAGCGCCTCCATGCCGTACTCGGTGCCCACCTGGAGGAAGTACGCGGGCGAACGCAGGCCGACGTAATAGTTCGCCGGGTGCACCATCACTTCGGTGCGGCCCGCCACCGACTGCCGGTTCACGTCGGTGACCTCGGCCTCGAAGGTGTACGTGTACGGCTTCTCACCGGGCGCCTCCGTGTTGCCCGCCTTCACGGCCAGCGCGCCTTGCGTATCGGCCTTGCCCTCGCCTGAAGCGAAGAAGCCGCTCGCGTCGTGCGGCTGGTGGTCGTCCCACCACCAGGTCTCCTGCGCGAAGGTGAAGCCCACCCCCGACTCCGAAGAGAAGCTGGTGCTGGTGCGCTGCGAGCTCCACTTCACCTGCACATCGTTCATCGCGCCGCCGAAGAGGTAGCGCGCGAAGACGGTGGCCTCGAGCGGGTCGCCCGCGATGAGTGACTTCTTCTTCGACTCCACGTCGACGCGGAACTGCGGCGCTCGGTACTCTTCGACGCGGAATTGGCTCGAGACGTTGAGGTCGCCGCCCGCGATCTTCCCGGCGGTCTGCACGGAGTAGTAGCCGGTGGGCGCTTCTTTCCCGATGGTCGCCTTGAGCGAGAAGGTGCCGTACTTCGTCACCTTCACCGTCTCGGTCTTCACCTTCTCGCCCTTCGAGTCGTTGATGGTCACGGTGAGCGAGCTGCCTTCTGAAGGCGCGCGCAGCTCACCCAGCACGCGGTAGCGCACCACGCCCTTCACGAACACCTCGTCACCCGGCTTGTAGATGCCGCGATCGGTGAAGGTGAAGCTGGCCGACTCCGGCCGCTCCCCCTCCCAGCCCTGGCTCAAGCTGAACTCGTAGGGCTCGACGCCGCTGTCCCAGGTGCTGGCCGTGGCGGAGACGTCGCCGTCTTTCTGAGCGACCACGAGGGAGAACGGCACCTCCCACTGGTAGCGCGGGTTCTTCAGCTTCATGGCCACCGCACCGGGCGCGTCGGCGAACCCGTCGGCGTTTGACTTGCCGGCCCACACCTGCGTGCCCGCCGAGTCGAAGATGGTCACCTCGGCATCTGCCACCGGCTTGCCATCGGAGAGCCGGGTCACCCAGACCAGCGACGACTTGGGACCGATCTTGATGTGCGCGGCGAGGTCGGTGACCTGCACCACCTGCTGGTAGCCACGCGGCGGCTTGTATTCGAGATCGGGCGAGTTCACGTTGATGAGCGCGAGGCCCGTCTTCACGCCGGCGCCGAAGATCTTCTCGAGCTTGAGCGGGTGCACCCGCGCGAGGTTCTTGCCGTAGGTGAGCTTCTCGTCTTCGGAGAAGTCAGCGCTGCGGCCCAGGCCCTTCACGTCGTCTTCGTCGCTGCCCAGCACCTTGGCCAGCTCGGGGATGGTGAGCTTCCACATGCTCACGTTGAGCGTCTTGAGGTTGCTCACCTCGACGGGAACGATGGGGGCGTCGCTCTTCTCGACCACGCCGAGCGAGCCGCCGGTGATGAGCGAGGCGGAGAGATCATTGGTCTGCAGCGTGGCGTTGAGGCCCTGGGCCGCCGCCTGCTTGAAGATGTCGGCGACGCCGCCGGCGATCTCGATCTTGTACTGCGTGCCCGCCTTGAATTTGCCCGGGATGGTGACGGTCGGGCGGCGGTTGCTGATCTCCCACTCGGAGTGCGGCGTGCTCGTCGACGCGGAGTCCCACAGCAGCTCGACGGCCGGGGTCACCTTGATGCGCGTCTTGAGCGTGTCGAGCTCGACTTCGTTGGTGGTGTTGATCACCAGCGGGCCATACGGGCAGCGCCACTCGCCTTCGCAGAACCGCGCGCTCTCCAGCTTGAGCGGGCCGTAGGTGCGCCAGCTCACGTCGACCGGCACGGTCATGGGCAGCGCGCCGTCTTTTCCGTGCAGCGACGGATCGAACTGCAGGGTGAGCGCCTGGTCGAGCGGCAACGCGGTCTGCGGCTTCAAGATGTAGCGGGTCTGCCGATTGCGGTAGCCGCGCTCTTGATCGTCCATCGCCTCGTAGCTGCGGCCGTTCTTCTTCGCTTCTTCGATCTGCGCGCGGCGTTCGTCCTGAATCGAGATCTCCTTCTCCACCTTGAGCGCGATCGCCGTCGAGCCGGCGGTGAACTTGAGCGCCTTCTCGAGGTCGGCGGCGAGCACCGGCTGGTTGAAGAGCAGCGTCACCGTGCTGTCGGGGCGCAGCCACCGATCGCCCCGCGCGGGCGAGACGTCCTGCAGCTCGAGCCGAGGCGTGGTGAAGGTGAAGGTGTAGTCCTCGGCGAGCTTGGCGCCGTCGAGCGCGGTGAGCCCCTTGAACACGGTCACCGTGAAGGTGCTGGAGAACGGCACCAGGCCTTTGGGCACGAACTCGGCAGACGCGCTGCCCAGCCAACGCCACTCGCCTTCGATCGCGGGGTCGATCTTCGCGAAGGGTTTGGCCGCGTCCTTCGCGCGGGTGTCTTCCACTTCCTGCAGGCCCTGCACGGGGCGCGAGAAGGTGACGGTGGGCCGTACTTCGCCCTGTTGTTCACCCTGGGGGCGCGCGGCGACGACCGACAGATCTTCACCCGCACCGGGCATCGACTCGTGCGGCACGTCGAGCGTCGGCGCCTGCGGCAGCGGGTTGAGCTGGCGCGTTCCATCCTGCCCCTGAGGGTTCATGGGATCAGTGGGCGTCTTGCCCTTGTCGCAGGTACAGCCCACGGCAACGACGAGACAGAGCGGCAGCAGTTTTCGGAAGAACACGGCATCCCCCAGAGGGAAACGAGTTGTGTGCCTTGTAGCTGAAGTCGCTGGGCACCCCACCTCAATCTGGTCTGTTGCGAGGTCGCCTCACCACCAGCGTCACAACCCTGACCCACCAGCACGGCGGGAAACGCGTTGAAACTCGGCGAAGTCCGCCGGGCATGCGCGTTGCTCAGGGCAGCCGCATGCGAACTCCCCTGCTCTTCGCCGCGCTCGTTCTCGCCGCATGCAATCAACCTGAATCGCCCGCCCCGGAAATCACCCTCGCCCAGTTCACCGTCGAGGTGCCGGGTCAGGAGTTCCCCACCCACACTGCGCTGCAGCTCCGCGCGGTGGCGATCTACAGCGACGGCAGGAAGGTCAACGTCAGCGCCAAAACCGATTGGACCACGCTCGACTCGAACGTCGGGGTGATCGGCACCAGCGGCATCGCGCAGCTCAACGGCGTCGGTCTCGCGCGGTTCGAAGGCGTGTTCGAAGGCCACCATGTGCCGGTGAACATCCAGGTCACCGGGGCGACGTTGGAGTCGCTGAGCCTCTTCAGCACTGACTCGGCCGAGCTGGCGCGCGGCGACACGCGGCAGTTCAGCGCGCGGGCGCGGTTCTCCGACGGCAGCATCGTCGACGTCACCGAGCAGGCCAGCTGGAGCGTGGCAGGCACGTTGAAGCTGGAGCGCGCGGGCGTGGTGAAGGGCGTCGACAAGGGCTTCGGCGACGTGCGCGTTCGCTACTTTTCGCAGTCAGCCGGCGCGAACTTCGAGATCGTCGGGCCGCGCTTCAGGGCGCTCCACCTGAATGGGCCGTGGGTTGCGCTGAGCCCCGGTTCGACCTGGCCGCTGCAGGTGGAGGCCACCTTCTCCGACGGCTCGCGCCGTGACGTCTCCACCCTCGCGGCGTGGACTTCGTCGAAGCCCAACGTGGTCGACGTCTCCCCCAGTGGCGCACTCTTCGCCCGGGCCGACGGCCGCGCGCGCATCACCGCGAGCTGGAACGACGCGATGGCCACCATCGAGCTGGTGGTCGACCCCCGGCCGGTCGTCGGGGTGCACTTCACCCTGCCCGCCCTGCACCTGCCCGCGGGCCGTTCGGGTTCGCTCGAGCTGCTGGCCGACTTCGAAGACGGCAGCAGTGAAGTGGTGAGCGCCGCGGCGCAGTGGGCCTCGACGCACCCCTCGTTCGCAGAAGTCGCCGCTGACGGCACGGTGAGCGCGCACTCGATGGGCGCCGCGACGATCGTCGCGCAC
The DNA here is from genome assembly GCA_030695565.1 of Archangium sp. Lineage (GTDB taxonomy): Bacteria > Myxococcota > Myxococcia > Myxococcales > Myxococcaceae > Archangium_A. The sequence continues at coordinate 36,719 of JAUYRZ010000056.1, forward strand.
TACGCCGGTCACGAAGCGACGTACGACGTGATGGTCACGGCCCCCGTGCTCACCGCGATCAACGCGACGATGAGCGGCGGCCGGCTGGTGGTGGGCCAGGAAGCGACGTTGATGGTGAGCGGCACGTTCTCCGACGGCGCGGTGCTCAACCTCTCCCCGATGGTCTCGCTGTTCCACGGCGCGGCCGTCACGGCCGAGCACGGGAACAATCAGATCAAGGTCACCGGCGCGCTGCTGGGCACCGCGGAGATCGAACTCGAACTCGCCGGCGTGAGCACCCAGGTCACCTTCGAAGTGAGCGACGCGCACGTGGTCACGCTGGAGGTGCACCCGTACCCGCGCCGCATGTGGACCTCGAGCAACTCTTCACTCGAGGGGCCCAACCGCTTCCACGCGGTGGCCATCTGGAGCGACGGCGCCGAGCTCGACGCGACCGAGCTCTGCACCTGGTTCCTCGGCGACACGACGATCGCCTCGATCTCGAACCTGCCCGGTTCACGCGGCCACTTCGAGCTGTCGCTCGGCGGTCAGAGCCACGTGGGCGTCACGATGGTGGGTCTCACCAGCGCTCTCTACTGGGAGTTCCCCGCCCAGCCGTGAGGCCTACGACTCGGCTCGCTGGCTCTGCTCAATCTCGACGCCCAGCGAGAGCAACAGGGTGGCCTTGTTCGCCAACGCCTCACCGAGCTTCCTGTGTTCCGTCACGACTCGAGGAAGCGCAGGGCCGAGCCCCCGCACTTCCACTCGCCATGAATCACGCCAGTGACTGGTCGCGCGGGACGGTGTAGCGAACGAGGCCGATGCCCACCCGCGAGGTCCACTGCACCGAAGGAATCGCCTGGCTCACCGCGCAGAAGTTCGGCCCGGAGGTCGCGGTGGTGACCTCGATGCCCGACAGCTCTGAAGTTCCGGGGCTGGGGTTCGACGGCTGGAGGCAGTGGTTCATCGACACCTCCGCGCTCATCTGCCGTCAGCTCAGCGACGAAGGCGTGGCGATCTTCTACCAGACCGACGTGAAGCTCGACGGCCGCTGGGTCGACAAGAGCTTCCTGGTCTCGCTCGGAGCAGAGAACGCAGGCAGCTCGTGTCTCTGGCACAAGGTGATCTGCCGCGCGCCCGCCGGGCTCACCACCTTCGGCCGGCCCGCGTATGCGCACCTGCTCTGCTTCAGCCGCAGCAAGCGCCTCGAGAAAGGTCAGGCCTTCGCCGACGTGTTGCCGCGCCTGGGCGAGATGACCTGGGCCCGCGCCATGGGGCTCGAGGCCTGCGAGGCCATCGCCACCTTCCTGGTGAAACACACCGCCACCCGCACCGTGGTCGACCCCTTCTGCGGCGTGGGCACCATGCTGGCCGTCGCCAACCGGCACGGCCTCGACGCGGTCGGCGTGGAGCTCTCGGCCAAGCGCGCGGAAAAGGCCCGGAATCTCGAAGTGCGCGCGCCCAAATTCGATTGAATGCGATTTAATTGCATTCAATTCAATTGCCGAGCATCTCCTGGGGCGTGAACCCGCTCCGACTGGACTCACAGCTCTGCTTCTCGCTCTACGCCGCCTCGCGGGCGATGACCGCCGCCTACGCGCCGCTGCTCGAGCCGCTGGGGCTGACCTACCCCCAGTACCTCGTGGTGATGGTGCTCTGGGAAACCGACGGCAGCTCGGTGAAGGAGATCGGCGATCGGCTGCAGCTCGACTCCGGCACGTTGACGCCGCTGATCAAGAAGCTCGAGGCGCAGGGTCTGGTCACCCGCGCGCGTGACGATCAGGACGCGCGGGTGGTGCGCGTCACCCTCACCCGCCCCGGCCGCGCGCTGGAGCGAAAAGCCCAGGGCATTCCGCACGCGCTGGTCTGCAAATTTGGAATGGAGCTCCCCGCCGTCGCCCGGCTCCGCAAGGAGCTGACGGCGCTCACCCAGACCCTCCGCGAGGCGAACGCAGAGGGCTCATCGAAAGAGGACTCACCGTGACGACCCCCACCCCCCTGTACACCGCGAACGCCACCTCCAAAGGAGGCCGCGGCGGCAACGTGAAGTCTGACGACGGCCTGATCGACCTGAACCTCACCACGCCCAGGTCGATGGGCGGTGACGGCGCCGTGGGGAGCAACCCCGAGCAGCTCTTCGCGGCGGGCTACTCCGCCTGCTTCGCCGGCGCGCTGGGCGTGGTCGCGCGCATGGAGAAGATCAACCCGGGCGCCTTCACCATCAGCGCCGCGGTGACCTTCAACAAGGGCGATGACGGCTACTCGATCAGCACCAAGCTCACCGGCACCTTCCCCGATCTCGAGAAGAGCAAGGCCGAGGCGTTGATGCAGGCAGCGCATCAGGTGTGCCCGTACTCCAAGGCCACCCGGGGCAACATGGCGGTCGAGCTGAGCGTCGCTTGAGGTCTCCCTCTCCCTGCGAAGAGTGGTGGCAAGGCAGTGGCCCCTCACCCGGCCCTTTGGGCCGACCTCTCCCCGCTTCGCAGGGCGAGGTTTCTACCGCTTCATCAAGTGCAGCTCTTCTTCCCTCACGATCCACCCGCGGCACTGCGCCGAGCCACAGGTGCAAGGCACGGCCAGCTCCGCGGGGAACTCGTAATCGAAGGTGACCTCCTCACCCGCCGCGATGTCCCGCCACGCGTAGAGCTTCGCCCACGGCTCGCCGTGCTCATCGAGCCCGAGATCGATCTCTGCGTTGGCGGTGCAGCTGTGATTCATCCACCGCGTCTGATCGACCATGTCGAACGACACCGCATCCGTGATGCGCAGCGTATAGGTGTCGTCCCACCACTCGCCCTCACGCCAGGTGACGCCTTCGATGTCGGCCATCATGTCGCCCTCTTTGAAGTCCTTGAGAGCGAGCAAGCCGTAACCATGCACTGAGCTGCGCACGACGCGCAGTCCGGGAATCTGAGCCATGAAGGGCCTATGCCAGAACTTGGGCCTCGGCTGGTCTAGGCTTTCTGATCTCCCCGGCGAGGCCTCCCCCATGGTTCGAAGAGCGTTGTGTCTGTGTGTGATCGTGCTTGCGTCGTGCAAGGCAGACCTCGAAATCCCTCCGGCGCCTGTCTCTGCGTCCGTCGTCGGAGCGGTCGATACCGACCCCGCCCAGACCAACGTCGCGCCGGGCGGCATCACGGTGCAGCTGATCGACGACGACGGGCTCAAGCGCTCGACGCTCACCGACGCCGACGGCGGCTTCGCCCACGTCGGGGTGCAGCCCGGCCTCTACGCACTCGAGGTGACCGCGCCCACCTTCGCCACGCTGATCGTGCCCAACGTGCGCGTGCGTTCGGGCGTACCCACGGATGTCGGCGTGCTCTCGCCCACCAGCACCCGCAACTCACCCGACGAAGGCCGCCTCACCGGCCTGGTCAGCGCCCCCGCGGGCGCGTCGGTCGCCGGCGCCACCGTGCAGTTTCTCTTGAAGCCCAATGACGACCTGCTCGGCCAGGTGACGGTGGGTTTCGACGGCGTCTTCACCGAGCGGCTGCCGCCCGGCCACTACGTGCTGCGCGCCTCGCACCCCGACTTCACCAGCGTCGACTCGATGGAGCTCGAGCTGCTGCGCGGCCAGGTGCAGGACCTGCGCATGACGCCGCTGCTGCTGGGGCTCAACCCCGCAACGCTCACCGGCACCGTGATGCGCGAAGTCGAAGGCGGGCCCGCGGTTCCGGCCGACGGCGCGTTGGTCACGCTGGGCAACGGAGCGACCACCACCACCGACGCCCAGGGCGCCTTCATTCTCACCGGGCTGCCCGCGGGCTCGTTCACCTTGCGCGCGGCCCTGGCGGCCCACTTCGATCCCTCTCCTGCACGGATGGTCACCTTGCGCGCCGGCCAGACCACCGCGGCCGATCCGTTTACCGTCTCGCTCGTGCGCGGCACCATCGAGGGCACCGTCGAGCTGTCTGATCGCGCGCCCATCGACGTGGTGAGCGTGAGCGCGGTCTCCGCCTCCACCATGCGCGGTTACGCGGCCGTGGTTTCGCCCGATCCCCTGCTCCCCTACCGCGGCACCTTCACCATCAACGACGTGCCTTCGGGCTCGTATGAAGTGCAGGCCGCCAAGGCCCGCTACAGCCGCGCCACCACCACGGTGAGCGTCACCACCGGCAGCACGCCCGCGGGCAACCTGTTGCTCGCGCTCCAGCAGGGCGACTTCCTCATCGACGACGCCGACACCACCAACGTCTCGGGCTACACCCGCACGCGCGACGTGACCCTGCGCTTCACCGGCTTCCCGGCGACCGGCGTCACCAGCTTCCGCGTGGCCGAAGATCCGGGCTTTCCCGATGCCGGTTTTGCCCCCTACACCGGCGTGCAGCAGCCCTACAGCTTGAGCAGCAGCGGGGACGGCCTCAAGACGGTCTTCGCCCAGTACCGCGACAACACCGGCGCCACGAGCCCCACGTTTCAAAACAGCATCATCCTCGACCAGGTGGCCCCGCCCGCACCGGGAGTCACGCTGCAGAGCACCGGCACGCCCAACGGCGCGGTGCGTTTTGCCCGCACCAACCAGGTGCTCCCGCTGAGCCTGGTGGCCACCGATGATCGCGGGCTGGCCGCGATGAAGATCTCCGGCAGCAACTCGCTGGGCACCGATGGCACGTTGATCGGCCCCCGCTTGAGCGTGCAGGGCACCACCACCTTCGCGCGCTCGACCTCTGCCGATGGGGCGCAGACCGTCTACGTGCAGCTGGTCGACAACGCGGGCAACCTCAGTCCCCTGGGCCAGGACACCATCGTGGTCGACGCCACGGCGCCCGGGGTGAGCGTCAGCACGCTCGCCATTCCCCGCGGGCTTCGCGCCAGCGTCGATGGGTTCACCAACAGCCCCTTCGTCGACGTGACGGTGGCAGCCACGCCGCAAGCAAACGGCGAAGCGCTCTACATCAAGCTCGCCAACGCCACGGGCGCTGAGCTCGACGCGGCGAACTTCACGCCCGTGCGCGCTTCCTTCTCGTGGATCGTCACGCCTGCCGATGGGCTCAAGACGGTCTCGGCGGTGTTGATGGACAGCGCGGGCAATACCAGCGCGATCGCCAGCTCGACCATCACGCTCGACACCACCCCGCCGTCGCCGGTGAGCGCCACGCTCGCGTCCGGACTGGTGCGGGGCTCGCCGGTGCGCGTGAACGTGGCCTCCACCGCGGTCGATCTCTCGCCCACCGTGGGCCTGGCGACCTCTGACAACCCGGGCTTTCCGGGCGCCGCGGGACCGTTGCCAGCGGGCGGCTTCGTCGACGTGCCGCTCACCACCGTGCCGTCGTCGCCGGGCGTCTATCCGGCCACCGTCTACGCACGCTTCCGCGATCGCGCGGGCAACGACGCGGTCATCTCGTTGCCGCTCACCGTCGACTCCGAACCGCCGGCTGGCTTCATCACGCTGCAGGGTGCGTTGGCCGATGGCACGCCTGATTCGTCACTGACCGCCGGTGCCGCTGTCAGCGTGTTGGCCGGCACCGTGACCGGCGCCTCTGGCTACGTGCTGGGCGACGCCTCGCTCACGGCGTGCCCCAACCCGCAGACCACCACCTACGCCGCGATGCCCACCACCGGCGTGTTGCCGCACACCCTCACCGGCTCGGGCTCTCCGCGCGAAGTGCGCGCCTGTTTCCGCGACGCCGCCGGCAACGTCTTCGGCGGCCTGGTGAGCGGCGCCTGGGTGCCCTCGACCACCATCGGCTTCGACGCCACGCCGCCCACGGGCTGCACGCTGTCGGTCTCTGGCCGCAAGGTCGACGGCACGCCTGCCCCCGCGGGGCGCACGGCCAGCGTCGACGTGATCACCCAGCTCACCGGCTGCAGCGGCGCGCTCGAGGCGGTGATCAGCAACGGCGTGGTGACCTGCAGCAACACGGTCACCGGCTGGGCTGCGCTCACAGGGCTCGCCTCGCCGCAGCTGCCCCCGGTCGATGGCACCAAGACCGTGTCGGCCTGCGTGCGAGATGCCGCGCGCAACGTGGCCAGCGTCGCCTCGGTGAACATCGTGCTCGACACCGCACCTCCCTCAGCCGCGTCGGTGGAGATCGAATTCCTCGAAGGCGTGGTGAACCGCACCGAAGCCAGCGGGCGAAGCCCCGACGGCGGGCTCTTCGTGAGCGCCGCGGTCAGGGCCACCTGGGCCGACGCCACCGAGCTGGTGTTGGAGACCTCCGATGGCCGCGGCCCGCTCGACGCTGGCGCCGTCTTCACGCCGCTCTCCCCCGGGTTGCGCTCGGTGACCTCGGATCAAGGCGGCGGCTCGGCCCTGGTGCAGTTGCTCGATCTCTCATCCCTCGGCGCTTCGCCCGACGCCTTCAGGCTGGGCATCGGCGCCCGCTTCCGTGACGACGTGGGAAACGCCACCGAGCGCGTCGACACCCAGGTGCTGCTCGACGTCACCCGGCCGCTGCCTCCGACCCTCACGGGCCTGTCGACGGGCAATCGGTCCGGCACGCTCTTCTGGTTGGCCTCGCCCTCCTTCGACGTCACCAATTACGAGCTGGGCACGGGTACCTCGATGTTCGTGGTGGGTGGTCAGGCCCCCGCCGGCGCGCGCACCGGTACGGCCATCGGCTTGCGGAACCGGCGCGAGTACCAGTTCGCCGTGCGCGCGGTCGACGGTGCCGGCAACCGCTCGCTGCTCTCGAACGCGCTGACAGGCACCTCGGGCTGGCGCGCCGCCACCGTGCCGCTCAACAGCGTCTACCCGGTGCGACCGCTCGACGTGGCGGTCAAAGGTGAAGACATCTACCTCACGTTCTCCGAGCGCGACGTGGAGGGCTCGGTCGAGACGGGGAATCTGCGCATGGCCCACTCGCCCGATCGGGGCCGCACCTGGCAGCTGTCGACCATCGACGCTTCCTTCGCGTGGAACCGCAAGGTGGGCCGCATCAACGTGCAGGACACGCAGATCGCCGTGACCACCATCGGCAGCGATCAGGATCCCTCGACCACCAACTACCCCACGCTCGGCGAGGCGAAGATCTACTCGTCGATCGATGGCGTGAGCTGGACGAAGTGGACCGACTCCAATCTGCCGATGCAGGCCAACTGGGGTGAAGTGGGCGGGCCGGGCCTGGTGGTCAGCGGAACCTTCGGCCGCATGTATTACGTGCAGAACCCGGGCGCGGCGAACCTGATCCGCACGTATGGCACCACGCTCGTCTCGGGCTTCAACTTCCCCCTCCTCTCCACCTTCTACGACGCGCCCGACACCGTGCAGATGAACGATCTGGCGGTCTGCGATGGCAACTACCTCAAGGTGATGGTGTGGAAAGAAGCGGGGCAGCTCAACTCGCTGACCCATCGCTTCGTCTACGACACCGACTACGTGGGCACCGAAGGCAACGGCGCCCTGGTGCAATCGGGCGCGAACGACTCGTTCGATCTCGCGTGCTCTTCGTTGCCCGGGCGGGCCAATGCGTACGTCGTCTACAAGCAGGGCGCGACGATCGGATTCCGCGGCAGGCAGGCGAGCGGCACCTGGCTGGGCAATGGCGGCTTCTCGGTGGTCAACGACGCCGACGTGCGGTTCCCCCCTCGCATCCACGCAGCGGGCACCATCGCGGCGATGGTCTACCGGCCCCAGAGCGGCGGCGTGCGCCTGGGCGTGGTCACGGATGAGGGGAGCGGCTTCTCGCCCACCGATTGGGATCGGGTGGAGGCCAACCCGCTCCAGGGCTACTGGCCCGTGGTGGGCGGCGAGGCGATCGACGATCTGGCCATCGCGTACACCGACTCCGATGCCGCCACGCTGACCGTGCTGGTGCCCGAGCTGCGCGGCGTGACCGGCCGCGGGCTGCCGGGCATCAACACCGCTTCTCTCTCGTGGTCCAGCGGAGGCCTGAGCGACTTCATCGTCGGCACCGACGACAACGCCAGCTTCGTCACCCCGCAGCAGAGCTTCTACATGAGCCAGCCCACCTTCGACGTGGCCGTGCCTGCCGATGAGCCGCTCTACCACCGCATCGGCGCGCGTGATTCGTTCGGCCAGGGGTCGGAGGAAGGCGAGATCTGGCAGATGGCGCCGTTCGAACAGACGACCCTCTTCACCGCAAACTTCAGCGTGGGCACCGGCGCGACCTCCACCGCGGGGGTGGTGGCGCACGACAACACCGTGGTGGTCTTGCCGCCCTACGGCCTCAAGATGACCACTGACTCCGACCTGACGCTCTACCGCTCGGTCGATCAAGGGCGGAACTGGGCGGCGCTCCAACCGCCCGCCGCCGTGGTGACCTCCGCCGCGCGCTCGATGGATGGCGCGCTGGGTCGCGCGGTGTTGGCGTACCGGCTCTCGGCCTCCATCGGCGTGCGCGCCCGGCTCTTCTCCAGCCTGACGGGCGCCTACCCGGCAGAGACGATGATCGACGCCACCATGAACGCCGATCACATCGCGGTGGGCACCGATCGCAACAACCGCTTCGCCATCGTCTCCAGCTCAGTGGCGACCGACCAGATCGGCATCGCGTGGTCGAACGACGGCGTCACCTTCGTCAACCGCGCGCGGCTCACCATTCCCGCGGCGGCCAGCTACGCCATCACCGACGTGTCGGTGTGGCGCGTCGATCCCTTCCGGCTGATCATCTCGTGGCGTCAGAGCGGCGCCGGCAGCGAGCGCATCTACTTCGCCGAGTCGACCGACCAGGGCGTCACCTTCGGAGTTCCGGTGCTGCTGGTCGACGGCACCACCGGCGGCTCGGGCAACCAGTTCGTCAACAGCCAGACCATCACCCGGGGCTCGGGCAACGACGCCTACAGCATCCTCGGGTACGTCAGTCAGAACGCGGTCACCCCGCCCCGCTCGGCCAACCTGTTCCTGGCCATCACGGGCACCGATCACCCTCCCACCACGGGCAACTTCACCCAGTTCCTGCTCGACCAGGATCCCGCGGTGAAAGACAGCTTCGATCTCACCTCGACCAGCGATGGCCACGTGGTGGCGTACCAGACGACCAACCTGGTGGGCTCGGTCAACGAGATCTCACTCAAGGCCGCGCTCTGCACCACCGACTGTCACCTGCTCAAGAACTGGTACCGGCGATCACTCGCCACCTGGCCGGGCAACTCCGCCACCCGGCTCTCTCCGGTGGTCACTCAGTCGACCACCAGCGGCGGCGCCATCGGGCCCCGGTGGTACGTCACCTTCCGCGAAGCCGGGCAGCTGCGCATCTTGCGCGGGGGCCTGGTGCGCCGGGTGCGCTGAAGCAGCGGTCAGCTTCGGGCAGCTCGTCCGGTCAGCCGGAGGACCTCACCCCAGGAGCACTCCCATGCAACGCGCCCTCGCTTCGATCACCCGCATCACCGAGCTGACGCCCATCGCTGGCGCCGATCGCATCGAGCTGGCCCGCGTGGCGGGGTGGCAGTGCGTGGTGAAGAAGGGCGAGTTTCGACCCGGTGAGCTCGCGGTGTACCTCGAGATCGACGCCGTGCCGCCCGACCGCGAGGCCTTCTCGTGGTTGTGGCAGCCGAAGGGCCAGACCGGTGTTCCGCGGCCCGACTCGTTTCGCATTCGCACGCTGCGGCTGCGCGGCACCCTCTCGCAGGGGCTGCTGATGCCGCTGGCCCAGGCCGGGCTCACCCACGCCCTCGAAGGCGCCGACGTGACGGAGCAGCTGGGGGTGATCAAGTACGAGCCGCCAGCGCCCAGCGGCATGGGCGACTGGCGCGCCGCGTTCCCTTCGCTCGTGCCGAAGACCGACGAGATGCGCGTGCAGGCCGTGCCGCAGGTGCTCGAGGAGCTGCGCGGCAAGCCCTTCGTGGCCACCGTGAAGATGGACGGCACCAGCTCGACCTTCGTGATGATCGACGGGGGGCTGCATGCGTGCGGGCGCAACCACTCCATCGCCGAAGGCGAGAACCTCTACTGGCACGTGGCCAGGAAGCACCGGCTGGCCGACGTGCTGGGCGGTTCGTCACTCGCCCTTCAGGGCGAGATCGTGGGGCCGGGCGTGCAGAAGAACCCGGCTGGGCTGAAGGACAAGAGCCTCTTCGTGTTCAACCTCTACGACACGCGAACGGGTGAACACCTGAGCGACGGTGAGCTGCGGAAGTTCTGCCAGCAGCACGGGCTGATGCCGGTGCCGCTCGCCTTCGAAGGAGCGCGCTTCGACGAGACGGTCGACTCGTTGCTCCAGAAGGCGGAGGGCACGTACGAAAACACCGGCAACCAGCGAGAGGGCATCGTGATCAGGCCGGTACAACCGATGCGCTCAGACGTGCTGGGGGGCCGGCTGTCGTTCAAGGCGATCTCGAACCGCTACCTGCTCGACGAACGTGACTGATGAAGGCCCGCTCCACGCCCAGCCGCTCGTGGAGCGGGCCGCGCTCTTCGGGTAGGGAATTCTTGACCTGAACACCCGTTCCGGGCGAAGTCGCGCGGGCGCTGGCACCCCATCGGCGCTACTTCAGGGCAACCCCATGGCCGAACCCGACTACGTCAGCATTCGCGGCGCCAAAGAGCACAACCTCAAAGGCGTCTCTCTCGACATCCCCAAGAAGAAGCTCGTGGTGTTCACGGGCGTCTCGGGCTCTGGCAAGAGCTCGCTCGCCTTCGACACGCTCTACGCCGAAGGGCAGCGCCGCTATGTCGAATCGCTCTCGGCCTACGCCCGCCAGTTCCTCGGGCAGATGGAGAAGCCCCGCTACGACACCATTCGGGGGCTCTCCCCCACCATCTCGATCGAGCAGAAGGCGGCGTCGAACAACCCGCGCTCGACGGTGGGCACCGTCACCGAGGTGCACGACTACCTGCGCGTGCTCTACGCGAACATCGGCGTGCAGCACTGCAACAACTGCGGCCGCAAGGTGGGCAAGCAGTCGGCGCAGCAGATCGTCGAGGAGATCCTCAAGTCGCCCGCGGGCACCAAGCTTCAACTGCTCGCGCCCATCGTGGTGAACCGCAAGGGCGAGCACAAAGACCTGCTCGTCGATGCCTTGAAGAGAGGCTTCAGCCGCGCGCGCGTCGACGGCAAGGTGCGATCGCTCGAAGAAAAGTTCGAGCTCGACAAGAAATCGAAGCACGACGTCGAGCTGATCATCGATCGGCTGGTGCTCAAGGCCGACCTGCGCCCCCGCCTGACCGACTCGGTGGAGCAGGCGCTGCGCGAAGGCAAAGGCGTGTTGATCGTCACCGACGAGAACGGCACCAAGAGCGCCGACCGCACGATGAGCGAGCACAACTCGTGTCATCACTGCGCGTTGTCGTTCCCCGAGCTGGCGCCTTCGTCGTTCTCATTCAACAACCCGCTGGGCATGTGCACCGAGTGCAGTGGCCTGGGCACCCGCGCGGAGATGGATCCGGATCTGATCGTCCCCGACAAGACGCGGTCGATCAAAGACGGCGCGGTCGAGGTGTGGGCCTCGGGCGTGTCACGCGGCGAAGGGTGGACGGCCGACCTGGTGGACACCCTGGCGCGCGCGTTCTCCATCGATCTCGAGACGCCGTGGAACCAGCTGCCGAAGAAGCAGACCGACGTGGTGCTCTACGGGAGCAGCGGCAAAGAGCTCTCGATGAAGTGGGGCGAGGCCCGCTGGAAGATGGAGTGGGAGGGCCTGGTCAACAAGCTGTGGCGCAGCTTCAACTCGACGACCTCGGAGTCGATGAAGCAGTACTACATGAAGTTCTTGAGCGATAAGCCGTGCCCGACCTGCAACGGCGAGCGGCTCCGGCCCGAGTCGCGCGCGGTGAAGGTGGGCGGCAACAGCATCGTCGACCTCTCGCGCATGACCATCCGGCAGGCGTTGGACTTTCTGGCGGCGCTGCCGTTGAGCAAGAACGAGGCGACCATCGCCGCGGAGCTGCTCAAGGAGATCCGCTCGCGCCTCTCGTTCCTGGCCGACGTGGGGCTCACGTATCTCTCACTCGATCGCGCGGCCTCCACGCTGTCGGGTGGCGAGAGCCAGCGCATTCGCCTCGCTTCGCAGATGGGCAGCGAGCTGACCGGCGTCATCTACATTCTCGACGAGCCGTCGATCGGCCTGCACCAGCGCGACAACGGCCGGTTGATCGCCACGCTCAAGAAGCTGCGCGATCTGGGCAACTCGGTGCTGGTGGTCGAGCACGACGAAGAGACGATGGAAGAGGCCGACTGGATCATCGACTTCGGGCCGGGCGCAGGTGAACTCGGCGGCGCGGTGATCGCGGAGGGAACTCCGAAGCAGGTGATGGCCAACGAGAAGAGCGTGACCGGCGGGTACCTGTCGGGCCGGCTCGAGATCACCGTGCCCGAGACGCGCCGCAAGCCGGGCAAGCAGAAGATCACCATCAAGGGCGCCAAGGAGAACAACCTCAAGGACGTGAGCGTCGACATCCCGCTTGGGTTGTTCGTCTCGGTGACCGGCGTCTCGGGCGCGGGCAAGTCGACTCTGATCAACGAGATCCTCTACCCGGCGCTGGCGCGGCACATCTACGAGACCCGCGACGTGCCCGGAAAACACCAGTCGATCCTCGGCCTCGAGTACCTCGACAAGGTGATCGACATCGATCAGCGGCCCATCGGGCGCACGCCGCGTTCGAACCCCGCCACGTACACCAAGGTGTTCGATGCGATCCGCGAGGTGCTCGCGCAGACGCAGGAAGCGCGCACGTACGGCTACACGCCGGGCCGCTTCAGCTTCAACGTGAAGGGGGGCCGCTGCGAGTCGTGTGAAGGCGACGGCGTGAAGAAGGTCGAGATGCACTTCCTCGCTGACGTCTACGTGCCCTGTGAAGTGTGCGGCGGAAAGCGGTTCAACGAGGCGACGCTGCGGGTCCGCTACAAGGGCAAGAACGTGGCGGAGATCCTCGACATGTCGGTGCGCGAGGCGATGGTGCACTTCGAGGTGCATCGCGACATCAGCCGCGTGCTCAGGACGCTGGAAGACGTGGGCCTGAGCTACATCAAGCTGGGCCAGCCCTCGACCACGCTGTCGGGAGGTGAAGCGCAGCGCATCAAGCTGTCGCGAGAGCTCGCCAAGGTGTCGACCGGCCGCACCCTGTACATCCTCGATGAGCCGACCACGGGTCTGCACTTCGAAGACATGCGCAAGCTGCTCATCGTGCTCAACCGGCTCGTCGAGGCGGGCAACACGGTGGTGGTGATCGAGCACAACCTCGACGTGATCAAGTCGTCTGACTGGGTGATCGATCTGGGGCCTGAAGGCGGCAGCGGTGGTGGTGAGATCCTGGCCATCGGTACGCCGGAGGAAGTGTCCGAGGTGAAGGGCAGCTACACCGGCAAGTACTTGAAGCACGTGCTGAACAAGGCGCGGAAGCAGCGGGTCGGCCAGCGCGTGGCGAGCTGAGGTTAAAAAAACTGGCCCCCATCATGTCGACCAGGAACGCCGTCGCCGTCGCAAGTGTGCTCACCGTCGGAGTCTTCGCCTCGGTGCTCTTCGCCGCGGCGCTCGCGACCTCGCCCTCGCTGAGCCTCCTTGACGGCACGAATTTCACGCTGGTGAAGCAGGCGCAGATCAGAATCCTGCAAGTCTCGATGACGCTGATCTCCACGGCCTACACGGTGTTCGCGGTGTGGCTGCTGGTGATCGCGCGCAAGGAGAAGAACACGCAGGTGTTCCGCCTGACGTTGATCGCGTTGCTGCTGATCGTGGCTGCGATCCTCTACAGCGTGCCGACTGACATTGCGTACAACCAGCAGATCCTCAGTTGGAACCCGGCTGCGCCGCCTGCGGATTGGGCGGCGGTTCGCGACGCGTGGGACTTGTCGAACATGCTGCGCGCGGTGCCGTCGCTGTTGGCGTTCGCGCTGCAGACGATCGCGATGCTGTCGCTCGAAGTGAAGGCAGCGAGCTAAGTCGACAAGAGGAAACAAAATCCATGAGGTCCACCCTTGCTCGGGGGGGAGGCGGGGCTTCCTGGGTGAGCATCCGTGCGTCGAGCGAGCAGGCCTCGCGGCGCGCGGCTCATGTCACTCGCTGCACGCGGCTTCGCCCCAGTGAACGAGTCACACGAGCGCACTTCGCGCGAGGTCGAGAGGCCTGCGTGAGGCGAGCACCAACAGAACAGTGAACTCACCGCGCGCCCCGGGGCTGTTGAGAGCATGCGGCGTATGGACTTTGTTTACTCTTCGCGAGTGAGCGGTCGCCACGCCTTCGCAACAACGCCGCCGCGATCCCCAGGAGCACGAGAAGATCTGGGGAGACCCCGGGACCACACCCGCAGCCGACGGGATCGACCCCGCCGACCACGGATCCGCCCCCCGTCCCTGGGCCGCCTCCAGACGCAGCGCCGCCACCCGTCGCAGAACCGCCACCCGTCGCAGAACCGCCACCCGTCGCAGAACCACCACCCGTCGCAGAACCGCCACCCGTCGCAGAACCGCCACCCGTCGCAGAACCACCACCCGTCGGAGAACCGCCACCCGTCGCAGAACCACCACCTGTCGGAGAGCCGCCACCCGTCGGAGAGCCGCCACCCGTCGCAGAGCCGCCACCGCCACCACCAGTCGCTGAGCCACCACCACCACCCGTCCCCATCTGGGAAGGCGGCGTGCCGTACCTCCACGCACGGCTGATCGCGACCTCATCCAGCTCCCCCGCGAAGGCTCCGTCACCCGTGGGAGGACACGCCGCCCGAACCCCGGGCCCGCCGAACGTCAGCGCCTGAGTCGTTCCCTCGAGCAACGCCGGAGCCCGCGTCACGCGCGCCGTCTCCACGCCGTTCACCAGAAAATTCATCACCCCACTCGCCGCGTCGTACTGAAACGCCACGTGACTCCACTGCCCCACCGGCAGCGTGGTCATCGATCGAAGGTCGTACTGCACCGCGCCCGCCACCTGCACCCGGGCCTGCAAGCTCAAGTCATCCTCGAGCACCAGGCTGTACGCGCCGTTGATGTTCGGCTTCCCGAGCAGCAGCCGGTAGTTGTTGTTCGCATCACAATCCGGAGAGCTCGCCGGCTTGACCCACGCCTCGATGGTGATCGCGTTCACCGGCTGCAGACTCGACGCGTGAGGCACCTCCACCCGCCCGCTCACGCCATCGAACAGCACCGCCTTGCCCAGCTTGCCGTTGTTGCGCAGCGGAAAGCTCGCCCCACCCCGCAGCGTGCCGGTGTTCGAGTACCCCGAGCTATCGGCGGTGCGCGTGCGATCATAGTTGCCCGCGGCGGTGACGAACTCGTTCAGGTGCCAGAAGCCCGCGTACCTTCCATCAAGGCCGTCATCGAAGACGATCTCCCCGTAGTTCTGCGTGTTGCTCCCGAAGAACGGCCACACATCGCGGCCCACGGTCACTGGCAACGGCATCGCCCCCGCGGGCCCCGGCGACGAGAAGAACAGCCGCACCGTGTTGTCCGTGTCGGGGTTCAACGCGCCGTCGACGTGCGCGACCTGCCAGTTGGTCGGGTAGCCCAGGAACGCCAGCGCGTTCCGCCGAGGCCCGCACCCGGGCGGATCTTCATTCGGTGGACCACTGCGGCAGGGCATGTTCACCGCGGTGAAGTTGATCGCCTCTCCCTCGGGGAAGATCCACGGGTACCCGCCGTACACCACCTGGGTGGGTGAGAACGCCACGCCATGCGGATCGCGCAGGGGCCGCTCGGCCAACCGGTAGCGCCCCAGGACGTTCGCATCGGTGTTCATCGCCGCGATCGTCTTCGGCGCAGTCCACCCCGACACCGCGCACGCAGACGGGTTGTACGAATACACCACGGTGTCGATCGCCCCGTTGTTCGCCGGGATCCCCTGCCACACCAACAACTTCCCATCGCGGGTGACGCTGGGCTCGATGCCGCGCAGCGTCGTCTGCAACGGCGTGAGCTGCGGCTCGGTCCACGTGAAGCTGGCGATCTCGGCCGACGCGGTGTTGGGGGCCGAGACCACCACCTTCAGTCTCCGCCGACGCATCACGTTGTTCGGCGCCGGCACCAGCGCGTCGGAGTCGATCACGAACACGTCGTAGCAGGCGTGGCTGCCCGCCCCGTTCGCCGAGCCATCGGGGTTGCACCGCGTGGGCTGCGGCGTCGCCTCGCACAGCGCCAGCGCGTTCTCGTTGTTCGCGTCGTTCTGCACCAGCACCGGCGTCGAGAACGAGTCGCCGATGTCGGGCACGCCCGCATTCACGCTGACCGCCTCGCGCCGCAACATGCGCGCTTCCCACCCCGCCCCCGTGCGCACCACGAAGAGCCGCCCATCGAAGCTGACGTTGTGCCCGTTGCCGCCCATCGGGCTGCTCACAGCCAGGGGACTGGTCGCTGCGACGGCGAGGTTCGCTGCGAGGAACACCATCACGAGTGCGCGCATGCACGGTGCGTAGCCGAGCCCGCGAAGCCGATACAAGAGAGCACCGGACTGTGCACTGATCACTCCAGTGCACAGGTGCACGACGCCCCCACTTTGATCACAATGCTTCACGTGCGCGCCCCGCTCGTCTGCCTCGTCGTGCTCTGCGCCTGCGGCCCGAAGCCCCAAGCAGCCGATGCGGGATCAGACGGCGACGCCGGGCCGACCGAGGTCGATGCAGGCGCTCTGCAAATACCTGAGATCGTCATCGAACGAAGCCTCTTCTGGGGAAGCGACGCCGGGGTGCTCGACGAGGCGCAGCTCGTCTCCTTCGCGAAGCTGATGGCCCTGGCTGCGGGCCAGGGCAACGGCGGCCCCCTGCTGGCCCAGTGGTTCCACCGCTTCTCCACCACGGCGCACTCCGAGCGCGCGCTCCCGGCGCAGTTCATCGACGCGGTGAGCGCCGCCCAGGGGCCCGACCCGAGCCGGTGGGATCTGTCGTTGCTCCCCTTCAAGGTGACGGGTGTGCACAACCGCATCGATCTCGCCGACCTCTCCCCCTCCGGTCACTGCGGAGAGCTGCGTGTCTCCGTCTCCAGCTCCGACGTGACGCTGCAGCCCTTTCACGCGCTCTTCCTCTTCCGCCAGCCGCTGGGTGAAGACGACGTGGTGAACGGCCAGGTCACCTGCGAAGGCGCCGCCCGCCGCTGGGCCGCGTTGAGCGGGCTGGGAGGCTCACAGTTCGAGGCCGCTCTTCGAAGCGCGCTCACCGAGGGCCTCACCTCGGCGCGGTTCGTGATGGTGGAGACGGTGGAGTTCACCCTCGCGCCCTGGGAGTGGCGGCAGTGGGTGCCCGCACCCGACGGCGGCCTGGAGAACCCGCCGCTCTTCCAACAGCTCGACGTGGAGAACCTCAACCGCGCGGGCCCCTTGCGCACCGACTTCCTCGCCTGGGTCGACGCCAACGCCGCGCAGCTCGATCGACGCCGCGGGCTCATCCCCGAACGGTTCCGCACGCAGTCAGTGCGGGTCACGCAGGGTGTGATGGGCCAGCCCCTTTCCCTCCAGGGCGCCGGCGCGGCTTCGACGTTTCCCGACCTCAGAAGGCAGCTCGAGCTCGTCGGCTGCGCGGCCTGCCACACCGCCGACGCCGAGTTCGTGCAGACCCGCAACGACCGCTCGGTGAGCCCTTTCTACGAGAAGGAGCTGCGCGCCCGCGCCGAGCACCTCGCGGCCCTGGCCCGAGGCGATGCACCCGCTCCGCCCTTCGGCCCGCTGCAGGCAGCGCCCGTGCTCCCCCCTTGACCTCCCTCGCCCTGCGAAGAAGCGGGCAGAGGGAGCCAGACGCTAAGCCGCGTCGGACTTCCGGTAGTTGTCCACGACGGTGTACTTCCGCGCGTAGAGCGCAAACGCACCCGCCGCCACGAACGCGAAGCCCGCAAAGAAGTACATCTGCGTCGCCACCACGCCCCAGCCCTGCTCCGTGATCCGCCGGGTCACGCTCTCGTTCTTCACGCTCGCGTTCACCAGCAGCACCCAGAGGTTCCCGATGGTGACCGAGAGGCTCCAGAAGCTCATCAGCACGCCCTTCATCCGTCGAGGGGCCTGGCTGTAGGCGAACTCGAGCCCCGTGGCCGACACCAGCACCTCGCCGAACGTCAGCAGCGCGTAGGGAAGAATCTGCCAGAGGATGGGCAACGACTGCCCGCCGTCGATCGCCAGTTGCAGCGAGCCCACGACGATCCACGAGAGCCCCGAGAACGCGATGCCCAACCCCATGCGCCGCAGCGCCGTCGGCTCGACGCCCCGCTTCTTGAGGCCCGGGTAGAGCACCAGGTTGTTGAAGGGAATGAGCAACATCACCAACAGCGGGTTCAAGGCCTGCATCTGCGAGGCGGTGGTGAACCAGCTCCAACCCGGCAGTTGCATCGACTTGGCCTGAAGGATCCACGTGGAGGCCTTCTGATCGAACAACGACCAGAACGGCGTCACCAGCGCGAAGATCACCAACACGCGCAGCACCGCCTTCACGCCATCGACGTCTTCATCGGGGTGAACACCACGTGCGTTCTCGGCCCGCAGCCACACCCCTGCTCCGGCGAAGCTCAGGAAGATGACGATGGAGAGACAGGCCGTGGCCACCAGCCCCAGCGACTGCCAGAGCAACAGCGCGCCCAGCGCACCCACCGAGCCGAGGCCCACCAGCACCGAGCCCGCGTTGAGCCCGCCCCCGCGGAAGAGCGCCGTGATGCACACCGAGAGGAACCCGTTCGGGTCTTTCCCCGCGGGCGCCACGTGCACGTACTTCTTGCGGCCGGCGAACAGCACCACCGTGCTCACCGCCATGAGAATCGCCGGCACCCCGAAGGCCCAGCGCGCGTGCCCCGACTTGAGCAGCGGCGGAATCAGCAACGACGCGAAGAACGAGCCGAAGTTGATGATGAAATAGAAGGCGTCGAACACCACCTTGGCCAGGTGCTTGTTCGTCTGGTCGAACTGGTCGCCCACGAAGGCCGAGACGCACGGCTTGATGCCCCCGCTCCCCAGCGCGATCAAGAAGAGGCCCGCGTAGAAGCCCTCCTTCGAGTCGATGCTGTACGCCAGCAGCGCCTGGCCCACGCAGTAGACGATCGAGAGCCAGAAGATGACGCGGTACTTCCCCAGGAACCGGTCGGCCAGCCAGCCGCCCAGCAGGGGGAAGAAGTACACCCCCATCACGAAGATGTGGAAGACCTCCTTCGCCGCGGGCTGACGGTCGGCTTCGGCCAGCGAGATGAGCAAGTAGCCCACGAGGAAGTCCGTGAGCACGTTGCGCATGCCGTAGAAGCTGAAGCGCTCACACGCTTCGTTGCCGATGATGAAGGGGATCTGCCGGGGCATCGTGCCCTGCGGCGCGGAAGCGGCTGCGAGAGGTGCTCTCATGAAATGGAAGTCAGGCGGCGCGAGCGGTGGGCACGATGCCCTGCTCTTCGAGCCAGCTCAGCGCCCGCTGCTGGCAGTGTTCGCGGTGCCATGCGTGCCACTGCTGCTGCCGCTCCGGCAGCCACGACAGGGCCGTCTTGAAGCGCCGCTCGGGGCGTGAAGCAGAGAGCGCCAGCTCGAGCGACTCCTGAAGCTTCTCGTCTCCCAACGAGGTGACGAACGCCCTCATCTCGTCGATCACCCGCTGCGGGTTGCCCGGCGGCACGCGCACGAATCGTTCGGGCTCGCTCTCGATCTCCGTCACCGTGAGCCCGCCGTGTTCGGCCGGCTCGAACTCGTGGGTGACCAGCAAGACGTCGCCGGTGCGCAGGTCGAGGTACCAGCGCAGGTCGGCAGTCTCTGCCTCCAGCGCGATGGAGAGCTCTTCGAGATCGACTGGCAGGGAGCGGTTCGAGAGGGTCAAGAGCGGTTCCGTTGAGGGGCCTGCGGCGTCTACGCAAACCCTGCGTTGTGCTCAAGACCCCCCAGTGATTCTCAGCGTCTGCGTGACGCTGTGCATCATTCCGTTCAGGCAGCCTTCGCGGGCTCTTCCGGAGCCGGGTCTTCGCTGCGCACGAAGTCCTGCTCCTTGTAGAACTTCGCGTAGACCGCGAAGACCAGCGCGGTGATCCAGATCACGATGATGAAGAAGTAATAGTAGGCGCCGCCCACCAGCGCGTAGGTGGAGACCTCGGCCTTGGGGCCCATCTCGCCGCTCGACACCACCGGGGTGCGCTCGGGGGTCATGATGCGCAAGCGAGAGCCCTGAATTTCGGCGATCAAGAACGTGCCTGCGAGGTCCTTGCCCTTGGTGTCCTTCACGCCGGTCTCGCCGGTGAAGTCGATCTTCTGGCCCACCACGAACTGGGAGGCTTCATCGAGGGTCAGCCAGGTCTCGGCGCCCGACTCGATCTTCGTCGCGTGCACCGGCTTGATGATGGCGAAGTTCACCACCGCGACCAGCATGTTCCCGAGGCTGGTGGAGAGCAGGAAGAGCGCCATGATGAAGCTCTTGATGCGCAACGGCGCCTGCTTGTACGAGAACTCCAGCGCGGTCACCGAGACGAGCAGCTCGGCGGCCGTGAGGATGAAGTACGCCAGAATCTGCCACCACACCGACATCGACTCGCCGCGCATCATGCGGTCTTCGAGCCAGCCGACCACGATGAACGAGATGCCCATCACCACCAGGCCCGCGCCGATCTTGCGCAGCGGCGTGACCTTCACGAACTTGTTCACGAACGGGAAGATGCCGAACGAGAAGACGGGCGCCAGCATCAGGATGAAGAGGCCGTTGACCACCTGCACCTGAGAAGGCTTGAAGGTGAACAGGCCGAAGATCGACTTGTCCATCAGGGGCGACTGGGCCTGCAGCACGAGCGCGCCACCATTGCCCTGGTCCCACAGCATCCAGAACAGGGCCACGAACACGTAGAGGCCACCCAGCCGGGCGATGAGCGAGAGGCCGCTGACCGAGAAGACCTCCTTGACCCACGCCTTACCGGCCGGGGGCACCTTCACGTAGCGGGCGCGCCCGGCGATGAACACCAGGGTCGCCATCACCATCATGATCGCCGGCACTCCGAAGGCCCACTTCGGGCCCCAGTTCGGGTTCGCCAGCAGCTCGGGGCACAGCAGAATCGAGATCGACGAGCCGGCGTTGATCGCCATGTAGAACATCGAGAACGCCCGCTCGATGAGGTGCGCGTTCTTGGCGCTGAACTGATCGCCCACGTTGGTCGAGACGCACGGCTTGATGCCGCCGGTGCCCAGGGCCACCATGCCCAGGCTCGCCACGAGGGCGAACTCGCTGTGGCCCATCAACGCGAGCGAGACGCAGCCCGCCGCGTAGATGATCGAGAAGACGAAGATCGTGCGGAACTTGCCCCAGAAGACGTCGGAGATGATCGCGCCGACCAACGGGAAGAAGTAGGCCGCCGACTTGAAGAGCGCGCCCCACGCGAGCGCCTTGCCGTCGGTGAACTTCATGGTGCCGACCATGAACGCCACCAGGATCGAGTTGATGCCGTAGAAGCAGAACCGCTCGGCGAACTCGTTGCTGATGATGAAGGGGATGCTCGAAGGCATCTTGTTGTCAGCAGGGTCGATTGTGGCGGGTGCGGTCACAGGGGCTCCTCGTTACGTGCGAAAGCGCCGGTCCGCATAGCAGCCCCCCTGAAAGCTGGGAAGCGCCCTACAGCTCGTCCGAGCGGGCCAGCATGCCCGCGTGGCCGAGCAGCTTTCTCTCGAGACGCTCCATCTTGCGGGCGTCTTTCGGGGTCTGGTGGTCGTGGCCGAGCAGGTGAAGCAGCCCGTGCGCGAGGTACAGCGCCAGCTCGAGGTCGAGCGTGGTGCCGAGCTCCTGGGCCTGGCGTTGGGCGGTGTCGAGCGAGATGACGATGTCGCCCAGGGGTCGCAGCCCCCCACCGGGGAAGTCACCCGCGGGGAAGGAGAGCACGTCGGTGGCGGCGTCGATGCCGAAGTACGCGCGCTTGAGCTTGCGGATCGCCGGGTCTCGCACGAGGGAGAGCGAGAGTTCGACGTCTTCGAGCTTCAGGGTCTTGGCGAACGAGGTCGCGAGAGTGGTGAGGCGTTTGGCCTGCGCCGACTTCGAGCTGCAGAGGACTTTCACCGCGAGACGCCCTCTCCCCGACCCTCTCCCCCGCGGGGAGAGGGAGCGCATCGGTGGAGTTCAGCCGTGCTCACTTCACCACCGACAACGGCTTCATCACGTCGCGCTCCGGCGGCTTCCCCCCGCCGATCGCCCCCGCCGGGTACTGCGGCCGCGCGTGGTAAATCCCCTCGAGCGTGCTGGTGAACGACGCGCCCATCAGGTGCAGATCCTTCAGCGTCAGCTCGCACTCATCGAGCTGACCTTCACTGAAGATGAGGTTGATCATCTTCTGCACCAACGCGCGCAGCTTCTCGGTGGTCGGCTCGGGCATCGAGCGGCTGGCCGCCTCGCACGCATCGGCGATCATCACCAGCGCGGTCTCCCGCGACTGCGGCTTGGGGCCCGGGTAGCGGAAGAGCGCCTCGTCGATGGGCTTGGCGTCGTCACGCCCCTCGAGCTCCTTCTGCGCCTTGTGAAAGAAGTACCCCACCAGCCGCGTGCCGTGATGCTCGGGGATCGCGTCGGCCACCCGGCGCGGCAGCTTGTACTCGCGCGCCATCTCCAGGCCCTCGGTGACGTGGCGCTTGATGATCACCGCGCTCATCGACGGCGCGAGCTTGTCGTGCGCGTTCTCGCCCTTCTGGTTCTCGCCGAAGTAGGCCGGGTTCCGGCCCTTTCCGATGTCGTGGTAGTACGCGCAGCTTCGCGCGAGCAGCGGGTTGGCGCCGATCGCCTCGGCCGCCGACTCCACCAGCGAACCCATCACGATGCTGTGGTGGTAGGTGCCGGGCGCGTTGAGCACCAGCTCCTTGAGCGCCGGGTGGTTCAAGTTCGCCAGCTCGAGCAGCTTGAGATCTGACGCGTAGCCGAAGATGCCTTCGACCAGCGGGGTGAGCGCCAGCACCAGCGAGGGCAGCAAGAAGGCCGCGGCCAGCAGCGCGAACATGCCGCTGTAGAGCATCTCGATGCCCAGGCCCTTCGCGGCGGCCAGCTGAATGAAGACCATCAACCCGAAGCCCACCACGCCCGTCGCGAAGCCGGCGCGGAAGATGCCGGCGCGATCTTTTGCCCGGCCGATGCGATCGGCCGCCACCATCGAGGTGACGAGCGAGAAGAGGAAGAACGAGAGCGAGTTGCCCAGCAAGACGCCCGCGAGCGCGGAGAAGATGATGGCGAAGAAGAGCGCTGCCGACTCCGACAAGACGAAGCGCACCAGCATCGCGCCCGCCGCCACCGGGAAAGCGAACTGCAACGCCTCGATGGGCAACGAGGGGTACCCGTTCTGCACCACGTCGGCCACCAGCACCCAGAGGTGCAAGCCGCCCAACAGCCCCGTGCCCAGGATGCCCATGAACGCCACGTCACGGCGCGAAGGGCGGAACTGGCGCAACGACGCGGTGAAGAACAACCACGCCCCGCTCACCAGCAAGGCCACGATGCCCGCGCCCCCCAGCTGCAACTGAAGCAGGTCGAGCTCGCTGGTCTGCGCCCGCAGGCTGCGGGTGACCAGCACGTGCTGCTCGGTGACCAGCTCGCCGTCGCCGATGATGCGCTGGCCCTTCTTGATCGACAGGTTCACCGGCTTGACCGCGTCCCAGGCGGCCTTCCGGCGCGCTTCGGTCTCCGCGATGTTGACCGTGAGGTTCGCGCGCACCTGCTTACGCGCCAGGCGCAGCACCGCGCGGCGCACCGGGGTGGGCGAGTCGGGCAGCAGGTTTCCGGGCACCGAGGAGAACCGGTCCAGCTCGGTGCTCACTTCTTTCAAGTCGAAGGCGCCCGGCTGCGCGGTGGTCATCTCGTATTCGGTGGTGCCCCCCACGATGCGCACGGTGATGCCGTTGGTGTCGATGCGCGAGAGCTCGTCACGCGAGGTGACCACCTTGCCGCGGTAGGCGAGGTCGATGAGCGTCATCACCGCCTGCTCCAGCTCCGGGCCAAACCGGCCGCGGGCCAGCACCTCGAAGTCTTCGTCGTCGGGCGGCACCGCCGTCGCCTCGAACAGCTTGCGGTTCTCCCGCAGCGCGGTCAGCAGGTCTTGCTCGTCTTTGCCGAGCGGCGCGTTCGGCTTGCGATTGGGGTCGGGTTTGGCCGCGAAAGGCGCCGCCACCTCCTGCATCTGCTCGAAGGCTTCCCGCAGGCCGTGTTTCACCTTCGATTCGACGAGGGTGTCGTAGTCGAACACCGGCCGCACCCGGGCCCTCGCATCGTCCCGGCGTTGTTGGGTGCGCCCCTCATCGGGCACCTCGAAGTCACGGCTGGCCTTGAAGACCGCCACCGACTTGGCCGCGAAGGGCCGGCCCAGCTGCTCTTCCCCCAACTCGGGGAGCCGCTGACCGGACAAGCCAGGCGTCAGGAGGAACGCCGAAGCGACCGAAACGCCAAGGAGCACCGCCCCCAACGCGATCGGGCGCGGCAAGGCCAGCGACTGGAGCCACGTGGCGAAGCGAGAAGGGGAGGAGGGGCCATCGGCCATGGAGCGGGCACCCTACGGCCCACGCCCCGCTGGTTCAAGGCGACTCACCGGTCGCCCCCAGCGCGGTCCGCTAGTTGTGAGCGGCCGTTGCCGTGCTGGTGAACAGGAAGACCTTCATGCCCGAACGCGCCACGCCGAAGTGCTGCTTGAGCGGGCGTTTCTCGTTCGCCACGAAAGCCTTCAGGCCCGGGTAGAGCTGCATCAACGTGGTGATGATGTCGGCCACGTCGGAGCTCGCAGGCACGCCGAGCTCGATCTTCGCCCTGCCCTCACAAGCAGCCTGCAACGTTCTGGGGATGATCACGGTGATGTTCATCGGGTGCGCACGGCTGAGCATGGCACGGGCGAACACCCGGCGGAGGACGAAACGAAACGCTCCGCTACTCGGGCAGGAAGACCCGGCGGTACACCAGCCGGCCCCGGGTGACCTCGGCCACCGAGAGCAACGCGCCCGACGGCTCGAGCACCCGGTGCAGGCCGCTGAGCTGCCCCGCCACCTCGACCAGGCCGCCGTGCTTCACGCGGCCGGCTTCGGCTTCCGTCACCTGGAGCGCCGGGAGATCTTTGAGTGAGTCGTTGAGCCCCACCAGGCGCGCGGTGGCCAGCTCCGGGCCGCCCGCCACCAGCTCGGCCAGCGGGAGCGCCTGAGCGAGCGCAAACGGGCCGCTCTGGGTGCGCCGCAGCGCGCAGAGGTGGGCGCCACACCCGAGCGCTTCACCCAGCTCGGCCGCCAGGGTGCGCACGAAGAAGCCCTTGCTGCAGGTCACCGACAGCTTGATCTCATCGGCCGAAAAATCACGCAGGAGCAGCTCGAACACCGTCACCGGCCGCGCCGCCCGCTCCACTTCTTCACCGGCGCGCGCCAGCTCGTAGAGGCGCTTGCCGCCGATCTTCACGGCCGAATACATCGGCGGCGTCTGCAGGATGGGCCCGCGGAACTTCGCGAAGGCCGCTTCGATGAGCTCGCGCGTCAACGTCGGCACGGGCCTGGTCTCCAGCACCTTGCCCTCGGCATCGAGCGTGTCGGTGGTGGCGCCGAGCTTCAGCGTGGCGTCGTAGGCCTTGGTGGCCTCGGTGATGAACTGGGCGATCTTGGTGCCGTCCCCGATGCAGATGGGGAGCACGCCGGTGGCCATCGGGTCGAGCGTGCCGGTGTGGCCGACCTTCTTCACCTTCAAGGCCCGCCGCACGTCGCGCACCACGTCGAACGAGGTGATGCCCCTGGGCTTGTCGACCACCAAAACGCCGTTCATTTTCCTGACCTCTCCACCCCGGCCGGCCGTCCGCTTCGCGCCCGTCCGTCTCGCGCAGCGTTTCGCTGCTGCCGGTTGCGCTTCATGAAGTCACCAGCCTTCTTTGCTCCGCACTTCCTTGAGCAGCCGTTCGATCTTGTCGCCCTCGTCGAGCGAGGGGTCGAAGGTGAAGAACACCTCGGGGCTGATGCGCAGCTTGACCCGCTTGGTCACCTCGCGCCGCACGTAGCCCTTGGCCGCCGTGAGCCCGGCCTGGGTCTCGGCCTTCTCTTCGTCGGTGCCAATCATCGAATAGTAGACCTGCGCCACCGAGAGATCGGGCGAGACCTTCACGCCGGTCAGGGTGATGTAGCCGATGCGCGGATCGTGGATGTCGCCACGGATCAGCAGGTCCGCGATGGCCGCCTGAATCTCCGCTGCCACTCTGTCAGGACGAACTGAAGCCATGGTGCATCACTCCTTTTCCCACTCGCGGCGGTTGCGCAGGCTGCGCGCCACCGCCCGGGCGTCGGTGAGGTTTACTTCCTTCTCCTTCTTCTTCGGGGCCTTCTTCGCCGGAGAAGAAGGCGACGGAGGGGGAATGCCCTTGCTGTGCCGATCTTCCCACGCCCCCAACCCCTCGGCCTCCGCCAGCGAACGTTCGCCTCGCGGAATGGTCAGCAGCAGGTCGCCTTGGGGCGGCCCCTGGAAGAGATCTTCGCCGAACGAGAGGATCTCGAACTCCCGCGAGCTCACCGGCGCGACGTACATGTCGTCGATGTACTGGAAGATCTTGTCCATCATCTCGTTGACGTGACTGCGGTCGTTGCCGACCACCGACATGGCCACCACCGCGCGGTTGAGCGCGTCGTTGTCGTCGACCTCGGCGACCGCCACGTTGAACTTCGCCTTCACCCGGTCGGTCACGCGCCGCACCACCTGGCGCTTGGCCTTGAGCGATCCAGCGGCGGGAATGTCGAGGGTGACTCGGGACACGCAGACGAACATAAGAAGACTCCGTCGAAGAGCGACGCGGGGTCGCTCCAGGCTCTGACCGCACGATAACGCGCCGACCCCCGAAGTGTTCCTTCAGGGGCCGGCTCGTCGTCAGCTCAGCTGAGCGACGGGCGGGTCTCCTCGACCTCGTAGGCCTCGATGATGTCTCCGGCCTGAATGTCGGAGAAGCCTTCGATGCCGATACCGCACTCGTAGCCCATGGTGACTTCCTTCACGTCATCCTTGAAGCGCTTGAGGCTGGCGAGCTTGCCCTGGAACAGCTGCTTGTTCTGGCGCATCAGCTTCAAGATCGAGGCGCGTTTGATGACGCCTTCGGTCACGGCAGAACCCGCGATGGTGCCCAGCTTGGGCACGTTGAAGAGGTTGCGCACCTCGGCCCGGCCGATCTTCTTCTCGGTGCGGATCGGGTCCAGCAGGTCCTCCATCATCTTGATCACGCCATCGAGCAGCTCGTAGATGATCCCGAAGGTCTCCCACTTGACGCCCTTGTGCTTGGCGGCCGATTCGGCGCCCGACTCAGGCTTGCTGTTGAAGCCGATCACCACGGCGGCGAAGGCCTCGCCCGTGCCGATGTCGGTCTCGGTCATCATGCCGACACCCTTCTGCACGATGGTGACCTTGACCTTCTTGGTCGACAGCTTCTGGATCGCGTCTGCCACGGCCTCGAGCGAACCCGAGACGTCGGCCTTGAGCACGATCTTGAGCTCCTTCTGATCAGACGCCTTCTGCTTGGCGAGCAGATCTTCGAGCGACTCACGGCTCGTCTTGCCGGCTTCGGCCTGGCGCGCCTTCAAGATGCGGTGATCGGCGACCTGCTTGGCGGCCTTCTCGTCGGCCACGGCGTTGATGACGTCGCCGGCGGTGGGCACACCCGACAGACCGATGATCTCGGCCGAATAACCGGGCTTCACCTCGTCGACCAGCTCGCCCCGATCGTTCAGCATCATGCGAACGCGGCCGTAGTGAATGCCGGAGACCAACGAGTCGCCCTTGCGCAGCGTGCCTTCCTGCACGAGCACGGTGGCGATGGGGCCGCGGCCCTTCTCCAGCCGCGCCTCCAGGATGATGCCCGTGGCCGGACGGTTCGGGTCGGCCTTGAGCTCGAGCACTTCGGCCTGCAGGGAGATGTTCTCCAGCAGCAGGTCGAGGCCCATGCGGGTCTTCGCAGAGACCGGCACCATGATCACTTCACCGCCCCAGTCTTCGGCGAGCAAGGAGAGGTCAGCGAGCTCTTTCTTCACGCGGTCGGCGTTGGCCGCCACGAGATCCATCTTGTTCATCGCCACGACGAGCGGCACTTCGGCCTTCAGCGCGTGCGCAATGGCTTCTTTCGTCTGAGGCATCACGCCGTCGTCGGCCGCGACCACCAGCACCACGATGTCGGTGATGTTCGCGCCGCGGGCACGCATGGCGCTGAACGCCGCGTGACCCGGGGTGTCCAGGAAGGTGATGTCACCCTTGCTCGACTTCACCGTGTAGGCGCCGACGTGCTGGGTGATGCCGCCTGCTTCGCCGCTGGCCACGTTCGCCTTGCGGATCGCGTCGAGCAACGAGGTCTTGCCGTGGTCGACGTGGCCCATGACGGTCACGACCGGCGGGCGGCTGATCAGGTTCTCGGGCTTGTCCTCGAGCGTGGGGAGGAAGTCTTCCACCTCGAAGCCGACCTTCTTCACGGTCCACCCGTAGTCGGACGCCAGGATGCCGGCGGTGTCGACGTCGATGGTCTGGGTGGCGGTGGTCATCTTGCCCGACTGCATCAGCTTCTTGATGAGGTCGGTGGTCTTCACGCCCATGCGCTGCGACAGCTCGCTGACCGTGATGCCTTCCTGCACCTTGATGACCTTCTTGTCGCCGGCCATCGTGGTGATCTGGGTCTTCTGACCCTTCTTGGTCGGCTTGCGCTTCTTGCCGCGCACGGGAATCGCCGAGCGCCCGAAGATGAGCTCCTTGATGTCCGAGGTGGTGCTCTGTTCCTTCTCCTTCTCGCGGCGCTGACCTGCGGCACCGGGAGGCCCACGCCGCTCTGCCTCTTTGCGGCGAGCATCGGGCCCGAAGTCTTTTGCGCCGGCCGTGCCACCGGGCACCACCTTGAACTCACGAACGACACCGACACCACCGACCGCCTTGCGGCCGGGCGCCATCGGGTACCGGCCCGCACCGGGCTGGTTGGGGGTGACCCGCTTGATGGGGATGAGCGGGCGGCTGACCACCACGGCCTGCGTGGCGGTGGGCACGGTGCGCACCGCGGCCGGCGCGCCGGGCGTGGCGCCCAGGCTGGGGCGCATGGTCACGCCGACGCGCGGAGGCGCCGAAGGGCCGGGGCGGCTGCCCACGGTCGAGGCGGTACGCACCATCGGAGGCACGGCCGAAGGCGGAATCGGGGCCGGCGCGGCGGCCACGGTGACGGTGCCGGGGCGCGGTGCCGAAGCGCGGGCGACGGCCACACCCGCGCGCGGCGCAGAAGCGCGCGCAGGAGGAACGGCGGCGGGTGCAGCAACAGCGGCGGTGGCGGCGACCTGAGCGGGCGCCTCGACGACCGGAGACATGGGAACCTCGGGCGCAGGAGTCGTCGTCACGGCAGCGGCAGGTGCAACAAGAGCAGGCTCGACAGGCGGCTGCTCGACGGCAGCCGGCACCTTGAACGGGGGGATGGCATGACCGACGGCCGTCTGCGTGTCGGCGGGCAGATCGACCACCGGCTCGGGCTCGACGGCCACGGGAGCCGCGACCGCCGCGGGGGCAGCCACCGGCTTCTCGACGGGCGGCAGGTCGACCTTGGCGCCAGCAGCCACCTGGGTGGCCACCGTGCTCTCGCCGACCTTGCGGCGCACCACGAAGCCCTTGGGCGCGACGGGCGCCGGAGCGGCCTTCGGCTTGCGCTTCTCGACGATCTTCTGCACGGCGGCGATGGCCTGATCGTCTTCCAGCGACGATGAGTGGCTCTTGACGTCGTAGCCAAGGCTCACCAGTTCGGTGACCACGGCCTTGTTGTCGAACTCAATGCCGTGCTTTTCCTTGAGCTCTTTGGCGATTTCGTGAACGCGCTTCTTTGACATAGGGCGAGACCCCCGTACTGCATGCGACGAGAGAAAGACAGTGAAGGAACCATGCCAACGAACCGCGAGAAACCGCGCGGAGCGAGGGGTGGGAAACCAAAAGCGGGGACGTGCGGCGGGCAACCGGAAATACAGCGAACCAATTGTTGATGAAGCTCAGTCGTTGGTTTGCCGCAGGAAGGCTGCCTCCAGGTTGATCACATCCAGCACGACGTTCTTCTTGAAGGCCCGCTGGAAGGCCTTTCTCTTCACGGCTGCTTGCAAGCAGCCTGGTCCACAGAGGTACGCCCCCCTGCCAGGGGCGCCTTGCGACCTGTCCAACAGGGGCTGGTTCTTCTCGTCGAGAACCAGCCTCCGGAGCAGCGCTTTCGTCTGCTTCTTTCCGCACCCCAGACACGTTCTTACGGGCGGTCTGGGCTCCTCAGTCATTTTCGGACTTTCTGCTTAACGTCAGGGCGCAGCCGGTGCAGCCGGGGCCGGAACGACGGCCGGGGTCTGCGCCTTCTTGAGCGCGTCGAGCTCGGCGCGGCGCTTGTTCTCTTCGTTCATGTAGTGCTCGGCGGCGGCCTTGATCTGACGGGCCTTCTTGATGCCGATGCCCGCCACGTTGCCGATGCGGGTGAGATCCATCTCCTTGACGATCTCTTCGACCGTACCGAACCCGGCCAGCTTGAAGCTGTCCACGTTGGTGGTGCCGATGCCGCGCACGCGGGCCAGGCGCTCTTCCTGGCTGAGCTCGTCGGGGTGACGGCGCTCTTCTTCCAGGCGGCGCTGCTCGCGGTCCTTCTGCATCTTCTCCAGCTCGATGGCGTCGTTGACCATCTGCTTACGCGCCGTCTCCTGCATGGGCGCCACCTTGGCGGCGTCGAGGCCGGGGATCTGCGCGAGCACTTCGGCGTTCGCCTCGGCGATGTCTTTCGCCATGCGGAAGCCGTGCGCGTACAGGGTCTCGACCAGGATCTCGTTGATACCGGGCAACGAGCCGAGCGAACGATCTGCGAACTCGCGCATCTCTTTCACGCGCGACTCGGAGTTGATGTCGAGCTTCCACCCGGTCAGCTGGGCGGCCAGGCGCACGTTCTGACCCGAGCGGCCGATGGCCAGCGAGAGCTGGTCGTCGGGCACGATGATCTCCATCGCGTGGTTGGCCTCGTCGATGATCACGCGGCTGACTTCGGCCGGGGCGAGCGCGGCGCACACGAAGCGCGCCGGATCTTCGTCGAACTCCACGATGTCGATCTTCTCACCGCGCAGCTCCTGCACCACGGCCTGCACGCGGCTGCCCTTGATGCCGACGCACGCGCCGACCGGGTCGACGTCTGCGTCACGGCTCGACACGGCGATCTTCGAGCGGCGGCCCGGCTCACGGGCGGCGGCTTCGATCACCACGATGCCTTCGGCGATCTCCGGAACTTCCATCTCGAAGAGCTTGGTGAGGAGATTGACCGAGGCGCGCGAGAGGATGATCTGCGGGCCCTTGGCCTCGCGGAGCACGTCGAGCACGAAGGCCTGCACCCGGTCGCCCGGGCGGTAGACCTCGCGCGGAACCTGCTCGCGCACGGGGAGCACGGACTCGGCGCGGCCGAGGTCGACGATCAGGTTGCCACGCTCGAGACGGCGGGCGATGCCGGTGACGATCTCACCCTTGCGATCCTTGTACTCGTTGAAGACGTTCTCGCGCTCGACGTCGCGCGTGCGCTGCAGGAGCACCTGCTTGGCGGTCTGCGCGGCGATGCGGCCGAAGCCCCGGCGGAAGGTCTTGAGACCCAGAATGTCGCCGTACTGCTCGTCTTGCGCCTTGGCCTCGAGCGCGTCTTCGTCACGGTAGAAGATCTGAAAGACGAGCTCGTCGCCGGGCTGCACTTCCATGCCCTGGCCAGCCGCCTGGGCCACGGTGATGTTGTTGATGGCGTTGAGGGGGTCAGTGACCACGTCGACCACGGTGATCGCCTGGAAGATCTCCACGACGCCCTTGCCGGCTTCGAACTTCGCTTCGAGGGCGCGGTCCTGGCCGAAGTGCTTCTTGGCGGCCGTCTTCATCGCGTCTTCAAGAGTCGAGATGAGGATCGTCTTGTCGATGCCCTTGTCTTTGGCGACCTGGGTGAGAACGTCGTCGAGGCGGAGGGCTGCGGTAGCGGGCGTCATGGGGGAATCCTTTTCCTCGGCCGTCTGATGACGGCCTGTATGTGGGACGGCGGTTTACGACGGGCACTGCGTTACGGCTGAAATTCGAGGTTCGCGCGGGCGATGTCTTTGAGGTGGATGGTGAAGGGGCCCGCCCCTTCGACCTCGACGGTCACTGCATCCGCGGAGACCTGCGAGAGCGTTCCGAGGAAGTTCTTGCGGGGCGGCTCGAAGAGGGGCGCGAAGGTCTTGATGCGCACCTGCTTGCCCTTGACCGCTGCGAAGTGCGCCGACTTCTTGAGCGGCCGGTTGAGGCCCGGGCTGGAGACCTCGAGGCTGTATTCGTGGGGGATGACGTCGTCGACGTCGAGCGCCTTGTCGACCGCGTGGCTGGCGAGCGCGCACTCTTCGACGCCCACGGTGCCGCCGGGCTTGTCGATGAACAGCCGGAGGATCCACCCGCCGTGTTCGCGGATGAACTCGAGATCGAGCAGCTCGAGACCTTCGGCCGCGATGAGCGGCTCGCAGATCTCCTGCGCTTTCTCTTCCACCTTCTGTTTGCTCGTCTCGGCCACTGCGATCGACCCCCTGAAAAGAAAAAAGTGGGCACCCCGGCCCACTTTTCGGTGCTTCCGAAAATTGGTGGGCGTCCTCTACGACAGTGCCCCACCCCGTGTAAACAGATGCCCATGCGCATCGCCGCTGCCCAGATGACCAGCGGGGCTGACAAAGCCCACAACCTCGACGTCGCCACCCGCCTGATCCGCAGGGCCGCGGAGGCCGGTTCTTCGCTCGTCGGGCTGCCCGAAAATTTCTCGTGGATGGGCCCGGAGCCCGAGCGTGATTCGAACGCCGAAACGGTCGAAGGAGAGACCCTCACCCGCATGGCGGAGCTCGCCAGA
This sequence comes from Archangium sp., assembly GCA_030695565.1. Taxonomy (GTDB): domain Bacteria; phylum Myxococcota; class Myxococcia; order Myxococcales; family Myxococcaceae; genus Archangium_A. Next base: position 69,283 of record JAUYRZ010000056.1, read on the forward strand.
TCATTGAAGATTTCGGTGTTGGCGGGTTCGGTGCTGGAGACCGGAGCGCCGGGGGGCCGGCTCTTCAATACCAGCGTGTTGTTCGGGCCCGACGGGGGGCGCCTGGGGCTGTACCGGAAGATCCATCTGTTCGATGTCGAGGTCGGCGACGGGCAGACCTATCGCGAGTCGGCGGCCGTCGCGCCGGGCACCGAGGTGGTGGTGGCAGACGCCCCGTTCGGCAAGGTGGGTTTGTCAGTCTGTTACGACCTGCGTTTCCCTGAGCTGTACCGGAAGCTGTCCGAGTCGGGGGCGGTGCTGCTCACGGTGCCGTCGGCGTTCACGTTGATGACCGGCAAGGATCACTGGGAGGTGCTGCTGCGCGCCCGGGCGATCGAGAATCAGGCGTACGTGCTGGCGCCGGCGCAGCAAGGCAGGCACCCGAAAGACCGCCTCACCTGGGGTCACGCGATGGTGGTCGACCCGTGGGGTCTGGTGGTGGCGCGCGCGTCGGAAGGAGAAGGCCTGGCGATCGCCGAGCTCGACCTCGAGTACCTCGCCAAGGTGCGACGCACCCTGCCCGCCCTGCAGCACCGTCGGCTGTGAATCGGTTCTCCCATCGCTGGAACGAGGCCTGGCCGCAAACTCCACCGATCGCGTGGCTGCTTCGGGACCGGTTCCCGGAACGTTGGGTTCGCTTTCATTCGCTTCCAGAGTCGAAGCGCTACGCCGAGAACGATCTGGAGCATCTCGAGGTAGTCCGGCGTCACCACGCCGTGCTCGAGACTCGCGTGGTGACCGTCACGGTGCGTTACCCGGAGGAGGAATACTCGCCTGCGCTGGCAGCAGAGCCGTGGCCCTCGCCAGGGGTCGCCGAAGAACTCGGGGTGGGGCAACTCTTCGTGAACGAGGGGCCGCTGTCCGCTGTGAACGGCCTGCTGCGCATGGTGGCGAATGACGAGTGCAGGGGCGTGATGATCCTGCCGATCGATCTCGCGTGGATCTTCCACCCCTACGACGGCGGCGCCGACGTCATCACGGCGACCTCGGCAGAGCGCGATTTGCTCTCGACTCGGTTCTCGTCATGGCGCTCAGCCCGCCCCGACGGGCTTTGAGCTGCCGGCCGGGCTAACCCGAGAACGCACGGCAGTCAGGGCACCGTTCGCCGGACTGCGCGAGGATCAAGCCGCACTCCTTGCAGCGCGGCTGCCGGGTCTCGCGTTCACCGTGCGTGCGTGGCGTGAACTGGCACTTGAGCACGCCGTTCAAAATCCACCCGGGCAACGCGCCCATCGCTCCATAGAGAATGAGCTCGTAGCTCCCGAAGAACACCGTCCCACCGGCGGGGCCCACCTTGTACGAGAGCTGCAAGTAGACGGAGAGCATCGCACCCGCCCCCATCAACAGGCCCGTCACGATGTTGATCCGCTGAGCCCACTGGTTCTCGCTCACTGCGGCACAGTCAACGCTTGAAAGGGTTGTGCACGTCAACTCCCATCGACCCAAAGTCGCTCGTGTTGCGGGTCACGACGATCAGGCTGTGCACCTTCGCCGTTGCGGCGAGCAGGCCATCGACCACCGGCCGGAGCGTCGGCACTCCGAGTCGGCTCCATTCTTCAGCGACCTGCTCTGTGACCTCGAGCGTTCTTCCAGCAAATCCCACACGCACCTGATCGAGCCATCGGCTCAGTGCTCGCGCCTGGTCGGGGTCTTTCCGGGCCAGAAGATCGACTCCGCGCCGCACGCCGATCACCAGGGCAAACACCCCAAGGAGCGCCTCACCTGGCGTCACGCGATGGTCGTCGACCCGTGGGCCTGGTGGTGGCGCGCGCGTCGGAAGGGGAAGGCCTGCCGATGGCGGAACTCGACCTCGAGTACCTCGCAAAGGTGCGCCGCACCCTGCCCGCCCTCCAGCACCGGCGTCTTGAGCGGAAGCGCTACCCTGAGAACGCACGACAGTCAGGGCACCGCTCGTGGGTCAGCTTGGTTTTCAACGGCGAACCGCAGCCCTCCATGACAGTGGTGTTTGAGGAACTCTGCGCCGCGCCGCGCCGCCTCCTTCTCAGTCTTCGGACGAGGTGCACCCGGGACCCTTTTCCAAGTCGTAGCAACCCTGTTGTCACGCTTAGCAACAGGGTTGCTACACCCGGGAAAGGTCCACCGGCCTCAGCCGAGGATCCTCGTTGCGCGCCGAGAGCCTGCACAAGCGAGCACGAACGAGATCTCTCTTCCACCACGCATCATGAAGGCAGCACCTCGCTCACAACGGATACCAATACTCGCACTCATCGCTCGCGAAGCGGCTCTGTAGCCCTGTTCAAATCTGAGTTTCGCGACCTACGTCCCGGGGCCGTGCGACTGCGGCATCGAACGCCTCATCCGAAACATCGAGGTCCATCGCGAGAAGGTCTCCCACGCTGCGGCTGGGCTCCACGGTGCGACTGGCCTCGCGCCTCAGCACCAGCGCGAGCCCGCGAATCAAGGCGGCATCCGATGCGGGCACCAGGACTCGGACTCGCACCAGCCGTTTGCGCATCGTCGCGCTGCGTTGGGACCCTTTCATGAGCAAAAAGTAACCTGAAACATGGCCACCGACACGGAGGGCAATTTCCCACGAGCGAGGTATAGGACGGACATGTCTTCTGCGCGGGTCCCTGCCCTGCTGATGTTCGCCTTGCTCTCCGGCTGCGCCACCGCGCAACTCGTCGGCGATCGCGCGTTCACGCCTGAAGATCCGCAGGTCGCACGCACCGTGGTGATCGAGCCGCTGTTCGAACTCGCCGAGCTGCAGACCACCACCCGCACCGAATACGCCACGCTCGGCACGGGCTACGGCAACCCGGGCCTCGGCTTCGGCTCGGGCTTCAACACCACCGGCCCCAGCAACGTGGCCATCACCCGGCAGGTGCAGGAAAAGCCGTTCTTCGCCAAGCCCCTCACGCTGGTCGAGCTGCAGCACCGCACCATCGCCGAAGTGCAGCGCCGCCGGCCGAGCTGGCGGGTAACCTCGACGTCGGGTGCGCCGCTGCTCAAGGGCAACGTGACGGTGGTGCGCACCATCATCGAAGGCAACGACACCGTCGCCAGCGATCGCACCCTGAAGAACCTGGCGTTCGGTTTTGGCCTCGTCATCTGGCCGCTCCAGTTCTTCAACCTGAACCCGGTCGAAGAGACCGTGCGCGTGTACGGCCTGGTCGAACGCTTCGAAATCGACGCGACCTCGCTGCAGCAGCGCCTCGTGAAGTACCCCAGCCAGCCCGACTTCGCGGTCAACCTGGCGAACGTGACGCCGCTGCGCCGGCAGTTCGGGCTCGACGTGACCTACGAAGAAGGCCTGCTGGCCGACGAACGCCCGCGCGCGAACGTGATGATCGACGGCTTCGTCGATCGCCTGGCGAGCGCGACCATCGCCTTGGTAGAGGAGCAACCGTGAGCATCTGGGATTCGGTGAAGCCGAAGAAGAAGTCGATCACCGCCACCGCCGTCGTGGTCTCGAAGGATCAACTCACGCTCTCCCTGACCTGGAGCGATGGCGCCAACAGCAGCGTGAGCGCGCGCCGCCTGCGTCAGTACTGCCCGTGCGCCGGCTGCGTCGAAGAGTGGAGCGGCAAGCGCACCTTCGAAGTGGAGACCATCCCCGAAGGCATGAAGATCATCGAGGTGCAGAGCGTGGGGAACTACGCCATCTCGTTCACCTTCGGCGATCTCCACAACACCGGCATCTACCAGTGGGAGTACCTCAAGGAGTTGTCGGCGGCGGCCTGACCGGCTCTCTCAACACCTCGCGCCAGGGCACCACGCCCAGCAGCACCCCGCTCACGCACAACACCGCGCCGATGACGCCCAGCACCGTCACCGGCTCACCCAGCCAACCCAACGCGAGCGTCCACGCCACCACCGGCACCAGCTGGGTGGTCGCGCTGCCCGAGGTCGCGCTGGTGAACCCCATGCCGTAGGTGAAGAGCAGCTGACCTGCGATCGAGAGCAGGCCGACCGCGAGGCAGATGAGCAACGGCGTGCCCGACAAAGCGACCCAGCCCGGCAACGCCAGCGGCAGGCTCACCAGGAAACCCACCACGCAGAACGCAAAGAAGACGGTGGTCGCGTCGGTGTCGTTGCGCAGCTTGCGGATGGCGGTCATCGACGCGCCGCCCGCCACCGCGGAGAGGATGCCGGCGATCGCTCCCAGATCTGGAACCAGCGGGTTCGAGACCGAGCCGGTGGAGAAGGTCACGAACACCGCGCCCGACGTGGCGATCACCAGGCCGACCCGCCGCAGGGGGGTCGAAGTCTCTCCGAGGAACCAGGCCGCGAAGGCCGCCGCGTAGATGGGTGATGAATAGTTGAGCACCGTCGCCGAGGCCGCGCCAAGCCGCTCGATCGCGAAGAAGTAGCTCAGCACCGCGATGCCACCCGAGATGCCCCGAAGCCCGAGCAGCTTCCACTGTCCCAGCGCAGGCCGCTGACGCCTTCCCAGAAACAGAAAGCCGCACCCCACCACGCCCACCGCGAAACGCACCGTGGCCACCTGGGCCGCCGGAACCTGGCCTGAGAGCAACCGGGTGAGCACCGCCATCAGCCCGAAGAAGAGCGACGAGACGGCGATGACGGCGATTCCGTTGACGCGAGGTTTCACGACGCCAGCTGCCATACGCCTGAGCGCGGCCAGAAAACACGGCACAATGTGACCGTGACCGACCCGAAGGATGATGACGAGTTGCAGAAGGGGCCCGTGCTGGGGGCCGACGGCACCCTGGAGCAGCGCCTCGCCCGGGTGGAGCAGCCCCTTCCACCGGCCGAAGAGCGCCTCGAGTTGGCGGAGCGCGCCCCCCAGGTCGTGGAGGAGCGCATCGAGACCTTCCGCGACGAAGCGCCGCCGCCCGCGCCACGCCGCGGGGCGCTCAAGGTGGTGGTCGCCCTGGTGGCCCTGGGGGCCATCGCGCTGGCAGCGCTCCTGGTCTTCAAGCCGAAGTTCGAGAGCGCTCCGGACATGGGCGTGCGGGCCAGCTCGCTTTTGAACGAGGCGCTCTCGGGCGACGCGGCTCCGATCATCATCAGCTCCACGCCGACCGGGGCGACCGTCTTCATCGACGGAAAGGAGATAGGCCAGACGCCCTGGGCGGGTGACAACCGCTGGGTGGGCGAACCGGCCCTGGTGCTCCAGCTCCCCGGCTACCGGCCGTGGGAAGGCAAACTCAAGGGAGGCGAGCCCCAAACGCTCGACATCAAGCTCAAGAAGTAAGACCGTGAGCAGGCCATGGTCAAAAACATCCTCGTTGGAGTCGATGGATCCAAACCCTCGGTCGACGCGTGCCACTTCGCGATGGACCTCGCCTCGCAGACCCAGGCGCAGCTCACGTTTCTGTTCGTGATCGAGACGCCCCAGGTGATCCCCGTCGGCCCGCTGTCGGGCTACGTGACCACCTCACCCGCGCGCTCGGAAGACGACGTGAAGAAGGCAGAGGCGCTCGTCCAGCAGATCGCCAAGGAGCGGGCCGGGGTGAAGGTGATCACCCGCGTCGAGTTGGGCGAGCCGGTCGACACCATCTGCGAAGTGGCCCGGACGATGGCGGTCGATCTCGTGGTGGTCGGTGCGCGCGGTCACAACGCAGCGCAGCGTTTCCTGCTCGGCTCGGTGAGCGACCGGGTGGTGCACCACGCGCCCTGCCCCGTGCTGGTCGTTCGCCGATGAGCCACCCCAACGCGCAGCTCGTCACTGATTTCTACACCGCGTTCGCCAGGCAGGATCCCTCTCCGATGCGCGCCGCGTATGCGGCCGACGCGCACTTCACAGACCCGGCCTTCCCTGATCTGCGAGGCAAGGCGGTCGGCGACATGTGGACGATGTTGTGCACCAACGCCAAAGAGTTCCGCCTCGAGTTCCGGGACGTGCAGGCCGACGACACCAGCGGCTCGGCGCACTGGGAGGCGTGGTACCGCTTCGGCGGCAAGCGCAAGGTGCACAACATCATCGACGCGAAGTTCACCTTCGTGAACGGGCGCATCACCCGCCACGTGGACACCTTCGACTTCTGGCGGTGGAGCCGGCAGGCCCTCGGGCCCGCAGGGTTGTTGCTGGGGTGGACTCCGATTCTGCGCGGCGCGGTGGCCAGCAAGGCAGGAGCCTCACTCGCGGCCTGGCAGAAGCGGCAGAGCTGATTCGAGGCCCTGACCCTCTCCCAAAGCGAAAGGGTGGCTATTTCACGACTCGCAGGTGACCGCGGCGAGGCGCCGTCGGCGGTTCAGGCGGACCCTCGTCGTCATCCGACCGTTTCTCCAGCACCACTTCACGCAACACGGCTCGGGCCCGCTTCTCCGTCGGCTCGCCCTCTTCACCCTCCGCCGGAGGCAACTTCGCCTTCTCGGTGGCGGCATCGGCCAGCTCGTGCGGCAGGTCATCGGGGAACATCCAGAACTCACGCGTGGCCAACGACGCGACCGCGTACAGCGCCGACCACGGCACACCGATGGTGAAGCGGCTGCCACCAAACGACAGCGTCTGCCGCACGCCCCACTCGCTGACTGAGAGATCGGGCGGGTCGAAGCGGTACGAGATGTTCAGCACCAGGTGGTGCTCGGCGCGGAACTTCTCCGGCACGAGGACCCCGGGGCGGCGGGCGTCGAGGTGGATCTGCGTCATCCCCTGCTCGAGGGATTCCAGCACGCGGTCCTTCTTCTCTTTGAGTTTCCGGTCGCTCACGTCTCGTTCACCGTCTGCGCATGGCGCGATCCATCTCGCGCTTGGCTTCCCTGTCTTTGATCGTGTCGCGGCGGTCGAGGCCTGTCTTGCCCTTGCCCAACCCGAGGCGGATCTTGGCTTTGCCGTTCTTGAAGTACATCACCAACGGGACAATCGAATAACCGCGCTCCTTCACTTTCGTCGCCCAGCGGTCGATCTCGACCCGGTGCAGCAGCAGCTTCCGCTTCCGGATGGGAGTGTGGCTGAAGTTGGACGCCGGTTTGTACGCCCCGATGTGGGCGTTGCAGAGGAAGAGCTCGTTCCGCTCAGGCTGCGCATACGAGTCAGACAGGCTGGCCTCACCCGCGCGCAGGGCCTTGACCTCGCTGCCGGTCAGCATCAAGCCCGCCTCGATGGTGTCATCGATCTGGTAGTCGAAACGCGCTCGGCGGTTCTCGCAGATGAGCTTCTCGTCTGCGTTGGGCTTCTCGGCCATTCGCACCCTGTCTCCGACAATGGCTACTGAATGTCGAGAGGGCTTTCAGCCCAGCTGGAGCGCCATGTTGTCGATGAGCCGGGTCTTGCCCACGAAGGCGGCGATCAACGCCCTCGCCGGGGCCCCCTCCTCGAGCGTGCTGAGGCTGGTCAGCCGGCTCGCGTCGACGATCTCCACGTAATCTTCGCGCGCCTGCACGCCCTCGAGTTCGGTGCGAATGAGCGCCACCAGCTTCGAGACGTCTCTTTCGCCCGCCGCGGCCCGATGCTGCGCCGCGAACAACCCGCGTGACAGGGCCAGCGCACGAACCCGCTCTTCGGCCGAGAGGTAGCTGTTGCGAGAGCTCATCGCGAGCCCATCTTTTTCGCGAATGGTGGGCATGCCCACGATCTCCACGCCCAGCTCGAGGTCGGCCGCCAGCCGGGTGATCACCTGGAGCTGCTGGTAGTCCTTCTCGCCGAACAGCGCGACCTCGGGGCGGAAGAGCGCCAGCAACTTGGCCACCACCGTCGCCACGCCGCGAAAGTGCCCCGGGCGTTTCTCGCCATCGAGGCCTCGGCTGACCTCTTCGACGTTCACGTACGTCTGGTACCCCGGCGGGTACACCGCGGAGGGCTCGGGCATGTACACCCCGAAGACACCCGCGCTGCCGCACCGCGCGAGATCACCCTCGGCGTCACGTGGGTAGGTGGAGAGATCTTCTTTCGGCCCGAACTGCGTGGGGTTCACGAAGATCGACGCGGCCACCACGTCGGCGCGCCGGCCGCCTTCGCGCATCAGCGAGAGGTGACCTTCGTGCAGGAAGCCCATGGTGGGCACCAGCGCGATCCGTTGACCGCGCTGCTGCACCGACTTCACCCAGGCCCGCACCTCACCCGGGCTCCTCCAGATGACCGGAGTGGGCACGGGTCAGACCGGAACGCCGTACACGGTTTGCTTCTCATCCCGCTCCGTCGTCTCGACGTCGGGGTTCGAAGCGACGAGGCGCATCGTGTTGCTGCGGAACGAGTGATCTTCGTCGGGGAACGAGCCCGTGCGCACTTCGTCGAAGAACGCCTTGGCCGCGCCGTTCACGTCGTTCGAGAGCATCGCGTAGTGCTTCACGAACTTCGGCTTGAAGTGCGGGTTGAGGCCGAGCAGGTCGTAACAGACGAGCACCTGGCCATCGCAGTGTTTGCCCGCGCCGATGCCGATGGTGGGAATCGAGAGGCGCGCGGTGATGGTCTTGGCGAGCTCCAGCGGCACGCCCTCGAGCACCAGCGCGTAACAACCGGCCTGCTCCAGGGCGACGGCGTCGTCGAGCAGCTTGCGCGCGGTGTCTTCATCGCGGCCCTGCACCACGTAGCCGCCCATCTTGTGGATCGACTGAGGCGTCAGCCCCAGGTGACCCATCACGGGGATCGAGGCGCGCACGATGCGGGTGACCACGTCGGCGAACTCCGCGCCGCCCTCGAGCTTCACGCTGCCCACGCCCCCTTCGGCGACCAGCCGACCGGCGTTGGCGACCGCCTCCTCGACGGAGTTCTGGTAGCTCATGAAGGGCAGATCGCCGACCACGTGCGCCCGCTTGGCGCCGCGGGTGACGGCCCGCGAGTGGTAGACCATCTGATCCATCGTCACGGGGAGGGTCGAGTCATGACCCTGAACCACCATGCCGAGAGAGTCTCCGACGAGCAGCACGTCAGCGCCTGCTTCATCGAAGAGCCTTGAGAACGTCGCGTCGTACGCGGTGACCATGCAGATCTTCTGACCTGCGGTCTTCAACTTCTTGAGCGTGTGGATGGTGACCTGGTTCTTCACGGTTCACCTCCTGCTTCTGTGGACTGCGAGTGATGCCCTGAAGTTGCTGTCGGTTCGCCGCTCTTTTTCGAGTCGCCGTCGACCAGGACCGTACCGACCTACACCTAACTCAACATCCTACTTCCTGCTGGGGAGCGGCTGATAGTGCACCGTCCCCTTGCGCGTCTGCCGGATCACCTGCATCAGGTTCTCCAGATCTTCCGGGTTGTTGACGAAGTCGATGTCGGACGTGTTGACGACCAGTAACGGCGTGTCCGTGTAGTGGAAGAAGAAGTCGTTGTACGACTTGCACAGCGACTCGAGGTAGCTCACGTCGAACTTGCGCTCGAAGTCACGTGCCCGCTTCTTGATGCGCGTCAGCAGCACGTCCATGCGCGCCTGCAGGTAGATCACCAGATCCGGCTTCGTCACCCGGGGCCCCAGCGCTTCGAACATGCGCTCGTAGAGCCCCATCTCGTTCTCGTCGAGCGTGAGCGCGGCGAAGATGCGGTCTTTGGCGAACAGGTAGTCGCTGACCGTCACCGAAGCGAACAGGTCTTGCTGGAAGAGCTCCTGTTGCTGGCGAAAGCGGGAGAGCAGGAAAAACATCTGCGTCTGAAACGCGTACTTCGCGCGGTCGCCGTAGAAGTTGGCGAGGAAGGGGTTCTCTTCGACCACCTCCATCACGCGGCGAGCCTGAAATCGCTCGGCAACGATGTTGGTGAGCGAGGACTTTCCGACACCAATCGGACCCTCGACGACGATGTAGCGATGGTCCAGTTTCATGCGCGCCAGGGCCGATTTACCGGCCCGAAATGAGTGCGGCACACAACCACAAACAAGGGTCTACACGCAACGGAACTTCCGGAAAGGCGAGCAAGATCAAGCCGTTCATTGACCAGTCATGTCACGTCACGTATGGTCATGTGATGGCTATCTCGCGGGGGAAGCAGTCGAGGGTCGTCGCCCTGGAAGCTGCACAGCAAGCGGAGAGCGTTCCGAACGAGCTCGTCGCGAGCCCGCTCTACGGCGTGGCGATGTTGAAGATCGCCATGGAGCTCAAGAAGGCCGATGCCCGGCCGGTCGACGAACTCATTCACGGTGTGCTCAGCCGCATGCGTCTCGACGAGGGCGAGTTCCGCCGCTTCCTCGAGTCGAACGGTGGGCTGCTGCGGGCGATCGCCCAGAAGCGCTACGCATGAAGCGCCAGGTGAAGATCCCCTCGAAGGTGTTGGCGCGCGCGAAGGCCGCGGTCGAACTGGCATCCCCAAAGAAGCCGATTCCGCCGCCGCACCAACCGCGTAAGACGCTCGCGCGTGAAAAAGTCATCGCGGCGCTCAAGAAGCTCCACCCGATGGACTGACGGGCCGTTGCCCCGTCTCCAGCTCTTCGAGTTCAACGACGCTCCGTGGGCGCCTGCCGCGCTGCGGGAGACGCTGGTCGAGGCGCTCAGCCACACGCTGCGCTGGGGTCACATGCTCGATGGCCTCGTCGCGCCGCTCGCCCGCTGTCTGCAGAGTGCAGGCACCGCGAAGATCCTCGATCTCTGCTCGGGCGCAGGGGCCCCTGCCGACGTGTTGTGCACGGCGATGGTCAAGCGCAGCCACGACGTGCACTTCCTCATGTCGGATCTATTTCCGGCGATCGATCGCTGGGAGCAGCTCACCGCGGCCAACCGGCGCTTGAGCTTCGTGCGTGAGCCCGTCGACGCCACGAAGATTCCCGAGGCGCTGGGCAAGGGGCGCGTGAGGGTGATCATCAACGCGCTCCACCACTTTCCACCGCACGTCGCGCGTGAGGTGTTGCGCGGGGCCTGCCGAGACGCACCCGGCGTGTTCATCGCGGAAGGGTTGGTGCGCAATCCCCTCTCCTTCGCGGCGATGGCTCCGGTCGGCCTGCTCGCCCTGCTGGCCTCCCCCGCGCTCGCCAACGACAAGCTGCTCGAGCGCGCTGCGCTGACCTGGTTGAGCCCCATCGCGCTGGCCGCCTCGGTGTGGGACGGCACGGTGAGTTCGATGCGCACGTACCTGCCGGAAGAGCTGCGCGAGATGACCGCGGATCTCGACGGGTGGACGTGGACGTCGGGCGAGTACTCGCACTCGCGTGGGCTCGGCGCCGGCAGCTGGTTCAGCGGCATCCCCGCTCCCTTCGGGAGAGGGTCAGGGTGAGGGCCTCATCAACTCAGGGCTCCAACAGCTCGAGCTGATGCACGAGCGACGCGGCGGGACGAGGTCGAACGGGCCCGCGTCGGCCGGTGAACACCGCGCGTCGACCGTGTCGATGTCGTCGGGTGAGAGCCAGGCGATGATCACCTGGCTGGGTGCCCCGCCGATGCGCGGCCGCTGCACGCGGTTCCGCTCCGAGTGCCCCGATACAAGGTCTCCATTTCGGAACAGAGGTCATCCACCAATCCCAACGCCCCCCCCACCAGGAGCCTGATCATGGCTCCGGATTAGCCGAGCGCCCGCTCGATGGCAGCGAACTCCTCGACGGTGAGCGTCTCGGCCCGGCGCAGCCCATCGACGCCGGCTTTCTCCAACACCGGAGCCCAGTCGGTGGTCAGCGTCTTCTCGGTCTTGAGCGAATTGGCGAGCGTCTTCCGGCGCTGCGCAAAACCGGCCTTCACCACTTTGCGGAAGCGCAGCTCGTTGAGCACCTCGGCCCGCGGCTTGGGAAACCGGGTGAGCTTGAGCACCGCTGAGTCCACGTTCGGTGGCGGATGAAACATGTCGGCCGGAACCTCGAACGCGTTCTCCACCTGAAAACGCAGCGCCAACATCACCGTGAGGATGCCCGACTCGCGCGTGCCCGGCTCGGCGGCCACCCGTTCGACGACTTCCTTCTGCAGGGTGAAGACCGCGCGCGAAACGTGATCGGCCTGATCGAGCACCTCGAACAGAATCGGGCTCGACAGGTGGTACGGCAGGTTGCCCACCACCACCACTTGATCCGCGTTCGCCGTCTTGGCGAAGTCGATCTCCGCGGCGTTGCCTTCCACCAGGGTCAGCCCCTCCAACTTGAGCGAGTTGAGGGCCTTGACCATGTCGCGATCGCGCTCGACCGCCGTCACCTTCGCGCCCGTGGCGAGCAGAAACCGCGTGAGGTGGCCCAGGCCCGGCCCCAGCTCGATGCACGCTTCACCCGGCCGCAGCATCGCCTCTTCGGCGATCTCCGAGAGCACGCGGTCATCAGACAAGAAGTTCTGACCCCAGCTGTGTTTGGGCTGGAGGTGCAGCCGCTTGAGCATGTCCCTCGGGTGCTCGGCCATCACAACCTCCACGACGGATCAGCGTTGAGAGAAAATTCGGAGCGCACGCCCCGCTTGAAAGCCTCCGCGCCCGCCACGGCGATCATCGCGCCGTTGTCGGTGCAGAGCCGTTTCGGAGGGAGATACAGCTTCACGCCCGCTTCATCGGACCGCTCCTGCGCGAGGCCGCGCAGACGCGAGTTGGCCGCCACGCCGCCGCAGAGCACCAGCTGCGTGGCCCCGGCCTTCTTCGCGCCCAGCATCACCTTCCTGGTGAGCGCGTCGGCCACCGCTTCTTGAAACGAAGCGCAGAGATCAGCCAGCGCCTGGCCGGTGGGCACGCCGTGCTTTTGCACGTGATGGAGCACCGCGGTCTTGAGGCCGGAGAAGCTCCAGTCGAGCTCCTCGTGGCTCTTGAGCGCGCGAGGAAACGCGATGGCCTTCGGGTCGCCCTTCTGCGCCAGCTCATCGATGGGCTGCCCACCCGGATAGGGGAGCCCCAGCAACCGGGCCACCTTGTCGTAGGCCTCGCCCGCCGCGTCGTCGCGCGTGGTGCCCAGCTTCTTGTACGTGCCGAACGCGGGCACTTCGTAGAGCGTGGTGTGCCCACCCGAGACGACCAGCCCCAGGAAAGGCGGCTCGGGCGCGTCGGCCGCCAGGCGAATCGCCAGCAGGTGCCCTTCGAGGTGGTTGACGCCCACCAGCGGCAAGCCGGTGGCGAGGCTCAACGACTTGGCCACCTGCAGGCCCACCAGCAGCGCGCCCTGTAGGCCGGGCCCCGAGGTGACCGAGATGACGTCGAGATCGGTGAGAGACGACTTCGCCCGGCTGAGCGCTTCGTCGATGACCGGCATCACCTGCAGCAGGTGGTTGCGGCTGGCCAGCTCAGGGATGACGCCGCCCCAGCGCCGGTGAATGTCGATCTGCGTCGACACCACGTCAGAGAGCGCAATCCGGCCATCGCGAACCACCGCGGCGGCCGTCTCGTCACACGACGTCTCGATACCCAGGCACAACACGCGTCTGCTCTAACCCTGCCAGCGTACCGAGTCGATCTCCGTCAGGGGATGCCGGCCAGGGCGGCCCGCACTTCGTCGGCCTGGGAGCCCCGGGGCTTGAGCTTCAAGAACTCGCGGTAGGGGGTCTTGGCTTCGGCGTCGCGCCCCAGGTTCTGGAAAGCGATGCCCAGGGCCAACCACGCCTGAGCGTTGGTCGCGTCGTCCTTCACGGCGTCCTTGAGGTAGGGAATGGCCTCTTTGTAGCCCATGTCCGACATCACCAACGCGATGCCCAGGCCCGCCCGCAGCTGGCTCTCGTCCGGCGAGAGCTTGAGCGCCTCGCGGTAGAGCTGCACGGCCTTGCGGTACTTCTGACCGACCAGCGCCGCCTTGGCGTCTTCCACCAGCCTGGCCAACGCGCCATCCGCAGGCGCTGCCACGCCCGCATCTTTGACAGCGACGGTCGTGCCCGCATCTTTCGGGGCGACGGCCACGACGGTGCCTGCGTCGACTTCGGGAACCACGACGACCGCGGCTCCGGCATCGACCGGTGCGGCGACGACGGCTTGCCCGGCGTCTTCTTCGCCTGCGTCTTCGATGACGTCGGGCACCAGCGCGACTTCCTGGCCCGCATCGAACGTCTCGTCACCTGCATCGGGCGCGATCACCACCGTGACACCGGCATCGACCTCGCCGGGGACCACCTCAGGATCGCTGTTGGCGATCACGATGCCCACGATGATCCCGAGCGCGAGGCCCGCCATGATCACGATCGCCCACGTGCGATTCCCACGAATGGGGACCTGGTTCTCGAGGGAGAGCGGCTGCGAGTCTTTGCCTTCGGTGTCGCTGAAGAACTGATCTTCGAGCGCAGGCGGCAACGGCTTGGGCGCCGTGAGCTTGCCCACCGGCGTGACGGTCACTGCCGGAGGCGCAGGAGGCGGCGGCAACGGCACCACCGGCGCCGGCGGCCGGGTGACGGCAGCGATCGGCGGAGGGGTCGGCGGCGTGGGGATCGGCTGAGGCAGGACCCCGGCCGTGACCGTCTCGGAGACGGGTTCGATCGGAACGAGGTCCTCCTGCGGCGAGGGCATCAGCGAAACAGGCGGCGCGATCGGCCGCTGAGCCTGTGACTGGGGGAGATCGCGGCGCTCCAGCGCGGCGCCTCCGAAGACCGGCGGCGCACTGGGGCGCGCGGGCGGCACCGCTTGCGGCACGGGCGAATTGCGCGGCTCGTACTTGTTCCACCCCGAGGTGGCCCCCCAGGAGGAGCTGGTCTCCAGCCCTTCACCTTCGATGGAGGCCCACTTGTCGAGCAGCATCTTGCGGGCGCGCTCCAGCTCACGGGGCGGCTGTTCGACCAGGAACTGCGAGCCGGGCGCGGGCGTGGGGCTCGAAGGCACCGGCACCGGCATCGGCGGCGAAGAAGGCGTGGAACCGCGGGGCCGCGGCTCGAACTTGTGCACGTCGGCCTTCGACGTGGAGGGCTCGGGCGCGAAGTGAATCGGAGGCGGCGCGAGGGGCACCGGCACGGGCGCCAGATCGAGCGGCATGTCGAGCGGCTCTTCGTCGACCGGCATCGGCGGCAGCTCGGGCTCGGCGGCGTCGATCTCGTCGACCACCGAAGGGCCGGGCAACGGCACGACGGCGGCAACGGCAGGGGGCAACGTGCCCGCCGGCGTGACCGAAGGAGGCCCGATCGCTTCGCCACCCGTGGGGGCCGGACCGGTGTTGAGCCACTCCTCGATGCCCGGCTTGCGCGGCCGATCGCCTTCCATCGAAGGGGCACCGACCTCTTTGATCAACCCTTCGAAGTAGAGCTTGGAGATGATCCCCAACGCGGCGAGATCTTCGAAGTCGGAGTCATCGACCACGCGCGAGAGATTGCGGCGGCCATCGAACAGACGCAGCAGCCCGTTCACTTCATCGGGGATCTCGGCCAGGCGATCCGACAGCTGCGAGTAGTCGAGCTCGAAGATGGTCTCGAGCGGGGGCAGCTGCTCGAGCATGCGGCCCCACTCGTCGAGGCGGCGCATGCCTTCCATCAACAGGCCCTGCGTGGAGACCTCGATGCGCTCGGGCCGATCGATGGGAACGAACGACACCTCGAACTTGCCTTCGAAGGTGTTGAGCATCCGGTAGAAGGCGTTTTCGCCCCGCAGCCGGCCCAGCTCTGAATCGACGACGCGGCCTTCCTTGAAATACACGATGCCGGCGCGCTCGCCTTCGAGCTTGATGATGCCGGTCTTGCGGCCGATCTCGAAGGTCTGCACGAGGTCGACGACGCCCATGTCGGAGAGGTTTCCGACGAAGCCGTTCTTGGTCTCCTTGCGTTCGCTGCGATCCTTCTCCACCTTCTGGAGGATCATGCGAACGCGAGTGACCACCTCTTTGATGTAGATGGGCTTGGTCAGGTAGTCGTCGGCGCCCTGCTCCAGGCCCTTCACCTTCGACTCGACGGCTTTCTGATTGGTCAGAAAGACGAAGGGAATGTGACGGAAGCGCTCGTCGCTCTTGAGCACCTTGCAGAGCTCGAGCCCATCCATCTCGGGCATGCGGGTCTCGGAGAGCACGAGATCCGGCGGGCTTATCTGAACCTTCTCGAGCGCGTCTTTTCCGTGAATGGCCGTCGTCACCTGGAAGCCAGCCTTCTTCAGGCTGACCTCCATGACGCGAAGGCTCTTCGCATCGGAATCGACCAGCAGGAGGTGCTGCTTCGCCACGGGGTAACGCCCTTTCGTACGGGAACGGTGCGGATGTTTCGTCTTGCGAACCGGGGTGTCAACGTTTCAACTGCATCCTGATGGGTACGGATCAGCGCAGAGAAGAACGCTCGGCCATCCAGGCCCGCTTTTCCGCGAGGGATTCGAGCGGCGCCGGCACCCTCACCTTCACCTCCGCCGACGTCTCCACCGGGGGCGCTTTTCTCAAGTCCGACCTGCTGCTGGAGCAGGGAGAGTCACTTTCACTGCAGTTCGAGGTCCCCGGGGCAGGCCCCGTGTTGACCCAGGCGCGGGTGGCCTGGGTGCGGCGTTTTCCGGAAGCCGGCCAGTCGCCGGGCATGGGGGTGGAGTTCGTCTCCCTGCGCGACACCGAACGGGCGGCCATCGTTCGGTGGTTGGGCCGCTGAACCCCTGAAGATCAGCCGAAGAACCCGCCTCCGCCCTTCTTGGGGTCGGCCTTCTTCTTGCGCATCTCGATGAGGCGCAGCTCCTGGTTGGCCTCGAGGTGTTTGGGGTTCGCGCGCACGGCCTCGCGGAAGTGTTTTTCGGCCCGATCCATGTCGCCTTCCACGCGGCCGATCACGCCCAGCTGGTAGTGCGCCCGATCGCTGTTGGGGTCGATGGTGAGCGCTTTCTGCATCATCTGGCGCGCGGCGGGCCCTTCGGCCTTGCGGGTGGGATCCATGTAGATGGACCAGGCCTGGGCCGCGAGGCTGTTGGCCGCCTTGTCGACCGCGTGCGATTTACCGAAGTGTTGCTCGGCCTGTTTGTAGTCGCGCTTCTTGAAGAAGACCTCGCCCATCTTGAACAGGTCGCTGGCCTGCTGGGTGTTGGTGGGCCTGGCCGGGTTCTGCTGGCTGGCCAGCCACATCGCGCGCTTCGACTCGTCGTGGAGCAGCTCGTACGCCTCGCGGATGCCCTCGAACACGGCGCTCATCTTCTGCGAGAGATGCGGGAGCGACGGCGGCAAGCGGTCGGGATGGAAGATCTTCGCGAGGTTCAGGAACGCGCTCTTCACCTGCTCTTTGGTGGCCGTAGGGGCGACGCCCAGGGTGAGGAAGAGATCTTTGCGGCTCAGCTGGGAATGACGCGCTTCGATCTGAGCGGCGAGCTGTTGTTCGGCGGCGCTGGGCGGCGGCGGCGCGCTGCTGACCGACGACGGGCTGGAAGGTGCGGGTGCCGGGAAGAGGCCCGAGCCGCTGTTGCTCGTCGGGACTGAAGGGCTCGACGGAGGCATGGCGCCGAGGTTCTCCATGGCGCGCTTGAGCAGGCGCTGGCGCCGCAAACGAGCCGCTTCGGCAGAATCGGAGGGCGCGTTGCCCTCGAGGTCCTCCATGCGCGAGTTCATGGTGGAGGCGGGCGCGACCGAGACGACCTCGGCCTCGATGATCGGCTCGACCATGTACTCCTGCGCGGACGAAGCGGGGCCGACGAGGGCTTCCAGGCTCGAGTCGACGCGGCGCAGCGCCTCTTCGAAGCTCTGCACGCCACCCGGGGCGGGCCCGCTGGCCGGCTGCACCAGGCTCCAGAGATCGGCTTCGTCCTGCCCCTGACCGCCGAGCATCAGCGGCTTTCGTGAAGGCGAGGAAGGAGTCGACGGCGCCGGCATTGGCTCGCGCAGCTGCACGGGCGCGAGGATGTGCGGGTCGGTCTTTTCTTCGCGCGGGCGCACCGGCGCAGCCGTGGGAGTCGGGCCAACGTAGGTGGCCTGGCGCAGGGCAGCGTTCATGCGCTCGAGCAGCGACTGCTGATCGGGCTTGGCGGGCTGAGCCGCTTGCGCGCGCTCGGCTTCCACGCGCACGCGGGCCGCTTGAGCTGCGACCAGCAGGGCCGCTTCTTCTTCGTCTTCCTTGCGGCGCGCTTCGGCTTGGTCGGCGAGGCGAGCCTCATCGTCGGCGCGGGCGTTCTCCGACGAGCGGAGCTGGCTTTCGCGGGCGTGAAGCTCTTCCTCTTCCGCAGCCTCGTCGGCTTCCGCGCGACGGCGACGCGATTCGTTTTCCTGGCGTTCGCGCTCGGCTGTGCGCGCCTGCTCTTCTTCTGCCAGCCGCGCGGTTTCAGCGGCCACCCGGGCCTGCTCTTCGGCCGCGAGGCGGACCTTCGCTGCAGCGGCCAGGAGCGCTTCTTCTTCTTCCGCCTGACGCGCTTCTTCGGCGACCGCTTCCACACGCGCCTGCTCTTCAGCCGCGAGCCGCGCTTCTTCAGCTGCGATGCGCGCCTGCTCTTCGGCGAGACGCGCCTCTTCTTCGGCGGCCAGTCGAGCCTGCTCCTCAGCGGAGAGCCGGGCCTCTTCTTCTGCAGCCAGCCGGGCCTGCTCTTGAGCGGCGAGCCGAGCCTCTTCTGCAGCCAGCCGGGCCTGCTCTTGAGCGGCGAGCCGAGCCTCTTCTGCAGCCAGCCGGGCCTGCTCTTCTGCGGCGAGCCGGGCTTGCTCCTCAGCGGCGAGCCGAGCCTCTTCTTCTGCAGCCAGCCGGGCTTGTTCTTCTGCGGCGAGACGGGCTTGTTCTTCTGCGGCGAGCCGGGCTTGTTCTTCTGCGGCGAGCCGGGCTTGTTCTTCTGCGGC
>JAUYRZ010000068.1 GCA_030695565.1 Archangium sp.
GAGTACTTCGGTGTTCCGGCTGCTCTGTACACAGACCTGCTCTCAGCTCACTCCAAGGGCACGTTTGTCACCCGCTTTATCCGCGGCCACTTCCCGTTCCGTCGGCTGGGGCAGCCAAGCGATCTGACGTAGTAGTGTTAGGAGCACCCGCAGCACCTGCACCACCCGCGTTGCGCGCTTCTGAGTTGCTAGCAACGGCGTGGTCGTAGTCCGCGTCTCGAATGCGGGCGACGCGCGCGGGAGATCGAGGTCACCGTGGGTGACCCTCGGCGGTTGTTCCATTCCGGTCGTGCGTCGCGGTGGCGTGGTAGCCTGAACGCTCTCTCGAACCGAGGAGTGGCCGTGATTGCGACACCAGTACTCGTTGCGGTGGTGTCGCTGTTGGTTACGCAGGCCCCAACACAGGGTCGACCTTCAACGGCGCCGGTCGCGCATGTGCTGAAGCGCACCTGACCCGTAGCGCGCAAGTCGCACCGTTGTGCAAGAAGGCGTGTGACTCAGGCGATGCGTACGGCTGCATGCTCTTGGGCCTCGCTCTTCAAGACGGGAATGGTGTGACGCAGGATCTCCAAGCAGGCGCGCGCTCATTTTTCAACGCATGCGACAAGGGGCTCGCGGAGCGCTGCATGCTCTACGGAACGGCGCTCGCCAACGGCGGGGAGTTCCAAAGGACAAGAAAAAGGCTGCAGGCATCTTCAAGCGCGCGTGCGACTCAGGGGCGGGCGCCGGTTGCTACGTGCTCGCGACCCTTCACGTCAGCGGAGAAGGTGGCGTGAAGCAGGATGACAAGGAGGCTTCGCGACTGTTGCAGCGCGGATGTGCACTCGGCGACCCCTTCGGATGCTATTTCTTCGGACGCGCGTTGCTTCGCGGCGAAGGTGTCGCGAAGGACAAGAAGCGCGGGACGGAACCGATGACGAAGGCCTGCGCTGAGGATGCCCCGGCGGAGTTGCGCGGAGCGCGTGGGCCCATAACTTCCGAGAGCCGAATGCGAATGCGGACTCTGGGCGAGCTCGGCCCTCCACTTCGCTTGCCCCTCCTCCCACGGCCCACTGCTCCACCTCGTCCTCTAGCCTGCGCTCGCGTCCCTCCACGCCGGGCACCGGTGTGCCGCGCTTCGAGCTGTGCGGGTTCCGCGCGCCCTCTCCGCTCCTCCCAACGCCATCACCGTCCCGCCTCCGCCCCGCGGCCTCTTCAGCCCTCCGCTGCCCGCCCGAGCGGGCCCATTCTCCTTGGTCCGAAGCGCACGTGCTTCCCTTCGTCGAACTCCGACTCGGTGGTGCGGCCGATCAGATCGCGCGCCTGAGTGGTCGGCTCCGGACCGGGCGCGCCACCATCTGGCGCCTGGGCCAGGAGCATCAGCGTCGACGAGAGCAGCACGGTGACGCCTTATCCCGGAACCCTGAAGCTGCGGTCTTTCATTGAGAGTTTGTCCTCCGCGTGCTCTGCCGCGCCACTCAAGGGGTCAGACCCACCATGCATCGCCTGCTTGCTCTCTCTAGCCTCGTGTTTGCTGCGTCGTGCTCGCCGCCGCCTGCTCCTCAGCCGCCGCGATGCGCCACCGATGCGACCGGTACCGTTGAGATCATTTCGACCGGTCTGCCCCCGGGTGTGATGGCCGACATTCACCTCACGGGACTCACGGCGGAAACTGTGACCTCAAGTCGGTCGCTGAGGGTGGCCTCAGGTGAGTGGATCGTCACGGCAGACCGCACGACGGCGCCTGATCCCTTCGTTCGCACCGTCTACTCGCCGACCGTTGCGCCCGCGCGGTTCTGCCTCGTCGGGGGCGGCACGCAGGAAGTGACGGTCACCTGGGCACCGGTGGCTACAAGCAACAGGCTGTGGGTGACCAACTCGAACGCCGCCGGACAGTTCATCGGATTCCGCTCGGACTCTCTAGCGACCACTGCAACGGTTCGCGCAGACATCGTCGCGCGAGGAGGCTTCGGAACAGACGTCGCCTTCGATCGCGATGGCAACGCGTGGGTCCCCGGTGGAACCACTGCCGATGCGGCGTTGCAGCGTTTTCCCGCATCGCGCTTCGCGACGTCGGGTGCGGTCGAGCCGGATCTCGAGATCGCCATTGGAGGCACTCCTTGCCAGCCCCTGGTGGCGGGCTTGGCGTTTGATCGAGTGGGCAACCTCTACATGAGTTCTCCCTGCCGCGACTCGGTGGTGCGCATCGACGCGGCCGCACTCTTGGCCACCGCATCGGCCGTGCCATCCCTGACGATTGATGTGCCTGACCCAGGCGGCCTCGCCTTCGACCGCTCGGGAAACCTCTGGGTCGCCTCCAAGTTCAACAATCGCATCTGGCGCTTCGACGCATCCCAGCTGGCAACGCGCGTGGCGACGGCGCCGATCTTCGAGATCGGCGCCTACGCCTCGAGCAGCCCGGCAGAGAGAGCACTGCTCACCCCAAACTGGATCGCATTCGACGCGCGTGGCGCGCTCTGGGCGAACGATTTTGGCAGAAACATCTTCTACCGCTTCGACGGGGCGAGTCTGGGCGCTACGGCGATGTCTGATCTGCAGCCTCAAGTGCGCATCACTCTCGGCGTGGCCGCGCTCCTCGAGGGCTTTGCCTTTGACGGCGAGGGTGGTCTGTGGTGCGCCGGCGTCGGTGGCACCATCGTGCGGCTCGCTCCCGCGCAGCTTGATGTGAGCACCGAAGTGGGCAACGCCACGATGCCAGCCACGGTGCTCACCAGTTCCGACATCGGATCAGCATCGACCCCAGCGTTCTACCCGGCGCCCGCGGGCCTGCCCCTGTTCCACTCGCTGCCGTGAGCAAGGCTTGACCGTTGTGGCCTCGTGGGCGAGAAGGCCGCATCGCAGTTGGGCGTTGGCGAGGAGGCTGAATGCACAGCAAGTCAGGAAGTCGTCGCGAGAGTCACGTCAGCGTTTTCCGGGTCTTCACGAGTCTCAGTCTTGCGTCGTTGATTGCGACGCTTCCCGCGTGTCCGGCTCCCGTTGAAGGGACCATTGGTCGAACCCGTCAGGCCATGGGTGGGGGGGCGGGAGTCGGACCGACCGACGTAATCCCTGGCACCACGAATCTCACTCCCGGAGCGGTCGCTTCCTCGCACGGGGTGAGTCACAGCGGCCAGTTCCAGTACTCCATCCCATTGTGGGTGGTGCCCGGACGACGCGGAATGCAGCCGTCGCTCAGCATCGACTATGCGAGCGGTGCACCTGCGACTCACCTTGGACTCGGTTTCTCGCTCACCGGCGAGTCGGCGATAAGCCGATGTCAGCGCAGTCTTCGCCGGGACGGTGCGCCCGGCGCTGTGTCCTTTGACGATCGTGACGCCTTCTGTATCGACGGCCAAAGGTTGGTTCTCACGAGGGGCAAGAACGCCGAAGCGGGCGCTACGTATGTGACCGAGGTCGAAGATGATCGGAGGGTTGTGGTTGACACTTCCGACTCGGAAGGACCGCTCCAGTGGAGCGTGTTCGATCCCTCGGGGCTGATTCACCGCTACGGCGTCAACAACAGCGGCCGCTTTGAGGGAGATCGGTTGATGGGCGGCCGCGACACCGCGGCAGGCTCAATGGTGGTCTTGAACGTCGGTCGCGCGCGGCTGCGTTGGCTGCGAGAAACCAGCGAAGACCGTTTCGGCAATGGAATTCGCTACGAGTACGACATCGTCGATGGCCCTGCGGTCGAGCGAATCCTGCGTCGCATCGTATACACCACGCAGACCCAACTGAGTGCCCCTGCCGCCAACCGCTCTGTCGAGTTCGACTACGAACCACGAAGCAGAGCCGCATTCTCGTATGTGAGCGGACTGAAGTTGGGCCAATCTCAACTACTCAAGCGTCTTGAGATGAGGGGGCCGCCGGCGAACGGAGGTGGCCCCCTCTATCGCGCCTACGACCTCAGTTACGGCGCGGGCATGAGTGGTGAGCCACTGCTCTCGACCGTGTCCGAGTGCGACCAGAACAAGATCTGCAAGAAGCCCGTCGCGTTTTCGTGGAGCACATCGCCCTTTAGCCTCCAGTCCCCGTTCATTGACATCAATACGCACCAGCCGCTTTGGGGCGGTCCAGTCGTGCCGCCGAAGCAGTTCGAAATGAACCATTGGGAGCGCATCCGTGCAGGTGACTTCGACGGCGACGGGCTCGATGACCTCTTAGTCCTCGATGGAGACGGCCCCTTTCCTAACTGGTTCATCCTGCGCTCCGACTTCGGGCCAAACGGGCACGACACTTTCCTCTCCCCCGTAAGCACGTTCATGGAGTCGGCAATCGTAACGCGGGACTCCTCCCATAGGGTCGTGAACGTCGTGATTCCCTTCGCGCATACCATTCGGCTCGCAGACACCAATTTCGATAACCGTGCCGACCTTCTTCATGCGACCTACGTCAGTCCAATTGCATGGTGGGACGGGCGCTATGAGAGTTGTCGCGCTACGTTCACACAAGGGCTTCCCGGATTTGACTGCTCCTTCACCGAAGTGGCACTTCCCGCACTCTCGGACATCTCCGACGCCTACCTAGGTGACTTCGACGGCGATGGTCATGTCGATCTTCTCCGCCAGATGGGAGGTCTTCCGCCGAACGCCGTCGGCGATGTATGGATTGCGCCACGAGTCGTGGCTGGCGCACCCCACGACTACACGATTCGTACGGGAGCGCTCGTCGCGCCGAGCCTCCAATCGTTCGTCCTAGATCTCAACGGTGACGCGAGAGCCGAGTTGCTTCACACGGAGGTCGTGCCAAATCCGCAGACCCCCAACCAATGGATAATGACCGGGTGGCTCAATGCCTTTCACCTCGACGCCACCTCCATGGTCGCAATTCCGAGCAATCTGCCCACGCCCGACACGCTACGAGGTGGATCGGGAGACCTTTGCCCGCGCCACATCCCTATGGATATCAACGGAGATGGTCTGGTCGATTTCGTGACTCCTAATTGCCAGGATGACCCAGCTGCGTTCATCAATATCGGCAATGGCTTCCTCCCGCCGCAGACCATTCAAGCGAACGGAGCAGGCAAGGTGCGGACGCCAAAATTTGTCGGCATCCAGGATTCCTTCAATGACGGCATCAGGCCGATGGATGTCAATGGCGATGGCCGACAGGACCTCGTGTACACATACACGGGCGGGCAGGGTGTCCAGGCATTGGTGGCTCGGGCCGACGGTACCTTCGCCCCGATGCCGCTTTGGGCAATCGACCCGGTAACCAACACGACGTACAACATCCCTGAGGGCGACCACAGCGAGTTCGGCCCGCACGTCACGCAGGTTCTCGACGTCAACGGCGATGGGGCGGAAGACCTCCTTCAGTACGTCCGAGGTGTGCTCCACGTGTACATCTCGCGACACACTCCGATCGACTATCTCGTCGGCGTTTCGCAGCAGGGCGGCATGGCTTCGGTCGTCGTGAACTACGCCTCAGCAGCCGACGCTGCTTACGTCGGACGAAACCCAGGATCGGCCGTGCTCCCGCAGACCGACTCGTTGGCAGAGGGCCACTACGTCGTGAGGCAGCTGACCATGCGCGAAGGAGGGACCTCCAGCATCACTGAGCACCACAAGTTCAACTTCCCGCTTGGAGACGTCGACGTAGGCTGGCTGGGATTCAAAGAACACACGGTGAAGCGTGGGAGCGTGACCACAACCTTTCAGCTGGACCAACAAAGGCGGGGGCCCGCGCCGGTGCCATACCCCACGCTTGGCAGCCCCCTGTTGACCACCACGACGGCAGTTGTCGACGGGTCCGGGCGGGCCCTCGTGCGATCAGTCCGTCCCACGAATGAGGTCATCGACGGACAGCTGCCGGGCTCCACAGTCCGGGTCCGTCGTACGGAGACTCACGACGCGCTCTTCGATGTGATTGGGCCGTCGTATGGAACGATTAGCTGGTCAAGGACCGAGAACTCGAAGTTCGACGCCTACGACAACGTGCTCCAGACACAGACCAGCTTCTACGGCCCAGGAGGCCTCGAGCGGACTGACGACACGACCGCTGCCTATGACAACTTTACGAGCAGCCCCGCATGGATGATTGGGCTGAGGACCAGCAGTTGTACGAAGTCCGCCGACGCTGCTGGTCGTTCTCAGAAGCGCTGCGAGGGCGCTACCTACGACCCGAGAACCGGCACCGTCACGGCCTCGACCGTGCAACCCGGTGTGCCGCTCCAACAGATCGAGACCAAGCCGGTGCTCGACGCCTTCGGAAATGTCGAGCGCATCGAGCGTCGCGATGCAGCGGGCAACCTACGTGTCGACACCTCGACGTATGACCCGGATTTCATCTACGTCGCGACGCAAAAGAACGCGCTCAATCACCTTGCGGAGATCGAGACTCAACCGGGCTTCGGCAAGGCAATCTCGACCACCGATCCGAACGGTGTGAAGACAGAAGTGTTGCTTGACGGCTTCGGTCGAATCAAGAGCCGCATCCTGCCCGGTGGCGAGGTCTTCACCCTCGAGTACGACGACGGACATGCCTTCCCAGGGCAAGGCATCGCCGCCATTGTTACTGAACGTCGCGCGTCGCGCTCAGGCGTGTCGAAGGTGGCTACGGATGGGTTTGGTCGAGAGATGTGGCGCGAGGATGTCGGCTTCGGCAATCAAACGCTTCGTACCGAGAATTTCTACGACCTCACGTTCGGTTGGCTCGATTCGACGACCGGCCCGTTCAAGACGCCGTTGGCTCCAGGAGTTCCAACCACGAGAATCAGCTACACCCGAGATCTCATCGGCCGGCCTTTGACAATCAATGCCTCGGGGGCGATCACTAAGATCTCGTACGACGGCGTGGTGGAGACCATCGAGGATCCTGTCGGACACGTGACAAAGAAGACCCCCGGCCAATTCGGGCCCAAGTCGATCGAGCGGCTGGACTCTAACCAGAAGCCAGTCACGACGCTTTTCGAGTACGGGCCGTTCGGTCAACTCGCGTCATCCACGCAGAAGGCGCGCAATGGCGACATCCAGGTGACCCGTCTCGACCATGACGAACTCGGACGGTTGATTCGTACCGAGGACGAAGCTCGCACATCCATAGAGACCTCGTATTCTCCCTTCGGTGACGAGGAGACGGTCACCGAGATCAGTGCGGGTGGCACACGCCGCACTGTTGGCAACACCTTCGATGAGCTCGGCCGGGTGGAGACCAGCATCGACAACAGTCAGGGGTTCACCAGCACCTATACGTGGGATACGGCGGCGAACGGGATCGGGATGCTGGCCCACGCCGTCAGCGGCGACGGAATCGAAACCGAGTTTGAGTACGACTTATTGGCGCGCCCACGTCGCGAGATCACCACGATGGACACCGTCAATGGCCGCGAGAGTTTCGCGTTCCTCAACACCTACGATGGGTTTGGGCGGCTCTGGAAGATCTACTTCCCGCCAGCGCCGAGTGTGCAGGATGTGAGCCTGGTGCGCGCATACGATCCAGTGACTGGCGCGCTCCTGAAACTCAGCACCAGCCTCGCCACCACCACCGCGGGCACGACCAAGCTGTTTTCGAAGGCGCCTATTTGGGAGCTCAAGGAAACCGATCCTGCGGGCCGCGTGACCAAAGCATCACTCGGCAACAAACTGACTGAGGTTGCTGCTTTTGACTTGCGCGGGCGCGCCACCTCGCTAACCACGCTGGATGGTTCGGGAACAGCGTTGCGCAGCATTTCCTACCAGTACTACGCGAATGGGAATGTGAAATCGAAGACCGACGCGATTTCGGGAAAGCGAGAAGGCTATCAGCATGACTTTCTCGATCGCCTCGAAACCTGCACGACCTACGTTGGCGAGTCCCAAGTTGACATGGAGGGGCAGAGCTACGACGACTTCGGCAACTTCAAGATGAGGGTTCGGCCGGGCGAGACTCTCTCTTATGCCTACGGAACCGGCGCAGCCCCTCACGGCGCCAATGCAGTCACCGAACTTCACTCGTCGCAACGCGAGATGGAGTACCAATACGACGAGTGGGGAAACCAGACCGATTCGGGCGGATTCGATATGGACACCGGAGTTTGGGACCGCGCTCCACATCGGCATATCAGCTACACGTCGTTCAACTTGCCGCGACGGCTAGATGAGGCGAGTCGGGGCCAGTCGGTGCGGCGCATCGCGTTCAGCTACGACGCCTTCAACACCCGCGCGCTTCAACTCGATGACCAGAGGGAAGAGGTCGTGGAGCGCGGCCCGTTCCGTCGGACGACCGATGCACAAGGTGCCCAGCATTGGGAGTACATTTTCACCGCCCCGACGGGCCATGTCGTGAACTTCGACGTGGATCTCGCAGGAACCATCAAGGCGAACTATCTCCACGAGGACGCGCTCGGCACGCTCGATACGACGACCGACGCGAGCGGAAACGTCCTTGAGAGACGCACCTTCACTCCCTTCGGAGAGGTGCGGGACCCGGCTACGGGAAGGCGGGCTGGCGCGCTTGCGCTCGGCTTCACTGGGGCTCGACATGACCCTCAGTCGATGGTGAATCTCAACGGGCGCATCTACGACTCGCTCACTGCTCGGTTCCTCAGCAAGGACCCACACATCACGAGTCCCGAGAATAGCCAGTCGTACAATCGATATTCGTATGTCTGGAATATGCCGTTGGTGCTTACTGACCCTACCGGCTTCGACCCCCTCGATGACGATTGGAGTGACGCGCACGGGGGGGCGACTCCCGCCCCGCCGCTCGGGGACGGGCTCGACCCGATCCCGGTGATCCCAGAGCCGCCCCGCCGCAAGTCGTCACCATCCGCCATCCAACCGGCGGCTTCGGAGGCAACACCTTTGGCGGCACCTGATTCGGCCGACGATAACCCCAATCCTGGCTCGCCTGTTTCCGAACCATGGCTGCCCGCGGCCGAGCGCGGAACGATGGGGTCGTTTGTTGGCCTTGACTTGTTTGAGCAGCGGCGCGCGTTTGAGGCAGCGGGAGTTCCGAACGTTAAGACGGTGAACGGAGAGTGGCTCCCCCCCTACGCGGACGTTCTCAAGTACGACGTCGATAATACGGCGGCACAGTTTTTTGGGGCGGTTGATGGTTTGTCGGGGGTTCTCGGGCCGGCGATGGCTCCCGTTCCTGGATGGGCTCAGTTCTCAACGCCTTCTCGTGCAGCTGCCCGTGTCCTCATGAAGGGCGCTTGCTTCGCGGGTGAAACAGAGGTTTTGACTCCCAGCGGGCCTCGGCGGATCGACGAAATCGGCGTCGGGGATCAGGTCTGGTCGTTCGACTTGGAAGTCCAACGGTGGAAATGGACGGCGGTCACCGCGACCTTCCCCCACGAATACGAAGGACAACTCTTCAGTGTCACGCTCGGAGGTCAGCAGCTTCAGGTCACTGGGAATCATCCACTCTGCGTAGTGACAGGAGCACAACTCGCGAGCCGTTCGCGGCCGGAGGATATCGGCGAAGACTCGCTCGCGTGTGGTTCAGGCGGACGGTGGGTTGAGGTCGCGGAGCTGCTCGTTGGAGACGTTGTCGCCGGTGCAGCAACGGAGCTAGCTGTCGAAGAGGTCGCGAGCCACTATTCGACCTCGCCCGTCTACAACCTCCAAGTCGGACGAACGCACACCTACGCGGTTGGGTCACTCGGGATTCTGGCGCACAACAAGTCGATGATGACCGACTTGGGAACCGCTCGACGAATCGCGCGCGAGCTACCCAGGGGAGTGCGTAAGTACGGGAAGTGTATGGAGTTTGCAGACAAGATGCTCTCGGCGCTCAAGTTTGCTGGCGTGAAAGGCACGCGTCTTGACGTCAAAGTCGGTAAGGGGATCACAGTCTACTCAACAGAGTGTGGTGCTCTAGGTGCAGAGGGAATGCCGCACGCCGCTATTCGGGTGGGCGATTTGGTTTTTGACAACATGAGACCGCAAGGCATCCCCTATGCCGAATTCATCGCTGACCTAGGCGGCGAGCTCTTCACTGGATCAAAGGGCGTAGGAATTCTGACGACTGCATTTTGAGGTGGACCGATGGTGCGCGTACCAAGTCGGTGGTTGCTCCCTGTGTTGGCGGTTATCCGCCAACGCCCAGGTATGTACCTTGGTGGAGAACGGATCGAACTGCTTGACTGTTACCTCCGCGGCTATGGGCAAGCCCGCGCTGATGTCGGTGTCGCTCGGATGGATTCCGAAGACGAGGAGCTACTCGATGCGTTTAGTTCTTGGCTTGCCAGGAAGACGAGGGTGCGCGCTCAGGGCTTGCGGCACTGGTCGCTTCTCGTTCCGCGGGTTGACCGCGGGGCGAGGAACGTCAACACCTTCTTCAAGCACTTCGATGAATTCCTCCGTGAGAGGGGAACTTCTTTCGACGACGTCCCGCCGTGGACGTTCCGAGACATCGAGCCCCGCCCGTGACGTGAATACTGGTTTCTGGTCGCCGAGGTTGTGCTGGCAACAGATTGGGCGAAATTGCACCGGCGGCGGCTGCTTCGGAAGATCCGCCGCGGCGGTCTCCTCAATCCAATGCCGATGACGCCCCATCCACTTCTCGTTCTGCTTGATGAAGAGGTGAGGGTGGACAAGGTGAACAACTGTGACGTCCCGCCCGAAGACGCGAGCAGAGTGAGGCGCCGAGTAGAGGACTTCGTCGACCCGCCGCTGAATTGCGGAGTGCGTCGTCCCACGCACGAATGCGGCAGCCTCGGCACCGAGGGTGAAGAGCATCGTCGGCTTGTGCTGCTCGAAATAGGACGCGAGCCGGTCGAGGTTGCCCGGCATCTCTCGGGCCAGCGCCACCAATTCGTCGGGTGGTGGCCGAGCCTCGATGCCGCTGGGGCCGTGCACGGCGACCGAAAGCTGCAAGTGGTGTTCGCTAGCCGCCAACGTCCCCAGCCGCACACTCGAACCAGTACGAAATCTGGGTCTCGCGCGCGAGAACAGGGAAACGCCACTGCGTTAGCTTGGACACGACGCATTCCTCGGTCTTCTCGCGGTCCGGCCCACTGGCAGCTCATTCTTGACCACCTCTGCGTGGGTCACGCGTCCGTCGGCAGCAACGACCAGTGACACCTTGAGACCGCAGTCTTGCCCACCATCCTTCGCGAAGAAGCAGCTCTGAGCGGCCGATCTGTAGCCCCTCATTGTGGTCAGAAACTCCTTGGTCCTCAACTCGGAAGGAATCGTATTCTCTCGCGCTTCTTCCTTGGGAGGCACAGCCGAACTCTTGGGTTCGAATCCGGCTTCAGCAAGGGCATCGGGACCAGAGCGCGAAGTGCAGCAACAAAGCACTGCCAAACAAACACTGGCCGAAAGTCGCAGGGGAGAGTGCATTTTCACCATCGGTTGCAGGACTTCATCCCTTCCCTCAGTTTCGGGCGTCGTCAGCGGCGCAGGCACCTACAACGACATGACGTAGGCGAGCAGATCGTCGCGCTCTGACTCCGTGAGCAGATCCGCGCGGCCGTGCTTCGGCGCCCACGTCTCGATCGCCGTGCGCAGGGGGAACCGCGTCTCTACGCGCACCGAGCCATCTTCTTTCACGGCCAGGCCCGCGAGCCCGGTGGTCAACATAGGGAACACGTCCCAGCTGCCCACGAGCGCGGGCGTACCGAAGCCCTCGAAGCGGGTGTTCTGCTGCGCCTCACGCAGCGGCATGAACTTCGGAGTGCCCACGTCGATGAAGCGTCCGCGCGTCGCGGGGTCCTGATCAGTCGTGAACTGGGGCGCCGGGTGACAGCTCGCACACGCTGCTTTTCCCTCGAAGAGCGCCAGCCCGTTGCGCGGGTGGCCCGTTTTCCCATCGGGCAGCGTGAGTGATTCCACCGGCGCACCATCGGGGCCCACGAAGGGGTTGGGCAACGTGGGAATGAGAGAAGAGTAGACGGTGAGCGCTTCGATCTCCTCCGCGGAGGGGTCGGGGTTGTGGAAGCGGTTGCGGCCTCCCACCATCTTCGCGGTCTCGCCCATCGACTGGGTGGAAGCGGGCGTGAAGTACGGCGGCGTCTCGCGGCTGCCGCGCACGGTGGTGCTCCGGTAGATGCGCAGCGGCATCGTCTTCTCGAACAACACACCTTCGCTGTGGCCCTCGATGTGACAGGCATCGCAGCTCATCGCCGTCCGGCCGAAGTCGGCGAAGAAGAGCACCTGCCCGAGCCGGCGCGTGGGCTGAGTGAGCGGGTTGGTCACCGGGATCTGCGCGAGCCACTCCGCTTTGCCCGGCTTGCTGACGTCGATCACCGCGATGGTCGCCGTGAAACGCTCGAGCACGAACAGCCGCTTGCCGTCGGCGGAGAGACTGAGCGCACGAGGCCCGGCGTGAAGAGACGGCCCTGCCCTGCCCTTCACCCCGAAGTCAGCCGCCGGTCGAATGGAGGGAAAGTTCGCAGGCGGCCGCAGCGCGAGCTCCTGCAGCAGCGCCTTCGAAGCGTCTCCGCTGGCGAGCTTCTTCACGTCGAGCACGCGGATGAGGCCCAGCCCCACGTCGCTCGCGTAGAGCAAGCCGCGCGCGTCATCGAGGGCGAGCGCTTCGGTCACGCCTGCGCCGAAGCCCAGGTGACGCCGCCAGCCCTTGGCGAGATCGACCGCACCGACGCCGCCGTTCATCGACACCTCCATCTTGTCTGCGTTGGGGCCGATGTTCGGGCCGATGGAGGAGACGAAGGCGGTCGACTGTTTGGCCGACCACGCCAGGCCACGGGGCGCCTTGCCGTTCATCACCGAGGCCGAATACTTCGCGGTGCCGCCTCCGAAGATGGGCGTGCCGGGAGAAGGTTCGATCGAGCCCTGCACGGCGC
Organism: Archangium sp.; assembly: GCA_030695565.1. Taxonomy (GTDB): domain Bacteria; phylum Myxococcota; class Myxococcia; order Myxococcales; family Myxococcaceae; genus Archangium_A. The sequence goes on from JAUYRZ010000068.1 coordinate 12,713, forward strand.
CCGTCGACGGATCGAGCAGCTCGAGCGCGCCAGTGGCCAGCGAGCCGACCAGCAACGACTTGCCCGCGATGATGAGCTCTCGTGGGTTCGGAGCGACCGGCGTGCGCCACACCTCTTTGCCCGAGAGGAGATCGATCGCCGTCACCGTGTCGCGCGCCTGCTCGCTCACGTACGCCCTGCCCTCGTGCACCAACACGCCTGCCGCGTTGGCGGGAGCCGGCAGCGACTTCTTCACCGCGAGCTCGTTCAGCTTGATCAGCAGCAACGCGCCTTCGTACTGGTGCACCACCACCAACCACTCGCTGCCTTCACCATCGATCCACGTGGCGAGCGCTGAAGGCCCGTCACCCACGGCGATCGGCGTGATCTTCTTCGTGGTGACTTCGATCTGAAAGACGGTGTCGGTGGTGCCACTGAGCGCGAAGAGCAAAGCCGAGTCTTTCGAACGCACCAGCGCGGTGAGATCGGGAAAGAGCGTGTCGTTGATCAACCGCAGCGGCGCTTTGCCTTCCGCTCCGGCGATGCTCGCTTCGACCACCACCTCGGGGAACGTGCCGATCGAAAGCCCACCGGGCAGGCGCGCGAAGGCGTGGCGGGAATCGATCACCACCAACGGCACCTTCATCGACAACGGCTCGCCGAGCTGAAGCGACATGCCCGCGGTGAGCCCTTCACCGGTGATGGAGAGCGGCTGGCTGGTCTGATTCGAGAGCAGCCGCGGACCCACCGTGAGCAGCTTCGCGCTCGGGCCGGCATCAGGAACCTGACCAGATGGGGACGTGTCAGGCTTCGGGCAACCGAGCAGCAGCATCACGACGAGGAGAAAACCCTGATGTCGTCTCACGTGAGCGGGAGTAACACAGGGGCAGAGTGTCCTCCTCACTTCGTGGGGTCGACCCCCCGCTCCGATCGTGATCTGAGGCCTGTGTAATCCTTGACGGTGTGGCACAGCGTTCGCTTTCATCTGAGGCAATCCATGCGCCCGATTCTCTTTGTGCTTTCAGCGCTCGTTTTGATCAGCGCCCCTGATGCGTTTGCCGCGCCAAAGAAAAAGTCAGTGCCAGCGGCCAGGAAGCCTCCGCCGAGCGTGCCTTCAGCGCCGACCGCCGCTGAACCTTCGGCGCCAGCTGCTTCGTCTGACTCAGGCGCGGGCCCGGCGGTGCGTGGCCCCACCCGCATCGACTTCGATGACCGGTTGATCCAGGGCCAGTCGAACAAGTCGGGCGCGGTCTACCTCTACGACCGCAAAGAATTGAAGATCCGCTCGATGATCAAGAAGCGCGAGAACTTCCGCGACGAGATCGTCGGCTCGCTGTACGACACTTGAGCGACTCCGCTCTCCATCCTCGCGCTTCACGAAGGAGCTTCACTTGAGCGGACAACCGACCGTGCTTCAGGTCGTCATCATGCGCGACGGTCTGCTCGTCGGCACCGAAGTCTTCGTGCCCGGCCAGTACACCCTGGGTTCAGGTGACGGCGCTGACCTTCGTCTCGACGACGCCAGCGTGGGCGCCAGCCACGCCTTCCTCTATTTCCAGAACGGCCGCGCAGCGATTCAAGACGGTGGCTCGGGCGCCACCTTCGTCAATGGGCACAAGGTCACCGCCTGTGAAGTGCGCCCCGTCGATGAGATCGCCTGTGGTCCTTTCACGCTGAAGATTCGCGTGATGGGCCAGAAGCCCGCCGCCAAAGCCGCGCCGCCCGCGAACATCGGGGCCCTGCTCGGTGGTCCCGCCGCGCCGCCTCCTCAGCAGCAGGCCGCCCGTCCCGCGCCTCCGCCTCCCGCACCCGTGCAGGCGCAGCGCCCTGCCGCGGTGCCGCCTCCCGCAGCTCGCCCCCAGCCGCCTGCCACCGTGGTGAGCAACCGGCGCATGAACGCCGCTCCGCAGTCGGAGCCCGTGGCCGCGCGCGCGCCGCACCTGCGGCCCGTGCCGGTCGAAGAGATGGAGTCGTTGACCGAGAGCGTCTCACTGGGCGCCGAGATGTTGATGCCCACCAACCCGCGCCACGCGACGGTGGAGACGGGCGACGAGATGTTCACCGTGCCGCTCTCACCCACAGCGGCCAACGCGGCGACGGTGCAGGCCCGTGCCCACGCGCCGGCCGCGCCGCAGGCCCACGGCAAACACGCCGCCAAGGGTCACGCGCCCAACCGCGCCGCGCCGTTCCATCACTCGCCCGGCGTGCCGTCGGCCTCCGAAGGCAAGGGCAAGCCGAACCTCTTCGTCGAGCTCTACTGGGGCGACACGCGCAAGTACTCCAACGCGTACAAGACCATCGACGCGAAGAAGAAGCTGATCGCGCGCGAAGACGACCTCGCGCCGCTGCCGCTCTACGGCTTTCCCATTCAGGGCGACTTCGTGTTCGCCGAGCAGAAGGCCGATCTCTTCCGCGTGTTCGTGCCCCCCGAAGCGGCCGTCGAACGCCGCGCGCAAGACGGCAAGTTCTACCCGGTGCAGCTGGAGACGCTGGAGCAGTCGCCTGACTCGCGCCGGTGCATCACCCTGGGCACAGGTCACGCGGTGCGCTTCTCCACCGGCCGCGACGTGATGCTGATGGCGTACGTGCAGCCCGCCATCCCCAAGCCGTTCGTCAACCCGCTGCGGGGCCTGCCCTGGCTGGCGATGGCGGTGCTCTCGCTGTTCATGACCGCGTTCGGCGTCTTCGTCTTCTACTTCGCCGAGCTGCCGCTCGATGCCGACTTCCAGGCCAAGGGCGTCAACCCCGTCGCGGTGAAGTTGATCGCGCCGCCCAAGCCCGAAGAGAAGAAGAAGCTCGAGAAGAAGCTCGAGAAGATGAAGAAGGCCGAGAAGAAGCCGGAGGTCGCCAAGAAGGTCGAGAAGGAGCTGCCCAAGCAGGTCGTTCCCCAGGAGACCAAGAAGGCGCTCAAGAGCATCGAGAAGCTCGCGGCGGCTGGCCCGGCGATGAAGGATCTGCTCGCCGCCGTCGACAAGCTGGGCTCTGGCCCCGGCGCGAAGAACGCCAAGAACGACTTCAAGCTCTCCGGCCTCATCGGCAAGGCGCCCATCGCCAACGCGGGCATCGGCACCTTCGGCCTGGGTGGTGGCGGCGCGGGCGGCATGGGCATCAAGGGTGCTGAGCTGCTGCGCGGCAAGGGCGGTGGCGGCATCGGCGCACTCGGCGCGGGCAACATCGGCAAGGGCTCGGTGGCCGGTACGGTCACCCGCGCTTCCACCCGCTCCATCGGAGCGCAGGGCACCATCGACAAGGAGGCCGTGGCCAAGGTGATCAACTCGCACCTGCACGAAGTCTCCAGCTGCTACGAGCGCGCGTTGCTCAAGACGCCCGGTCTCGCCGGCAAGATCGTTCTCGAGTGGCAGATCACCACCACCGGCAGCGTCGGTTATGCGAAGACGAAGTCGTCGAGCATGCAGAGCGCGGCCGTCGAGAGCTGCATCCTCGCGTCGTTGAAGACGTGGCGCTTCCCGCTGGCGAAGGGTGCGGGGGTCGTCATCACGTATCCGTTCATGTTCAACAGCGTTGGATATTGATCGGTTTCTTCGACGCCGCCGACATTCGGCTTGAAATCACTGCGACCAGCGACTCTCATCCGCGCGGTCGTCATTTCCACGACTCGCGCATCGCGCGGGAGGGGTAGACGTGCTGAGAGCATTCATTGGGTTGTGTCTGTTGGCTTCACCGGTCGCGCTGGCGCAGACGGAGGACCTCGAAAATCCTGGCACGGTCAGCGCGGTTCAGGATCGCGCGTATCGGCTGCAGCATGAGCTCGATCTCTCGATTGGCGTGCTGCCGCTCGACGCCTTCTACAAAGGCCTCTACGCGCAGGTCAGCTACACCGCGCACTTCTCCGACAGCTTCGCCTGGCAGGTCGGCCGCGCGGCCTACGCGTACGCCGCGAAGACGGGCCTGCGTGAGCAACTCGAGCGCGACTTCGCCGTGTTGCCCACGGCGTTCGAAGAGGTGCAGTTCTTCTTCGGCACCGACCTCATCTGGAAGCCGTTCTACGGAAAGTTCTCCGTGCTCAACAAGTCGGTGGTGCACGCCGAAGTGTTCTTGCTGCTCGGAGCGACGCTCTTCAAGTTCACCAACGCCTTTCGGCCCGGCGTGAACCTGGGCGGCGGCATTCGCATCTTCCTCTCGCGCTACGTCAGCTTCCGGCTCGACGTGACGGACAACATCGTCATCCCGATCGGCGGCGGCTCGACCAACCTCACCAACGTGATGACGATGACGCTCTCGCTCGGCATCAACTTCGGCGCCACTGAGTGAGCGAGCGCCCGTTCATGAAACGTTTTCTCGTCTTTTCCCTGCTCGGCGCTGCGGCGGCTTTCGCCCAGGAGCCCTCCGCGGCTGCGACGCTGGCTGATGCGGGCGTGGGTGATGCCGCGGCGGCTGCTGCGGCGGCCGCTCCCAACGGTGCTGCTGCAGCGACCAACGCCGCGCCCAAGAAGATCGATCCGAAGATCTTCGACTCGGCGCTCAACGACTATTTCACCGGGCACCCCAAAGATGCGGCGCCCAAGCTGTTCGACTACACGGAGAACCTGCCTTCCACCGACGAGAACTACGCGTGGGCTCAGTTCTTCCTCGCCAAGTCGCTCATCGAGTTGAACCTGCGCCACGCCGGCGCGGTCTACCTGGCGCGCATCGCCCGCGAACGCACCAACCCCGCGGTGTTGCCCAAGGCGCTGGAGGAGCTGCAGAAGCTCACCGACCTGCCCCACGACGAAGTGATGATCGACGAGCAGGTGTTCGGCGCGCTCGACCTGGGCTTCCTCCCTGAAGAGGTCGCCGGCTACGCGCACTACCAGCAGGGCCTGGTCGATCTTCGAGTGGGCAACGAGCGGTGGGCCACCACGCACTTCTCCAAGCTGCCTGAAGGCTCTGCCGAAGCGAGCCGCGCGAAGTACGCGATGCTGGTCACCCGGCTGCGCACCGCCAAACGCGACATCCCCAAGGAGATGGTCGATCAGTTCTTCGAGCTGGCCAAAGACGAAAAGCTGACCCTCGAGGCACGCAACGACGCAGTGCTCGCCGTGGCCCGCCTTCGCTACGAGCAGCAAGACTTCAAAGGCGCGCTCGAGGCCTACGGCCTGGTGAAGCTGCCCCTGCTCGATACCGGCCGCGCCACCCTCTATCTGGAAGAAGCGTGGACGCGGTACCAGCTGGGCCAGGTGCACGCGGCGATGGGTCTGCTCACCACCCTCGACGCCCCCTCGTTCCGCGAGGAGTTCCTGCCCGACAAGTACCTGCTCAAGGCGCTCATCTACCGCGACCTCTGTCACTACCTGCCGGCCAAACGTTCGGCCAAGGAGCTCACCCGCAAGTACGCCGACTCGCTCGAGGCGGTGCGCGAGCGTGAAGATCTCACCAAAGATGCGCGGCTGCTCCGGGCCGCCTCGGCGCGTGGCAATACCAAGCGCGCCAAGAAGTTCCTCGAGGCGCTCGACCTCGAAGGTGAACAGCTGGGCCGCTTCGCCGGCACCTTCGGCGATCGCATGTTCGGCTACATGACCCGGCTCTACGATCTGTCGCGCGCCGAAGGTCAGCGCGTCTACACCGAGCGGCTCAACGAGTCGGTGCGCGTGGAGGCCGACAAGCTGCTGCGCGCCGCCGAGCAGGTGCGCCTGATGGAATACGAAGTGGGCCTCAAGCTCTACGAGCGCGTGAAGCGTGGCTCGAAGCTGGTGGCGCTGATCGAAGAAGAACCGCTCAGGCCTGAGCAGGTCGCCTTCAAGTTCGTCGACGAATACTGGAACGACGAGCTGCGCGACTTCCGGTTCTCCCTCAAGTCCCGTTGTATCGAGGAGACGGCCCGATGATGGCGTTGGTGTTGGCCGTGGCGCTGTCGCAGGCGCCCAACTCGACCCTGGAAAATCCTCTCCTCACCAAGGCGCGTGAGAAGACCGAGCTCATCGAAAAGCTGCGCCGCGACATCTTCAAGGTCGACCGCAGCATCGGCGAGACCGACAAGCTCATCGCCAGGAGCCGCAACGCGCCCTACCTGCCCGACCTGCAGTTCCGCCTGGCAGAGCTCTACGTCGAGAAGAGCCGCTACGTGTATTACCTGCAGGCCGAGACCCGGCCCGAGGGCATCAAGGGCGCGATGGTTTCGCCCGAGACCAAGCTGCTCAAGCAGAAGGCGATTCAGATCTACACGCGCGTGCTGCGCGAGTTCCCCGACTTCAAAGACGCCGACAAGCTCACCTTCTACCTGGCGCACGAACAGCGCGAGCTGGGGGAGTTCGACGCGATGTTGAAGACCCAGGGCGATCTCATTCGCAAGTACCCCAGCTCGCCCCTGCGCCTCGACGCCGAGCAGATCCTCGGTGACTACTGGTTCGACAAGGCCGACTTGAAGCAGGCCGAAGAGCACTACCGGGCCATTCTCGACGCGCCGCCTTCGCCGGTGCACGACCTCGCGCGGTACAAAATGGGGTGGATTCGCATCAACCAGGCCAACCACGCCGAAGCGGTGACCTTCTTCGAAGCGGCCGCGGCCAGCGCGCCGTTGCCGGGCGTCGACGTCGCCAAGGCGTTGTCGGTCAAGCGTGAAGCCCTGCTCGATCTCGTCTACTCGTACACGGAAGCGCGGCCTGCCAAGGGCGCCATTCAGTACTTCGAGAAGCTCTCCGACTCGCGCGCCACGTTCTCGCTGGCGCTCGACAAGCTGGGCAACCGCTACTTCATCAAGCAGCAGTACGAGTACGCCATTCCCGCGCTGCGCAAGCTGCTCGAGATTCAGCCCGACCCCGAGCTCGAGGTGGAGCGCGTGGAGAAGCTGTACGACTCGCTCAAGGCCTCCAAGGGCAAGGTGCAGCCCAAGCCCGAAGACGTGATGTACCTGGTGCGCGCGGCGGTGCAGATCAAGACCGACCCGGCGCGTGACGAGGTGGCGCGCAAGAAGGTGCTGGTCGAGCTCGAAGAGATGGGCCGCGACCTGTCGACCCTCCTGCACGTGCAGGCGCAGAAGAAGGAAGACAAGGCGCTCTACCTGGAGGCCGCGGCTGCCTACGAGAAGTACCTCGCGCTCTTCCGCCCCAAACAATACGCGACCGTGATGATGCAGAACCGGGCCGACGCCCTGTTCGCCGCCAAACGGTTCCCCGAAGCGGCTCGACAGTTCGAGGAGCTCGCGCGGTATCTCGACTCCACCCGGGTGAGCAAAGAGAGCAAGGAAGGCGAAAAGGCCGACCCCAACAAACTCGACGTCACCAAGGCGCCCGCAGCGAAGGACTCCAAGGCCGCGGCGGTCGCGTCGGTCACCAACAGCGCGGGCACCAAGACCATCGGCGGCGAGATGAAGACGCACGACGAGGCGCTCTACGGCGCGTTGTTGGCGCACTACTCGTCGCTCAAGCCCGGCGAAGTCGAGCGGCTCAACGCCTTCGAAGTGGCCGATGCCCGCCAGGCCCTCAAGCTGCTCGGCGCGCAGTACCTGGGCCGCTACCCGAAGAGCGAGCACGCGCTCGAGGTGAAGTTCAACATCGCCCGCGCCTATTACGAAGACGGCGACTACAAGAAGTCGGCCGAGCTCTTCAAGGAGTTCGCGCTCAACCACTCCGACAACAAAGACGCCCCGGTGGCCGGCAACCTGGCCTTCGACTCGCTTCGCCAGCTGAACGACTTCAAGGCGATCGACGCGTACGGCAAGGCGTTCCTCGCCTCCAACCTGCCGCCCGCCTTCAAGGGCGACGTGCAGAAGATCCTCACCCAGTCGAAGAGCGAGGCGCTGGGCGAGCTGGCGCTCAAGTCGTCTGAGGCGACCGGCGACGTGATCACCGGCCTGCTGCAGGTGGCCGACGAGAACAAGGGCCAGGAGATCGGCGAGAAGGCCCTCTATGGGGCGTTTGCGGCCGCGCGTGAGAAGCGTGACCTGCGCCGGGAGCGGGAGATCGGCGACCGGTTGATCAAGGAGTACGCGAAGTCTCAGTACATCTCCGACGTGATGCTCACCCTGGGCCGCCACGCGGCCGAAGCCGGGCGTTTCCAGGATGCCGCGGCCTACTTCGAGCAGATGGGCCGCCAGTTCGCGGGCGACTCCACCGGGCTCGATTCGATGCTCGCCTCGGCGCGGTTGCGCACGGCGATGGGTGACTTCCCCGGCGCGGTGAAGGTGCTGGAGACCACCATCGAGCAGGCCGGGGCACGCAAAGCCGAGGTGCTGGTGCTGCTCGCCCAGACGTACATGAAGATGAAGTCGCCGGCGAAGGGCCGCGCGACGGCCGAGCAGGCGCTCAAGGTCGACAAGACCAACGCCACGGCGGCGTCCATCGTGGCCGAAGTGGCGGCGAGCAACCCCAACGAGAAGCTCGAGCCGATGATCGCCATGATGACCACCATCACCAACTCGCCCAACGGCGTGGGTGACGACGCGGCCAAGGGCCTCTGGTACGTGGGCGACATGCTCTATCGCCAGTTCAAGGCGATCCCCGGCGACAAGATCGAAGAGAAGGTGGCGGCGCTGCAGCAGATGCAGGGCGTCTTCCAGCAGGCCGCATCGATGGGCAGCGCGGAGTGGGCGGTCGCTTCGCTCTGGCGCATCGGCAACGGTCTGCAGAACATCGCCGACTCGGTCGAGGCCACGCCGGCCCCGGCAGGCTTGAAGCCCGCGGAGATCGAGCAGTTCCGCGCGGCAGTGAAGGCGCAGGTCGATCCCCTCAAGGCCAACGCCGAGAACACCTTCCAGACCTGCATCAGCCGCGCGGAGTCCCTCGAGGTCTTCACGGCCGCCGCGGTCGGTTGCCGCAAGAAGGTCGACGAAGCGTCGTCGCCGCTCAAGGGGCCGCCGGCCGAGCGCGCCGTCAACGTGGAGGAGCTCCAGAAGAAGGCGGAGCTCACCCAGAACGCGGCGGAGTTCGAAGCCCTCGGCCTCGCCTACCTGGGCGCAGGTCAGGTGAACAACGCCATCCTCAACCTGAACCGGGCCATCGAGATCGAAGACACCCGCGCTTCGGCGCACTCGGCGCTGGGCTACAGCTTCTTGCTCACCGGTGACTCGGCCTCGGCGCGTGGCGAATACGGCCGCGCCCTGGAAGCCGACCCCACCTTCGACAAGGCGCGCGCGAACCTCGCGGGCCTCAAGTGCCGCTACCTCGACGTGGTCGGTGCCAAGCAAGAGGCGGCGGTGGTGAAGGATGCAGCGCTCGCCGGGCCCGACGTGGACCCGGAATGGAAGAGCTGCAAGTGATTGGGTTCGGCCGCCAGCTCACCACGTTCACCCTCGCCGTCGTGGCGTTGGGGCTGAGCGCGTGTGAGGTCGACCCGCGCAAGTTGCCCCCGAAGTTTCGGCTGGAGGGCAGCCTCGGCCAGGTGATGGACACCGGCTACGACGAGGCGCGCGTGCTGGTGGCGCCGACCGACATCTCGTTGCTCTTCGTGCGCGTGCGCCCGCTGGGTGCAGGCAACACGGGCGACGGCGGCACGGTCGACCCGATGATGATGATGGGCGTCTCGGAGGACTACCCGCTCCAGGTCGCTTATCGGCTGCTGGGCGATCCCATCGGAGGCCGCGTCGATCTGGCCTCTCTCGACGAGAACGGCGCTCAGCGCGGCAGCATCTCGCGCAACGTCGCCAACGATCCCCGCAACACCCTGCCCCGCATTCTGCGCGGCACGCTCTCCTTCGATCGCCCGCTGGATCCCGGCGCGGTGGTCAACGGCGACTTTCACATCACCTTCGAGAACGGCATCGAAGCGGCCAGCGGCCGCACGGTCTTCTCGACTGCGTTCACCGCAAAGGTTCAACCATGAGACTTACCTATCTGCTGCCAGCGCTGGTCCTGCTCGCGACGGGCTGCGGGCTGCGCCGCGTGCCGCTCGACGTGCTGGAGAAGCTCCCCTACGAGGCGAAGATCGAGCTGCTCGAGGCCGAGAACGACCTGGCGCTGGCGGTCGATCGCCTCGACGAGGCGCGCGCTGAAGTGGCCCGCGCCCGCGATCAGATTCGCCGCGGCAAGGATCGGTACTCGGCTGCGCGCGATGAAGTGGGCGCGGCGGCCGACCAGAACAGCAAAGAGGTCGCCGAGCTCGCGGTGGTGGAAGCCGACAAACGCGTCGAGTGGCTGCGCGCCAAGCAGAAGGTCAACGTGCGCGAAGAGGAGCTCGCCGAACAGAGCCTCGTCTGCGCGCAGGCCCGCTACGAAGTGTCCCGCCTCACCGCGGCCCGCAAGGCGAAGCTCGAAGGCAGCGAGACGCTCGAGCCCGAGAAGTTCGAGTCGCAGCTCAAGCGCTGCGAAGAGGACTACGCCGCCCTCAAAGAGAAGGCCAAAGAGACCGGCGCCGAAGCCGAGACCATGCGTGCAGACTGGGATCAGGCGCGCTCGGCCCTGGCCAAGAAGACCTTCGACGCCCGCGCCAGCCCCTTCGTGGAGTGAGTGATGAGCCTCGCAATCGCGCTGAGCCTCGCGCTCGCCCAGCAGCCCGACCCTGAAGCCCTTCGCCGCACCGTGGCCGTGGAGGCCGCGACGGTGGAGAATGCCCCCGACGACACCGAGGCGCTCTATCGCCTGGGCCTCGCGCACCTGTCGCTGGGTGAAGCGAAGAAGGCCATCAAGGTGCTCGAGCAGTTGGTGAAGGCCGACGCCGAGTCGGTCGACGCCAAGCTGCTGCTCGCGCGCGCGTACCGGGGCGCGGGGGAAATCGAGAAGGCGAAGACCTTGCTCGATCAGGCGCTGCTGCAGATGCCCGATGACTCTTCGCTTCACGCCGAACGCGGCCAGCTCGCGCGCGCGACGGTCGACTTGCCCGGCGCGGTGGCGCACTACCGCAAGGCGGTGGAGTTTGCTCCGGGAGACGCCGACCTGCTCTTCAACTTAGGGGAAGCGCTGCAGGCCAGCCGCAACCTCGACGAGTCGATCGCCACGTACCGCAAGGTGCTCGCGCTCAAGAACGACCTGTCGCAGGCGAAGGTGAACTTAGGCAAGGCGCTCGCCGAGAAGGGCCTGTTCGGAGAAGCCAAGGAGATCCTCTCCTCGGTGAACAAGGCCACGCTCACCGACGCAGAGGCTCACTACAACCTCGGCGTCATCTTCATGCGTGAAGGCGCGATCGGTCAGGCCACCACCGAGTTCGAACGCACCCTGGCGATCAACCCCAAGCACGCGCAGGCCTTCAACAACCTGGGCGTGGCGTGGGATGCGCGGGCAGACACCAAGAAGGCGCTCGACTCGTTCAAGAAGGCCACGGGCGCTGACCCCACCTTCGCCGAAGCCTGGTTCAACCAGGGCATGAGCTACATGAAGCTCAACAACCAGGCGCAGGCCACGCGCGCGTTCGAGCAGGCGCTCAAGCTCGAGCCCGGGTCCACGGGGCCGTACGTGCAGCTCGGCACGCTGTACTTGAAACAGGGCAAGAAAGACCGCGCGCTCGAGGCGTTCAAGAAGGCGATCGCCGCGAACGAAGCCGACGAGAAGGACTCGAGGGGCTTCCTGCAGCTGCGCAAGTTGAACGACGCGCGCCGGAGCACCGATGCGTACCGGGGGCTCGCGCTCACGCTGCTGGCGATGGGCAAGATCGATGAAGCGGTCGCGGCGCTGAAGAGCGCGGTGGAAAAGATGCCCAAAGACGCTTCGGCCCGACAGGCGCTGGGTGAGGCGTACATGGCGCAGAACAACTTCGACGGGGCGATCGCGCAGCTGACCGAGCGACTGGCCCTCGAGCCCAGCACCGACGCGCGCCTCGATCTCGCCCGCGCGTATGCCCGGAAACGCGTGGCCAAGCAGGCCGAGCCGCTCTACCGCGAGGTCATCAAGAGCGAGCCCGACAACCGCTCCGCGAAGATGGGTCTGGTCGATCTGTACCTCTCGATGGGCCGCTACGTGGACGCAGAGACGATGCTCAAGGAAGCGCTCAAGGCCGACGAGAACGATCTGCAGGCGCTTTCACGGCTGGGCATTCTCAAGTCGCGCATGGGCCGGCCGGATCAGGCGATGGAGCCGCTGGAGAAGGTCTCCACGCAGAACCCGCTGCTCTACGACGCGCGCGCTGAATACGCGTTCCTGCTCTTCCGCGGGGATCCCACCAACGCCAGCCGGTGCGTCGGCACGATGATGGACATCCTCACCTCCGAGCCTCGCCACGTGCTCAGCCTTCATTATCTGGGCGTCTGTCAGTACGGCAAAGGCGAGAAGACGAAGGCCGAAGCGAGCTTCAAGGCGGCCATCGGGGTGGATCCCACCTTCTCTGCCGCTCAGTTTTCGCTCGGAGAACTGTACGAGGCCGACGGGAAGAAAGAGGAAGCGAAGAAGGCCTACGAGGCTGCTTCCGCGCTCGATCACACCGAGGCCCGCGACGCCCTCAAGCGCCTGACCGCCGCGAAGTAACCGTGGCTCCCGCTCCCTTCGGGAGCGGTCGGGGTGAGGGCCTCGAGCAAGCATCTCGAGCAAGCTCGAACTCCAGCTCGGCCTGGGCTCACGCGTGACAGGCCTTGAACTTGCGACCACTGCCGCACGGGCAGGGCTCGTTGCGCTCGACCTTGGTGAGGGTGACCTCGGGTGCACCGCTGTCGTAACGCCACTGCCCATCTTGCCGAGAGAACGTGCTGCGTTCGTGCAGCGCGTGCACAGCGGCGCCTTCGAGGTAGCGGGCGATGAACTCCACCACACCCTTCTCATCGGCCTCGGTGCCCGCTTCTTTGGAGACGATCTGCAACGAGAGCCATGCCACCGACTTCGCCCAGCGCTCCGTTTCTTCCCAGCTCTGATCGCGCGTCGGCTTCAGTTGGCTGGCCCGCAGGTAGTTCGCGTCACCGCGGGAAAACGCCGTGTAGCGGCTGCGCATCAAGGCCTCTGCGGTCTCGGCGGGCTTCACGCCAGAGAGCCGCGGGCCGCAGCAGGTCTCGAAGTCAGCACCGCCGCAGGGGCAAGCGCTCATCGGCGCGCGGCCTCGGCAGTGAGCTCCAGCTTCTCCGGCTCACGCCGCGCAGAGGTGCTGGTGCCGGTGATCAACCGCGCGCTGCGCCCGAAGGTGAACCAGGCCCACGCCCACTGGAACATCACGATGACCCGGTTGCGGAACCCGATCAGGTACAGGATGTGGATGAAGAGCCACGCGCACCAGCCGAGGAAACCCGACAGGCGCAGCGGCCCCGACTGCGCGATGCCCGACGCGCGACCGACGGTCGCCATGATGCCCTTGTCGAGGTACTCGAAGGGCTCGGTGGGGTTGCCCAGCGCGGCGGCGAGGATGTTGTCGGCCGCGTGTTCACCCTGCTGAATCGCCGCGGGCGCGAGGCCTGGCACCAGCGAGCCATCTTTCTGGGTGAACGAAGCGAGGTCGCCCACCACGTAGGCCGACGGGTGCCCCGGAATCGTGAGGTCGTGGGTCACCTTCACCCGGCCAGACCGATCGAGCTCCACGCCCAGCGTGCGCGAGAGCGGCGAGGCCTGCACGCCGGCCCCCCAGAGCACGGTGGCTGCGGTGATGCGTTCACCATCGAGCGACACGCCGTGGGGATCGATGTTGGTGACCTTGGTGTTGAGCCGCACCTCGACGCCCAGCCGGCGCAACGATGCGAGGGCCTTGTCGCTGAGCTTCTCGTCGAACGCCGCGAGCACGCGTGGGCCGGCCTCGATGAGCAGCACCCGCGACTTCTTCGGATCGAAGCGGCGGTAGTCGCGCGCCACCGTGAAGCGCGACAGCTCAGCGATCGCGCCGGCCAGCTCCACGCCCGTGGGGCCCGCGCCGACCACCACGAAGGTGAGGAACCGCTCGCGGGCCTTCTCGTCGTCTTCCTTCTCGGCTTCTTCGAAGGCGGTCAGCACGCGCCGGCGCATCTCCAACGCGTCGTCGAGCGTCTTGAGACCGGGCGCGAAACGCTCCCACTCGTCGTGACCGAAGTAGGTGTGGCTGACGCCGGTGGCGAGAATCAGGAAATCGTAGTCGAGCACCTCACCATCGGAGAGCTTCACCTTCTTCGCGGCCAACTCGATGCCCGCCACCTCGGCCATGCGCACTTCGACGTTCGACTGCTTGGCCAGCAGCGAACGGATGGGCGTGGCGATGTCACCCGGCGAAAGACCGGCGGTGGCCACCTGGTAGAGCAGCGGCTGGAACAGGTGGTAGTTCTGCCGATCGACCAGCGTCACCTGCACCGGGCCACGCGACAGCCGCCTGGCCGCATAGAGCCCGCCGAAACCACCCCCGATGATCACCACTCGCTTCACTTGCTGCGTCATGCGCGGAAGATAGCCGTGCGAAGGGCCGGCCGCCCCCACGGCGAGAAGCGGCTATTCAGTTCACCAGAACTTCGCGACCAGCCGCACGCCCGCGGTGAACACGTTCGCGGGGCGGGTGTACGCGCCGGGGAGGAGATCGCCTGACTGGTACCGCGCATAGATCTGCACCGGCACGCCGACGCGCAGCAACGAGACCGTCGCCGTCGCCTTCACGATGTTCTTCACACCCGGCTGCCAGAACTTCTCGCGGTCGTAGTCCCACAGCGGCGACTGGCTCTGCCAATCACTCTGAAAGGTCTGCACCCGCGTGTAGCTGACGGTGAGCGTGAGCATGCCGGGCAGCGCGTTGGCCTTCTCCAGGTTGCCGCCCGAGACGATCGACGCGCGCGTGGGACCGAGGAACGGCACCGCATCGACCGAGATGGTGCCGCCAATCCAATCACCGCCATCGACGATGTACTTGTCGCCCACGAAGAACGCGTTGTTGTTGAGCAGCGGGTTCACCGTGCCCCGCCCCGCCGTGTACTCGCGCGGCCGGAAGAACGAATAGAAGAGGTCCGCTCCGATGTTGATTCGGTACACGCCGTACTCGTCGACGAAGAAGTGTTTGTCGGCCGACACGTGCGCTTCGACGTCGCCTGCTGCGTGCAGCTCCCAGAGGTTGGTGCCGACGCTCACGGCTGCTTCAGGATCGAAGTTCGTGCCGGTAGGCAAGGCGACCTGCAGGGTGGCGGCCCAGCGGAAGTGGTTCTTCGACATCCACTCGTTCTCGGGCAACAGGTAGCGGCCACCGAGAATGATGTCGGCCAGCCGGACGCCGGCCTGCCACTGCTCGGGGACCCGCGGCTGACCCAACGAGCTCGCCCAGCCCCAGAAGTCATCCTCCGAGTACTTCCGGCCGAGCTGCGATTGGTAGTCGCCCTCTTCCCAGCTGATGTTCGTGTTCACGCGCGAGTTCAGCACGATGGGCACGTAGACCGCGGCGGTCAGCCGATCGGTGATGCCGTAGAGCGCCTGAATCAACAACACGTCGAGCTGCGCCTGCGGCCGCGGTCGCAAGATGCCCTGCAGCCCTGCACCGGGCTCGTAACGGCGGCTCTCTTCCACCAGCGGGAGCGCCTTGCCGTCACCACTCCACTGCTTGTCGAGGCTGGTGCTCAGATACGCGAAGTCGAAGGTGAAGGTGCTCTGCGGCAGCACCTGGGTCTCCATCGCCAGCGCCAAGGAAGCGGTGAGCGAGGTCACCAACATGATCACGCGCTTCACGGCTTCACCTCCGTCACTTCAAACGGCCCCGCAGTGGCCGGTACCTGGCCCATCGCGGAACGCACCTGCAGGTTCTCGAAGTCGAGCACCACCGCGTTCATGCTGTCGGAGCTGTCGACGAACTGCGGATCGCTGATGAGGTTCTGGAGGAACTCGACGTCGATGGTGCCCTTCCCCGCTTCGAGCCGGCCCTTGGCGCCGTCGACCGCGCGGCGGCTGCGGTAGAAGAAGCCCGACCACTGCCGCTGGGGAACGATGCGCTGACCTGCCACCAGCAGCGAGGCGATGTCGGGCACGTTCTTCACGTAGTTCGAGCCGAGCACGAAGTCGTCGTCGCTGGTGCTCGCGTAGCGGCGGCCCGTGGCGTCGAGCTCCGTGGTGGAGAGATTGAAGACGCCTTTGCTGCCGTCGTTGAAGATGTCGCTGTCGACCTCGATGGCCTCCAGCCCGCCCTTGCTGTCGCCCAGCACGCAGGTCCACCCGTAGACCTTCTCGGCGCTGGCGATCACTTCACGCGCGCTGACGGCATCGGTGGATTGCTCGAGGATGCGGCGACCCAAAAATCCGATCGGCAGGCCCTTCGCCAGCAGCTTCGCCTTGGAGATGTCGGCCACCTGCTCCAGCACCGACCCGACCACGCTGTTGTCGAGCGAGTCAGCGGGATCGCAGGCGTACCCCACGCCCCGCTCCGACATGCCGGAGAGGCCGTACACGATGCCCGCCCAGCCGACGGTGACGAAGGCCGGCCCGCTCTCGGGCACGTGCCGAATCGCCACGGTGTGTTTGTGCGCGGTGTTCGCGTCGAGCAGCGAGAAGTGATGCGCGATGAACGACTTCCCACCGGCGGTCATCGAGCCTCGCACCCCGATGGCGATCGGCGGTGGCCGGGTGCGGCCATCGGTCAGCGGAGGCCTGCGCACGTCGCGCCGATTCACGCCTGCGCCGCGGGTGGTGAAGGCGATCTCTTCGTCGCGCATGAAGCTGGCGCGCACCGGCAGCGGCGCGCTGATGAGCTTCTTGTCGCCCGCTCCGATGACCAGCGTGGTGGTGAGGGCGTTGGCCAGCGGCGTGGAGGGCGTGAGGGTCACCTCGAGGTCGGTGCCTGACAGCTCGGTGATCACCATCTCCGGGCTCTCTGAAGTGTAGAGCTGGTTGTCGAGGAAGATGCGCACCGTGGCGGGATCCACGCCGTCGACTTCGGTGAGCACCAGGCGAATGGCCGCAGCCGGCGCGAGCTCGACGGCGAGGCCGTACAGCTCGGGAATGTAGGGCTCGAAGCGGCCTTCTCCCGACTCGTCGATCTGCCCGTCGTTGTCGTTGTCCACGCCGTCGGTGGCCGCGCCCACGAACTCCACGCTCTTGAGCAACGGTGCGCGCGCGAGGCGAATGGCCAGCGCCACGCCTCGAACCGCCAACACGCTGTCGAAGAAGGTGTTGAGCACGAGGATCTGGTCGTACGTCATGCCCGCGCCATCGGCGACGCCCTGCAGCTCTTCACGCGTGGCGCGGTTGAGCGAACGTTCGATGTTCTTCGCCGAGTCGAGGAACAGCTCGTAGGCGAAGTTGCCGTTCTGAAAACGCTCCGCGCCGTACTCAGGCAGGAACGAGACGATGTCGGGCTGCTCGCGCGAGAGGTACGGGAAGAGCGAGTTGGTCAGCAGCGTCGTGTAGAAGCTGCGCACCTTGGAGCGCAGCTGCGTGCCGTGCGCGAGGCCCCGCTCGTACGGCGTGCCTCGCACCTCGATGGTCTCGCGGGTGGGCGGTTTGGAGAAGGGGCCGCAGGCGACGAGCGCGATGGCCAGGAAGAGCGCGACGGTTTTGGTGAAGGTCAAAGCGGGGGCACCCTACCGCTGAAGACGGCGGCCGCAATGCCCCTGAGGAAAGCCTCCCGGGGCGAAGGGAATGGCGACCGCCCTCTCCCCCTCGGGGAGAGGGAGTTCAAATTACTCCAGCGAGACTTTGATGATGCCTTCGACGATCGCTCCCGAGACGAACTGGAGCAGCGCGCCGTTGACCTCGTACCCTTCAGCCTCGGGCACGATGAAGCCGCCTTCCTGCAGACGCACCAGCGCGTCTTCAGTGGCCTCGCCCTCTTTGCCTGCCGAGAGCAGCTCCATCACCGTGCGCTCTTCGGCCGACATCTCGGTCACCAGCATGCGCAGGTGATTGTCGATCAGCGCCCGGCCTTCGTCGGTCTCGGAGAGCACGTCGAGGTTGACGAGATCATCCAGCATCGCGGGGGTGACGGTGCCCTTCCAATCCTTCTCGAAGCGCGAGGCCAGCAACGCGCAGAGCGAGAAGATCTCGAACGGACGATTGCCGGAGATCTCCGCCAACGCACCGAGCGCCTCGTTCTCGAAGGTGATGCCC
Source organism: Archangium sp. (assembly GCA_030695565.1). Lineage (GTDB taxonomy): Bacteria > Myxococcota > Myxococcia > Myxococcales > Myxococcaceae > Archangium_A. The sequence goes on from JAUYRZ010000068.1 coordinate 30,508, forward strand.
AGCACCTGCGCAGGCGTCTGCACCAGCTGCACCAGCTCGTCGTCGGAGATGGGCGGCACCACCACGGTCGCCACCCCACCCCGCGCCACCACCAGCTGCTCGAAGGCGGCGTCGAGATCGCGGTGCCGGTTGCACACCACGGCCACCTTCACGTTGCGAGGAGTGGTGAGCAGCGTGTCGATCACCGTGGCCATGCCTTCAGGCCCCAGCGCCGCGAGCGCGTTGAGTTCGTCGAAGCCCACGAACAGCGGGGCCGCCAGCTCGCCCAGCACCTCGAGCGGCTTCTTGGGGTCGGCTTTCAGTTCTTTGGCGCCCACGCGCTGCAGGAACTCGTTCACCTTGGTGGTGAGGCGAGCGAGCACCGCGTCGACCGACTGAGGCATGGCGTCGTCGCGATCGGGATCGCGCAGGTCGAGCACGAAGGCCGCCCCGCCCGAGCGCTCGCAGGCGCGCTGCAGGATGCCCTTCATCATCGTGGTCTTGCCGATGCGCGAGAAGCCGCGAATGCAGATGTGGTGGCCTCCCGTCATGTGGGCGGCCAACTCATCATCGAGATCTTTTCGGGCGCGAAGGTCGTCAGGGAGCTCGTAAAGCGCGTCCACGTACCGCTCGGCCAGCGGGTGCTGTTCTGAAGCCATGGACCCTCCTTACCGCAGCGGCAGGATCCTTCAATGAACGGTCTTCACCACCGCGGTGGTCTTCATGCGCACCACGCCCTCGAAGAGGTGTTTTTCGGTGTACAGGTTGCGATGCGACGCGCGCTCCCCTGGCAGCCAGCTCTGGGGCTTCTCCAGCCACTGTTGCACCCTGACTTCGCCATCATAGGCAAACGGCGTGACCAGCTCGGGAGGGAGTCGTTTCCACACCCGCCGTTCGATGGGCCCGAACTCGGCCTCGAACCCCTCACCTGCCTCTTCGTGGCGGCGCAGGTGATCGAGGGTGCCGTCGAAGTGTTTGGCGATGTGGAAGAGCTCGTGCAGCACGGTGGCCACCCGCTGCCGGGGCGTGGAGTGGCGGAAGAACAAGGGCCGCAACGTGATGCAGTAGAGCATCTGCCGCCCGTTCACCTTCACCATCGGCTTCTTGCGGCCCATCGAATCGGTGCGCTTCTTGTCGGCGAAGGTGAGCGGCTTGACGGTGCCCCGCGAGGCGCGGCGGGCTTCACCTGCGACCACCAGGATGCGGCGGGCGTCGAGGTGCGCGAAGTCACGGTGCGCGCTCGCCACGTGCGTGATCAACGCCCGCACGGCCTGCGTAAAATCTGGGCGTTTTCGCACTTTCCCCACGGCAGGAAGCACTCTGCCTTCCCGCGCCTCTCCAATCGACACAAACCCGCTTTCTGCTGCTAGATGCCGCCCATGCGATCGATTCTCTTTCACTCGCTCCTCGGCCTCGGTCTCCTCACGGCGTGCGACCCGGTCAAACCCATGGTCGATGCCGGCCCCGACACCAGCTGTGGTCTCGACTGCGTGGCACAGGAGGCCTTCGGTCTGATCGGGGATCGGTGCTTCGAGTACTCCACCAATCCGCTCAGCGCGCAGACGCCGCCCGAGCTGGGGGTCTGGGTTCGCAAGGATCTGTTCGAGCTCGAAGGCGGGGTCAAGACCATCCCCGTCGAGTACCGCAAGGGTGGCCAGATCGTGCAGACCGACTTCTTCGTCTTCAAGAACGGCGACCTCACCCTGATGCGACGCATCGCGGGCACGCAGTCGGTCACCTACCGCACCGACACCGCCATCACCGGCGTGAAGTGGCTCACCCAGGCCACCCTGGCGGGCGAGAACCTCTCCACCAGCACCACCGCCTTCCTCTCGCGCGACGACTCGAGCACGCCGACCACCTACCGCATCACCACCGACGTGCCGACCACGGCCGAGAAGAAGACGCCGCTGGGCACGTACGACAACGCCTTCAAGATCCTCTTCGGGGAGAGCCCCGATCACGGCTCCGACTCGCGTCGCATCTTCGCGCCGGGCGTGGGCTTCACGGTGATCTCCAGTCCCTTCAACCTGCTCGGTGGTACGCCGACGCCGGTGTACCTGCAGCGCGTCCGTGACATCGGAACGGCCGACGCAGGACCCGAGAGCTGCAGCCTGGGGGTGCCGTGATGAAGCGCTCGATGCTGTCCCTGTTGATGGTGTTGGCCGCCTGCAAGACGGCGCCTGAAGTGGTGGCCGACGTGGCCCAACCCACGCTCCCTCAGCAAGACTTCGTCATCGTCACCCAGAGCCTCACCCAGGTCGACATCAAGTACACCGGCACGGTGATCGCCGGCGACGAGGCCCTCTCGGTCGAGAAGGCCGCCTGGGAGTTCGTGGTCGATGGCACCGTCAAGCGCTCGGGCGAAGACAAGCTGAACCTCTCGGCGGCCGCGGGCCAGAACCTCGCCTTCGAGCTCGACGAGAGCCTCACCTACGTGAAGGACGAAGAAGAGTTGAAGGCGATGGACGCGCGCGGTGGCTCGTTGCTGCTGGCCATGCGCGGCACGCTCTTCGTCACCATCGTGGTGCCCGCCAGCGGTGACCAGCCGGCCGGCAAACGCACCGTCGAGCTGCCTTTTGCCAAGTCGAAAGAAGTGAAGACCCCGCGCCTGCCGCACCTCAAGCTGATCGACTTCGAAGCGGGCCGCTTCAGCGAGAACGAAGTGCAGGCCGTCTTTCACGTCGGCGTGGTGAACCCGAACAACTTCCAGATCAGCATCACCGGGCTCGACTACACCGCGCAGCTCGCGGGCAAAGAAGTCAGCAAGGGGACCATCGGGGCGGGTGATCGCGTGTCGGCCGCCTCCACCGGCGTGTTCGACATCACCGCGACCATGAACGAAGAGACGCACGCCAAGGAGGCGGCGAAGATCGTCAAGGGCTCGGTGATCCCCTACCTGCTCAAGTCGTCGCTGCGCGCTCAGCTTTATTCCGAAGAGCTGGAGAGCAAGGGCGACTTCAAGTTGAAGGCGTCGAAGTAGCCGTCTTCAAAAGGCCGCATGCACTTCCTGGGGCCCGACCCGACGCGCTTTCCGGCGATCGAGGAGACTGACGAAGACGGCATCATCGCCGTCGGTGGCGATCTCACACCGGAGCGCCTGGTCGAGGCGTACCGGCGCGGCATCTTCCCCTGGTACAGCGAAGGGCTACCCATTCTGTGGCACTGCCCCGACCCGCGCTTCGTGCTCGATGCGGCAGAGCTGCACGTGCCGAAGAGCCTGCGCAAGATGATGCGCCGCGGCGTCTACGAGATCCGCCTCGACACTGATTTTGCCGGGGTGATCGACGCGTGCGCCAAGACCCGGCGGCCCGGCCAGCGCGGCACGTGGATCACCCGGGACATGCGCAAGGCGTACCTGCGGCTGCACGATCTGGGCTTCGCGCACACGGCCGAGGCGTGGCTCGATGGGCAAATGGTCGGCGGTCTGTACGGCGTCTCCCTGGGCCAGGTCTTCTACGGCGAGTCGATGTTCGCGCAGGCCGATGACGCCTCGAAGGTCGCCTTCGCCACGTTGGTGGAGTGGATGCGCGGCTGGGGCGTCGCGTTGGTCGATTGCCAGCAGGAGACCGCCCACCTCGCCCGCTTCGGCGCCACGCCCTGGCCCCGGGCCAAATTCACCACGACGGTCGAGGAGCTCACGCGCGCCCCCACCCGCCAGGGCAAGTGGTCCCTCACGGAAGGCGCTTCATGAATCCTGAAATGTACGACGCCCACGACCGCCTCGAAGACCGCCACTGGTGGTTCGAAGGTCGCCGCCGGGTGATCCGCGAGGTGCTGCAGCGTCACCTGTTGCCGCGCGCCAACCGCCGCCTGCTCGACGTGGGCTGCGGCACGGGCGGCATGTTCCCCATGCTCGGCCAGTTCGGCGAGGTCGATGGCGCGGAAGCCTCGCCCGATGCGCTCGAACGCGCGCGCCGCAAGTTCCCCCGACGCCGCATCGAAAGCTGCTCGCTGCCGGGCCAATTGCCCGAAGGCACGTGGGACGTGGTCACCGCCTTCGACGTGATCGAACACCTCGACGATCCCATCGCCAGCCTGCGCACCATGCGCTCGCGGTTGCCCTTCGATGGCCAGGTGGTGGTCACCGTGCCCGCCTTCCAGTTTCTCTGGAGCAAACACGACGAGCTCAATCACCACCGCCGCCGCTATTCGCGCCTCGACCTGGTCTCGCAGCTCTCCACCGCGGGGCTGAGGGTCACCTTCTGCAGCTACTTCAACACGCTGCTCTTCCCCGCCGTGGCCGGCGCGCGGTTGCTGGAGCGCTTCATGCCTTCGCGCTTCGGGCAGTCGGAGTCGGATCTCGAAGAGACGCCGGGCCCGGTGAACCGCGCGCTCACCACCTTGTTCGGCAGCGAGCGCCTGGCGGTGGGCCGCACCCAGCTGCCGTTCGGCGTCTCACTGATCGCCGTCGCCCAGCACGGGTAGCACCGCGTGTTCGGTGAGCAACCGGTTCGCCTTGCGGATCGACTCACCGGTGCCGGCGAGGAACACCACGTCGCCCGGCTCCCAGCGCACGTGCGGGTCGGGCTGTTCGAGCAACGCGAGCCCACGCTGCACGGCGATCATCAACGCGCCGGTCTGCTTACGGAGATCGATCTCCACGGCTGATTTGCCGTCAGCCGGCGAGCCCGCTTCGATCGACACCCGCTCGAGCTTGAGATCGGCCAGCGCCTGCATCTCGCCCAGGGTGCGCCGGGGCACGGTGACCTTGCGCTCGCTGGTCTGCGTCGCTTCACGCGCTTCCCGCATGCGCTTCTCGATCAGGTTTCGCGGCGTCTCCAGCCAGCGCAACACGCGCGAGAGCATCTCCAGGCCACCCTCCACCTCTTCGGCCACCACGTCCTGCGCGCCCAACGCGATGAGGCCGGGCTTCTCGGCCAGATACCGCGCGCGCAGCAACACGGGCACCTTGGGCGCGACCCGGTTGGCGCTGGTGAGCACCCGCTGCACCGCGGAGGGATCGTTCATCACCAGCACCAGGGCTTTCGCCTGCGCCAGGTGCGCGTGTTCGAGCGCTTCAGGCGAAGTGGCATCGCCGTAATAGACGGTGGCGCCACTCGCGCGGGCCTTGCGCACGGAGTCGGCGTTGAGCTCGAGCGCCACGTACTTCACGCCGCACGCCTCCAGCGCGCGGGCGATCAGCTGACCCGAGAGGCCGTAGCCCACCAGCACCACGTGACCCGACGGCGTCTCCCCCGGCGTGGCGTCGGCTTGATCGATGCTGCGTACGCCCAGCAGCTTCATCAACGGCGCGAGCAGCTTCTCACCGGCCGTCACGTGCGGAGCGACCCGCACCAGCAGCGGCGTGAAGAACATCGAGATGATGCCGGCGCTCAAGATGGGAGCGATGCCCGCCGCGTCGACCACCCCGCTCTGCCGGCCCAATTGCGCGAGCACGAAGCCGAACTCTCCGAACTGCGCCAGGCCCACGCCCGCAAGCCACGCCACCCGGGCGGGGAAACGCATCACCAACGCGGCCACCGTGGCGAGCGCGCCCTTGCCGAAAATGAAGGCCACGGTGAGACCGAGCACCAGGAGCGGCTGCTCCATCACCACGCGCACGTCGAAGAGCATGCCCAGCGAGACGAAGAAGATGGACACGAACGCGTCGCGCAGCGGCATCACGTCGCCCATCGCGCGATGACCGAACTCGGTGTCGGCGATGGCCATGCCTCCGAGGAACGCACCCAGCGCCAGCGAGAGCCCTGCGTAGGAGGTGAGCCACGCCGTGCCCAGGCACAACGCGAGCACGGCCAGCAGGAAGACCTCGCGGCTGCGGGCCCGATCGACCCAGCGCAGCAGTCGAGGTACCAGCTGCCGGGCCACCACGATGGTGACCACGATCACCGCGGCCGCTTTGGCGAGCGCGATGGCGATGCCGGTCGCGGCGCCGCCCATGCTCGAGCTGCTCCCCAGCAGGGGAACGATGAGCACCATCGGCACCACGCAGAGATCCTGGAAGATCAACGTGCCGACGATGAAGCGGCCGTGCGGCGCGTCGAGCTCGCGGCGTTCGGTCAACGCGCGCAACACGATGGCCGTGCTGCTCAAGGCGAAGACGAAGCCGAAGAAGACGGCGCGGCCCGGGGGCTGGCCGAGCGCGAGCGCTCCGCCGGCGACCGCTGCGGTGGTGAGGCCGACCTGGAGCAACCCGCCCAACGCGACCTGCCGGAAGATCGTCTGCAGCCGGGAGAGCGAGAACTCGAGCCCGATGGTGAAGAGCAGCAGCACCACGCCCAGCTCGGCGAGCACCTCGATCGCGTCGACTGAAGTGACCAGGCCGAAGGCGGCCGGGCCCGCCAGCGCACCTGCGAAGAGCAACCCCGCGACGGCCGGGAGTTGAAGCCGGGAGAGGACCAGGGTCACCACCACGCCCAGCGCCGCGATGGCCGCCAGCTCATTGATGATCGGAATGTGGCCCATCGTTCAGGGACTTCCCGCGTCGGCAGCGGGCTCGGGCTTCTCGGTTTGGTCGTCGAGCGCGAACCGGCCCAGCGTGCGGCGCAACGTCTCCCACAGCAGCTTGCGGTGTTCGGCGATGGTCACCGGCCCGTCGAGCACCAGCCCCGCGCCCACGTAGCGCGCCTTCACTTTGCCCTTCGTCGTCAGCTGCAGGCCGTCCTGCACCAGGCGCAGCTGGTTCTGCAGCACCTTGCCCTCGAAGGTGAGATCGAGGTGCCGCGCTTCGAAGGCGTCGGTCTGAAAGAGCGCCAGCAGGGCCTTGCGGCAGGCTTCGTCTTTCACGGTGACGGTCAGCTTCACGTCTTCCATCGGCGTGACGGCGAGATCGGGGCAGGCCTTCTTCGCCGCCAGGAACACCGCGTCGTTGGTGACCGGGGGCGTGCCCACCCGCACCCGCCAGGCCGCCACCTTGCCGTCGGCGCCCAGGAGCACCGTGGCCCGGCCCGCCTTGAGGCCGATGAGCATCAGCTCGTTGGACTCGGGCACCCACTCCACCGAGAGCACCTGGGGGTCGTCGACCTCGAACCAGTCCACCCGGGGCAGCTTGATGAACTTCTCCTTCCCGGCCTCCACGTCGTGAATCCAGTCGACCGGCCAGGCAGCAGCCGGGAGGGACAGGAAACACAGGGAGATCAGAAGGAGGCGGCGCAAGGCTCCGGCACCATGTCACGAATCCCAACTGCCTGAAACGGCGGGCGTTTTGGGCCTAAACCGGCGTGCCCGAGCCCGCTGCGGTAAGAAGGAAGCGATTATGCCGACCTGGGGCATGTGGGCGATTCTTCTGGTGCTGCTCATCCTCCGCGGGCTGCTCGCGGCGATGGAGGCAGCGCTCCAGACATTGTCGGACGAGCGGGCCAAGGAGCTGGCCAAAGAAGGTGGCCACCGGGCTCAACGGCTGCTGCGGCTCAAGACCGACCCCGAAGGCACGGCCGCCTCGATCCGCATGGGCATGGTGCTCTCGGGGTTCCTGGCGGTCGGCACCGGCATCTTCGTGATTCCGCGCGTGGCGGATGTCTCGATGCTGGAAGTGGTCGAGTCATCGTGGATGGTGTGGCTCACCCCGCTCTCGTCGGCCTTCGTGGTGGCGCTGGTGGCCACCCTCATCGACACCACCTTCCGTTCCGCGGCGCTGCAGCGGCCGGAGAGCTGGGCGCTGAGCCTGTCGCGGCTGGCGTCGATCTCCGCGACCATTCTGTGGCCCACCGTGAAGTTGCTGGTCTGGCCGCTCAACCTCGCGCTCAAGCCTTTCGGCACCAAGGTCTCGTTCCAGCCTCCGCCTCCTCCGCTGGAGGAGCTCGAGAAGCAGCTCATCAGCCAGGCGCAGAAGAACGAAGTCGACCGAGGCGCGCCGCAGCTGATCAGGTCGATCTTCGCGCTCAACGAGAAGAGCTGCCGCGACGTGATGGTGCCGCGCACCGAGGTGGTGCTGCTCTCGAGTGACGCGCCGATGGAGGAGATCCTCCAGCTGATCGCCGAAGAGGGTCACTCGCGCATCCCCGTGTACAAAGACGATGTGGATCACATCGTGGGCATTCTGCACGTGCGCGATCTGGTGCCCATGCTGCAGAACCCCGAGCTGATCGTGATGAGCGATCTGCTCAGGCCCGCCGTGTACGTGCCGTGGGTCAAGCCGATCGGTGACCTGCTGCGCGACATGCAGCGCCAACGCATTCACATGGCGGTGGTGGTCGACGAGTACGGCGGCATCTCGGGCATCGTCACGCTGGAGGACATTCTTCGGGAGATCGTCGGCGACATCCGCGACGAGTTCGATGAAGAGGTGCGCGCGTTCGAGAAGCAGGCCGACGACTCGTTCCTGGTCGACGCGATGCTGCCGGTGGAGGACTTCGCGCGGGCCTTCGACTTCAAGTTCCCCGAGGGTGAGTTCGAGACGCTGGCCGGGTTCCTCTCGCACCGCGCCGGCGCGATTCCCGAAGTGGGCGATCGCACGCAAGAGAACGGGTGGACGTTCATCGTGCACTCGAAAGAAGGCCCGAAGCTCGAGCGGGTGCGCGTGGTGAAGCCGAAGATCGTGCCTGCACGCCGGCCCAGCTACGATCGCCTCGAAGCGGTCAAAGCGTAAGTCGCGCAGGGTCAGGGTGAGGGCCTCACATGGTATGCACCGACGCATGGACGGATCAGCCGTGCGCCTGAAGCCTCTGGAACGCCTGCGCCAGCTCGAAGCGCTCGGCCCGAACCGGGTCACGGGCTCCGCACTCGAAAAACAAGCCCAGGAAAAACTCGGAGCTGAGCTGGCAGCCCTCGGCTTCAAGCTCGATTGGCGGCCGCACTGGTGGACGCGCAGCATCTACAGCGGGCTGATGGTGCACTTCGGCATCGCGGTGCTTGGAACGGCGCTCTTCTTCCGTTGGCCGCTGGTGGGCGCTGCGCTGCACTTGTTCGCGGCGCTCTCGTACTACCTCGAAGCGATGCGCATCACGCTGCTGCTGCGCGGCATGTTCCCCCGCGTTCAGTCGCAGAACCTGCTCGCCACGTTGCCGGCGAAGAAGACGATGCGCCGCCGACTGGTCACCGTCGCGCACGCCGACGCGGCCTTCACCGGCATTCTCTTCAACCCCAAGCTGCTCACCATCGCCACCAAGCCGCCGCCGAAGGGCCTGGGCTGGTTCCACAAGCAACTCGGCGTGGGCACGGCGTCGGTCGCGATTCTCGGCGTGCTCGGCTTGCTGGCGGGCTTCGGCGTATGGACGGCGCCGGCGTGGTTGATCAGCCTGCTGGCGATCCCGTCGACCATCACCTTCCTGCTCAACCTCGAGGTGGTGGTGCGCAACACGATCGTGCCGGGCGCGGCCGACAATCTCTCGGGCTGCACGGCGAGCGTCGAGCTGGCGCACCGGCTGGCGGGCTCGTTGCCCGACGACGTCGAGTTGGTCATCGTGATCTCCGGCTCAGAAGAAGCAGGCACCGGCGGCGCGTGCCGGCTGGCGCAGGCGCTGGAGAAGAGCGCCGAGTGGAAGAAGGAAGAGACCTTCATCGTGGGCATCGACACGTTGTGCAACGGCACGCTGCGCTACCTCGAAGAAGGCGAGATGTGGGCCATCCCCGTGCCGCCGAAGATGCTCGCGGCGATCGAAGCGACCAATGCCGAGAGCGAGCTCAAGGCGACCAAGTACGTGATCCCCAGTGGGGCGACCGACGCCCTGCCCTTCCTGGTGCGCGGTTGGAACACGGTGTGTCTGTCGTGCATCGACCCCGTCATCGGCGCGCCGCGGCACTACCATTCGGTCTCCGACACCTGGTCGAACATCGATGAGCGGGAGCTCGAGAGCAGCATCGACTACGCCGAGAAGTTCCTGCGCAAGCTCGCCGTGAGCTGAGCTGTACGCTGGTCTGAACCGTCAGCCCTCTCCCCCTCGGGGAGAGGGAGTTTGTGGAGTTTGTGGAGTTTGTGGAGCTGTTGGTTGATCAGCCTTCTTCGCGATCGACGTACTGCTCGCCGAAGAGCTGATCGTACTCGAGCGTCCACCAGGCCTGCTCGAGGGGCTGCAACGCGTCAGGCGGCTCGTCAGACAACACGCCTTCCGCATCGGACACCAGGCCCGGCACCATCACCGGCAACGCCCGGTGCACGCCGCTCAAGAAGTCGGTGTAGCGAGACCCCGGCGTGCCGGTCAGCTCGAGCAACACCGGCCCTAAGAACGACGAGCTGAGCGAACCCAACGCCTTCGGGGCGGTCGGGGTGTTCGTCCAGATCAACAACGGCACCTGGTGCAGGAAGTCGCGCTGCTTGAGATCAGGACTGTCGAGGTTGCCGATCACCCCCGTCTGCGCGAGCACCAACGGAAGGCTCGGCAGGTGGTCGCCGAAGAACACGATGAACACTGGCGTCTTCACGTTCGAGAAATAGTCCACCAGCGCACCGAGCTCGCGGTCGGCATGGTTGGCCGACTGCACGTAGGCGGCGAGCTGACGCTGCGCGGGCTCATCGAGCTCGCTCTCGAAACGCACGGTCTCTTCGGCGTAACGGCCCGGGAGATACGGGCCGTGCGCCTCCATGCTCACGCCGAACATGAACAGCGGGCCCTTGCGCGCTTCGAACTGTTCGATCAGCTGAGACGTCAGCAGCGCATCAGAGGGCCAGGGACCATCGAGCACCGCGCTGGGCATGTCTTCCAGGCCCACGAAGCGTTGGAAGCCGAGGAAGCCGTAGACCTGCTCGCGCTCCCAGAACCAGCGATGGTAGGTGTGCACGGCCACCGTCTCGTAGCCCTGCGCTGCATAGAGACTGGCGAGCGAAGGGTGCCGGCGCCGCAGGTACTGCTGGTACGGCACTGAACCTGCCGGAAGAAACCGCATCGAGTGACCGGTCAACACTTCGAACTCGGTGTTCGCCGTGCCGCCGCCGAAGACGGGCGGAAACAGCGTGCCCGACAAGTGCTCCTGCTGCAGGCGATGCAGGTTGGGCAGGGGATCATCGACGAACTTCACCAGCGGCAACCGGGTGGGGTCGAAGAACGACTCGCTCATCACCACGATCACCGTCGGGTGATCCCCGCTCGGGGGAGTGACCACCACCACCGGCTTTCCGAGCGCCGCCTTCACCGTCTTCGAGTCGTAGCCAGCCGGAGCGCGCACGATCGCGCTGTTCGCGTTGAGTGCGAGACCGAGCAGCAAGCCGTTGACCCGGTAGTTCGAGGCTTGCTCCCAGAAGATGTTCGTGCCGCCCACCCGCGAGAGCGCCTGATTGACGCGCGGGAAGATCGCCCAGCAGCTCAGCGCCACCAGGCCCAGCAGCCCCGCCCTCAGTTTCCACGAGAGCGCGGTCCGCTCCCAACGCACGGCAGCCACCAACCCGAAGGCCACCAGCACGGCCGCCACCAGCAACCACCCCGCCCCCCGCATCTGCGGCACCAACGCGAACGCCTCGCGGTACTGCAGCACCACGTCCCACGGGAAGAGCGGCTTGCCCAACGCCGCCACCTTGGTCGAGTGCACCGCACCCAGGAGCGCCAGCACACCCGAAGCGATCAACAGCGAGACCACCGCGCGCCCCGTCAGCGCCAGCACCCCGAACGCGAGCAGCACCCCGAACAGCGCATTGAAGAGGGCCTGCGCAGGAAAAGCGCCGAGCCAGGTGCCGAGTGCGCTGATCGTTCGCCCGTTGAGCAACTCCAACGCCACGCTGGCCACGATGGCCACGAGGGCCACCGCTCCGACCCGCACCCACGCTGGCGTGATCTTGCGCAAAGCGCGACTTGAGCACCCGAAGCGGCTGAAGGACAAAGGGAAAGCTCCGCCATCCTGCCCTCGGGTGCCCACCTTCTTAGACTTGGGCCATGAGCCATTATCCGGCCATCGACCGCTTCGGCGTCATCGGCAACCTCGAGACGGTGGCCCTGGTCGGCATGGACGGCTCCATCGACTTCATGTGTTTCCCTTCGTTCGACTCGCCGTCGATCTTCACGAAGCTGCTCGACCAGGCGCGCGGAGGACACTTCCGCATCGCCCCGGTGCTCAACGAAGCGCGGCACAAACAGATGTATCTGCCCGACACCAACATCCTCTTCACCCGCTTCTTGTCGGCGGCGGGCGTGGCAGAGGTGTCCGACTTCATGCCGATCGGCGAAGACCGGGTGGTGCGCCGGGCCAAGACGGTGCGCGGCGAGGTGACCTACCGCATGGTCTGCGCGCCCCGCTTCGACTACGCGCGCGCGCCGCACCGGGTGCACCGCACCAGCGACGGCGTGATCTTCGAAAGCCTCGGGCCCACGCCGGTTTCGCTGCGCCTCCGCGCGAGCGTGCCCCTGACCCTCGACCAGGGCGACGCTTCGGCCCACTTCACGCTGAGCGCCAACGAGACCGCTACCTTCGTGCTCGAGTTCGCCACGCCCGAAGGCGAGTCGCCCAGCGCCCAGCCCCACTACGGCGCGAACGCGTTCAAGGCGACCGCCGACTTCTGGCGCGCCTGGGTGGCCCGCTCGACCTACCGGGGGCGCTGGCGGGAGACCGTCAATCGTTCGGCCCTGGTGCTCAAGCTGCTGACCTCGGACCGCCACGGCTCGGTCATCGCCGCGCCCACCTTCGGTCTTCCCGAAGAGCTCGGCGGCGTGCGCAACTGGGACTACCGCTACACGTGGATCCGCGACGGTTCGTTCACGCTCTACGGCCTGATGCGGCTTGGCTACACGGAAGAAGCGGGCGCCTTCATGCGCTGGTTCGAGCAGCGCTGCGACGAGCTCGAGCCCGATGGCTCGCTGCAGATCATGTACGGCGCCGACGGCCGCCATCAACTGGTCGAGGAGACGCTCGATCATCTCGAGGGCTACCGCGGCTCGAGCCCGGTGCGCATCGGCAACGGCGCGTGGAATCAGCTCCAGCTCGACATCTACGGCGAGCTGATGGACTCGGTGTACCTCTACGACAAGTACGGCCAGCCCATCTCCCACGACATGTGGATGAACCTGCACCGGCTCGTCGACTGGGTCGCGGCGAACTGGAGGCGGCCCGACGACGGCATCTGGGAGGTGCGGGGCGGCAGCAAGGAGTTCCTCATCTCGCGCGTGATGTGCTGGGCGGCGCTCGATCGGGCCATTCGGCTCGCCCGCAAGCGGGCCTTCCCCGCGCCGCTGGCCCGGTGGCTCGCCGTGCGCGACGAGATCTACACCGAGGTCTTCACCCGCTTCTGGGATCCGCAGCGGCGCGCCTTCGTGCAGTACGAGGGCGCGGGCACCACCGATGCCTCGTCGTTGCTGATGCCGTTGATCAAGTTCATCAGCCCCACCGATCCACGCTGGCTCTCCACCTTGCGCGCCATCGAGGCCGACCTCGTCGACGACTCGCACGTGTACCGCTATCGCCCCGAGCTCGCGGCCCGCGACGGCCTCGCAGGGAGCGAAGGCACCTTCTGCATCTGCTCGTTCTGGTACGCCGAGTGCCTGGCGCGCTCGGGCGATCTGCAGCGCGCGCGGTATGCGTTCGAGAAGATGTTGGGCTACGCCAACCACCTGGGCCTCTTCCCCGAAGAGCTGGGCCCGGCCGGTGAACACCTCGGGAATTTCCCGCAGGCCTTCACGCACATCGGGTTGATCAGCGCGGCGTTCTACCTCGACCGTGAGCTCTCGCGCGGCTCGAAACACTAACTCTTGTCACGCCCCAGGTACTGCGCGCCGAAGAGCTGGTCGTACTCCAGTGTCCACCACGCACGTTCGAGCGACTTGAGCTCGTCGGGTGGATCGGCGGAGAGCTTGCCGTCGGGATCTCGCACCAGGCCCGGCAACATCACCGGCAACGAGCGCCTCACCTCGGTGAGGAACTCGGTGTAGCGCGAGCCGGGCGTACCGGTCGTCTCCAGAATCACCGGGCCCAGGAACGAGGTGCCCATGGCAGGCAGCTTCTTCGGCTCCGTCAGCGTGTTCGACCAGATGAGTAACGGCACCTGATGCAGGAAAGCGCGCTGCTCGAGGCTGAGCTGCTTCAACGAGCCGATCGCGCCCGTCTGCTCGAACACCCGCGGCAGGCTGGGCAGATGATCTCCGAAGAACACGATGAAGACCGGCGTCTTCACGCGCGAGAAGTACTGCACCAGGGCCCCCAGCTCGCGGTCGGCGTGGTGGGAGGCCTCCAGGTACGTGACCAGCTGCGCGCGCGCTGCGGGGTCGAGCTGGCTCTCGAAACGAATGGTCTGCTTCGCATACCGATCCGCTTGATAGGGCCCGTGCGCCTCCATGCTGATGCCGAAGAGGAACAGCGGCCGGGTGCGCGCTTCGAATTGCTGAATCAGCTGCGTGGTGAGCATCGAGTCTGACGGATAGCTGCCGGCCAACGTGGGCCGGGGCATGTCTTCGAGGCCGACGAACTTCTGGAAGCCCAGGTGGCGATAGACCTGATCTCGCTCCCAGAACCAGCGGTGGAAGGTGTGCACCGCCACCGTCTCGTAGCCTTGTGCTGCGTAGAGCGAGGCGAGCGAAGGATGTTTGCGGTGCAGGTACTGTTGATACGGCACCGACCCCTCCGGCAAGAACCGCATCGAGTGGCCGGTGAGCACCTCGAACTCGGTGTTCGCCGTGCCGCCGCCGAACACCGGTGGAAACAGCGTGCCCGAGGTGTGCTGCGCCTGCAGCCGGCGCACGTTCGGGATCGGGTCGTCGAGGAACTTCACCTTCGGCAAGCGGGTGGCGTCGAAGAACGACTCGCTCATCACCACGATCACCGTGGGCCGTTCATCCGAAGCCGGAGCCGTGGCCTGCGGCAGCTCGCCGACCGCCGCCTCCACCGACGTCGCGCCGTAGTCTTCCGGAGCGTTCACCACCGCGGTGTTTGCGTTGAGCGCGATGCCCAGCAGCAGCCCGTTCGTGCGGTAGCTCTCCGATTGTTGCCAGCGCGTGTGGTGAATGCCAACCCGGCCCAGCGCCTTGTCGACGCGCGGGAAGATGGTCCAACACGAGAGCAGCACCACGCAGCCCAGCGTGCCGCGAACCGCCCACGGGAGCGGACTTCGATCACGCCGCGCAGCCCAGAACATGCCGACGATCACCAACACACCGGCGAGCGTTCCCAGCCGGCCCCAGACCGAAGCGGTCATCTGGGGAAAGAGGGCGAGCGCCTCGCGGTACTGCAGCACCAGATCCCACGGGAAGAGCGGCTTGCCGAGAATCTGCAGCTTGGTCGCGTGCAGCCCGCCGAGCAGCGCGAGCACCGTCACTGAAAGCAGGAGCGAAACCAACACCCTCCCGGTGAGCGCCAGCGCAGCCCATGCGAGCAACACCGCAAACATGGCGTTGCAGGTGGCCTCCAGCGGCGCGCGCATCGACCAGCCGAGCAGCTCGGTCACGGTGTGTCGATTGGAGAGCTCGAGCAACACGCTCGCGGCACTGCCTGTCATTGCGACCAGCGCCACCTGCGTGAGGCTGCGGCGCCACTTCTCCGCGGCCAGGAACATGGGGGGCTCCTCGAGTGGTGTTCACCACCAGAAGCACGAAGAGGGCCAACGCCCGACCTCCCCCAACGCCGGGGCATCAGTCCCCGAAGGCCTTCTTGAAGGCGGGCCGCGCCTTGATGCGCTCGAGATACGCCGACACGTTGGGTGCATCGGCCACCAGCCCGAGCATGTTCGCCCACGCGAGGACTGCGCCGACCACCACGTCGCCCGCAGAGAACTCGTCGCCGATGAGGTAGTCGCCCGAAGAGAAGCGCCGCTCCAGCGGGCGAATGGCGAGGCTGAACTTCTCGCGCACCGCGTGGGCTTCGGGCGTCTCGAGTTTTCCCGCTTTCTTCATCACGGTGAACTCGATGCAGGGCGGCTCGAGCTCGGTCATGGCGAAGAAGAGCCACTGGTAGGCGAGCGCGCGGTGATGGCTGCCCAGCGGGCCGAGCAGGTTCTTGTGGGGGTACAGGTCGGCCAGGTGCAGCACGATGGCCGCCGACTCGAACACCGAACCGTGCGGCGTCTCCAGCACCGGCACGTGTTGCAGTGGGTGACGGGTGGTGTGTTCGTCGGTGCGGGTCTCGCCTTTGGCCGGGTCGAGGTGAATCAGCTCGTGCGGTACGCCGAGTTCTTCCAGCATCCAGCGGGGTCGCGTGGAGCGGGTGCGGGGCACGTAGTAGAGCTTCATCAAGACCTCTTTAGTCGCGGGGGATGTGGAGCTGGGGACGGCCGTGCACCAGTAATTCGCGGCGGTCGCGAAAGCGCAGGCGCTCCCCACCGTCGCGCAAATCCACCTCACCCTGGAGCACCACGTCGAGAAAGGCATCACCTTCCCGCCAGGCGAGGTGACGGGAGGCCAGCTCGGTCGTCAGCTGCAGCAGGCCGCCGGTGGCCACCACCTCACCTTCGATGCCGGCCGCGAAGCGGGCGCCGTCGAGGAAGAGCTCCCAGGACACCTCGCTGAATGCGGGGGGCACATCGGGCAGTCGCAGCGAGAACGCCAGGGCCCCGCGATCCCGTTCGGGAAAATCGAGCTCGAGCGCGGTGACCACCACGGTGGGCGTCGCGGGCACACCCGGGCGGCCCGCACAGCTCAGTGCGAGGAGCAGAAATGCGACCACCGATCCTCCCGAGAGCAGCCGAGGGAGTACTTTTGCCTCGCGCAGGAAGTGGCCCCTCGACTGCTCTCGGGGCGAACGGTGGGTGCTGTTCCTGCTCAAGGTCTTCAGCCTCCGAGCAGGGGCTTGAGCGCGTCGACGCTCACCGGCCAGCCATTGCGCCGCGCGAGGATCTCCAACACGCGCACGAAATCACCGGCCGATTGAAACCGCTGCGCCTTGTCGGGCTGCACGGCCTTGCGGGCGATCTGCGCGGCCATCTCAGGCGCTTCGGGGTTGAACTTGCCCACGGGCGGCACGCGGCAGTCGCGCACCTTGTGCATCATCTCCATCTCGTTGTTGCCGTGGAACAGGCGCTGCCCGGTGAGCAGCTCCCAGAAGATGACGCCGGCCGCGAAGAGATCGGCGCGGTGATCGACGGCCTGGCCCAGCACCGCTTCGGGCGCCATGTACGCGAGGGTGCCGCGCAACGCGCCGCTGTCACCCCGCATCACGCCTTCGACCTCGGCCACGCCGAAGTCGGTCAGCTTCACGTCGCCGGCGATGGAGAGGAGAATGTTGGCCGGGTTCACGTCGCGGTGAACGATGGTCGCGCCGTTCTCACCCACCTTCGCGCGGTGGATGTAGTCGAGCGCCTTGAGCAGGCAGATGGTGATGTACGCGGCCGCCGAGCCGGGCATCGCAGCGCCGGCCTGGCGAAAGGCGTCTTGCATGTATTGGAGGGTGCGGCCCGAGACGAGCTCCTGCACCATCAAGTAGTCCATGCCCGCCTTGAAGCAGCGGAAGGTGCGCACGATGTTCGGGTGACGCAGGCGCACGGTCAGCTTGGCTTCGTCGACGAACTGCTTCACCCACGCCGCATCGTTGCGGTAGCTGGGCAACAGCCGCTTGATCACGATGTCGTCGGGTTCGCCGGGGCTCTTCTGCGTCGTGCTGCGCGCACGTGCCTGGTAGACCTCAGCCATCCCGCCGACCGCGAGACGACCCACGAGCTGGTAGCCACCAAGTTCCGTTTCCTGCGCCACGTCGAAAACACCGTAGCCGATGGCCCGTCGAGCGCCCTTAGAAAATCGCGCGGAGATCCCCAGCTCAGGCGGTGAACAGGCGCTCGTACTCGGCGGCCGAGGCGGCCCAGCCGAAGTCGCGCTTCATGCCGCGGGCCTGTACCGCGGTGTAGGCGGGGCGATCACGGTACAGCTCGACCGCCCTGACCAGCGCGCCGAAGAGCGCCTCGGGGGTGGGGCTGGTGAAGACGATGCCGTTGCCGTTGGGCTGTTTGAAATCGACCACCGTATCGAGCAGCCCGCCCACTCCGTGCACCACCGGGATCGAGCCGTAGAGGAGCGAATACATCTGGCTCAGACCACAGGGCTCGAAGCGGGAGGGCATCAGGAAGAAGTCGCTGCCCGCCTCGATGCGGTGGGCCAACGAGTTGTCGAAGCCCACGCGCACACAGAGCCTGCGGGGAAACCGGGCGGCCAGCCCCTGCCAATCGCGTTGCACGCTCGCGTCGCCTGCCCCCAGCACGA
Source organism: Archangium sp. (assembly GCA_030695565.1). Taxonomy (GTDB): domain Bacteria; phylum Myxococcota; class Myxococcia; order Myxococcales; family Myxococcaceae; genus Archangium_A. The sequence continues at coordinate 48,483 of JAUYRZ010000068.1, forward strand.
TGGCCGAGGCGCCCTGCTCCAGCAGCTTCGGCAAGGCGGCCTGCAGCAGGTCGGCGCCCTTCTGGGAGGCCATGCGGCCAATCACCCCGAACAGCGGCATGCCCTCGACGGGAGCGTCGATGCGGCAGGAGGCGATCAGCTCTTTGCGGCACAGCGCGCGGCCCGCAAGCTCGGTCAGCGTGTACTGGCGAGGGAGGAAGACGTCGGTGGCGGGGTTCCACTCCTTCACGTCGACGCCGTTGAGGATGCCGTGCAACACGTCGCCGCGGTGGCGCAACAGGCCGTCGAGCCCGGCGCCGAACGGCGGCGTCTGGATCTCCTTCGCGTAGGTGGGCGAGACGGTGGTGATCAGATCGGCCGAGACCAACGCGGCCTTCATGAAGGAGAGCTGATCCCAGAACTCCACGCCCGAGGGCGAAAACTGATCCCACGGAATGCCGAGCGCCTCGACCTCCCGTTTGGGAAACAGGCCCTGGTAGGCGAGGTTGTGAATGGTGAAGACCTTCTTCGCCTTGCCCAGGGGCGTGTGCGCAAAGCCGTGCTTGAGCGCCAACAACGCGAGCCCGGTGGGCCAGTCGTTGCCGTGCACCACGTCGGCCCAGAAGCCGTCACGCTGCGCCAGCGCCAACGCGGCCATGGAGAAGACGGCGAAGCGGCGCGCGTCGTCGGGGTAGCCGTAATACTCGTCGCGATCGAACAGCTCGGGCGCGTCGAGAAAGAGCAGCTCACCGGGCGCGGGCGCCCGAAAGACCCGCACCTCCGTCGTGCCCACCGGGAGCTCGACCGTGAGCGGGGCACCGACCAGCTGCAGGTTGGCGCGCGGCACACCGCGATACAGCGGGGTGACCACCCGCACGTCGTGACCCCGCGCGGAGAACGCCCAGGGCAACGCGCCCGCGACGTCACCCAGCCCTCCCGTCTTGGAGAACGGCGCCACCTCGGAGCTCAAGAAGAGAATGCGAAGACCCACGCGAGGATTGCTAACGCATTTCCTTCGTCTGGAGGTCTGCCGAATCTGGGAATACACCTGCCGGTAACGGAGCTTTGAAAACCATGACGCCCACCGACTGGTCCGAACCCTTCGCTCGTTTTGGTGCCCTCTTCGAAGAAGCGAAGAAGCTGGTCACCAAAGATCCCAACGCGGTCTCACTCGCCACCGTCGACGCCCAGGGCAAACCCAGCGTGCGCACGGTGCTGATGAAAGACTTCGATCCGCGCGGCTTCGTTTTCTACACGAACAAACACTCGGCCAAGGGCGAGGCGATGCTGGCCACCCACCTGGCCGCGCTCAACTTCTACTGGCCCGCCCTCGACCAACAGGTGCGCATCGAAGGCAAGGTCGAGCCGGTGTCGCAGGACGAAGCCGACGCCTACTTCGAGACCCGCGCGCGCATCTCACAGCTCGGAGCGTGGGCTTCGGATCAGAGCAAGCCGCTCGCGTCACGCGACGAGCTGGAAGCGCGCCTCGCGGCCCTCACCCAGAAGTACGAAGGCCTGCCGGTACCGCGGCCTCCACACTGGGGCGGTTTCCGCCTCGCGCCCGAGCGCATCGAGTTCTGGAAGGCGCACGAGTTCAGGCTGCACTGGCGCGAGGAGTACGTGAAGTCAGGCGCCGGGTGGACCCGCGGCTGGCTCAACCCCTGACGTCACCAGGAGCCACTCGAACCACCGCCTGACGAGCTGCCGCCTCCGAAGCTCGACCCGTCGCTCGACGACGAGGAAGACGAGCTGGAGGACGACGACAAGCGCGCGGTGGTGCGGGTGTAGCTGTTGGTGAACGAACAGTTCGCGCAGCGTTCGTCGACCTGCTGCAGCCCGCCGGAGTACTCGGTGGCGTAGCTCAAGGTGGTGGTCGAGCTGCTCTTGGTCTTCGCGCTGCAGCCCGGGCACTTCGAGAAGCTGGTGAAGATCGCGCCGTACCGGAGCACCAGCACGTCATCGCAGCGGCCGCACCACCAGACGTCGTAGTCGACCGACTTGAGGTTCTCTTCGGTCTTCTGCGCGGTCTCGAGGTGCTCGTCTTCGGCGTCGTCACCCAGCAGCTGACGGGGGTTCTTGCAGCCTTCGCAGGTGCGCACGCGCTTCCGGTTCCACCTTCGGCCAAGGAGAAGCCCACCGAGGAGCAAGAAACCGCCGCTGATCTCGAGCTTGCCGGTGTTCTCCTTGAAGCCCTGCTCCAGCACGGCCGACATGGGCCGCGGGGGAATGCCGGTGACCAGCGCCTTCTGCACGAAACGTTGCGCGGCCAGCAGCCCGGCGACGCGATCGACCGAAGCGGCTTCGCGCAGCTCCTGCTCCACGCGCCCGAGCTCCTGGCGATCCCACCCGTCACGCACCACGGTCTCGGGCAGGTAGAGCTTCGCGCGAGGGCCGTTGAGATCGAGCGCGACGACCCCGAGGGGAAGCCTGGAGATCGCCCCCACCTGGGTGACCAGGCGCTGCACCAGCTCCGTCATCGAGGGGTACTCGGCGCTGCTGTTGACGATGAGGAAGAAGATGCGACCCTGACCGCCCGAGTAGATGTCGCTCGCACCGACGTCGAGCTGGGCGCGCTGGGAGGCGGTGAGCGCGTCGTTGAGATCGACCACCCAGGTGCGCGGGCTTCGCTCCGGCATCGACTTGCTCCCGTAGACGTAGAGGGCGAGCGCATCGTCGAGCGCCGGCGCATCGGTACCCGAGGTGACGAAGGCGTTCGGGCCGACGCCGGTGTTGTCGGCGGGGTGCGGCACCGGCGCCTTGCCCACGGCGCGGCGCATCAGGTCGTCGAGCGCGCCCGCACCCTCGCTCAAGGCGGCGTCGAGATTCGAGCGCTTCATGTTCGCCACCACGTCTTCGCGCATGACGACGTCGGTCTGCGCCGAGCTGACCTTGGAGCCGTCGCCCAGGATGATCTCGGCCTTGCGATCACCCACCGCGATGAAGAGCAGAATGCCGTCGTTCGAGCCGTGATGCCCCACGCCCCAGCTGTTGAAGACGCCGGTGGCGAAGTCGCGCGGGTTGGTGCCGTGGGTGCTGTCGACGACCAACACGCCCAGCTGCCCCGCACCCGAGGAGTCGAGCGACTCGGCGATGCGGTTCAGGCCGGCGAGGGTGACGCCCGAGACGCGGCCCGTGCGATCGAGCGCCCACTCACCACGCGGCGGCGGAGGAATGTCCCAGGGAGCAGCGAAGGAGCTCGACGCGGCCAGAACGAAGCAGACCGCCAGGGCGTTGCGCATGGGGCTACAGCCAAGCACAAGTCGAGGGGTCACCTCACTTCAGCGACTTCACGGCCTCCAACACCTCGTCGACGTGACCGGCCACCTTCACCTTGGGCCAGACCTTCGCGACCTTGCCATCGCCGCCGATGAGGAACGTGCTGCGGATGATGCCCATGAACTTGCGGCCGTAGAGGATCTTCTCGCCCCACGAGCCGTACTTCTCGGCGACCGCGTGTTCGGTGTCGGCCAGCAGCGTGAAGGGCAGCTCGAATTTTCCCGCGAACTTGAGGTGGGTGGCCTCGGCGTCGGGCGAGACCCCCAGCACCACCGCGCCGGCCTTCTCGAGTTTCACGTGCTGGTCGCGGAAGTCACACGCTTCCGTGGTGCAGCCGGGGGTGTTGTCCTTCGGGTAGAAGTAGAGGACCACGTTCTGGCCTGCGAAATCCGCGAGCTTCACGGTCTTGCCGTTCTGATCCTTGAGCGAGAACGTCGGGGCCTTCTTGCCTGCTTCGATCATGAGCGCTGGATACTGCAACTCCCTCGCCCTGCGAAGCGGGGATCGGCGCGCTGACCGCTGGGCGCCAGCCCACGACCGTTCAACCCTGACCCACCCCGCATCCCCCACCGGTCAGGCGAGATGGGAACGTGTTGAAGGCCAGCTGTGACAGTCTCTCGCGAATGCTCGGCGTGGTGCCAGAAGGCTCGATCGTGCGCGCCACCTGGCGGGCCTTGCTCCACCCGCGCAGACTGCTGCCGATCCTCGTGGTCTGCGCCCCGCTGTTGATCGCCCAGTCGCGTTGGAGCATCGACCCGGGTGGTGTGGCCATCGGCGTCTTGTTCTGCCTGAGCTTCATCTTCATCGCGCCGGTGAGCTACCGGGTGCTCTTCCCCGACGGGCTCGATCTCTCCCACGGAGCGGTGCGCGTGGTGCTCTACGCGCTCGTCGGAGCAGGCGTGGTGCTCACCGTGGGCGCCGGCATCCCCAAGCTCATCGGCCTCGGCTACACGTTCCTCACCGAGCGCACCTCGCTGTTGGTGATCAGCGCGCTCTTCCTGGTCGGAGGCTGGGGCCTGGGCCGCGACATCGGCTTCGAGCAGCGCGTCTTCCGCCTGCAGGCCGAAGCCGACCGCGCGCAGTTGCTCGCGCTCAAGTCGCACCTCGATCCGCACTTCCTCTTCAACACGCTCAACGCGATCGCCGAGTGGTGCCGCATCGACGGCGAAGTGGCGGAAGCCGCGGTGCTGCGCCTCTCCGCGATGCTGCGTGCCGTGCTGGAAGGCGTGAAGGCCCCACTCTGGCCGCTGGAGAAGGAGCTGGAGCTGGTGGACATGCTCTTCGAGCTCCACCTCCTGCGCGACAAGGAGCTGTTCACGCTCGAGCGCACCCTGCCCTCACCGCTCCCCGGGATGCAGGTGCCCCCGATGTCGCTGGTCTCGCTCGCGGAGAACGCCATGAAACACGGCCCCGGAGCAGGTCATCGCGGCGTGGTGCAGCTGAGCGCGCGCGAAGAACCCGGCCAGCTGATCATCGTGCTGGAGAACCCCGGCCCCTTCCGCGGCCCGCGCGCCGGAAGCGAAGGGCTGCCTTCGTTGCGCCGCCAGCTCGAGCTGACCTGGGGCGGCAACGCCGCGCTGATCGTCGAAGCCGCGGGAGCCACACGCACCCGGGCCACCTTGCGAATTCCCCGAACGGAGACCTGATGAAGATCCTCATCGCCGACGACGAACAGCTCGCACGCGCCCGCCTTCGCCGCCTGCTCGGTGCGTTGCCTGACGTGGAGATCGCCGGCGAGGCGACGGATGGCACCGAGGTGCTCGCTTTCATCAAGAAGACCGAGGTCGACGTGGTGCTGCTCGACATTCAGATGCCGAAGCTGACCGGCACCGAAGCGATCGGGCTGTGGCCGGTGGATGGCCCGGTGGTGATCTTCTGCACGGCGCACGCAGAGCACGCGGTCGATGCGTTCGAGGCCGGCGTGGTCGACTACCTGCTCAAGCCGGTCGAGCCCGGGCGGCTGCAAAAGGCGCTGGAGCGGGCGCGCCAGCGCGACAGCCAGAAGCAGTTCGCGTCGGCGGTGAAGCAGAGCCAGCTTGCCCGGCTGGCCATCACCACGAGGCAGGGCGTGGTGCTGCTCGACCCTTCCGCGATCACCCACGCCACGCTCGAAGATGAGCTGGTCACGGTGTTCACCAAAGATGCGCAGCACTTGACCGACTTCACGCTGCAGGAGCTCCAGGAGCGCCTGCCGGTCGGCGCGTTCGAGCGCGTTCATCGCCGGGCCTTGCTCAATCTGGCCGCGGTCGCACGGCTCGAGCCGCTGGAGACCGGCGGGTACACCGCGCGTACGCACGGTGGGCTTTCCGTCGAGGTGTCACGGCAGGCGGCTCGTGAACTGAGGAAGAGGCTGGGTCTGCGCAAGGCTCCGGGCGAGGAGGAGTAGCGGCCCCTCCCCCCCAGAGGGGAGAGGGAGCTAGGTGCAGTTGTTGTTCGTGCAGGAGCAGCTCGCGCCCGTGCTGCAGGTCAGCGAGCACGACTCGCACTTCACGGTGCACGACGAGCCGTCCATGCAGGTGACCTTGCCGCGTTGACCCAGGACCAGGTTGCAGCTCGCGCCGCTCTTGCACGTGACGGTCGCGTCGTGACCCGCTTCGAGTTGGCAGCTGACGCCATCGACACAGGTGAACGTCGCCCGGTCAGCCAGCTTGACGGTGCAGCTCGCCGAGTTGGAGCAGGTGCCTGTCGCATCGTGGCCCACCACGAGATCGCAGCGAGACTGATCGGCGCAGGTGAGCACCGCGCGATCGCCCAGCGCACCCGAGCAGTTCGAGCCGTTCGCGCAGCGGGTGGTCGAGTCATGCCCGCCCGAGAACGCGCACACGGCCGCGTCGGAGCAGGCATTCGCGCACCGATCACACGCCGGCACCTGACACTGCGTCGAGCCGGTGCACTCGCACACGCCGTTCGGACACAGCGGCGATGGCCCGCACGCGGCGAGCACGAACAGCAACACCACGAAGCGCATCATCGGCCCGTCTCCCGCCACCAGGGCGTTGGTTCATCGAGCTGCGAAGGTTCGAACACCAGGCCCAGCTTCGGCGTCACCACCCGCACCTTCTGTTCGCTCGCCAGCTTCAGCAGCGTCTCGGCCGGTTCATCCCACGCGTGAATGGCGAGGTTGAAGGTGCCCCAGTGCACGGGCAACAAGGTGCCGCCGCCGAGCATCTGAAACGCCTTGAGCGCGTTCTCCGGGCCCAGGTGAATGGAGCCCCAGCTGGGGTGCCACGCGCCGACCTCGAGCATCACCAGATCGAACGGCCCGTGTTTCGCGCCGAGGTCCCTGAACTGATCGGTGAGCCCGGTGTCGCCCGAGAAGAACACTTTCTTGTTCGCGGTCTGGATCACCCACGAAGCCCAGAGGGTCAAGTTGCGATCGCTCACACCACGCCCGGAGAAATGCTGCGAAGGCGTGGCGGTGAAGCGCAGGCCCTTGAGCTCCACCGACTCGTCCCAGTCGAGCTCGGTGATGCGCTCAGCCGCCACGCCCATCGCCTCGAGGTGAGCCCCGACGCCGAGCGCCGTGACGATCGGCACCGACAGCTTCGCCAGCGCCTTCATGGTGCTGCTGCAGAGATGATCGTAGTGGTCGTGCGAGAGCAGCACGGCGTCGAGCGGCGGCAGCTCCTCGAGGCGCGCGGGCACGGGATGAAACCGTTTGGGCCCCGCGAAGCTCAGCGGCGAGGCGCGATCTCCGAAGACGGGGTCGGTGAGCACGCGAAGGCCGTCGAGCTCGAGCAGCACCGTGCTGTGGCCCAGCCAGGTGACCCGCAGACCACTCGACACCTTCTGCGTCCACGCCTCGTGAGGCCGTTCGACGGCGAGCGGTTTGGCCGGCGTGCGCTGACCGCCACCGAAGAAATACTCACCGAGTACCGGAAGTGGGTTGCCCTCGAGCCCCGGGCCCAGCCCGCTGGGGTTCTTGAAGACCGAGCCATCGTGCTGCTTCGAGGCGCGCACGCGCTCACCCCGGAGACCTGCGTTCAACAGTTGGGAACGACGCGACATCCGATCAAGCTGACATCAGATCGCCGACTTCGCCAGCCGAGGCGTGCGCTGCACCAGTGCCTTGAACTCGGGCGAGTCGACGCGCATCAGCATCACCTTGAGCTCGGTGTCCTGGTCGAGCACCACGCGGCGCTCTTCACCGTGCAGCAGGCCCACGTGACCCAGCCGTCGCCCACTGGGCAGTTGGAGGTCCAACTTCACCCCGTAGCCCTGCCCGTCCTCCTTCGGCATCAACACGAGGCGGAATTCGGGAGTGGTCGAGTTCGGTTGTCTGCGCTCAACCGTGATGTTTTTGCCTTCGAACCCCAGGACCTTCGGCCGCGCGACTGTCTGCCCGTTCTCCCGAACCTCGACCGCGAGGTACAGCTGCTCGGGAGCGCGCGTCACGGGCGCTTGCGCGGCACAACCCGCCGCAACGACCAGCACCGTCAAACTCATGAGGAAGAAGCGAGCGCTCATGCCTGTTTCCCTCGTGCAACATGAAGACCGGCTGTCACCACGAGAGAATCCGCGGACTTCGAAACGAGTTGAATGAACCGCCGATGACAGGAGCGGTCTGGGGAACGCGACATCACGGGACAACGTGTCAAATGGACGCGGGAAGTCTCAGGCGATTGCACAAAAGCCTCGGGGCCCAACACGAACTGGCAGTTTTGCATTCCCGGACCCCATTCTTGCGGTCATGACTCCCGCTGAGCTGCGCGCCCAGTTCCCGATTCTCCCGAACTTCACCTGGCTCAACGCGGCCGCTTCTTCACCGACGCCGCTGCCGGTGTACGAGGCGATGAACGCCTATCTCCACGAGACCCTCGAGAGCGGCGACATGCGCTACCCCGCGTGGGCCCGCCTGAAAGAGGAGGTCCGCGCACGGCTGGCCCGGTTCATCGGCGCCCGTCCGCAAGAAGTCAGCTTCACGCCCAGCACCAGCTTCGGCTTTCACGTGATCGCCCAGATGCTCAAGGCGCGCGGCATCACCGAGGTGCTCACGCTGGAGACCGAGTTCCCCAGCACCACGCTGCCGATGCTCTTCGATGGGCTCACCTTGCGCGGCGTGCGGATGCGCGCTGACGGCACGTACGCGCTGAACGATCTGGAGGCGGCGCTCACTGCGAAGACGGGGGCGATCGCGGTCTCGGCGGTGCAGTACGCCAGCGGGTTCCGGATCGATCTGAAGGCGGTCTCCGAGTTGTGCCGCTCGCGGGGGCTCACCTTCATCATCAACGCAGCGCAGGGAATCGGCCACGTGCCCCTCGACGTGCACGCGCTGGGTGCACACTTCCTCGCAGCGACGAGTCACAAGTGGTTCATGGCCGGCTACGGCACCGGCATGTTGTTCATCGATCGCAGCTGGCTCGAGGAAGTGCCGCTGCCGTTCGGCGGCTGGCTGTCGGTCGAACCGCAGGAGCAGTTCAAGCCGTGGGTGAACGCGCAGGTGGTGGAAGACGCCGCGGGGTTCACGGCGACGGGTACGAAGTTCCGCCGCGAGACTTCGGCGCTCGAGGCCGGTGGTGGTGGATGGGTGGGCCTGTACGGGGTGAACGCGGCGCTCGCGCTTCATGAAGCGGTGACGCCGCAGGTGACGTTGGCGCGGGTGGTGGAGTTGCAGTCGAAGCTGCGGGTGCGGCTGCGTTCGGCGGGCTTCGTGCCGACGACCGTGGATGATCCCGCCACGTTGTCGGGCATCTGCGTCATTCCCGTGCAGGGCAGTCCGATGGACGTCGTGCGGACTCTGCTGCGGGAGGCGAAGGTGGCGACCACCGCTCGGGGTGGAGGCCTGAGGATCAGCACGCACGTCTACAACGATGAGAGTGACCTCGACCGGCTGATGAGCGCGTTGGAGCGGCTGGGCGTCAAGCCTGGCTAGCCCCTCTCCCGAAGAGAGCGGTGAAATAGCCCGTCGCGGACAGGTCGCGGCGGGTGACGAAGGTAAGTGGATCTGGAGTGGCTCAGGAGGCCATTTCCACGCTGACGGA